>JBFXAJ010000009.1:0-117975 GCA_050184415.1 Bauldia sp.
CTAAGGTAGCGAAATTCCTTGTCGGGTAAGTTCCGACCTGCACGAATGGCGTAACGACTTCCCCGCTGTCTCCAGCATAGACTCAGTGAAATTGAATTCCCCGTGAAGATGCGGGGTTCCTGCGGTCAGACGGAAAGACCCCGTGCACCTTTACTATAGCTTTGCACTGGCGTTCGTTGCGGTATGTGTAGGATAGGTGGTAGACTTTGAAGCCGCGGCGCCAGCCGTGGTGGAGTCACCCTTGAAATACCACCCTTACTGTTATGAACGTCTAACCGCGGCCCGTTATCCGGGTCCGGGACAGTGCATGGTGGGTAGTTTGACTGGGGCGGTCGCCTCCCAAAGAGTAACGGAGGCGCGCAATGGTGGGCTCAGAGCGGTCGGAAATCGCTCGTCGAGTGCAATGGCATAAGCCCGCCTGACTGCGAGACTGACAAGTCGAGCAGAGTCGAAAGACGGTCATAGTGATCCGGTGGTCCCACGTGGACGGGCCATCGCTCAACGGATAAAAGGTACTCTGGGGATAACAGGCTGATGATGCCCAAGCGTCCATAGCGACGGCATCGTTTGGCACCTCGATGTCGACTCATCACATCCTGGGGCTGGAGCAGGTCCCAAGGGTTCGGCTGTTCGCCGATTAAAGTGGTACGTGAGTTGGGTTCAGAACGTCGTGAGACAGTTCGGTCCCTATCTGCCGTGGGTGTAGGAGAATTGAGAGGATTTGTCCCTAGTACGAGAGGACCGGGATGAACGTACCTCTGGTGGACCTGTTGTGGCGCCAGCCGCATTGCAGGGTAGCTATGTACGGACGGGATAACCGCTGAAAGCATCTAAGCGGGAAACCCACCTCAAAACGAGTTCTCCCTGAAGAGTCGTGGTAGACGACCACGTTGATAGGCCGGGTGTGGAAGCGCAGCAATGCGTGAAGCTTACCGGTACTAATCGCTCGTTTGGCTTGATCACTCTCATTGTCCGTGCCCATGCGGCCGGACGATCAAAACTGACCAGCTTGTACTGCTCGACGAAAGTCGAACGGTGTTTTCTCAACTGCCCTTCGCCGGCCTGGTGGTCTTTGCGGGGAGCCTGAACCCGATCCCATTCCGAACTCGGCCGTTAAACTCCTCAGCGCCAATGGTACTGCGTCTCAAGACGTGGGAGAGTAGGTCGCCGCCAGGCCTGCCAAGGGCAGACGAAACGTTTCTCGAGACAATCTTCTCTTTGCGATGTCGACGCTTCTGAAGCGCCGCGCTGGCTTCGGTCAGCGCGGCGTTTTTTTGCGTCTCCGGACGGTCAACGGGGCTGCGATACGCGACTGTGTGCTTCTCACCTGCGGGCCTTGCGGCCGTTTCCAAAGAAGCGATGATCGAGCCTCCTGGAGTTGGAGGAGTGTCGTGCCAAGCGGCGTGAGCGCGCACAGGCCTTTCCGCACCGGCGTGGCAGCCATTTCCGCCGGCCGCCGGTGAGCAGCCAACCGCAGCGAAGGCGAACATTCCCGACCGGGCCAACACTCGGGGCCATGATGCGGGCGGCCTCCGCGCGCCTGCGCGGCCGCTCGCTCCCCGAGGGCGTTGCGGCCGACGCTATCATGTCACTCAAGATCACTCTTGAGGATGTCGATCCTCCGGTCGTCCGTAAGCTCGACGTGCCTGCGTCCATAACGCTCGCTCGGCTCCATCAGGCCATCCAGGCGGCGATGGGATGGGAGGACCGCCATCTCTATCTGTTCGAGGCCGGTCGCATCAGTTGGGGGCCTGACCCCGACTTTGACCCGCCAGTCGAGGTCGCGACGCGATGGACGCTCATTCGGGCCTTGGAGGCAACCGGACGGCGAACGCTGACCTATGTCTACGATCTCGGAGATTCCTGGCTCCACAAGATCGCCGTCGGACGGCCCGCTCCGCCGCGATCGGGTATTTCCTATCCGTTGCTCATTGCCGCGGCAAATCGCTGCCCGCCCGAGGATAGCGGCGGCGCCTACGGATATGCGGAACTTCGCGCCGCGCTGGCCGACCCCACCCACGAAAGTCATACGGACGCCCTCGAGATGCTCGGCGAGCACTTCGATCCGCATGACGAGCAGGGGGAACACCTCGCGGCGAGGGTCCAGACCCTTGCACGACGGTGGGCCATGAAGGCTGCACGGCCCAAGCGACCCAAGTCCGGCTAGCGTTGGACTCCATGCCGGGCGCCAGCCCCGCCGGTCGGATTGCGCGCTGACCGCGCCTGGCCCGTTGACTGTTGGTGATCGGCAGCGGAACCCGGACCGCACAAGCGAGGGCAAGCCGAGGCCGCCGCCCTTCCGAAGTAGCTTCCGCTAGCGCTGCGCCTTTGCGTTCACCGGAGGCTGCCCGGTCGCGCTCCCGCCCGCCGCGAACATCTCCAGCCGCTCGCGAAGGCGGACGAGCGCCGCCGCCGCCATCAGCGCGTCGTCCTCGCTCACCGCGCTGGCAAGGGCCCTCCCTACCGGCCGCTCCCGCGCGGTCTTCTCGCGGAGGACATCCGCGCCGGCCGCCGTCGCGACGATGAACACGGATCGCTTGTGCACTGGATTGTCCCGCCTCGCCACGAGTCCTGCTGCAAGGAGCTGGTCGACGACGGCCTGGATATGCTGGCGCGAGACCCCTCGTCGCTCGGCGTGGTCCGGCACGGTGGCCGGACCCAGCGCGATCGACTCGAGGATGTCGCGTCCCGCGGTGGAGAGTTCGCTGCCGGCATGCAGGGCTGCGCTGACGCGGTCGAGCAGCGACGCGATGCGGCGGACCTCCGAGACGAGGAGCGGCACCGGCTTGGGCTTCGGCTGAGTCGTCATGACAATGCGATTGTCATTGCCGGGCGTTAGGCTGTCAAAGCGGTCGCCGGATTCGCGCGTTGCCGGCGATGAGGGACCCGGATGGCGGGCGAAAATTGCCCCCGCGATCCCGTGGCGCCGGCGTTCACGAGAATGTCGCGGAGCCGTCGCGCAATATGCCGCGACCCCCTTCTCATGTCGGTCCGATGTGAGTATATCAGCGCTCCGGACGGGCCTTCGGACCCGTTGCGCATTCGTGGCGCGGGGTGGAGCAGCCCGGTAGCTCGTCAGGCTCATAACCTGAAGGTCACAGGTTCAAATCCTGTCCCCGCAACCAACGCGAGACCTCAAAAACGGCCCGCCAGCGGCGGGCCGTTTTCGTTAGTCGCAGCGTTGTCCCGGCTCAGGCCGGGACCCATCGCGTCTGGAACCGTGGTGGAGTGTTCGCGGCCGGTCCGTTCCAACGAGGCCGGCCTTGTCGGCTTGCGGCCGCGGTCCGCAAACGCCCTCTTTGACTTGCGCGCCCTTTCCACGAAAATGCCGCGAAGAGGGATCAACAACCGCGCCCCCTTTTTTCGCGAGCAATCCCGTGTTCCGCTTTTTCGAGTCCCGGATAGATATCTATCCGACGGCGCCGCCCGTGACGCCGCCGCGCGGACTGCTGCGCTTCATCGTCCACTATTCGCGGCCGGTGCTGCCCTGGCTCGCGCTTTCGGGCGTGCTGACGGTCGCGCTGTCGGTCATCGAGCTCGTCTTCTTTTCCTTCACCGGCAAGCTGGTCGACTGGCTGGCCGCCGCGGATCGCGGGACGTTCATCGGCGAGCAGGGCAGCCAGCTCATCTTCATGGGCATCCTGATCGTCATCGTCTTCCCCGTGGTGGTCGTCTTCCAGACGCTGATCCACAACCAGACGATCTTCGGCAATCACTCGATGCTCGCCCGCTGGATCGGGCACCGCTACGTCCTCGGCCAGAGCATGTCGTTCTTCCAGAACGATTTCGCCGGCCGGATCGCGACCAAGGTGATGCAGACCGCGCAGGCGGTGCGCGACGTCCTGATGAAGATCGTGGACGTCTTCGTCTACATCATCGTATTCTTCGTCGGCTCGGTGGTGCTCCTCGGCCAGGCGGACGCGATCCTGGTGATCCCGCTCGTCGTCTGGCTCGTCGGCTATGTCGCGATCGTCTCCTATTTCATCCCGCGGATGGGCAAGATCTCGGCCCTCCAGGCAAACGCGCGCGCCGAGCTGACCGGACGCATCGTCGACAGCTACACCAACATCCAGACCGTGAAACTGTTCGCGCATTCGAGGCGCGAGGAGACCTATGCCAAGGACGCGATGGTCGATTTCATGGGCACGGTCTACCCGATGTTCCGGCTGACGAGCCGGCTCAACATCGCGCTCGAGACCCTCAACGCGCTGCTTCTCGCCGGCATCGGCGGCATCGCGATCTACGCCTGGCTGAACGCGTCGATCACGCCGGGCGCTGTGGCGGTGGCCGTCGCGCTCGCCATGCGCCTCCGCTCGACCGCGCAATGGATCGTCTGGGAGGCCGCAGGCCTCTTCGAGCAGATCGGCGTCGTCCAGGACGGCATGAACACGATCGCGAAGAGCGTGTCGGTGACCGACAAGCCCGGCGCGCCTGAACTCGTCGTGAGCAAGGGCGAGATCCGGTTCGAGCACGTCCGCTTCCACTACGGGCGCGAGTCCGGCGTGATCGACGATCTGTCGCTCACGATCGCGGCCGGCGAGAAGGTCGGTCTCGTTGGGCGGTCGGGCGCCGGAAAGTCGACGCTCGTCAATCTGCTGCTCCGTTTCTTCGACGTGGAATCCGGCCGCATCCTCATCGACGGCCAGGACATCGCCGACGTCACCCAGGAGAGCCTCCGGCGGAAGATCGGCTTCGTCACGCAGGATTCGTCGCTGCTCCACCGCTCGATCCGCGACAACATCCTCTACGGCCACCCCGAGGCGAGCGAGGACGAGGTCGTCGACGCGGCGCGGCGGGCGCATGCGGACGAGTTCATCCGCACGATCTCCGACCCGAAGGGGCGGCCGGCCTATGACGCGCATGTCGGCGAGCGCGGCGTGAAACTGTCCGGCGGGCAGCGGCAGCGCATCGCGATCGCCCGCGTGTTCCTCAAGAATGCCCCGATCCTCGTCCTTGACGAGGCGACCTCGGCGCTCGACTCCGAGGTCGAGGCCGCGATCCAGGAGCACCTGATGACACTGATGGCCGGCAAGACGGTGATCGCGATCGCGCACCGGCTGTCGACGATCGCGATGCTCGACCGGCTGATCGTCATGGACGAGGGCCGGATCGTCGAGAGCGGCTCGCACCAGCAGCTCCTCGCCCGCGACGGCCTCTACGCCTCGCTGTGGCAACGGCAGTCCGGCGGCTTCCTCGGCGGCGCGGAACCCACGCGAAGCGAAGCGGCAGAATAATGCGATGGCCGAGGCGGTCGCCATCCCCGCTCCGATCGACGCGGTCGTCGCCGCCATCAATGGTGGCGATACCGATGCCTTTCTCGATGCCTTCACGGCCGACGGGCTTGTCGACGATTGGGGCAACGCCTACCGCGGCCGCGACGAGATCGCCGCGTGGAATGCCCGCGAGCTCATCGGCGCCAAGGGTCGGCTGACGGTGACGCGGGCTCAGCGCCGCGGCGACATCGTTTCCGTCGTCGGCGACTGGAAGAGGAGCTTCTTCAGCGGTCCGAGCCGGATGGTGTTCACGGTCGAGGGCGACAAGATCCGGGAGATGCGGATCACGTCGGGGTAGGAGTCTGCCGCAACGGCGCCCTCTTCGCGCCGCGCCGGTCTTCGCGCTACGCTCCGCCGGGGGTGCGAATGGAGGACGCCATGCGCCGACTTGCTGTGTCCCTTGCACTGGTTCTCACCGCGTCGGCCGTCTGGGCGCAGGCCCCCGGCACGTTCACCGGGACCTGGGAGGCGGTGGCGCCGATCCCCGACCTCCGGACCGAACTCAGCGCCACGACCGACGGCGAGCGCCTCTACGTGCTCGGCGGTTTCGGGCCGTCGGTCCTCGGCCGCGCGTCGGCGCCGCGGGCCGTCTACGCCTATGATCCCGCTGCGGATGCGTGGTCTCACATCACCGACCTCCCTGAGGGCGTGAACCATACGGGTCTCGTCTTCCTCGATGGCGAGCTGTGGGTGGTCGGCGGCTATGTCGAGACCACCTTCCGCGCGACGAGCCGCGTGATGGTGTACGACCTTGCCGGCGATGCCTGGCGCGATGCGCCGCCGCTCATTACACCGCGGGGGGCGCTGGCCGTCGTGGTCGCGGATGGGAGGATCCACGCCATCGGCGGCGAGGATGCCGCTGGCCGCGACAGCACGGCGCACGAAGTGTTCGACCCGGCCGTTGGCCTTTGGTCCACCCTCGCGCCGCTGCCCACGGCGCGCAACCACCTCGCGGCGGCATTCGTCGACGGGGCCATCGTCGCCGTCGCCGGGCGCAATCCGGCCGGCTTCCTCCTCACCACCAACGAGATCTACGACCTCGCCACCGACACCTGGCGCACGGGCGCGCCGGTGCCGACCGGGCGCAGCGGCGTCGCCGCCGTCGAACAAGGCGGGTTCGTCTACCTGTTCGGCGGCGAGGGGCCGCCCGGCACCTTCGACGAGGCGGAGCGCTATGACATCGCGGCCGATGCCTGGCAGGCCGGTCCGCCGATGCCGACCGCGCGTCACGGGCTCGGCGCTGCAACGCTCGGCGGGTTCATCTATGTCGTGTCGGGCGGCCCGCAACCTGGCTTCGCGTTCAGCGACGTGGTCGAGCGGCTGCGGGTGGAGTGAGTGCCGACGGTTCCGCCAAGCGCGCGGGGCGCAGCTACGGGGGAGTGGGCTCCAAGAATGACGATCGCAAAGCGTAGTGCACTGGTCGGACGGGTATTGGTCTCCTACCTGTTCGGGCTCGTTTGCGGGTCCATGATTTGGATCATTCTGTCGCCTGCACCGGCCCCCGAGGTGATCACCGGGTTCACGTTCTTCGTACTCGCCGGTGCGATTTTCTCATGGCCCATAGCTTTGGCGCTTCTGCTGCTCACTTTCCTCTTTGCGGGTCCGATCGCGTCGCGCCCGGTGCTGTGGACCGCTGCCGCGGTCGCGATCGTCATCGTCGTTTCGTGGACCACATTGCCGCTGGACGGCCAGCTCGCGGCACCGACCGCTATCGTGGCTGTATTCGCAGGGGTCTGCTTCTTGAGCTGGGCGCTCCTAGGCCGACGAGAGCCTGAGAGAAGCGCCCCGTAGGGGCGGCGCGGTCGCGGCTCCCTTCGGGGAACTGAGCCGGCTAATCGATCTCGACCCACGCCGGCGCATGATCGCTGGCGTCGAACGCGCCGCGGATGTGCTTGTCCACGCCGGCGGCGACGAGGCGCGCCGTGACGTCGGCCGACAGGAGCAGATGGTCGAGCCGCATGCCGTGGTTCGTGGTCCAGCGGTTGAACTCGTAGCTCCAGAAGGTGAACATCGGATCGTCCGGATGGAGCGTCCGCAGCGCGTCCGTCCAGCCTTGGCCGAGCAGGCGCTCGTAGGCCGCGCGCGGCTCCGGCTGGAGGAGCGCGTTCTTGGCGTAGGAGTGCTTCCGGTAGATGTCGAACTCGGTCGGGACGACGTTGTAGTCGCCCATCATCACAACCGGGAGGCCGGAGGCCCACAGCTCCGCGGCATGGGCGATCAGCCGCTCGAACCACGCCAGCTTGTACTTGAACTTCGGTCCGGGCTGCGGATTGCCGTTGGGCAGGTAGATCGAAGTGACGAGGATGCCGCCGACGGCCGCCTCGATGTAGCGCGCCTGCTTGTCCTCGTCGTCGCCCGGAAGGTGTTTTCGGGTCAGGACCGGCTCGGCGCCGCGCGCCAGGATCGCCACGCCGTTCCAGCTCGTCTGGCCGCGCCACACCGCGCCGTAGCCGGCGTTGGCGATCGGGTCGATCGGGAACTCGGCGTCGACCGTCTTCAGCTCCTGGAGCGCGACCACGTCGGGCTTCGCCTCCTCGAGCCAGGACAGAAGGTTCGGCAGCCGGCGGCGGATGTTGTTGATGTTGTAGGTCGCGATCTTCATCGGCCGGTGCTTTCCCCTCTGTCGGCCAAAAAGATCGGCCCCCCGGAACCGTCGCGCGCGCGGCGCGATGATTGCGGCCCATGTCGCGGAGCATGACGCAGGCGTCAATGCCCGACGCACCTGCCCGCCGTCTCGGACCCGCGAGCCGTCTGCGGAGTGAGGAAACGCAAGAGCCGTGCCGCGTCAGTTTCGTGCGCCGGCGATGGGTTCCGGTGCCTCGGTCGGGCATGGACGCCACGGTATTCGGTGGCGTCGACATGGGTGCGGGAGCCTGGTCGCGGACCGCAGCAAGGAACGATTCTGACTATTCGGCGTTCCTCATCTGCTTGATAGAGCAGAGAGGTTTGTCATGGCCGAAGACCGTTCGGGAAGTACTGCCCTTCTCGGGGTGATCATCGGGGTAATCATTGTTGGTGTGGTGCTCTTCTTCGTCTTCGACGGCTTCGGCACCTTCGATCGTGATGGTGATATCGACGTTGACGTGAACACGCCGCCGGTCGTCGTGGATCCGGTTCCGGTACCCGTACCGACCCCTGAACCAGCACCGGCTCCCGCGCCGACGCCGGATCCGGCGCCCGCACCGGCGCCTGCCCCCGAACCGGCGCCCACCCCGGCTCCCGCGGCGCCGTAGCGTCGGGTGACCGACGAACGGCCTTGGGCAGCAGGACCTCGGTGCGTCAGGAAAGCCCTACCGAGCACGACCCACAAGACGCCGCTTCTCCTGCCCATCAGGCGACGCGGACGCCGATCGCTACCGGCTGGTCGAGGAGCTTCGTCTCCGCGACGGTTCCGGCTGGCGCATCCGTGAAGGCGAGCGAAAGGCCGAGCGTCTCGCTCTTCACCATGTCGGCGTGAGCTTCGATCGCGCGCGACGCATCGCCCGGCGCGCTGACCTCGATGTGGATCCGGTCGGCGACGTTGAAGCCGGCGTCCTTGCGGGCCACCTGAACCGCGCGGATGAAGTCCCGCGCGATGCCCTCCGCCTCGAGCTCGGGATCGACCGTCGTGTCGAGGACGACGACGCCGGCGGAACCGGAGAAGGACGCCGCGTCGAGCCCCTGCTGCGCACGGAAGCGGAGCTCGTACTCGCCCGGCTGGATCACTTCGCCGGCGGCCTCGATCGCACCGCCGCCGACCGGCTTCCAGTTGCCCGACTTGGTCGCGGCGAGCACGTCCTTCATCGCCTTGCCAAGGCGCTTGCCGACCTGGCGCGCATCGACCGCGGCCTCTGTCGTGCCGTAGACCGACGGGTCGGTCTCGAGGACGACCTCCTTCACATTCACCTCGTCCGCGATCACGTCGCGGAGCGGCTCTAGGAGCTCGCGCCGCGGATGCGCGACCGTGAGCGTCCGCAGCGGCAGGCGTGTGCGGAGATTCCTCGCGGTACGGATCGAGAGAGCCGCGGAGGCAACCTCGCGCGCCAGGTCCATCCGCTCGACGAGCGCATGGTCCGTCGCGAGCGCCCCAGCGTCCGGCCACTCCTCAAGGTGCACCGACTCGCCGGTCAGCGCACGGTGGATGTAGTCGGTCAGATAGGGCAGGAACGGCGCGAGCGTTCGCGTCGCCGTCACCAGCGCAGTGTAGAGCGTGTCGTAGGCCGCGATCTTGTCGGCGTCGGCGCCGGAGCGCCAGAACCGGTCGCGCGAGCGCCGGATGTACCAGTTGTTGAGCGCGTCGATGAACGGGGCGAACGCCGCGCACGCGCCGGGAAGGTCGAGGGTATCCATCGCCTTCCCGACCGCGGCGACTAACTCGCCGGTCTTGCCGAGGATGTAGCGATCGAGTTCGGCCTCCGCCGTAGTGACGAGCTTGCCCCTGATGCCGTCGATATTGGCGTAGAGGGTGAAGAACGAATAGGCGTTCCACAGCGGCAGCAGCACCTGGCGTACCGCCGGCGCCACGACCTTGCCCTCCTTGTCGATGCGGAGGTCGCCGCCTGCCATCAGCGGCGACGACACCATGAACCAGCGCAGGGCATCCGCGCCGTAGGTATCGAACATCTCGAACGGGTCGGGATAGTTGCGAAGGCTCTTCGAGAGCTTCTGCGCGTTCTCGTCGAGCACGACGCCGTGGCAGATCACGGTGCGGAACGGCGCGCGGTCGAACAGCGCGGTCGCCATCACCATGAGCGTGTAGAACCAGCCGCGGGTCTGCGCGACATATTCGACGATGAAGTCGCCGGGGAAGTGGCTCTCGAACCACTCCTTGTTCTCGAACGGATAGTGGACCTGCGCGAACGGCATCGAGCCCGATTCGAACCAGCAGTCGAGGACGTCCGGCACCCGGCGCATCATCGATCGTCCGGTCGGATCGTCGGGGTTCGGGCGCACCAGCTCGTCGATGAACGGGCGGTGGAGGTCCGGCACCTTCACACCGAAATCGCGCTCGAGCTCGGCGATCGAGCCATAGACGTCGATCCGCGGATAGGCCGGATTGTCCGACTTCCAGGCCGGGATCGGCGCACCCCAGAAGCGGTTGCGGCCGATGTTCCAGTCGCGGGCGTTGGCGAGCCAGTTGCCGAAGAGGCCGTCGCGGATATGCTCCGGCGTCCAGGTGATCGACTTGTTGAGCTCGACCATCCGGTCCTTGAAGGCGGTGACCTTCACGAACCAGGACGGCATCGCCTTGTAGATCAGCGGCTCGCGCGTCCGCCAGCAATGCGGGTAGTTGTGCTCGTAGGTCTCGTGGCGGAGGACGACGCCGCGCGCCCTGAGATCGCGGATGATGTCGCGATTGGCGTCGAAGACGTTCTTGCCGGCATAGTCCGGCGCGAGGTCCGTGAACTTGCCTTCGAGGTCGACCGGATCGCGGACCGGGATCCCGGCGGCCTGGCCGACATTGAGGTCGTCCTCGCCGAAGGCAGGCGCGATGTGGACCACGCCCGTGCCCTCGCCGAGCTCGATGAACTCGCCGCCGAGCACCTGGAAGGCGTTCTCGGTGTCCGCGAAATAGGGGAACAGCGGCTCATAGGTCCGGCCGATCAGGTCGCGCCCCGACAGCGCGCCGACCTTCGCGAAGCCGTCCAGCTCCTTGGCGTAGTGCCCGCGCGAGGCGTCGGCCATGACGAGGTGGACGCCGTCCTTCTCGAGGAGGGCGTATTCGGCCTCCGGATGGACCGCGAGCGCGAGGTTGGACGGCAGCGTCCAGGGCGTGGTCGTCCAGGCGACCAGCTTCGGCGCGATGGTTTCGCCCGGCCGGGCATGGAGCTGGAAGGCGACCGTCAGCGCCGGGTCCTGCCGCGGCCGTGTGGAATCGTCGATGCGGGTCTCGAAATTCGAGAGCGGGGTCTGCGCCGCCCACGAATAGGGGACGACGCGGAAGCCCTCGTAGATCAGCCCCTTCTGGTGGAGCTGCTGGAAGGCCCACATGACGCTCTCCATGTAGGAGACGTCCATGGTCTTGTAGTCGTTCTTAAAATCGACCCAGCGCGCCTGCCGCTTGACGTAGCGCTCCCAGTCGCCAGCGAACCGCATCACCGACGTCCGACACGCCTCATTGAAGCGCGCGATGCCCATCGCTTCGATCGCGTGGCGCCCGTTGATGCCGAGCTCCTTCTCGACCGTCAGCTCGGCCGGAAGCCCGTGGCAGTCCCAGCCAAATCTCCGCTCGACGAGCTTGCCCTTCATCGTCTGGTAGCGCGGGACGATGTCCTTTACGAAGCCGGTGACGATGTGCCCGTAATGCGGGAGGCCGTTCGCGAAGGGCGGCCCGTCATAGAACACGAACTCCTTCGCGCCCTCGCTGCGCCGCCGTTCGATGGACGCCGCAAAAGTCCCCTCCGCATCCCACGCCGCGCCGATCTCCTCCTCGATCCGAGGAAAGCTCGGAGAGGGCGGAGCGGCGGGGTAGACGGGCGTCTTCTGCTGGTCTGTCATGGTTCTTGCCGGCGAAAAGCCGCGGTCGCGCGCAACGCGCCGCGAGGGGTCTCAAGTCGGCGGAGCGATAACGGTTTTCAAGGATGGGCGCCACCTGCAGGGCGCCGCCCGGTACGCGACGATCCAACGATCGGTCACGATCTGGCCTGGGCCGTCGTGGACCGGATCAGCGACAAGCCGGGCTGTGCTCTGGCTGCTATCGGGGGATAGCTTGCCGCCGTTGGGAGTGTTGTGCCGCGGCAACAAGCGCGCCGCATTTCGTGGACGAGGACCGTTGGCCGCTTCTCCAATCATCAGCTCACTACGTTTTCGGCAATATCGGCCAGGCAAATCCTCTGTGTTTCCTGGACCTTGGCAAGTCGAGCCGCATCGGCTAGCGGGCCTGTTGCCGCGCCGCAACATCATCGGATGAACTTCAATCGGCCGCCTCGCGACCCGAATCTCGCCGGCTCGGGTATAACAGCCGCAGCTTTAGGCGTTCTCTTGGGGAGTATGAGATGCGGAAGACAACGGGTTTAGTGGCTATTCTCCTTTCAACGGTGGCTTTCACATCGGCGGCCCTTGCCGCGGACCCGCTTCCGCCGCCGGTCGTGATCGCGCCGACGCCGCCACCCGCCCCGGTGGCTGACCTTGCCGGTTACGTCGATGCCCATTTTGGGGTCACATGGAACTACTGGGAAGAGTTCTTCGAAGAAACGGTGGAAGCCGACGACCAGTGGCGCGAGAACGCGCTGGGTGGCGCCGGCCGGGCCGCGTGGACCATCAACCCAAATTTCGCTCTTCAGCTCGACGCCTGGTTCAACCTCTGGCAGGAGAAGTTTGACGATGGCTTCAGCGCCAACGGGGGCCATGGCGGCGTTGGCACGCATTTGGTGTTTGGGGACGCCGATGGCGTACGGTTCGGCCTTCTGACCTCCGTAGGCCGCAACACGGAAGGCCCGTGGGAGGCCGGCGAGGGCACTTGGGCAAATCTCGCGGGCGAGGTCGCGGGGACGTTTGGCTCCTTCCGCGTGTCCGCGCAGGGCGGGTACACGTTCGCCGTGGCCGGTGACGCGCGTCAGGACGGCGAGCGCGCCGTCTACGTGGCCGCGAACGCCACGTTCTACCCGACGGACAATCTGGCCATTACCGGTCACGCCGGGTGGAGTCGCTGGTACGAAACTGACGGCGAGCTTGACCTGGAGCGCACGCTTACCCTCGGTGCGCGCGCGGAGTTCCAGCTCGGCGCGTCGCCGCTGTCGATCTACGCTGGGTACGCCTTTGACAGGGCACGCTGGGTAGACGGCGACGATGAGGGTTGGACCGAACTCCAGCGCTCGCACACGGTTTACGCAGGCGTCCGCATGCTCCTCGGCCGCGACACGCTGCGGGCCCTCGACGACGCGGTGCCGTTCGCGGACTACAACCCGATCTACGGCGATCCCTTCGCCCACCGCTAAAAGCGCCACGCCATTTCGAAGTGAACGCAAGAGCCGGGCATTGCCCGGCTCTTTTCATTTGCAGGTGTTGTTTGGATGGTGCGCAGGCATCGTTTTAGGCGGTGATTAGAGGACCTAACAATTTCGTCGCGCCTTCCGCGGTTGCTCAACAATTAAGTCTGCCCAGTGGATTCGGCCCATACGACGTTGCACGGCGGCAACACTCCTCAGTCTTCTTGGGGAGAAGCCGCTTAACCAAGACGAGCGCCAATGGATCAGGGTACATTCGATGGGAATACGGCAAGCCAGGGGGTATGAGATGCAGAGGACAGGGCTCGCGACGTTCATTCTGGGATCGGTGTCGCTAGCGACGGTGGCGCTTGCCGCCGACCCGTTACCGACGCCCGTCATCATCGCCCCAACGCCGCAACCGACGCCAGTGACCGACCTCGCGGGCTACGTGGATGCCCATTTCGCCCTGGAACGGGGGCGGTATGAGGGCTTCTTCAATGGGGACCCCGACGGAGAAGGTACGTGGCGCAGGAACGCGATTGGCGGCGCCGGCCGCGGGGCCTGGAGCGTTAGCCCGACCTTTACGCTGCAACTCGATGCCTGGTTCAACCTTTGGCAGGAAAGGTTCGAAGAGCGTGGCAGCGACAATTCGGGCGAAGGCGGCGTCGGCACGCACTTCGTTTTTGGGGACGCCAGCGGCTTCCGATTTGGGGCACTGACTTCCGTCGGACGCGAAGAGGCCGGCACCTGGGCCAACGTCGCGGGCGAGCTGGCGACGAGCTTCGGCTCTCTGCGAGTCTCGGCTCAGGGCGGTGTCGCATTTGCCGTCGCAGGTGATGCGCAGGTCTTTGGCGAGCGCGCCGTCTACGTGGTCGCCAACGCCACCTTCTACCCCGCCGAAAATCTGGCCATCACCGGCCATGCCGGATGGCACCGCTGGTATGAGGCGAATGATGACGGCGACGCGACGAGACAATGGACACTCGGGGTCCGAGCCGAATTCCAGCTCGGATCGTCGCCGCTGAGCATCTATGGCGGTTACTTCTTCGATCGCGAATATTACGATGACGGCGGAGATGGCTATACGCAGATTGAGAGGATCCACACCTTCTACGCCGGCGTCCGCATGCTCCTCGGCCGCGACACGCTCCGGGCCCTCGACGACGCGGTTCCGTTCGCGGACTACAACCCGATCTATGGCGATCCCTTCGCCCACCGCTAAGGCCTTCAGACACAACACGATGGAGCCGGGCAATCGCCCGGCTCTTTTCGTTTGAGCCACTGCGGAGGTCGCTGTTTCGCGACGAGCACAAGCGCGGCCCGCCCGTTGCTGCGCCGCCACATGAGTGCCAAACACGCGCGAGGTTGTCGATTGATGAAGGTCGAGCGGCCGACTTGAGGCATGATCCGATTGGCCTCTGTCGTCCCGCCAATCTCAAGAGCCTAGGGGGCAATGAGATGAAGGAATTCAGCCTTGCGAGTGTTCTCCTCAGTTCCGTCGCGTTTGCCTCGGCCGCCTTTGCAGCGGACCCGTTGCCGCCAGTCGTCGTCGCGCCCGAGGTGGTGCCACCGCCGCCTGTGACGACTGCGGCCGGTTATGTCGACGCCCATTTCGGCTTCCGGTCCCTCTTCGAGCGGTTCGTCGTCGAGGAAGAGACCGAATTCGAGGGCAACTGGCGCGAGACTGTGCTTGGCGGCGCTGGCCGCGGGGCGTTCCATCTCAGCCCGACGCTGGTGCTCCAGCTCGACGCATGGGCGAACTTCTTCCAGCGAAGGTTCGACGATGGCGAGACCAACAACTGGGCCACGGGCGGGGTGGGCACACATTTGGTCTTCCAGACGCCAGGTGGTCTTGGGGCCGGCGCCCTCCTGTCCTACGGACGCGAAGACGGCGCCTGGGTGAACGCGGCGGGCGAAGTCGCCCAGTCGTTCGGCAATTTCCGCGTGTCCGGGCAGGCCGGCGTTGCCTTTGGCGTGGCTGGCGAAGCGCAACTCGATGGCGAACGCACCTGGTATGTGACGGCGGCTGGCACGTTCTACGTCAATCCGGATTTCGCGATAACCGGCCATGTCGGCTTCGACCGCTGGTATGAAACCGCTGACGAGGACGAGATGAACTATTCCCGGGCCCTGACCTACGGGGCGCGGGTGGAGTTGGGCCTCGGACAGACGCCGCTATCGGTTTACGCTGGCTACATGGCCAGGAGGGAAACGGAGTTGTCGTTCGATTTCCCGGATGAGGCTTACCACCTCAGGACGCGTACGGTCTATGTCGGCGTGAGGATGCTCCTCGGACGTGATTCGCTGCAGGAGATGGGCGATGCCGTCGGGTTCGCCGACCTGAACCCGATCTACGGCGACCAGTTTGCGCCGCGTTAGGCGTGCTTCCCACGGACGGGCTTGGAAGAAGCCGGGCAACAGCTCGGCTTTTTCCTTTTGCGGTTCGATGGGCAGAGATGCTGGCCGCAAGCCATCAGCGGTCGTATGCGCACGGGGCCGATGCGTGTGGCCGGCGCGACACGATCGGCCCGCGCCCGCAGTTCAACGTATCGGTGCCTGAGACGCAGTGGACAAAAGCGTGCATCCTCAATCTGTTTGATCTTTGAATCACCTGCGGGGGCGGTGTCGATGTTCAAAAGAACGGCGGGGCGCTTTGCGTTTCTTCTCGGACCGGTCGCGTACGCGTCGATGGCACTGGCGGCTGACCCAGTTCCGGTCGTCGTGGCGCCGGAAGTGATGCCCGCTACCGTTCCGTCGCTCGCCGGCTATGTCGCAGCCCATTTTGGTCGCGACCGCGGAGGGGAAACGCAGTCGGTGGACGAGGTGATCGACTTCGAGGAGGCATGGATCGATACCGCCATCGGCGGGGCGGGCCGCGCCGCATGGTGGATCACCCCCAGCTTTGCCTTGCAGCTCGATGCCTGGGCCAATTTGTGGGAGTCGACCTTCGAGGGCGGCACCGACAATTGGGGCGAGGGCGGCTTCGGCGCGCATGTCGTGTACCAGACTGCCGGTGGGCTCCAGCTCGGCGGCCTCCTCTCGGTCGGTCGGGAGGATGGCACGGCGATCAACGTGGCGGCCGAGGCTGCGCAATCGTTCGGCAATTTCCGTCTGGCGATCCAGACGGGCTATACGGTTCCCATTGCCGGCGAGGACGCCGAAGAGGGCGAACGTCATGTCTACGTGACGGCCGCCGGCACGTATTTCATAACGCCGAATTTCGCCATCACAGCACACGCCGCGATCGAGCGCTGGTGGGAAACCAGCGACCCGGGCGACACCCAGCGGGAACGCAATTTCAACTACGGCGTTCGCGCGGAACTGGGACTCGGCGACACGCCATTTTCGATCTATGTCGGCTTCCAGGGCGAGCACTGGTGGGAGACGGTGGACGAAGCGCCGGTCACCAACAATGGCGGGGAACGGACGCTGTTCGCCGGCGTCCGCATGCTGCTAGGCCGCGACAACTTGCGGGATCTGTCTGCAGCGGTGCCTTTCGCGGACTACAATCCGGTCTTCGGCGACCAGTTCGCGCCGCGGTAGATCGAAGACCACCTCGAGAACGAGCAGGGCCTCGCGCCCGGCTTTTCCTTCGCGGAACGGCTTGTCTTGCTCCGGCCGGGGGTTACGGGCCAACGCCGGAGCGCATGCGGCCGCGCCGTTCGGGGGGAGAGATGCGGAAGCTGACCGTCGGCCTTGCCGTCATCCTGGGTCTCATTCTCGTCCTTGCCGCCGGCGGCGCCATTTTTCAGTCCGTGGCCTCCGCCAGCGACCGCGATCGCTTCCCGCCGCCGGGCATGCTTGTCGATGTCGGCAGCCATTCGCTCCACATCCATTGTTTCGGCGCGGGCACGCCGACCGTCATTCTCGACCATGCCGGCGGCAGCAACTCGGCGCAGTGGGCCCTGGTCATGCCCGAAGTCGCGGCCACGACCCGTGTGTGCGCCTATGACCGTGCCGGGTTCGGCTGGAGCGAACCAGGCGAGGCGCCGTTCGATGCCAGCCGCGCCGCCGACGAACTGGGGTCGCTGCTCGCCAATGCCAGGGAGGCCGGGCCCTATGTGATGGTGGGCCACTCTTATGGCGGGTTCGTCTCGCGGCTTTTCGCCGACCGCCATCTCGAGGACGTGTTGGGCCTCGTCCTGGTCGATCCGGGCCGGCCGCTGGGGCACCCACTCACGCCATCCGAGATCGACGCGGCGTGGCGGACCGAGGACGACATGATCTTCATGCTCGCCCCGTTCGCATCGCGCCTAGGGATGATGCGCCTAGCCGGCGCCGCGGCGACGGAGTTGCCATCGTCGGCGGCGGATGCATTCTCCGCCATGAACCAGACCGTCGCGTTCTGGGACACCGTCGCGATGGTGCACGATGCGATGGGCGAGACCTCGGCGCTCATCGTAGCCCTCGGGGCGCCGGTACAGCCCGTCATCGTGCTGAGCGCGGGTGTTCCCGACGAGGAGCCACGGCGGGTTTGGACGCGGCTCAATGCTTCACTGGCGAGCGGCGGCGGCGGAGAACACCGGGTGATCGAGGGCGTCGGCCACATGGACCTCGTCCTCACCAGGGCGGGCGCCGCGCAGGTCACCGACGCGATCGTCGACATGGTGGCGCAGGTCCGCGGCCGCGCCGGCGGGGGCTAGCCCGGCTGCCCCGGTTTCGTCGGATCGCCGTCGTCCTTGTTGATCTCGATCGCGCGCTCGATCAGCGCCGAGATCTCGGCGATGTCGATGTCGGCCGGATCGGCGAGCTTGATATGCGCCATCTTCTGGCCCCCGGATTCGAGGCGTGGGCTGAGGGAAGTCAGGTCCTGGCCGCGCCAGAAGCCGAAGGTGACGTGGTTCTTGTGTGCCTTGAAGTAGCACACTGGCCCGCCAAGCTCGTAGACCGGCTGGCCCCACTTGATGGATTCGCGAAGCCCTGGAGCCGTCTTGCGGATGAGGTCGCGGAGGGCGATCGCCGTGGCGGCGGGCGTTCCGCTGAGGCCTGCGAGGTAGTCGTCGACCGAGATCGGCATTTCGACCTCCTGTGGGGCCTGGCACCTTACCCCCGAACGTGCGGTGGGACGAGCAGGCTACAGCGCCGCGACCCCCGCGCCGGCCGCGGCACAGGCCGCGACTACCAGCCATGGCGGCATCCTGAGCAGCATCAGCGCGGCGAGGGCGGCGAGCGCGAGGACGGCGTCGAGGGGCCGGTGGATGCCGCTCACGATCACCGGATCCCAGAGCGCCGCGAGAAGGAGCCCGACCACCGCGGCATTGACGCCGGCCAGGACACGCCGGACCTGTGGTTTCCGGCGCAGTCCGTCCCAGAACGGAAAGACGCCGACGACGAGGAGGAACGACGGCAGGAACAGCATCGTGAGGACGAGGACCGCGCCGGCGCCGCCGCCGGGGCCGAACTCCATTGCAGCGCCGAGATAGGCGCCGAAGCTGAACAGTGGTCCCGGCACCGCCTGCGCGATGCCGTATCCCGCGAGGAAAGCGTTCTCGGAAACCCAACCCGGAACGACCATCGCGCTCTCGAGGAGCGGCAGCACGACGTGCCCGCCGCCGAACACCAGGGCGCCCGCGCGGTAGCTGGCGTCGGCGATCATCACTTCCGGGGTCCGGAAGATCGTTGCCGCGAGCGCCGGCAGCGCGACCAGCAGCACACCGAACAAGGCGAGCGCGCCGATCGCGACCGGTTTTGGCATCTCCTTCGGCAGCCGGAACGAATCGGAGGCGTCGGCCGCGTCCGGCTTGAGGAAGAAGCCGCCGATCGCGCCGGCCAGGATGGCCGCGATCTGCCCCGCGGCGGCGGGCCAGGCGATGGCGATGGCCGCGCCGGCGACGAGGATGGCGATGCGCGGGATGTCCGAGGCGTGGCTTCGCGTCATGCCGATCACGGCCTGCGCCACGACCGCGACCGCGGCGATCTTCAGGCCGGCGAGCCAGCCGGGCTCGTCGCCACCGATCGCGAGCACGCCATAGGCAGCGGCGATCATCAGGATCGCCGAAGGCAGGGTGAACCCGGCCCAGGCCGCCAGCGCGCCCGGAATCCCGGCCTTGAGGAGGCCGATCCCCATGCCGACCTGGCTGGAGGCCGGGCCAGGCAGGAACTGGCAGAGGGCGACGAGGTCGGCATAGGCGCGTTCGCCGATCCACCGCCGCCGCGCGACGAAGGCGTCGCGGAAGAAGCCGATATGAGCGACCGGCCCGCCGAAGCTGGTCAGGCCGAGGCGAAGGAACGCAACAAACACGGTGAACGCGCCGACGGGCGGCGTTGCGGCGCTGTCCGCGTCAGCAGCCTTCAGCGTTCCCTCTCTCATCCGCACGTCATCCGGTTGAGAGAGCCCGCTAGCAGATCAGGCAGAGCCGCGGAAGCTGCGGCGGGATCAGGGCACGCGGCGGCGCTGCTCCGCGAAGGGAACGCCCGGCTCCTCCGGCGGCCGCGATTTGAGCGGAGGGTCCCCGTCGGGCTGCGCCAGGCGGGCGAGGTCGAACGAGCAGACTTCGCGGCAGAGCTCGGCGAACGCGCCGGCCTGGTGGTCGGCGATGGCGCGTCCCTTCTGCGCCGTGGCCGCGCGGGCGTCGCCGACGACTCCCGCAGGGTTGAGGTCCTGCGCGAGCCAGCCGAATTGCACCGGCCCGTAGGCGCGAAGATGCCGATAGCGATCCGCCAGCTCCTGCTGCAGCGAGCCGAAATAGGCCGCCTTTTCCATGCGGACGAGGTCGGGACGGAGGTGCAGCATCAGCGAGGTCTCGATCGCGCCGCCATGGATGCCGAAGGCGAGCTCCTCGGCCGAAAACATCTCGTCCGGCACGCCGAAACGGGCGAAGGACGTCGCGACCGCCAGCATGCCGTGATTGATCCGCAGCGCTCGGGCGACGCCGTCCAGCGTCGGCCCGTTGCCGCCATGCGAGCTGACAAGGATCAGACGCCGGATTCCGGCCCGGGCGACGCCCTCGCAGGTTTCGAGCAGCGTCCGCGCCAGGGTTTCGGGCCGCAGCGTCAGCGTCCCGGCCATCGCGATGTGCTCGTCGGAGGCGCCGATCTGCTGCATCGGCAGGGCGGTCAGCGGCAGGCCTGCGGCAAGCATCATCGTCCGGTGGAGGAGGCCGGCCCCGATGATGGCGTCCGTGGCCAGCGGCAAATGCGGGCCGTGCTGCTCGATGGCAGCGACCGGCAGGATCGCCACCCAGTCCACGGCGCCGCCCGACGCCACGTCCTCGGTCGTCATTTCGTTCCACTGGCGGCGGGGAAGGGATGGCATGGTCGGCAACCAATGGTGGGCCTTCGGACGCTGCCCGTCAGGCCGGGAGGGGGCGCTCCGTCGCAGGGAGCCTATGCGCCAGAATTATATCAGGGTCCGCTGATTACCTTTATATCGCCGATGAAGGCCGATTCCTGACGGAGCCCGCGGGCAAATGTCGGTGATCGACGGTCGGCGGGGGTTCCGCCTCAGAGCGGCAGAGCCCGCGTCCCGCAGCCGGGAGACAGCCCCTTGCGCCTGACACTATTCGTTGCTCCCGCCATCGCCGGCGCCGCCCTCCTTGCTTCGCCATCGCAGGCGCAGGACGCGGTCACCTTCGCGACCAACTGGTTCGCCGAGGGCGAGCATGGCGGCTTCTACCAGGCCCTTGCCGACGGCACCTACGAGCGCTTCGGCCTCGACGTCACGATCCTTCCCGGCGGGCCGCAATCGCCGAACCGGCAGCTCCTCCTCGCCGGGCAGGTGCAGTTCTACATGGCCGGCAACCTGCTGCAGCCGATCTTCGCCCTGCAGCAGGACGTGCCGCCGATCATCGAGGTCGCGGCCATCTTCCAGAAGGAACCGCAGGTCTTCCTCGCCCATCCCGAAGCGGGGCTGACGACGCTGGCCGATCTCGCGACCCTCGACACGATCTTCATGGGCACCGACGTCTATTCCTCGATCTTCACCTGGATGAAGGCGACCTTCCCGGGCTTCACCGACGAGCAGTATCGCCCCTACACCTTCAGCCCGGCGCCGTTCCTCCAGAACCCGCGTTCGGCGCAGCAGGGCTACGTGACCTCGGAACCGTTCTTCGTGCGCCGCGAAGGCGGCTTCGACCCGCAGGTGTTCCTCGTCGCCGACTACGGCTTCGACACGCCATCGACGATGATCGAAGCCCGGGCGGATTTCGTGGAGGCGAACCCCGACATCGTGCAGCGCTTCGTCGATGCGTCGATCATCGGCTGGTACACCTATCTCTACGGCGACAACTCGCTCGGCAACGCGCTGATCAAGGAGGAGAATCCGGAGATGACGGACGACCTCCTCGCCTTCACGCTCGAGCAGATGCTGGCCTACGAGCTTATCGATTCCGGTGCGGCGCTCGAAGGCGGGATCGGCTGCTTCGATGACGCGCGGGTCCAGTCGTTCTATGACGCGATGGTCGCGTCCGGGGTTGTGAACCCGGGGCTCGACCTGTCGCGGCTCTACACGAACCGCTTCGTCTGCCGTAGCGTTGGCGCGGAGCTTCGGCCGGCAGCGCCCTGACGGAGGTTCGGATCGCCACGCTTGCACCGGAGACCACCGCCCCGCTCGTTTCGCTCGAAGACGTCGGCAAGAGCTACCGGAGCGGCGTGAAAGCCCTCGACGGGCTGAGCTTCGCCGTGCCCGAAGGATCGTTCCTGAGCCTCCTCGGCCCGTCCGGCTGCGGCAAGTCCACGGCCCTTCGCATGATCGCGGGGCTCAGCAGGCCGTCGGAGGGCCGCATCGTCTGGCACGGCGACGATCCAATCCAGAGCCGCGACATAGGCTTCGTCTTCCAGGATGCGACGCTGATGCCGTGGGCCACGGTCTATGACAACGTCCGGCTGCCCCTCCGTCTCAAGGGGAGCGAGGGGACCGGCACAAGCGACCGGATCATGGAGGCGCTGGCGCTCGTCGGCCTCGAGAGCTTTGCGCGGGCGTATCCCCGCGAGCTCTCGGGCGGCATGAGGATGCGCGCGTCGATCGCCCGCGCGATCGTCGCTCGGCCGCGCGTCCTCCTCCTCGACGAGCCGTTCGCCGCGCTCGACGAGATCACGCGCTTTCGCCTCAACGACGATCTCCTCCGCCTCTGGCAATCGTTCGGGTGGACGGTCGTCTTCGTCACGCATTCGGTCTTCGAGTCGGTCTATCTCTCGCAGCGCCTCGTTGTCATGACGCCCCGCCCGGGCCGCGTCGCCGCGACCTTCGAGGTTCCGGCCGCGCCCCGCGACGCCGCGTTCAGGACCAGCGCGCCCTACAACGCCATCTGCCGCGACGTGACGATCGCGCTTGATCGCGCGATGGAGTCGGCGCGATGAGCAACACGGATCAATCCGGCGGCGCGCGGAGCCGCCTCGGCGGCCGCGAGATCCTGCTCCGGATCCTCGTGCCGGTCGGAATGTTCGCGCTGACCATTCTCGTCTGGCAGCTCGTCGTCGACATCTTCGACGTCGAGACGTTCGCCCTGCCGGCGCCGGGTCTCGTGTTCCAGTCGCTGGTCGAGGATTTCCACATCCTCGGTCCCGCGCTCCTCGTGACGCTCAGGCTGACGTTCTCGGCCCTTGCCCTCGCGATCATCGGCGGCGCGGCACTGGCCGTCTTGATGAGCCAGTCGCGCTGGATCGAGCTCGCGCTCTATCCCTACGCCGTGATCCTCCAGGTCACGCCAGTGGTGGCGATCGCGCCGATCCTCCTGGTCTGGGTGCCGGACACGCAGATCGCGCTCCTCATCCTCGCATTCGTCGTCGCCTTCTTTCCGATCCTCACCAACACCGCGCAGGGCCTGAAGTCGGTCGACCACAACCTCCTCGACCTGTTCCAGCTCTACGGCGCCGGGCGATGGAAGCGGCTCCGGCTTCTGCTGGCGCCGAGCGCGCTGCCCTACTTCCTGACCGGGCTAAGGATAGGCGGCGGGCTGGCGCTGATCGCGGCGGTGGTGGCCGAGTTCGCTGCCGGATCGGCGGGGCGCGGGGCGGGCCTCGCCTTCCGGCTGTTCGAGGCGCAGTTCCGGTATAATGCGCCCCGCGCCTATGCGGCGCTGGTCCTGCTGTCCCTGACAGGTATCGCGATTTTCGCGGCAACGAGCCTGATTTCGTACCTTGCGCTGCGGCGCTGGCACGAGAGCGCGGCGCCCCGGGAGACATAGCCGTCTTGACTGCGACACCCTATTGCTGTTGACGGAGCCTTGGGAGAACCGCACGATGCACCCGCTTTGATATGGCCGGGGGACATATCGTGAGCCGTAACCATCAAAAATCCGTAGCCGGGCGTCTTGTTGCCGCCGCGCGACTTTATCGGTCGCGCGTGGGATCGGCGCTCGGGCCGGTCGGCCTTCACGCGGGCCAGGAGGGCATCCTCTATGCGCTCGCCGATACCGACGGCCAGTCGATGACCGATCTCGCGGGTACGCTCGGCGTCCAGCCGCCGACCGTCACCAAGATGGTGGGACGGCTCGCCACCCAGGGCTACGTCCAGCGCCGCGCCTCCAAGACCGACGCCCGCCAGGCGCAGGTGTTCCTGACCAGCGGCGGCCGCAAGGCGCTCAACGGGCTCGACGCCATCATCGAGGGCGTGGAGGAGACGGCGCTTTCCGGCATCAACGGCAAGGACCGCAAGAAGCTTCGCTCGCTCCTCCGCCAGGTCGCGGACAATCTCGACGGCGGGGCCGCCGTGGATGATCCCGACGCGGCGGAGTAGCGGCGCGGCGGCTGGTGTCACCCTCCGACCGCGGTGCGCTGGTCTATTCCGACCACACCGCGAGTTGGTTCCCCGCCGGGTCGAGGAAGTGAAAGCGCCGCCCGCCGGGAAAGGCGAAGATCGGCCGCACGATCTCCCCGCCCGCGGCGGTCACCGCCTCGAGCGAGCCTTCAAGATCGTCGGAATAGAGGATGACGAGCGGTCCGGCCGTGCCGACAACCTCGCCGGCCGTGAATCCGCCGTCCAGGCTGCCGTCGTTGAACGCGGTGTAGTCCGGGCCGTAGTCGGTGAAGGTCCAGCCGAAGGCGGCCTCGTAGAACGCCTTCACAACCGGCAGGTCGGCCGCCGGCAACTCGATGTAGTTGATGCGGTGATGCGTGTTCACGCCCGATGCCTCCCATGGCGGCTGCGTCCAGTCACAGCCCGACCCCGCCCACCGGCACCGTCTCGAACCGTTCGCCGAACCCCGAGATCAGAGGTTTCGCCCTTTCGATCGTGGCGCGGACCGCCGGGATCGCCAGCGATGCCTGGTGGGACGCCTTGTCGGTCCAGACCTCGGTGATCCAGATCGAGTCCGGATCGGTCGGGTCGGTCGCGAGGATGTAGCTGAGACAGCCGGGCATAGCGGACGTGCTCTCGCGCATGAGGCCGAGGAGGGCGTCGCGCTCGCCGGGCTTGGCGATCATCCGTCCGATCAGTCCGTACATCGGCGACTCCTTCGCTCCCCCGAGGGCTAGCGGGGGCCGGCGGCGATCTCAAGGCAGCCCCGGGCCCTGTCCGAACGCCATCTTGCTGCCGCCATGAGCGGCGCCGATACTCCACGCTGCTCGTCTCGGAGGATTCTAGCGTGAAACGATCGGGTTGGAGTGCGGCTCTTCTCGTCGCCGTCGGTTCGGCGTGCCTTGCGTCGGGAGGCCCTGCGTCCGCCAATGACGCGACCGCGCAGATCGGCGCGGGCGGGCTCGAACTCGTCTACAATCCCGCGATCGAGCTCCGCTCCGAGGACCTCTACGTCTCCGCCGAAGAGGTTCGCGTCCGCTACCAGTTCCGCAACATCACCGCCGAGCCGGTGACGGTGACCGTCGCCTTCCCGCTCCCGGCGCTCGATGCCGGCGAGGTGGGCGACCTTCTGATGGTCGCGATGCCCCGGCCCGGCGATCCGAACTTCGTCGGCTTCGAACTTACCGTCGACGGCAAGCCGCTGACCCCGGAGGTATACACGCGGGTCTCGGCCCTCGGCATCGACCGGACGCAGATGCTGGTCGATGCCGGCGTGCCGCTCAATCCCGCCGACGAAGCGACGTACAATGCGCTCGGCGCGCTGCCGGCGGAGACCATCGAGGCGTTCCGGAAGGCCGGGCTGCTCCTGGTCGAGGACTGGGGTCTCCTGCCGGTGTGGCGGCTCGAGACCGCCTTCCATTGGGAGCAGACTTTCCCTGCCGGCCGTGACGTCATCATCGAGCATCGCTACGCGCCGGTGGTCGGCTATGGCTTCTTCGGCGACTACACGCTGGAGGACCCGGAATACCGCGAGCGCTACTGCATGGACGCCGATTTCGAACGTGCCGCCCGTGCGCTCCTCGCCCGCAACGCCGAGGCCTTCCCGAACCTCAACGAGCGGCGCATCCAGTACATCCTGACCACCGCGCGGAACTGGGCGAGCCCGATCCAGCAGTTCCGGCTGACCGTCGACAAGGGATCGCCGGATGCCCTCGTCTCCTTCTGCGGCAACGGCGTCACCCGCACCGGCGACACGACCTTCGAGGATACCGAGACCGATTTCGTGCCCGAGCGCGAACTCGATATCCTCATCATTTCGCCCGTCACCCCGTGACCGGCCACCCTCATCAGACCAAGGCTTGGGAGTCCGCCGCATGAAACCGCTTCTTCGCGTCATCGCCCCTGCAACCGGCGCCATGCTCGCCACCTCCGCGATGGCGCAGCCGGTCGATCCGCAGATTGCCGCGCTCGTCGAAGCCTGGGTGGCGGAAGAGGGGGCTGACTTCTCCGAGCTCGTGCGGACCTATGGCGGGCAATGCCTGACGCCGGTAGTGGGCGCCCTCGCCGAAGCGCCGCGCCAGGCGATCATCGCCGCCGGCGGCATCGAGGCCGGGATCGCGGCGCTGCAGACGACCGACCCCGCCGCCGTCGCCGCGCTGATGCCGGGCCTCCAGGAATGCATCGAGACCCTCTTCGTCGGCGAGCAGGTGCTTGCCTGGCTCCAGGCCGAAGGCGGCGCGCTCACGCCCGAGGCCCTGCAGACCGCAACCTTCTGCTACATGGACGCGGTGCGGCCGCTGCCGACCGAGAGCAAGCAGATGATCGTCCAGGCCGAGAATTTCGAGGCCGGGGCGAATGCGGTCGTCGGCCTCGGCGGAACGGTCGGCACCGAGCTGGCGGCGCGGCTCGAGACCTGCAGCTAGACCGCGGGATCGACGCCGCAGGGAGGCCTACTCCCCCTTGACGGCCCTACGCCGGGACGCGGCGGCAATCTCCCACCTCTCCCCGGCGGGCAGAGGTCGAGCCGTCGCGCAAGCGACGGATCGGGTGAGGGGTTCCGGCCTCGAGGTCTGTTCCCTTCACGCGAATAGATCTTCACCCTCCCCGGCGGGGAGAGGTGAAGGGGGGCGGCTCCGGCCGGCGCGCAAGGGTCTCGTTTCGGGGAGGTCAAAACGCGAAGCGTTTTGGGAGGGAGTGGGCCTCGCACCTCGTCATCGCCGGTCGAACACCCTCCACGCGCTCCGCCAAGGCTTGCTCCGCAAGCCAAGCTTCGCGGTCTCCCCCGCAAGGTGGGAGAAGAGACAGGGGACTCTGCTGCCGATCCGGAACGCACTCCGGTTTGCGGGAAGACTCCTTGATCACGCCGTCAGGTCGAACACGCCGGCCGCCCCGTCCTCGGTGCCGAAGGCGAGGCGCTCGCCGCGGTCGTCCCAGGTGAGCGCCGACACCGCGCCACCGCCGGCCGGCCGAAGGAGCGACCCGTCGCCGTCGCCGAACGGCCCGATGGCGACGACGCCGTCGCGATAGCCGATCGCGACGAGGTCGGCGCGGGGATGGCAGGCCACCTTCGTCACCAGCGAGTCGCGCGCGCCGAGTTGCAGCGGCTGCTTGCCTTGCGGGCCGTCCTTGGTGATGAACGGCCAGAGGATCGCGGCGTCGGCGCCCGACGTTGCGAGGAACTTGCCCTTGGCGGACCATGACAGCGAGCGCGGCTTGGCGGCGTAGCCGGTCATCCGGAGGTGATTGCCCTCGGGCAGCTTCCAGCCGTGGAGGGCGTTCTCCTGCATCGCGCTGATGAGGTATTTCCCGTCGGGCGAAAAGAGGACGCCGATATGGGCGCCCTTCCACTCGAGCTCCACCGCTGGGGAGCTCGCATTGGCGAACCACAGCGACACGCCATTGTAGCGCGCCACCGCGAGGCGAAGGCCCTTGGGCGCGAAGGCGAGGCCCGCCACGCTGCGCTCATGCGCGAAGGACTTCTCCTCGCCCGAGGCGAGCCGGACGACGGCCTCCTTGCCGACCCCGAACGCCACCGCGCCATGAGGGCCAGTCGCTAGCTGGTCGATCCACTTCTTCGGCCGCTCGGCAAGAAGGGTAGTCGCGCCCGTCGGACTCGTTTCGACCACCTTGCCGTCGTCGCCCGAGGTGATGAGGGCAGCGCCGCTCACGGTGCGGGCGGTTGCGAGGATCGCGCCGTCATGGGCCTTCACGATATCGGCGGTCTCGTCCTGGACCAGCCGCACCGTTCCGTCACCCAGCGCGAACGCAGGCACGCCGCCGATGAACTCGGCGCCGACGACGAAGGCTTCGAAGGGAAGACGCTGCAGGGTGGGCATGAGAACGAGCAGCCGTTGTGGGTGCGGTTTGTCGGCCAGGTCATCGCCGAAGGCAAGGCGCGACCGTTTGGGGCGTTGGCCGAGCCAAGAAAAACAATCGGCCCCGCTGGTGAGGCGGGGCCGGGGAATTGGGCTGGCGGCTGGCTGGGGGGCCGGTGGAGCGGTTGGTTGGAACCGCGCTGACCGCCAGGAGCTTCAACCTCGCTCCGATTGGTTAACGAGCGGTTAACGCTCAGGCGTTCGCCCGGGTGGACTCGAACCCCGTCCGCAGGAATTCCGGATCGAGGTTGCGCCCGATGAAGACGAGCTTCGACACCCGCGCCTCGTCGTCCCGCCACGGCCGCTGGTGGTCGCCCTCCACGATCATGTGGACGCCCTGGATGACGTAGCGCTCCTTGTCGCCTTCGAGGGCAAGGATGCCCTTGAGCCGGAGGATGTCGGGCCCTTGCGCCTGGGTGACGTCGCGGATCCAGGCGAAGAAGCGCTCCGGCTTCAGGTCGCCGGCGACCAGCGCCACGCTCTTCACCTCCGGGTCATGCCGGTCGTCGTCATGGTCGTGATCATGATCGTGGTGGTGGTCGTGATCGTGATGATGATGGTCATGATCGTGGTCGTGATCATGGTCATGTTCGTGATGATGATGGTGGTGGTGATGATCCTCGACCAGGAATTCCGGGTCGAGGTTGAGGATGCGATCGAGGTCGAACGCGCCCCGGTCGAGGACGCGGTCGAGCGGGATCGCGCAGCGCTCGGTCCGGTGGATCACCGCATGCGGATTGATCTTGCGGATGATGCGCTCGACCTGGGCGAGGTCGGTGGGAGAGACGAGATCGGCCTTGTTGAGGAGGATCACGTCGGCGAAGGCGATCTGCTCCTGCGCCTCCGGCGCGTCGAGGAGGCGCAGCAGGAGATGCTTGGCATCGGCAACCGTCACGATCGCGTCGAGCTTGGCGCGCTCGCGGATGTCGTCGTCCATGAAGAAGGTCTGCGCCACCGGGGCCGGGTCGGCGAGGCCGGTCGTCTCGACGAGGATGCCGTCGAAGCCGCCGGGCCGCTTCACGAGGCCCTCCACGGCGCGGACGAGGTCGCCGCGGACGGTGCAGCAGATGCACCCGTTGTTCATCTCGTAAATCTCCTCGTCGCTGTCGACGATGAGCTCATTGTCGATGCCGATCTCGCCGAACTCGTTGACGATGACCGCGTATTTCTTGCCGTGCTGCTCGGTCAGGATGCGGTTGAGGAGCGTGGTCTTGCCGGCGCCGAGATAGCCGGTGAGGACGGTGACGGGGATCTGGTCCTGGCTCATGATGTGCCTGGTCTTCGGAAGGGAGGGAGGATGGTCGGCCGCTGATATAGGCGCTGAACGCCCGCTTTGCACCTCCCGGGCGGCCCTATGGCGATCGCGGCGAAGCGGGTAGGGTCCGCGCCGCCGCAGAAGGGGCCGACCTTGAATCTCGAACATCTGGCGCAGCAGGCGATCGACTTCGTCGCCGACAATGCAGGCTGGGCCGCCCCGATCGTCTTCGTCCTCGCCTTCCTCGAATCGATCGTCTTCTTCTCGCTCTTCATCCCCGCCTGGGTCGCTCTGATCGGCATCGGCACGCTGGTTGCCGCCGGCAGCCTCAGCTTCTGGCCGGTGTGGATCGGCGGTACCATCGGCGCCGCGCTCGGCGACTGGGTGTCCTACTGGATCGGCGTCAAGGTCGGGCCGGCGATCGGCAATCGCTGGCCGCTGTCGCGTCACCCCACTCTGATGCCCCGCGGGGAAGCCTTCATCCGGAAATGGGGACCCTACGGCATCTTCATCGGCCGCTTCTTCGGGCCCCTCCGGGCAGTGGTGCCGGTCATAGCCGGCATCTTCCGCATGCCGCTCCTTCAGTTCCAGATCGCGAATTTCGCGTCGGCCGCGGTGTGGTGCGCCGTGCTGATCTTCTTCGGCGACGTGGCGGGCCGGCTGATCGAATCGATCTGGGGCTAGTGGAACAGCCCCGGGCCTAGCCGCTGCAGCAGCGCGTAGGCCTCGTCATAGGTCTTCGGCAGTTCGTCGGTCGGGAGGCCGAAGGTCTTCACGAGCAGACCCATCAGGGCCTGCCCCGGCGGACTGAGGGGCGCCATACCAGCCGCCGGCGTGAACGGCCCGTTGGCCTCCGGGTTCGGCGGAACGTACGAGGGCGTTGTCTCCGGCCAGTCCGCGATCGCTCGCGGTTCCTTCAGGTTGATCGCGTTGCTGAGATCAGGTGCGCCGTCGTCGCGCGCGGTCAGTGGCGGGATGCCGAACTTGTTGCAAAGGGTGGCGATCGCGGCCGCATGGTGCATCGGGTCGTGGATGATCGAGCCGGCCTTGGTGTAGGCCGAGATCGCGATCGCCGGGACGCGCACGCCGAGACGGTCGAAGGCGAAGCCCATCTCGGTGTTGGTGAGCCCGGCGGGCGGGGTCGCGGCGGGCGGCACGACGTGGTCGTAGGTGCCGCCATGCTCGTCGAAGGTGACGAGGAAGAGTGTGTTGCTGGCGTTCGAGCCGGTCTCGGAGGCCGACAGGCGGATCGAGGTGTAGACCTCGTGCAGGAGCTTCTCGCCGGCGCGGACGTCCGAATTGCCGCCGACATGCACCACGGCGCCGTCGGCCCCGGTGAAATCGAAGGTCGATACCGGTGGGTGCATATCGTTATGGTCGAAAAGGAGGCGCGGCTCGACGAAGGCGTAGGCCGGCAACGCGCCGGCTGCGCAGTCGGCGTGGAACTGCGCCATCGTCTTGAAGTGGGTCTTCCAGTAGGGCTGCAGGGCCGGGCCGTTGATGAGGCCGGTCAGCGAGACGACCTGGGTCTCGTCGAAATAGACGGCCCAGGTGATGCCCTTCTCCTCGAGCTTGTTGAAGATGGTCGGCGCGGCATTGGCCGCCGACATCCATTTCTCGTAACCGCCTGGCTCGCCGCTGTTGGTGACGAAGCCGGAGGATGTCGAGGCATTGAAGAAGGAGCGGTTGCAGAAAGTCTGCGACGGCACCGCGCAGTGCCAGGAATCATAGACAGCAAAGCCGCGGGCCAGCGTGCTCGTCACCGGCAGCATCTCGCGGCTGAAGCCACCCATCACGACCGAGTATTCGTCGACAGTCGGCTGTCGGCCCTGGGTAGCGACGAAATTGTTGATGTAGTCCGTGACGAAGCCTTCCATCGTCGCTGCCGTGCCCGCGGCTGGCGCGTTGTACGGCGCCGTCATCGCCGTGAACTCGACATTGGCGTTGCCCGGCGGGTCGACGGTCCCGAAGAGCTGCGTGTTGACGTGCGGGTATTCTTCGCCCGGATCGGGCGTCGGGCTGGCCATGATGACGTCGGTCGAGCCGGTATAGACATGCGCCGCGATCGGGCCGCTCGGGGACGGGTTCGAGAGGCCGGCGCCGGTCACCCCGGCGAAGGTCTCCCCGCCGGGCAATTCTCCCGGCCGGTAAAGATCGCCGAGGAGGTTGTCGAAGGAGCGGTTCTCGAACATCAGCACCACAAGGTGCTGGAAAGCATCGAGACCTGCCGCGCCCGAGGCGGCGGCTGGAGTGGCCGGCGCGGCGGTCGCCGCACCGGCGGCCGCCGGCTGCGCGTTGGCGGCTCCGGCCAGCGGTGCCGCGGCAACCGCGGCCGCCGACAGCTTCAGGAAGTTGCGCCGGGACGCTTTGCCCGGCCCGTCGATCTCGTCCGTCATGGATGTGGCCCCAGCTAGGAGACGCCGAGAGCGTCTCGGGCGCCGCCCCCGGCGCCAGCAGAGGTCCACTATCGACCGGGCCGCATTCGTTGAAAAGCCGGATTGCTTGGTGCGCCAGCGTACCTTCGGCCAGGTGCCGAAGGCGCGCCACGTTCATGCCGTCGATGATGGTTAGCGCCCGCTCTACTGGCGGCGCCAGGTCAGGAAGGTCGATGCCGCGAAGTTCCAGGCCGAGCCGACGATGGCGCCGGCAATCGCGGCGAGCCACCAGATCGGCTCCTGCGCAAACACGAGCTGCGACACGCCGACATTGGCAACCGCCCCGAGCGAGCAGACCAGGTAGAACGACAGGAGGCCGGTCAGGATTCGCCAGCCGCGGAGGCGGCGGTCGCGATAGGTGATTATGTTGTTGAGGAAGAAATTCCACGTCATCGCCGCCACGACCGCGCCGATCTGCGCCAGCGTGAAGGTGCGGACGTCGGCGGTGGTCGAAGCGCCGAGAAGGGCCGACACGAGAAGGTGCACGACGACACCGGTGCCGCCGATCGCCATGAAGACGACGAAGCGGGTCGGCACCCAGCGGCCGACGAGCTTGTCGACGAGGAGGAGACCGAACTCCCAGGCGGCCATCGAATCCATCTTCGACTCGCCGTGCTGGCGCGCATGGAAGCGCACCGGCACCTCGGCGTAGCGCAGCGGCCGCTCCGACGAGGCGAAGATGTCGAGGAGGATCTTGAAGCCCTGGAGCGAGAGGTTGCGCATCGCGCCGTCGAAGGCGGAGCGGCGCATCACGAAGAACCCGCTCATCGGGTCGGTGAGGTCGGCCTTGAGGAGGCGCTGGGCGAGCTTGGTGCCGAGCCGGCTGATGAATCTCCGGCCGCCATTGGCGAGCCCGTCGGTGTTGCCGCCATCGACGTAGCGGCTGCCGACGACGACGTCGAGGTCGTCCGCGACCAGGAGCTCCACCATCGACTGCAGCTTCTCGTCGTCGTGCTGGAGGTCCGCGTCCATCACCGCGAACATCGGCGCGGAGGACGACTGGATGCCTTCGACGCAGGCGCTCGAGAGGCCGCGGCGGCCGACGCGATGGATCAGCCGGACCCGCGAATCGCGCCGCGCCATGCCGCGGACGATTTCCGCCGTGCCGTCGGGCGAATCGTCATCGACGAAGACGACCTCCCAGGCGATCCGATCGAGCACGCGGTCGAGACGCTCGACAAGGAGGGGGACGTTCAGGGCCTCCTTGAAGGTCGGGACGACGATCGTGAGGTCCGGCGCCGCGACGACGCCTTCGATTCCGCGGGTTTCATGGCGGAGCGCGTCCACCATCAGCGCCTCACACGAGGGGGCGGCGGGGTGCCGGTCGCGCTGGGGTGAAGCATGAAGAAACCGCTCATTTCGGTCGTAAGCGGTACATAAACCAAGCTAACAAACCCTGATAGGGCACGGAGGCCACACTTGTGGCTGTTCCGACCATCCGTGCCGCCCCAGCTTCGATGGAACGGGAATGGCCTCCCCAACCACCAATGCGATTCCCGCGCCCACCGTTGCCACAGACGAAGCGCCGGCGCGGATCGTGCAGGCTGCCTTCTGGCTGACGGCAACCCTCCTCCTCGTCCGGCTGGTCCTCGCCGGCCAGTTCGACCTGTTCTTCGACGAAGCCTATTACTGGCTGTGGTCGACGCATCTCCAGCCGAGCTACTACGACCACCCCGGCATGGTCGCCTACTTCATGGCGGCCGGCACCGCCCTCTTCGGCGATACCGAGTTCGGCGTGCGCGTTGTCGGCATCCTGTCGGGTGCGGTCGATGCCGTCCTGATCTTCGCCATCACCGCCCGGATCTTCGGAAGCCGCCGCGCCGCGGCGTGGGCGATGATCTTCATGAACGTCAACACGGTCTCGGCCCTGTCGGTGGTCATGCTGCCCGACCAACCGATGATCCTCTTCTGGCTGTTGTCGCTCTACGGGATGGCGCGGCTTGCCACCGGGGGCCACGGCGCCTGGTGGCTTCTGGTCGGCTTCGCCGGCGGCCTCGCGGCGGATGCCAAACTGACGACGCTGGTCCTCGCCCTTGCCGTTCCGCTGTGGCTCGTCCTCGTGCCCGCGATGCGCCGCGCCTTCCGGACGCCGTGGCTCTATGCGGGCGCGGCGGCGGCGGTGATCGCCGTGCTGCCCGTAGCGCTCTGGAACGCCGAGAATGATTGGATCACGGTCACCTTCCAGTTCAACCGCGAGGGTTTCGGCTTCGCCGAGGCCCGTGTCGACGGTTTCATCCAGTACCTGACGCTGTTCCCGCTGATGGCGACGCCGCCGATCTTCATCCTGTCGGTGATAGGCTATTGCCTGATCGGCGGGAGGGGGTGGCGCCTTGAGCCGGGCCGTGCGCTGCTTCTGCTGACGCCGCTGCCGCTCGGCCTCTATTTCGCGTGGCACTCCTTCGGGGAGTGGGTCGGGACGCACTGGATCGCGCCGCTGGTCGTGCTGTTGACGATCCCTGCCGGCTACGCGGCAGCCTTTCTGAGGCCGGGCTTCTGGGGCCGGACCGCGCGGGTCAGCCGGGCGATCGCCGCGCCGTTCGGCCTCGGCCTCACGTCGATCTTCTATTTCGCGGTCGCCGAGAGCTTTCTACAGGTTCCGCTCCGCTGGGACGCGACGGAGCGTTTCCGGGGCTATGCAGAATTCGCCGCCGATGCGGAGGCGCAGCGGGCGGAGCATGGCGCCGCCTACATCCTCGCGCCGGACTACTCGACGCCGGCCTACTTGCGCTTCTATCTCGGCCGCGACGAGCCGGCCTACCACCTGCGCGATTCGGCGCGGTGGACCTATTTCGGCGGACCGGGGCAGCCGCCGGCCGAACTTGCGGGCGCGGCCGGCCTCTATATCGGCCGCCTCAGCGCGGACATCGAGGAGAGACGGATCGGTCGCTACTTCGACAGCATCGTGCGCGTCGACGATACCGTGCGGCTGATCCGGCCCGGTGTCGTGATCGAATACCCGACCTGGCTCGTCAGCGACCCGAGGCGTGATGTCGACGAGCTGTTCGCCCCGGCGGTGATGCAGGAGCCGGCGGAGGGAGGGCCTCCCGCCGCCGGCGAAGGCGGTTAGCCGAGGCGGCCGCTTCGGCGGAACAGGGCCCAGCCGGCCGGGATCAGACAGGCGGCGAGGGCGATCTTCACCGCGTCGCCGAGGAGGAAGGGCTGCACGCCATTGGCCCACGCCGCGGCGGCGCCGATGCCGTTGCCGCTCGCGACCGAGGCGAAGAAGCCGAGCCAGACGAAGCCCATGACGAAAAGGACGGCGTCGCCCAGCAGCATCGCCGCGCCGAGCTTGACCGGCGAACGGTCCCAGCCGCGATCAGCCGCGAGGCCGGCGATCAGGGCCGCCGGGATGTAGCCCCAGATGAAGCCGGCCGTGGTGCCGATCATGTAGGCGGGACCGGCGCCGGCGCCGGAGAAGACCGGGACGCCGGCCATGCCGACCGCGATATAGGCAACGATCGTCGCGACGCCGAGGCGGGCGCCATAGGCGGCGCCGATGGCCAGCACCGCGAATGTCGCCATCGTCATCGGCACGGGCCAGAACGGCACCTGCACCTTGGCCGACAGCGTCAACAGGCCGACACCGACCGCGACCAGAAGCACGGCGCGGAGGGCGGGGTTGAGGGAGGCGGGCAGAAGGGCCGGAGCAAGCGCCGAGCCGGACATCTCATTGCGCATCGATCGTTGGTTTCCCTGGTTGGAATGACGGACGGCGCCGACGCTTATGGGCTTTGTCTGATGGCGGCAAGGATTGTCGCACGCGGATCAGGCCTCAGCGCGTAGCATAGCAGAGCGTCGCCGTGCGCGCCTCGCTGGACATTGCTTAAGTGAAAGATTAAGTGTGACTCTATGAGCATCGCGCGCCGGCGAGCGACAGGAGGAGAACGATGGCCGAACTCAATCCCTACCTCAATTTCGACGGCACGGCCCGTCAGGCGATGGAATCCTACCGCGATGTCTTCGGCGGGGACCTCGCCATCCAGACCTTCGGCGATGCCGGCCAGGCGGACGACCCGAAGAACGCGGACCGCGTCATGCATGCCGTGCTCAAGTCAGGGCCTTTGACCCTCATGGCGTCCGACACGCGCCCGGGCGAAGCGGCGACACCCGGCGACAACACCTGGCTCAACGTCAATTGCGATAGCGAGGCCGACATCGATCGCTTCTTCTCGGCGCTGGCCGCGGGTGGCAAGACCGTGATGGAGCTTCAGAACACATTCTGGGGCGCGCGGTTCGGAATGCTCACCGACCGCTACGGCATCAACTGGATGTTCAACTTCCAGAAGGAAGGACCGGCCTTCGGCTCAGGCTAGCGGTTAGACGGCCGTGGCCGATGCCAGCCAGGGAAGCGCGATCGGCGAGGCCACGAATGTCGTGCCGTTCCGGTCCTGCTTCCAGGCCAGCATCACCTTCGATTCACCATCCAGCATTGGCAGCGCCGACACGAACGGTCCGCCTTCGCCGCGCCGGATATCGCCGTCCCAGCCGGCCCGACGACCGGCAGCGAACGCCCGCTCCCTGAAGGGTAGATAGTTCAGAGCCCATGCCCGCTTCGCATGAAGGTCGCCGAGCTCGCGGCCGAGGCTCTCGAGATACTGCTCCTCGGTGAGCCAGCCATGCCACAAGTCGACCGGAGCGACTGTGTAGATGATGACGGACGGCCTGACGGCCGCTCGCGCCGGCGCGGGGCGGACGAACGTGTTCATGTCCTATCGGGGCAGGTTCAGCACCGCGGCGGCAACCCGGTACAACCCGCAGGGTGCCTCAACGACAGAAGGCGTCGCCCGGGTCGCCCCAGCCGACGCCTCCCTGTCAGTTCGTCACCGGCATCGCCAAGCTTTCGCAAGCGTCGCCAGATCGGATCTGATGCGGACAAGAACTCGCCATTGCTGGCCGGTCCTTGTGCCGCCCGGCATAGAGGCCGCGACCGAGGCCGCCGCGCTCTTGCCAGTCCATCGAACGGTTTCACCGCCGTTCATGGCAGCACCGGCCCGGTTCCGGGAGCGTCGCGCGCATTGCTGCGGCATCGCAACCCTAACCGGTTTCCGTGGGGCACTCCGGACGCTCCGTCTTGCGACGAAACCTCCGGCGCGGTCCGCGGCGGGCCATCTCGGACGTCCGACCTTGCCCCGGTCGAACTCGATTGCCCTTGCGGTAGGGAGAGGTTCGCGCCGTTTCGGTCCGGCGTGAAGGGGGAATCGTGGGGAAATGTGACGGCTTTGGGATCAGCGTGAACACTGGGGATAAGACAGCAGGCGCCTCAAATCCGGCGCCTTGCCGTGCTTCTCCACCCGCGCTCAGTGCACCAGCACGTTCCGGAACTGCCACGGGTCGGACGCGTCGATGTCCTCCGGGAAGAATCCCGGCCGGTTCGTCAGCGGCGTCCAGTCCGTGTAGTAGCCGTTGACCGGCCCGAGATAGGGCATCTGCACCTCCAGGCACCGCCGGTAATCCATCTCGTCGGCTTCGACGATGCCAGCATTCGGGTGCTCGAGCGCCCAGACCATTCCCGCCAGCACCGCCGACGACACCTGAAGGCCGGTGGCGTTCTGGTAGAGCGCGATCTCGCGGGTTTCCTCTACCGAGAGCTGCGAGCCGTACCAGTAGGCGTTCCTGGCGTGGCCATAGAGGAGGACGCCGAGCTCGTCGATGCCGTCCTCGATCTCGTGCTCGTCGAGGATGTGCTCCTCGGGCTGCCGTTCGCCGGCTTTGCCAAACAGCTCGTGCAGCGACAGCACCGCGTCGTCTGACGGATGGTAGGCGTAGTGACAGGTCGGGCGGTAGACGACCTCGCCGCCCTCGATCACGCTGAAGAAATCCGGGATCGACAGCGCCTCATTGTGGGTGACGAGGAAGCCGTATTGGGCGCCCGGTGTCGGGCACCAGGAGCGGACGCGGGTGTTCGCGCCGGGCTGCAGCAGGTAGATGCCGATCTTGTTGCCGATGGTGTGGCGGAAGCCGTTCTCGGGCATCCAGGTCTCGTGCGTGCCGTAGCCGAGCTCGGCGGGCTGCATCCCCTCGGAGACGAAGCCTTCCACCGACCAGGTGTTGACGAAGACGTTGCGCGGCTTCGGATGCTTGGCGCGTTGCGTGTCGCGCTCGGCGATGTGGATGCCCTTGACGCCGAGGTCTCGCATCAGCCGCGCCCAGCCCTCGCGGTCGTCCTGCCCCGGATCCGTGAAGGCATGGCCGATATCCTGCGCAAGGTTCACCAGCGCCTGCTTGACGAACCACGACACCATGCCCGGATTGGCGCCGCAGGTTGAGACGGCGGTCGGGCCGCCGGGGCTCCGGGCCTTCTCGTCCCGTACCGTCTGGCGCAACGAATGGTTCGTGCGGCTCTCGGGGCTCAGCGACTTGTCGAAATAGAAACCCGGCCACGGCTCCACGACAGTGTCGATGTAGAGCGCGCCGATCTCGCGGCAAAGCTTCATGATGTCGAGCGAGGATGTCTCGACCGACAGGTTGACGCAGAAGCCTTGGCCCTCGCCTTCCGTGAGAAGGCCGGTCAGCAGCTCGCGATGATTCTCGCGGGTCACCGCCTGATGCAGGAAGCGGGCGCCATGGCGCTCGGCGATCGCGCGGTCGGCGTCCACGGGGTCGATCACCACCAGACGCGAGCGGTCGAAGTCGAAGTGGCGCTCGATCAGCGGCAGCGTGCCTTTCCCGATCGAACCGAACCCGATCATAACAATCGGTCCGGTGATGCGTCCGTGCTTCGGCCATTCGGTCATCATGCAATCCTTGCTGGTGTGGAAATTCGGCGGCGAATTGAAGCGACCGCGGGCCGGGAATCAAGCCTGCGCGGCGGCGGAGCTAGAGGTCCTTCTCCATCCGGAAATGCTCGATCCCGACCTCGGTAAACGCGTCGCCGACCGTCCGGTATCCGAGGCGCTGGTAAAACCCCGCGGCGGCGGCCCGGGCGTTGAGCTCGACGCTCCGGAATCCTTCCCTACGCGCGAAGTCCTCAGCGAATATGACGAGGCCGCGGCCGATGCCGCGCCCCTGGCGGTCGGGATGAACGGCCATCTGGCGGAGCTTCACGGCGTCGTTGGGTCGCGGGACGAGCAGCACGCAGCCGACAAGGACTTCCTCCTCGAACGCGCCGAGGAGGAATTCATCCTCTTCGCCGGCAATGTCGGTCGCCATCAGCGTCAGGCCAAGTGGCTTGCGGAGGACCAGGTCGCGCAGCGCCAGCATGGCCCGGTAGTCGTCCGCGCCGTGCTCGAGCATACGGAAGCTGACCGCCATCACCGCATCCCCCAACTGCCCACCGACTATCGCCGAGGAGCTGACCTCACCGGAAGCCATGCCATGCCCGCCCCTTGACGCATCTTAGTTAACCGAGTAGTTAGATAACCCATAAGTTAATTAACGCTCCCTAACGGGGAACACATCGGAGACCGGACATGACCAAGGTTACCTTCAACGCCAGCACCTCCCTCGACGGCTTCGTCGCAGGCCCCGACAACGACGTCAGCAAGGTGTTCGCCTGGTACGCAGCCGGCGATACGCCCGTCACGCTTGCCGGAACGGAATTGTCCTTTCGGGTCTCGAAGGCGAGCGCGCAGGTCCTCGCTGAAGGGATGGGCGCGGTCGGCGCGATGGTCACCGGGCGGAAGAACTTCGACGGAGCCAACGCGTGGGGCGGCGAGCCGCCGCTCGGCGTCCATCATTTCGTGGTCACCCACAACCCGCCGAAGGACTGGGTCAAGCCCGGCTCGCCCTTCACCTTCGTCACCAGCGGCGTCGCCGACGCGATCGCCGAGGCCAAGGCCCGCGCCGGCGGCAAGGACGTCGCGATCTCATCGCCCGGAATCATGCGCCAGGCGCTCGCGTCAGGGCTCCTCGACGAGATCAACCTCGATGTCACGCCGTTCCTCCTCGGCAAGGGGGTCCCCCTGTTCGGCGATGGCCTTGAGGCCACGCTCGAACAGGTCCGCGTCGTCGCGGGTCTCGGCGTCACTCACATGAAGTACCGGGTGGTGAGGTAGGTCGCGCTGCCCGACGTGCCGAGAAGACCCTCCCGGTCCGGGAGGGTCTCTTCGAGCTAGGCCGCGAGACGCGCTTGGATTGCGGCGGGCGCCGGCACCACGCCGGCCGGCAGCATCGGCACCGCGACCGAGCCCGAAGCGCCCGCAAGCGCCCCATCGCGGAGCTCGACCGCGAGGAAGCGCGCCCGGTCGACCGGCGTGGGCATGGCGAGATCCGCCGTCAGCTCGGCCGAGAAGCCGAAGCGCGCATAGTACGGCGCGTCGCCGACGAGGATCACTGCGCCATGGCCGTGCGCTGCGGCGCGGTTCAGCGCCGAGCGCATCAGCCGGCTGCCGATGCCTTCGCCCTGGCGCTCGCCGCAGACGGCGAGCGGGCCGAGGAGAAGGGCAGGGCGTCCGCCAGCGTCCACTTCCCACAGCCGGACCGTGCCAACGATCTCGCCGCCATCGCGGGCGACGAGCGCAAGCTCCGGGTCGCGGCCGTTGCGCAGACGCTGCGACGGCTTTTCGAAGCGCTCCGCACCCATGGTGCGGTCAAGAAGGGCCTCGCGGGCGAGGGCGTCGCCGGGCCGCTCGATGTCGATCGTGATCATGCGCGAACTCCAATCCCCGCGCGAAATGGCGCGCGGAGGCCGGTGAACAGGACTGAATTTTCAGGCTTGGTCCCTCTCCCGAGAGCCGGGAGAGGGTCGGTCCTAGATCACGTAGGACTTGAGCGGCGCGAAGCCGTTGAAGGCGACGGCCGAGTAGGTCGTGGTGTAGGCACCCGTCCCCTCGAACAGCACCTCGTCGCCGATCGAGAGCGACACCGGCAGATCATACGGCGTCTTCTCGTAGAGAACGTCAGCCGAGTCGCAGGTCGGGCCGGCGATCACGCAAGGGGCCATCGGCGCGCCGTCCCGCGGGGTGCGGATCGGGTAGCGGATGGATTCGTCCATCGTCTCGGCGAGGCCGCCGAACTTGCCGATATCGAGATACACCCAGCGCAGCGGATCATCCGCCGACTTCCGCGAGATCAGCACGACCTCGGACTTGAGGATGCCGGCATCGCCGACCATGCCGCGGCCGGGCTCGATGATCGTCTCCGGCAGACGGTTGCCGAAGTGTCGTCGCAGCGCGTTGCCGATCGCCATCGAGTAGGCGTTCACGGCCGGCATCTCCTTGAGATACTTAGCCGGGAAACCACCGCCAAGATTGACCATGCGGAGCTGGATACCGCGCTCGGCGAGCGTGCGGAACACCATCGCCGACGAGGCGAGGGCGCCGTTCCAGGCTTCCACATTACCCTGCTGCGAGCCGACATGGAACGACACGCCATAGGCCTCGAGGCCGACGCGATGCGCGTGCTCGAGGACGTCGATCGCCATCTCCGGGTCGCAGCCGAACTTCCGCGACAGCGGCCACTCGGCGCCGGCGCCGTCGCAGAGGATGCGGCAGAACACTTTGGCGCCCTTGGCGACGCGCGCGATCTTGCCGACCTCCTCCTCGCAGTCGACCGCGAACAGGCGGACGCCGAGCGCGAAGGCGCGCGCGATGTCGCGCTCCTTCTTGATCGTGTTGCCGAACGAGATGCGGTCGGGGGTCGCTCCGGCGGCCATCGCCATCTCGATCTCGGCCACGGAGGCGCAATCGAACGATGAGCCGAGCTCGGCGAGCGCGGACAGCACTTCGGGCGCGGGATTGGCCTTCACCGCGTAGAAGACGCGGGTGTCGGGCATCGCGCGGGCGAAGGCACGGTAATTGTCGCGCACCACGTCGAGGTCGATGACGACGCAGGGGCCCTCGGGACGGGTGGTGCGGAGGAATTCGCGGATACGGTCGGTCACTGCCGGGGTCTCCCAAGCGCAGAAGGGTCAAAACCGCCGGGTCGCTTCCGGGTCCGGGCCGGTGTGGAGACGGCTGTACGGACCAGTGACGAGACCGGTTTGCCGGCTCAGAGACCGGCGGGTTCAGGGTGACGGACCGTCGACCGAACAGGGCTGTCGGATCGACTTCCGCCGCCGTCGCTTGGATTGGGAGATCCCGATCCGCACGCCCGGCAAGGATGTAGTGCCTCTTCAGTAACCCCGGGCGATGGAGACCCGGCAGAGACCAAAAAAGCCCGCTACGTCGTTGCTTTAAGCCGCACCCTTCGAAGCTTCCGGGACACCGGACTTCGCCCTCGGGTGTTTGCTCGGCCACAGGCACGTGCGAAATTGGGCAGGGCGTAGATACGCAAATCGCCTGTCGCATTCAAGGGCTGTTTTGGCCCCTGAGCGAAAAACCTGAGTGCGCCGGTCATGCCCCGTTCGGGTGGCGCCGGCGGCAGGTGGAACTTGCTGATCCTGAACGTGTTTTCCCATCGCGTGGAGCAGCATTCAGGAGACGAGAAATGCCAGCGAAATCGAAGGCCCAGCAGAAGGCGGCCGGCGCCGCCCTTTCCGCGAAGCGCGGAGACACCAAGGTGGGTGCGCTCAAGGGCGCGTCGAAGGAGATGTACAAGTCCATGAGCGAGAAGCAGCTCAAGGAGTTCGCCGGCACGAAGACCAAGGGCAAGCCGGAGCACGTCGCGGGGTCCAAGCACTAGCTGCGGTCGGCCGGCGACGAAGGCGGAGCAAAGAACGATTGGCCGAATGAGTCGGTTACGGTCGGACCTGGCGGATAGATTCGGACAAAGAAGGGCGGCCCGAGGGAACGGGGAACGTCGTCGAGCGGGTCGACCGCCTTCAAGGCTTGGTCGGCCGAGATTCTTGTCCAGCGTCCGCCTTGCACGATGTGAAGGACGCCGTCGCGTCCTTGCAGCAGCGAGGGACCCCGCTCCTTCGGGGCATCGAATCCGTAGATGAATTGCAGTCGGTCACCTGGATACTGCAGCAGCGGTCGGCCGGCGCTGACAAGCGGATTGAACCTGAAAGAACCCAGTCGACCGTCAGTCCGCACGACCACCAGTCGATTGGCTTCCTCGAAGTCGAAGCCTGCCGCGAGGACGAGGTCGTCGGCCACCGCGATTGCCCGCTCACCGTGGGCGTCGCTCGGCCAGGACGATATCGTGCCGCCCACGATCCTGACCCACCGCGACGGTTGGTCGTCCAGGCGCCGGCTGTGGTCAGGAAGGCAAGTCCACAACGTGCTGCCAGTGAGCGTAAGCGACGGGCAGTCATCGACTCTCGCCCAGCTGCCAAGCTCGGCTTCGCGCCCGCTGTCGTTGAAGGACCAGAGAACCCCACCGAATTCGTCGAATTGAACGATGCCTCCCGATGACAGTGGCCGCAGACCGTTCTCATCGGGGCCGTCGAAGATCGTCTCCTCACTGTAGCCGATCCAGATCGTTCCATCTGGTGACGCAAGGAGGCGCTGGATTCCTCCGCCGAGGTCGATGGCCCGCAATTCGCGTCCGTCGCCAGAATAGATGCGCACGTCGTCGGGGTTCTCGTCGCGCGAGCAGGCGACCAGCCAGCGACCGTCCCTCATGCGATCAAGGGCGATCAGAGAACCGTTCGGGAGGTCTACGACGTTGGTTTCGGCGGAGCCATCGTAGACTGAGACGCGAATCCCGCCACTCCAGAAGTCTGGTTGTTCTGGACCTTCGGGGCCCGCGTTTCTGGCAGCAACGACCGCTTGCCACCAGCTCCACCAGTCCCGGTGGATGTTCGAGCGCGTGCGGATCAGCCCCAACCTGCCATTCATCAAGACGGCGTAGGCGTAATCGAACCAACCCGCCGGCGGCACCGGAAGGGCGGTGCTGGTGCCGATCGCTGACGGGTCGCTCACGGGGCGCTCCGACAATCTCGCCGCCCTCCTCAATGCAGCACGATCCGCCCCTCGATCCCAACATCCACGGTACCCGCCTCCTGGAGATACGCGATCACCTGCTCCGTCGTGAGCCCGGCCGATGACAGATCGATGATCCGCGGCGCATTGCGGAGGATCGTGTAGCCGTCGCCGCCGCCGGCGATGAAGTCGTTCGTCGCCAGACGGTACACGGCCGACTGCACCAGCGGGCGGCCGCCGACCATCACCGAGAGGACTCGGTTGCCGGGCGCCGCGAACGCATTCACCTCGACGGTCATCCCGGAAAGCTGCGGAAAGCGGCCGGTGTTGAGCTTGATCTCGGAGAAGCCGTTTTCCAGCGCGGCGAGGAGCTGCGCGCCGGTCACTTCGAGGAGCAGCGTGCGGTTGTTGAAGGGCAGCTCCGCGAACACATCCCGACGGGTGATCTCTGAGCCGGGCAGATAAAGCCGGTCGCCGCGGATCGCCCCGCCATTGACGAGCGCGACCTCGGCATTGACGGCAAGCCGCATCGCGTCGGCCACGAGATTCCCCATCGTGGTCTCGCGCGACTGGAGGGCTACGCGGCGGCTCTCGATCAGGGTGCCCGTCGTGGCGACGGCGACGTCGAGCTCGGCGTCGAGGCGATCGGCATAGGCGGCGACGATCTCGGCAATCGCCGGATCGGGCGCGACCTCGGCCGTGTCGACGATGTCGAAGTCCGGAACCCACGTGACGACCGCGGCGCCATTGGCGTCGACGGTCCTGGTGATCGCGAGCCTTGTGACGACGACGTACTCGCCCTGCGCCGACGCCTCGGTCAGCGCGACCGTACCGTCATAGTAGGTGAGGAGGTGGTTGTCGTGGCCTGACAGGATGAGGTCGGCGGCACGATTCCGGAACAGCGTCAGATCGACCGCGAGCGGCGTATGGGCGAGCGCCACCACAATGTCCGCGCCGGCGGCGCGCAATTCGGCGGCCTTCGCGACGGCGGTGCTCACGCTGTTGGCGAAGGTGAACGCGCCGCCGGGGCTCGAGATGACCGTCGTGTCCTCGGTGGTGAGGCCGTAGAAGGCGATGCGGATCCCCTCGACCTCGAGCCAGTGATCCTGGACCATATTCGCTGGTAGGGAGCCGTCGGCCTGGGCGAGGTTCGAGGACAGGACCGGGAAGTCGGCTTCGGCAAGCCGCTCGCGGAAGACGTCGGGGCCGAAGTCGAACTCGGCATTGCCGGGCGTGAAGACGTCGACGCGGAGCTGGTTGAGGAGGTCCACGATATGGGCGCCGTGGTCGATGCCGGACATCAGCGACGGCGAAAAGGCATTGCCGGGAAAGACGAAGAAGGCGTGCCCTGCGGCGCGTTCCTGGTTGATCACCGTCGCCAGCCGTGCGAAGCCGCCGCGGCCGTTGACCCCCTCCATCTGCGAAAGGTCGTTCGCCTGGACGAAGGACACGGTGATCGTCTGCGCGTTCGCGGCCGCCGCCGCGCCGAACAGGAATGATGCAGCGAGCGCAGCCCGCCAGAGTCCCGCCATGTCCGCCCCCAATTCAACGGGAAGGTGATCATAGCAGGGGCTCGCGCCGGCCGCAGTGCCGGCAAAGCCACAGATTCCGGGGCTTCGGGCGATGCGACGCCACGGAATGGGCTCGACATTCGGCCTGCCGCCGGTATCGAAAGAGCCGCGAGGTTCTGGACTTGTGCGTTCGGGACACTAAGTTCGCCCTGTTCTAATCTGGCCCGTGATGAACCAGCACAGCATCATCCAAGCCGCCGATGGCGGCTCCGCCCGTCCGCACAACCATCCTTCGGTGAAGGATGGGCGGATCGGCGTTCTCCTCGTCAATCTCGGCACCCCCGACGGGACCGACTTCCAGTCGGTGAAGCGCTACCTCAAGCAGTTCCTGTCCGACCCCCGGGTGATCGAGATCCCGATGGTGGTGTGGAAGCCGATCCTCCACCTCTTCGTGCTGCGGAAGCGCCCGACGACCTCGGGCGAAGCCTATGCCAAGATCTGGAACAGGGAGCGGAACGAGTCGCCGCTGCGGACCATCACGCGGGCCCAGGCTGAAAAACTCCACGCGATCCTCAACGGTGAGGACCCGCGGATCATCGTCGACTGGGCGATGCGCTACGGAACCCCGGCGATCGGCGACCGCCTCCGTGCGCTTCAGGCCGAAGGCTGCGACCGGATCCTCGTCGCGCCGCTCTATCCGCAATACAGCGCGACGACGACCGCGACCGTCGTCGACCAGGTCGGCCTCGCGCTCAAGGAGATGCGCTGGCAGCCGGCGGTCCGCGTCCTGCCGGCCTATTACGACCGGCCGGACTATATCGAGGCGCTGTCGCAATCGCTGCAGGACGGGCTCGCCGCGCTCGATTTCGAGCCCGAAGTGGTGCTCGCGTCCTATCACGGGATGCCGAAGCGCTATCTCGAGAAGGGCGACCCCTATTATTGCCACGCGATGAAGACGAGCCGCCTTCTCCGCGAGAAGCTCGGCTTCGACGAGAAATTCCTCCGCACCACCTTCCAGTCCCGCTTCGGCAAGGCGGAGTGGCTGAAGCCCTACACGATCGACACCGTGACGGCGCTCGGCAAGGAGGGCGTGAAGCGCGTAGCGGTCATCACGCCAGCCTTCTCCGCCGACTGCATCGAGACGCTGGAGGAAATCGCCATCGGCAATGCCGAGGCGTTCCACGAGCATGGCGGCGAGAGATTCGCGCTGATCCCGTGCCTCAACGACAGCCCGGTGGGCATGCAGATGCTGCGCTCCGTGGTTGGAAACGAGCTCAAGGGCTGGATGTAGCTGCGACTCACTCCGGCGCGAGCTATGGCCCATGGACCGGATCGATGCCGACCGTAGCCGCTGTCACACGTGGCGCGCGCGGCCATGAAAAATCATCGACCCGACCCGGCGCCGCCGGGATCGTGTCGCCCCGCACGAATACCCGAAACTGCATCGAGTCGGGCGTTGCCGCGGTCGGCTGGTCGAGGAGCTCCGTCGGCGCTCCCGGCGGGGGCTCGCCGAAGACGATGACCGGCCCCACGGTCTGCTCCGTGCCGTCCGGTAACACTTCGACCCGTGCCCCGGTCGTCGGCGAAGCGAGGAACGTCGCCAACTCGCCGCTGCCGGGAATGCGGATCTCGCGATCGACATAGAAGGCGAGCTTCACACGGCCCGCCGACGTGAAGCTGAAGCCGTCATCAGCGCGGAGGGTGCGCGTCTGGCCGTCGACGTCCGGTCCGGTCGCAGTGAACCGGCCTTCCGCGTCGGCGAATCCGTCCCACACGTCGACATAGATGCCGCCGATGCGCTCGATCGCGGCCTCGTAGAGCGTGTTGAAGAACGCCATGTCGGCGGACATCGAGCGCTGCCGCATCGGCGGCTGGCCGACCCAGAGGGCGGGTCGGCCGTACTCCGCGAGGATCGCCGCGATGGCGTCGACGCGGGCGGCGTATTCCCGGTCCCACGCCTCGGAGCGGAGCCGCGCGGCGTTGCCGGCAAGCTGCATGTCCTGGCGGTCGTTGGTGCCGATCATGAACACGACGAAATCGGGCTCGATCTCGGTGAGGATCGCCGGGAGCTCCGCCGCCCAGTCGTAGAAGTCGTTCCGGACGAGGCCGGACGAGCCGTTGATCCGCTCGACGAGGGTGATCCGCGGTTCGTTTTCGAATGTCGCCTCGAGGCCCTGCGACAGCCCGCGCGCCATGAAGTCGCCGATGACGAGCAGCGTCAGCGCATCCGTCGCCGGAGCGGTCGTCGCCGAGCCGGGCGGTGCGGCGGCCTGGCGCTGCGGAAGAGCCGGAGGGGTTGCCGGTGCGGCCGGCGCGGGCGTCTCGGCCGCAGGCGGCTCGACGCCGAACAGGCGCTGCAGGAACCCCTGCGCCGCGACCGGGCCGATCGCGGCCGAGATCATCGCGATGATGGCGACGGCGCCAAGGAGGACCGCCCGAAGGCCTGGAGAGCACATCGATCTGTCCGTCGGGCCGCCCCGCGGCGGCCGGTCACCCGGAGACTATCGAGCGGAGCGGAGGTGCTGCAACAGGAGGTTGGAGGGATAGCCGTCCTGCGTCAGGCCCGCCATCCGCTGGTAGCTCCGGATGGCCGAGCGGGTGCCGTTCCCGACCACCGCGTCGATCGGCCCTTCATAGAGGCCGAGGCGGGCGAGGAGCTGCTGGAGCTCGTAGCGCTGGCTTTCGTTGAGCGGGCTCGCGTCGCGCACCCAGGCCTGGCGGAATTCGCCGAACCCCTGCAGCCGGTCCGCGAGATGGCCGACCGCGAGCGCGTAGGAATTGGCGTTGTTGTACCGCTTGATGACCCGGAAATTGTCGAGGAGCAGGAAGGCCGGGCCGTTGGCGCCCGCCGGCGCCCATAGCGTCGCCTGGTCGCCGGGCCGCGGGAAATCGGCGCCGGAGGCGCGGAGGACGCCCATCGTCCGCCACTGGGCGATCGACCGCTGGTCGCCGCTGTCGGCCTGAGTATAGTCGAAGCCTGCGGGGAGCCTGACCTCGTAGCCCCAGGTTTCGCCGGCCTGCCACCCCATGGCGTCGAGATAGGCGGCGGTCGAGGCAAGCGCGTCGACCGGCGACGACCAGACGTCTCGGCGCCCGTCACGGTCCCAGTCGACCGCATAGGCTTCGAAGGTCGTGGGGATGAACTGGGTGTGGCCCATCGCCCCCGCCCACGACCCCGTCATGGCCGCCGGCGAGATGTCGCCCCGCTGCAGGATCTTGAGGGCGGCGATGAGCTGCGTCTCGCCGTAGCGCTGGCGGGAGCCGCCCATATAGGCGAGCGTCGCCAGCGAGCGGATCGTCGGCTTGACGATGTTGCGGTTGTCCAGCACCGCGCCATAGGAGCTTTCCATGCCCCAGATGGCGAGAATGACGTAGCGGTTGACGCCGTAATGCGCCTCGAGCTGGGCGAGGAGGTTGCCCCATTGCGGGATCTTGGCGACGCCGTTCGCGACGCGCTCGGCGGAGACCGCGCTATCGAGATAGTCCCAGATCGGGCGCACGAATTCCGGCTGGTTGGTCGCCGAGGGGACGATCGACGGGTCCGGCTCGAAATTGCCGAGCGCCGCCGAGTAGGTCGCCCAGGTCACGCCGGCGGCCTCCGCCCGCGGCCAGAAGGCCTGCACCCAGCGGTCCGACGCGGCGTCCGCCCGGGCGGCGTTGCCCGTCAGCAGCACCGTTGCGACAGCCGCGCCGACAAGTGCCAGCCGCGATCGGCGAAGGGCCGCCAGACCGGCTTCCACGGAGCGAGCGAGTCCTGATCTGTTACCCATTTGACACACTCAAGCGATTTTTGACTGCACAGTTGGACAAAAAAGGGGCGATCCGACCCCGCTATTCGCGCTGGTTGCGGTGGGTCAGCGCTTCCTCCCAGTCGAGCGCGGTGCGGATGATGAAATCGAGGTCGTCGTGCTGCGGCGTCCAGTCGAACGTCCTGCGGATCAGGCCGGGGTCGCCGACGAGGGTCGGCGGATCGCCGGGCCGGCGGTCGGCCATGGTGACGTTGAGCGTCTTGCCCGAGACGCGGCTGACGGAGTCGAGCACCTCGAGGACTGAATAGCCGTGGCCGTAGCTGCAATTGGCGACGATGCTGTCGCCGCCCTTGCGGAGGTAGGTGAGCGCGGCGAGGTGGGCGTGGCTGAGATCGGTGACGTGGATGTAGTCGCGGACTCCGGTGCCGTCCGGGGTCGGGTAGTCGGTGCCGAAGACCTCCACGCCCTTGCGCTTGCCGAGCGCCGCTTCCGCCGCGACCTTGATGAGGTGCGTTGCCCCGCGGGTGGACTGCCCGGTCCGTCCCTTCGGATCGGCGCCCGCGACGTTGAAATAGCGCAGGGCGACGTAGTCGAAATCGTAGGCGACCGCCGTATCGGCGAGCATCACCTCCGTCATCCGCTTCGACCAGCCATAGGGCGACGGCGGCGCCTTCGGCGCCTCCTCGATGATGGGCGTCGGAACGTTGAGCGCGTAAACCGTCGCGGTCGAGGAGAAGACGAAATTCTTGACCCCGGTCTCGACTGCGGTCTCGATCAGGGTGCGCGATTTGACGGTGTTGTTCAGATAGTAGCGAAGCGGCTGGGCGACGGATTCGGGGACGATGACGGAGCCCGCGAAATGGATGATGGCGTCGATGTCGCGGCTGCGGACGATCTCTGCAAGAAGGGGCCCGTCGCCGACGTCGCCCGTCACGAGCTCGGCTTCGGGCGGCAAGGCCCAGCGGAACCCGGTCGACAGATTGTCGACGACGACCACCTTCTCGCCGGAATCGACGAGATCCCAGACGACGTGACTCCCGATGTAGCCGGCCCCGCCCGTCACGAGGATCGTCATCTTCAGTCCATTCTCGATTGGCGGATTGCCGCCCCGGCGGAAGAGAGTGGAGTGAAGTCGTTGACGATTTGTTAGCCTTACCCGGACTGCCGTTCAGACCTCGGCCAACGCCCGGACCAACACAGAACAAGGGGAAGAAAGTCCATGCCCGATCCGATCAGGACCGCCGTCATCCCGGTGGCCGGCCTCGGCACCCGGTTCCTGCCGGCCACCAAGGCGATCCCGAAGGAAATGCTCCCGGTCGTGGACCGGCCCCTGATCCAGTACGCGGTCGACGAGGCGCGCGAGGCCGGAATCGAGCACTTCGTATTCGTCACCGGCCGCAACAAGGCGGTGATCGAGGACTATTTCGACAACCAGTTCGAGCTCGAGGCGACGCTCAAGGAGCGCGGCAAGCTGAAGGACCTCGCGCGCCTTCACGCCGACAAGCTGCCGCCGGGCGCGGCGAGCTTCACCCGCCAGCAATTGCCCGCGGGCCTCGGCCATGCGGTGTGGTGCGCGCGCGAGATCGTGGGGCAGCATCCCTTCGCGGTGCTCCTGCCGGACATGCTGCTGCAATCGACGCCCGGCTGCCTCGCCCAGATGGTGGCGGCCTATGCCGAGATTGGCGGCAACATCCTCGCCCTCAGCGAATGCGACCCGCAGAAGACGCAGGAATACGGCATCGTCGCCATCGGCGAGGCCGTCGGCCCCGCCTATGCGATCACCGCGATGGTCGAGAAGCCGCGGCCCGAGGACGCGCCGTCGAACCTCTACATCAACGGCCGCTACATCTTTCAGCCCGAGATCTTCGTCGAGCTGTCGCAGCATCGCGCGGGGGCCGGCGGCGAGATCCAGCTCACCGACGCCATGATCCACCTCGCCGAGCGGCAGCCGATCTACGGCCTCCGCTATCACGGCCGGACGTTCGACTGCGGGTCGAAGGGCGGCTTCCTCGCCGCCAATTACGCCTACGCGCTGCGGCGGCCGGACATCGCGGACGAGCTCCGCGCCGAATTCGCCAAGCTGCTCGGATCGATCGAGGCCGAGCACGCCGCCGCGCAGCACTGAAAAGTCACGCCAAAGCAAAAGGCGCGCCCGGGGCGCGCCTTTTCCCTAACGTCGATGGACGCTGCGGCAGGCTACTTCTTGGTGCCCGTCAGGCCGGCGAAGCGCGAGTTGAAGCGCGAGACGCGGCCGCCGCGATCGAGGAGCTGCTGCGAGCCGCCGGTCCAGGCCGGATGGGTCTTGGAGTCGATGTCGAGGCGGAGCGTGTCGCCCTCTGCGCCCCAGGTCGAACGCGTCGTGTATTCGGTGCCGTCGGTCATCACCACTTTGATGGTGTGATAGTCCGGGTGGATTTCCTTCTTCATCGTTCGGCTCGGCAAAATGGAGGTTTCGCCGGGCGCGCGATCGGGGCCGGCTCTTTGGGCGCGATCCTATAGACGAGGGCGCCGACCCTCGCAAGGCACGCCGATCGACGCGGCGCGTCAGAGGACGCCCGGCTTGCAGATCTGGCAGAAACCGGAGTCGGTGACGCCGGGATAGCGCCGCTCGATGTAAGCACGCGCGTCCTCCGGGGTCGTGAACGGGCCTTCCCATTCCGGTCCGGGCTCGCCAGTCGTCCGCGCGGCGAGGCTCTCACCCTCGTCGCAATGCAGGCACGCCTCGTCATGGACCCGAGCGCGCTTGCGGTCTTTCGAATGCGAGATGAAGAACGCCATACTGTCAGTCCTCCGACGATCCAGCATATCGAAGGGACCGACTGCGTGCACGGCCGGCACCATCTCCATAGACACTTGAGGTGAGACGATGCGCATTCGCGGCTACATGGCGAGCACGGTCGACGGCTACATCGCCGACACGGATGGCGGTTTCGGCTTCCTGGACCCGTTCAATTCCGTCGAGGCCGGCTATGATCGCTTCTTCGCTGGCATCGGAACGGTGGTGATGGGCCGCACCACATACGACCAGGTACAGGCGATGGGCTGGCCCTATGCGGGTCGGCGCGGCATCATCGTCACGAGCTCTCCGCTCCAGGAACCGCCCGCCGGCGTCGAAGCCTGGACGAAACCTGTGCCGGCGCTGATCGCTGAACTCCGCGCGTCGGACGACAAGAGGGACGCGTGGGTCGTCGGCGGAGCGCGCCTCCAGGCCGAGTTCATCGCGGCCGATGCGCTCGATACCCTCGACATGTTCGTGGTGCCGCTGCTCCTCGGTGACGGAATAAGGATGTTTCCGCGGGGCGGACCGGCGCGATCGCTGCGGCTCCATCTCGTCGAGGGCCTCGGCAAGGGAATGGTGAGGCTCAGCTATATCGCGGCCTGAGCGGCGATTGCCTGGCGCTCCTGCGGCGGCTATCGCTTCGGGGTCACGGAGGCCCGCATGCCGGCGAAAGAGAGCGTCGCGATCGTCACCGGCGGCGCCAGAGGAATCGGCCTTGCGGTCGTCCAGCGCCTCATGCGCGAAGGCGTGTGCGTGATCCTGGCCGACAATGATCCCGTCGCCGGGAAGGCGGCGGAGGAAAGCCTCAAGGGCGCCGGCCCGCTCCGCTTCATGGAGTGCGACGTCACCGAGCGCCTCGACATCCACAATCTTCTCGCCGCGGCACTCGACTCGTTCGGCCGGATCGACAGCCTCGTGAACTGCGCGGGCATCGACCCGACGCGGCCGTTTCTCGAGATGACGGAGGAGGAATTCGACGCGGTGCTGCGCGTCAACCTCAAGGGTCAGTTCCTCGCCGGACAGGCGGTCGCACGCCACCTCGTCCAGCGCGTTGAGTCCGGTGGGGCCCCGGGCGCGATCGTCAACCTCGCGTCGGTCGATGCGATCATCGCCCGGCCCGACCATCTCGCTTATGCGGTGTCGAAGGGCGCGGTCGTCCAGTTGACGCGCGCGATGGCGGTGACGCTCGCGCCCTACGGCATCCGCGTCAACGCGATCGGTCCCGGCGCGATCAGGACCGAGGTCCCGGCCGAGGCGGTGACAGAGCCAGAGTTCCGGCGGAAGAAGCTGTCGCGTGTGCCGCTCGGCCGCCTCGGCGAGCCCGAGGAGGTGGCGGCCTTGGCCGCCTTCCTCATCTCCGATGAGGCGACCTATGTCACCGGCCAGACCGTCTATGTGGATGGCGGGTTGCTGCCGCTCTCGGGACCCGCGCCGGCGCGCGGCTAGCGCGGAGCCGCCTACGAGTCGGATGCGCTCTTGATCGACTTCAGCTTGGCGAACACGGCATCGGCGTCGAGTTCGGCGTCGCCGCCGGTCCGCCGTCGCGCCGCGGCCGCAAGGGCCTCCGCCGCAGTCGTTTCGCTCGCCGGGAGGAGCGTCGGGCCGCCTGCGGGGACCTCCTGCGGCGGCAGGCCCTTGGCGGCCTTCTCGACCTCCATGTCGAGGTCGATCTGCGAGCAGAGACCGAGGGTGACCGGATCCATCGGCGTAAGGTTGTTCGAGTTCCAGTGCGTCCGGTTGCGGATCGCATCGATCGTCGGCTTGGTCGTACCGACGAGGCGCGAGATCTGGGCGTCCTTGAGCTCCGGGTGGTAGCGCAGCAGCCACAGCACCGCATTCGGCCGGTCATGACGGCGCGAGACGGGCGTGTAGCGCGGCCCCTTCCGCTTCACGGTCGGTACGCGGACTTTCGGGTCGGAGATCTTGAGGCGGTAGCCGGTGTCGGCCTCGCCCTTGGCGATTTCCTCCCGCGTGAGCTGCCCGGTCGAGACCGGGTCGAGCCCCTTGACGCTCATCGCGGCCTCGCCATCGGCGATCGCCTTCACCTCAAGCGGATGGAGGGCGCAGAAATCGGCGATCTGCTGGAAGCTCAGCGCGGTGTTCTCGACCAGCCACACGGCGGTTGCTTTGGGCATCAAGAGGGAAGTGGACATAGGGCCTCCTCGTTGCTCCGCCCGTTCCGGCGGAGCCCCAGCGACGGCAATTTTGCTTGGGGATGCCTTCTATATAGGTGGCACGCATGCCGATGGCAAACCGGGCTCCGCCCATCGGCTGGGCTCCGCTTTTGAGCATCCGCCTTGAGGGGAGGCGGAAGCTCGCGACTGCAAGGAGCAAGCTTCGGTGGGGGTCGCGGCGATTCAACGATCACCGCCATCGATGGTCCCAGCCGCCCACCCGAACGGGCTTCGCCCGATCGACCTCCCCACAAGGGGGAGGTTCGGCGGAGTATGGTGCGAACGTGTGCGAGCCGGCTAGGCCTACACGACGAGCATCACCTTGCCGATATGCTCGCCCGCCTCGACGCGCCGGTGGGCCTCGCTGGCGGCATCGAGGGGGAAGGTCGAATCGATGATCGGGCGTACGGTGCCGGCGGCGAGCAGCGGCCAGACCTTCGCTCCCAGCTGGGCCGCGATGGCCGCTTTCACCGCGATGGTCCGCGGCCGGAGCGTCGATCCGGTGTGCGTGAGCCGCTTCACCATCAGCGGCATGAAATCCACCGGCGCGGCCGAGCCGCCGAGAAAGGCGATCTGGGCGATGCGGCCATCGCGCGCGGCGGCGGCGTAGTTCCGCGCGATGTAGTCGCCCCCGACGATGTCGAGGATGACATCGACACCGCGGCCATCGGTGAAGTCCTTGACAGCCTTGACGAAATCCTGGTCGCGATAGTTGATCGCAAGATCCGCTCCGAGGGCACGGCAGGCTTCGGCCTTGGCGTCGCTGCCGACCGTGACGATGACGATCGCGCCGAAGGCCTTCCCGAGCTGGATCGCGACGGTGCCGATGCCGGAGCTGCCGCCATGGACAAGGAGCGTCTCACCCTGCTCGAGCCGACAGCGGTCGAACACGTTCGACCACACAGTGAAGAACGTTTCCGGCAAGGCGGCCGACTGGACCATGTCGAAGCCGTCGGGGAGCGGCAGTGCGTGGCTCGCATGGGCGAGGCAGTACTCGGCGTAGCCGCCGCCGGGGACGAGCGCCGTGACGCGGTCGCCGACGGCGCGGTCGACGGTGTTCGGGCCGCGGTCGACGATGGTGCCGGCAATCTCGAGGCCCGGGATCGTGGTGACGCCGGGCGGTGGCGGATAGTGGCCCTGGCGCTGGGCAATGTCCGGCCGGTTGACCCCGGCCGCCTCGACCTTGATCAGCACCTCGCCTTCCGCAGGCTCGGGCACCGGCCGGCGTACCGGGACCAGGACCTCCGGTCCTCCGGGCTCGCGGATCAGGATGGCGTTCATGGAGTCGGGCACGGCGGGCATGACGATGTCTCCTCGCACGGGCAGCCGATTCTGCTCCGCGGCCGGCGGCCTGACAAGGCCGGTTCCCGCCGATAGAAATCATCGGAGCGAACGGCAAGGGAGAAACGCACATGCCCCTGTTCGACGAGGAGCCGCCGCGCCCGAAGAAGGCCGCGCACACGGTCGGCGAGGACCTCGCGACGCTGTCGGAGGACGAGCTCGGCGAGCGCATCGCGCTGCTCCGTGCCGAGATCGCCCGCATCGAAGCGGTGCTCGCGTCGAAGAAGGCGAGCCGCTCCGCCGCGGCGTCGTTCTTCAAAAGCTGAGGAAAACCACCGCGAGCATCCGAAGATCATCCTCCACAAGCCGCGTTGCGCGGGCGCCGCGGCGATGTAGAGTCCGGCCGCGGGCCGCTCGAAGGGGGCATCCATGTCTACTGGCGTCACGATCGTCGCGGTCGTCCTTGTCCTCCTGATCGTGTTCACGCTCTTCGCCGGCGTGAAGCAGGTCACGCAGGGCTACAACTACACGGTCGAGCGTTTCGGCCGGTACACGATGACCCTGAAGCCCGGCCTCAATCTCATCGTCCCGTTCATCGACCGCATCGGCGCGAAGATGAACATGATGGAGCAGGTGCTGGACGTCCCGACCCAGGAAGTCATCACCAAGGACAATGCGACGGTCTCGGTCGACGGCGTCGCCTTCTACCAGGTGCTCGACGCCGCCCGTGCCGCCTATGAGGTCAGCGGCCTCCAGAACGCGATCCTCAACATCACCATGACCAACATCCGCACGGTCATGGGCTCCCTCGATCTCGATGCCCTCCTGTCGCATCGCGACGAGATCAACGACCGCATCCTCCATGTCGTCGATGCCGCCGCCTCGCCGTGGGGCGTGAAGATGACCCGCATCGAGATCAAGGACATCGTGCCGCCGCGCGACCTCGTTGATTCGATGGGCCGCCAGATGAAGGCCGAGCGCGAGAAGCGCGCGGTCATCCTCGAGGCCGAAGGCCTGCGGCAATCTGAGATTCTGAAGGCCGAAGGGCAGAAGCAGGCCCAGATCCTCGAGGCCGAAGGTCGCCGCGAAGCCGCGTTCCGCGACGCCGAGGCCCGCGAACGCGCCGCGGAAGCCGAGGCCAAGGCAACCGAGATGGTGTCGAGCGCGATCGCCGCCGGCGACGTGCAGGCCATCAACTATTTCGTCGCCCAGCGCTACACGACCGCGCTGGAGAAGATCGCGTCCGCACCCAACCAGAAGGTGCTGATGCTGCCGGTCGAGGCGGCGTCGCTGATCGGTTCGCTGACCGGCATTGCCGAGATCGCCAAGGCGACGTTCAGCGACGGTCCGCCCCCCGCGCAGCCCTGGAGCCGGCGCTCGGTGCCGCCGTCAGCGCAGGAGCCGGGCGGCTAGATGGACCTTCGCGACACGCTGGCCCAGCTCGGGCCCTGGATCTGGGTCATCGGCGGCCTGATCCTCCTCGCCCTCGAGCTGGTGCTGCCCGGCGCCTTCTTCATCTGGTTCGGCATCTCGGCGATTGTCGTCGGCGCTGCTTCGATCCTGTTCGACATCGCCTGGCAGGCGCAGGTGGTTGCCTTCGGCGTCCTCGCGCTGATCCTGGTGATGTTCCTGCGGCCCTATTTCAACCGACCCAGGGCGACCGGGTCGGATGCCGCCCTCAACGATCGCGCGGCGCGCCTGCTGGGGACGAGTTACGTCCTGTCGCAGCCGATCGTGAACGGCACCGGCCGCGTCCGGATCGGCGATGCCAACTGGTTGATCGCCGGACCGGACGTTCCTTCGGGCACGCGCGTCCGCGTCGTCGGCGCCGATGGCAGCATCCTCAGGGTCGAGCCCCTCGCCGATTAGCCGAACACAAAAATCCGGCCGGCCACGTTTCCGTGGACCGGCCGGGATTCATTCGCCGCATTCCTGAGTGCGATCGCAGCTTCGCAGCTTCCACCGGGAAGAACACCTGCCTAAAAGCACAGGATCGCAGACCCGGCTGGCCGCGCTTTTGCCACATCGGTTGGGATGCTGCGCGCGAAACAGGGAACCGCGTCGCCGGCATGCCGAAAGACAGTATCAGAACGCGGCTTTGCCTGGTGACCCCGGCGGGGTTTGACGATGGTTTCGCGGCGGTGCTCGACGATGCTCTCGGCGGTGGCGACGTCGCCTCGCTGATCATCGTGCCGCCGCCCGGCATGCCCGAGCAGCTCGCGCGGAGGCTGGGCGGTGTCGGCACGCGCCATGGCGTCGCCACGCTGATCGCCGCCGACAGCATGCCTCTGACCGGCCTTGACGGCGTCCATGTCGAGGGCGGCGCCGCAGCGGTCAAGGCGGCGATCGCGCGCCATCACCCCAAATACATCGTCGGTGCCGGCGGCGCGCTTTCGCGTCATGACGCCATGATCATCGGCGAGGCAGGCCCCGACTACCTGTTCTTCGGCCGGCTGGACGGCGACGGCCAGCCCGGGATCCATCCCGCGGCCATGGCGCTGGCGGAATGGTGGGTCCCGCTTTTCGAGATTCCCGCCGTCGTGACGGGCGGAAGCGCGATCGAGAGCGTCGGCGAAGCCGCCGGTCTGGCGATTGAGTTCGTCGCCCTCCGCTCCGCGGTCTGGAACGATCCGCGGGGCCCGCGGGCGGCGGTGGCGGACGCCAACCGGATCCTCGCGGAGGTCGGGGAGCCGGTTCGATGACCCGCCGGGACGCCTATCTTGCGACCGCCGCCATTGTCGCGTTTGCGATCCTTGCGACTGCGACCTTCCTCCTGACCCGCAGCGGCGGCGAAGCGGCGCCGGCGATCATCGCCGAGGCGACGCCGGCATTCCAGCCGGAACCCCGGCCCGATCCGGCAGCGGGCGAGCCGGCTACGCCGGCCGCGGCGACCGATCTCGACCCCGCCTATGGCGCCTATCAGCGTCGCCTCTACCGCACGGCGATGGAGCTGGCTCTGCCGCTGGCGGAAGCCGGCAACCGCGTCTCCCAGACCCTGATGGGCATCCTTTTGGCCGAAGGCTTCGGCGTCCCGCAGGACTTCACGGAATCGGCCGGCTGGTTCCAGCTCGCGGCCAATGCCGGCGAACCCTATGCGCAGTTCCAGCTCGGCCTCTATCACCTCAACGGCACCGGCGTCGCCGAGGACGCTGCCGCGGCGGTCCGCTACCTCGAACTGTCGGCGGCGCAGGACAATCGCGACGCGCTTTTTGCGCTGGCCGTCATGGCGCTTGAGGCTGGCGCGATCGAAGACGACGAGGAGCGGCGGACGGCGATCGACCGGCTGGCGCGCGCCGCCGAGCTCGGGCTCGCCGCCGCGCAATACGAGCTCGGCCGCCAATATGTCGACGGCGACAACGTCATCCGCAACGACCAGATCGCCAATGCCTGGCTGCGCCGGTCGGCCGAGCAGGGCTATGTCGATGCCGAGATCGACTATGGCATCCGGCTCGCCAACGGCGTCGGCGCCCCACGCGACGAGGAGGCTGCGGCCGGCTGGCTCAGGCGGGCCGCCATTTCGGGCAATCCCGTCGGGCAGGCCCGCTACGGCCAGATGCTCGCCGCCGGCATCGGCGTCGCACCCGACCCGGTTGCGGCCGCGACCTATTATCTCCTTGCCCGCAGCGCAGGACTGGAAGACCCGTTCCTGGCGGATTTCTTCGCCGGCCTCACCGCCGAGCAGCAGGCCGAGGCGACGGACGCGGCCGCCGATCTCGGCCGCCCCTGAGCTTGCCGCCCGTCGCCTTTTTGGTGCAGGAGACGCTGGCGCCACGCCCGAGGCGGCTTTCCGGCGTCCCTCACACCCGAGCAAGAAGAAGATCGCGATGGCGCGCAGCGCACTCCTCAACGTCATGGTCAACGCAGTCACCAAGGCCGGGCGAGGGCTGGCGCGCGATTTCGGCGAGGTCGAGAACCTCCAGGTTTCGGTGAAGGGGCCGGCTGAGTTCGTTTCCGCCGCCGACCACAGGGCCGACCAGATCCTGATCGCCGAGCTGCAGAAGGCGCGCCCGGGCTATGGCTTCCTCACCGAGGAGACCGGCGCGATCGAGGGCTCGGACAAGACCCACCGCTGGATCATCGATCCGCTCGACGGCACGACCAATTTCCTCCACGGCATCCCGATCTTCGCGATTTCGGTGGCGCTCGAGCGCGAAGGCCAGCTCGTGGCGGGGGTCGTCTACAATCCGGTGGCGAACGAGCTCTTCGTCGCCGAACGCGGCAACGGTGCCTTCCTCAACGACCGCCGGCTGCGGGTGGCGCGGCGCCTCGAGCTCCTCGATGCGGTGATCGCGACCGGCATCCCGCATCGCGCTCGCGGCGACCACGCCGCTTTCAACAGGGAATTGCCGCACCTCATGCAGCGCGTCGCCGGCGTCCGCCGCTGTGGTGCGGCGGCCATCGACCTCGCCTGGATCGCCGCCGGCCGCTTCGACGCGTTCTGGGAGCGCGGCCTCCATCCCTGGGACATGGCAGCCGGCATCGTCCTCATCGAGGAGGCCGGCGGCATCGTTTCGGACGTCGATGGCGGCCGCGGGATGATGGAAAATGGCAGCGTCGTAGCCGGGAACACGACCCTGCAACCGCGACTTCTGACGGAACTTTCCGCAGCACGGCGTTGAAGAAGGCTGTGGAACCGGTAGTCATCGCGTTTCGATTCGGCCACAATTGCCAGTCATCTGGGGCAGGCGAATCGAGGACGGCCGCTTGGTTTTGAGACGCCCGGGCAGGCGGGGTTACGACCCCTACAAGCTGGCGAGCCCGCAGGTCTATCTGTGGCGGATGATCATCTTTCTGGTGATCGTCGCCTTCGTGGCCGCGATTCTCTTCGAGCCGGCCCGCGAAGCCTTCCTCGCCAACCCGGCCCTCAACGGCCTCATCTTCGGCACCCTGTTCATCGGCATCATCCTGGCCTTCCGCCACGTGATGAAGCTGTTCCCGGAAGTCCGCTGGGTGAACACGTTCCGGATCGCCGAGCCCGGGGTCGAATCGCACCAGCCGCCGGTGCTGCTGGCGCCGATGGCGGCGCTCCTTGGCGACCGCATCGGCCGCATGCCGATCTCGACCCAGACGATGCGGTCGATCCTCGATTCGATCCAGATGCGGCTCGACGAGAACCGCGACATTTCGCGGTATCTCACCGGCCTCCTCGTCTTCCTCGGCCTTCTCGGCACCTTCTGGGGCCTTCTTGAGACCGTCACTTCGGTCGGCGACACCATCAACACGCTGGACGTGACCGGCGGCGATGGCGCGACCATCTTCGAGAACCTCAAGGACGGCCTTGCCGCACCGCTCGCCGGCATGGGCGTCGCCTTTTCGTCTTCGCTGTTCGGTCTCGCCGGGTCGCTGGTTCTGGGTTTCCTCGACCTCCAGGCCGGCGCGGCGCAGCGCGTGTTCTACAACGACCTCGAGGACTGGCTGTCCACCGTCGCCGACCTCGACCCGACCGCGATGGACCTCCAGGGCGTGTCGAGCGCCGAAGACCTCCGAGTCGTCGTCGAGCGCCTGTCGCGCGTGGTCGCCGAGGCCGGCGGCTCGGTCGGCAGCGCCACGACGCAGCGCACCACCACGGCCATGGCCAATCTCGCCGAAGGCATTCAGGGCCTCGTCCAGCACATGCGGAGCGAGCAGCAGGTCGTCCGCTCCTGGGTGGAGACGCAGGCCGAGCAGCAGCGCGAGATCCACGATCTCCTTGCGGTCATCGCCGACGCGCTGAAACAGCCGGCGGCGGAGTAGGGCGATGGCCGTCGCCCGCGGCAGGCGCCGATCGGACCGGGTCGACTACTGGCCGGCCTTCGTCGACGTGCTGTCGACGCTCTTGCTGGTGTTCGTGTTCCTGCTGTCGATCTTCGGCCTCGTGCAGTTCTTCCTGTCGCGCGAGATTTCCGACCAGGACACGCTCCTCAACCAGCTCCGCGGCCAGATCGACGAACTCGCCAATGCGCTTGCGATGGGGCGGACCGAGGCGGTCGACCTCAACGCGACCATCGCCGGCCTTCAGGCCGCTCTCGGCGAGGCCGAGGCCGAGCGCACCCGCCTTCTTGGCCTTGCGGACGAACAGGCCGCGGCCGCCGCTGCCGCTGGCGGCCAGGTCGTGGGCCTCCAGCGCGAACTCACCGACCAGGAGCGGCTGACGCAGCAGGCGCTGGCCCAGGTCGAGCTCCTCAACCAGCAGATCGCGGCGCTCCGCTCGCAGCTCGCCACCATCGAGGCGGCGCTCGATGCCGCCGAAACCCAGGAAGCCGCCAACGAACTGGTCATCGAGGACCTCGGTGCCCGCCTCAATGTCGCCCTTCAGGAGCGCGTGCAGGAGCTGTCGCGCTACCGGTCCGACTTCTTCGGCCGGCTGCGGGAAATCCTCGGTAATCGCGAGGACATCACGATCGTCGGCGACCGCTTCGTCTTCCAGTCCGAGGTGCTGTTCGCGGTCGGCTCGGCGGAACTGAACGCTGCCGGACGGCAACAGATCGTGACCCTTGCCGCCGCCATCCGCGAGCTCGAGACGCAGATCCCGGACGACATTCCCTGGGTGCTCCAGGTCAACGGCCACACCGACGCCCAGCCGATCCGTGGCGGCGAATTCGCCAACAATTTCGAGCTCTCGACGGCACGCGCGCTGTCGGTCGTCGAGGTTCTGCAGGCCGAAGGCGTCTCCCCCAACCGGCTCGCGGCCGCGGGCTTCGGCGAATACCAGCCCCTCGAGGAGGGCAACACGCCCGAAATCTACGCCGCCAATCGGCGCATCGAGCTCAAGCTGACGGAATAGTCGGCCTACCGTCGCTGTGGCGACGGCACTCATCCCCCACGATTTCGTCTTGGCCGGGCTTGTTCCGGCCATCCACGTCTTCCTTGCGGCAAGGCGTGGATGCCCGGCATGAAGCCGGGCATCACGACGGAGAGGGGAGCGGCAGTGGTCGGACGGGGATGTCCCCGGCATCCTCAGGCGAAGCAAAACGGCTCCGCTGGGAGCGGAGCCGTTTGACGCTTGTAGGGAAGGGACGCCTACGGCGTCCCCATCCGCCATTCCTGCTGCTGGTTGCCCGGAAGCCCCGTGACCACCTGGAACATCGCCGGGCCGCCAATGACGGCTTGGAGGAAGCGACCGCTCGATACCTGCTGGATGGTGACGAAGCCGCCGCCATATTCGGTGATCCGCCACAGCTGGGTCTGGTCGAAGGTCTGGCGGGGGCGAAGGACCGACCAGAAGGCTTCCGACGACACTTCGTGCGCGTCGAGGAAGAGCCCGGAGCTGCGCTGCTGGATGGTGTAGATCCCGCCGCCCTGGGGCGTGATCAGCCACTGCTGGGACTGCGCGCCGCTATACTGCGCGATCACGGTGTTGAGGCCGAGATTGTATTTGTCGGGCGCGGTGGCATCGAGGAACATCAGGCCGCCGCCCTGGAAGGTGACGAGCCGGGACTGCTCCGCAGGGCGAAGCACGTCCGGGGTCAGCGGCATCTGCTGAAGCTGCATGCCCTGCGCAGAAGCGCTGCTGATGGCCGTGAAGAAGGTGAGGATGGCAAGGACGGTGGAAGCGATCGTGGACCAGGCTGTCACTTGGATGCGGCCACGAACAACTGCGGTAGTCATCGGGTTGGCTCCTGTGATGGTTCGAGGTGAAGCCCGGCACACCAGTCGCCCGGCTTGGTCGTGACTATGGTCAGGCACGCTGAACCGCCTCTGAGACGTCCGTTGTCTTCCGTTCAGAAGCCCCTCCGGTCGGGGCCAAAGTATAGACCAGCTAACGAGAAAGCGCAGCGCCGGAGCGCTGCGCTTTGAGGAGGGCGCCCGGACGTCGCCATGGCGGACATGGCGACGCTCTCCGGCGCCGGTCCGCGACTCCCGGTGTTGCGGTAGTGTCGGCCTACATCGCCGGGAGGAGGACCGCGTCGATGACGTGGATGACGCCGTTCGATTGGACGACGTCGGCGATCGTCACATGGGCCTCGCCGCCATTCTCGTCCGTCAGGGTGACGACCCCGTCGACCACCGTCGCGTTGATGACGCAGCCGCCGACGGTCTCGATCGCGTGGGTGCCGCCATCGGCATTGATCATCCCGATCAGCGCTTCCGACATCACGTCGGCGGCGACGACATGGCAGGTCAGGATCGTCTGCAGCGTGGCGAGATTCTCGGGCAGGAGGAGGTTCTCGACGGTGCCGGCCGGAAGGGCGGCGAATGCGTCATTGGTCGGCGCGAAGACCGTGAACGGGCCGGGACCTTCGAGGGTCTCGACGAGGCCGGCGGCCTGGACAGCGGCCACCAGCGTGGTGTGATCGGCGGAGTTCACCGCGTTCTGGATGATGTTCATGGTGGCGAGCATCGGCGCACCGCCGACCATCGGGTTCTCCTGGGCGATTGCGATCGAAGCAGCGATCGAGGAGACGCCGAGGAGAGCGGCCGCGGCGACGGTGCGAAGGTTGGTTCTAATCATGGGGTTGGGGTCCTATCCTGTTCTCTCTCGTCCTCCTCAAGAGGGGACGGAGGCAGATACGGACCCGCGGCGGTGCCGGTTTCGGACGGCTGTGAAAAAAGTTCGAGGCCGGTCCCTCCGGCCTCAAAAAACGAAACGCCGCAGCTTGGCTGCGGCGTTTCCCATAGGCTGTTGATCGCCTGTTCCCCCGAAGGGCGCTCCTAGTGGACGGTGATGGCGCTTCGAACGCGCTCGATCTCGTCCTTGAGGAGAAGCTTGCGTCGCTTGAGACCCGTCAGCTCCAGGGTATCGGCGCTGGGGTGGTGCATGGCCTCGTCGATCTGGCGTTCCAGATCGGCGTGGCGGCGCTCAAGCTGGGCAAGATGCGATTCCGCAGACATCGGGAATAGCCTCCATGTTGCTACTTCACGACGAGAGTGTGACACCACTCGGACCGTCCGGCAATCATCGTCGCGGCCGGCACGAATGCTGGCTTTTCGGGGCGAACCTTCGGTTTCTGGGCGGTTTGGCCGCGGCCGTGCTATGATGGTTTCCCCGGTAAAACGCACGGTTTCGCCTCGCTTGATGACCGACGAAGAACGCCAGATTCGCGAGGAGCTGGAACGGCTTCGGCAGGAGCATCGCGACCTCGACGAAGCGATCGCGGCGATGGAGGCCAGCGGCCGCGGCGACCCGATCCGGCGCCAGCGCCTCAAGAAGCGCAAGCTGCAACTGAAGGACCGGATCGTCCGGCTGGAGGACAGGTTGCTCCCCGACATTATTGCGTGATCGGGACGGGGGCGGGGGTAGCCTCGACGGGCCGACGCCCGGCCCCGGAGAGCGTCCCGCTTCCTCGGCTCAATATGGCCGCGCGACCCCGAGCCATCGGCCGAGATGCGCCCAGGTCGCCGCCTCGAACCGCTCCGGCCACTCGACGCCGAGCGCAGCCGCCCTGGCGCGGGCGCGCGGCAGATAGGCCGCGGCGATCGCGAGATTGGCTGCAATGACCGAGTCGCGCGTAGGCGCCGGGATCGGAAGCCCCTCGAGCAGCGCCTTCTGCTCCGTCGTGAGCTGGCGCTTCAGGTTGAGCGCCCCGCCGCGTGGCGACACGCCCGTCTCGTCGACAAGGAGGTCGGTCAGGATCGTGCGGAGGTGGAACACCCCGGTCACGCCGACGAGATAGTCCTCGCGGTCAATGGCGAGCGAGAGGAGGCCGAGCACGCGGAGGAAGCTCTCGAACTGCGTCCGGACCTGCGCCGGGTTGGGCACTGGCTTCGGCAGGGACGGCGGCAGCGACGCGAAGATGTCGTCATGGTCGAAAACGACCCTCATGTTCTTCTGTGCACGCTTCGCCATCTGCTCCCGCGTCAGATAGACGACGTCGAAACGGCTCCAGTCGGCGGTGATCGCCATGATCTGGAGCTGATGGGCGGTCTGGTCCCACCACAGGACGATCTCGCCGGTGCGGCCGACCGCCTCGCGCCAGCGCGCGGTGAAGGATGCAGCGTCGCCGGCGATGACGGCGACGAAGTCGAGGTCGCTGTGCTCGTCCTCGATGCCCGCGCCGTAGCTCCCCGTGAGATAGAGCGCCCGCACGGCGGGTTCCGCGCGCAAGGCCTCGGCGATCGTTTCGATCACGGCATCCCGCATGGCCAAATCCTCCCAAGGTTGTTCCACGCACTGAGGATCAACCAGGGCCGGGGACGCGACCAGCGCGCTGCTGTCGCATCCCTCTTGCTAAGCGAGCTTGAGCCCCACGATCCCCGCCACGATGAGCGCGATCGACGCGAGCTTCAGGGCGGTGACGGTCTCGCCAATGGCGAAGCCGACCAGCACGGTCCCGACCGTGCCGATGCCGGTCCAGACCGCATAGGCGGTTGCGAGCGGAAGGGATTTCAGCGCGACGCCGAGAAGGGCCAGGCTCGCCGCGACGCCGGCGACGGCCAATACCGACGGGATCGGTTTACTAAAGCCGGCGGACTGCTTGAGGGCGAACGCGAAGGCGACTTCAAGCAAGCCGGCGAGGAGAAGGACGATCCAGGCCATTGGAGACCCCTATGGTCACCAAGGTCGTCCCTGGCCGTTCTGCACAAAGAGCGGTCGTCCGCTGCCTACAAGATAGGCGGTCTGCCCGGAAAACGAACGGCGTCAGGGTGTCGCCACCCCGGGCACGAGCACCCTTGCCCTTCCGCCCCCGCTCCTGTAATCCCCCGCCTTCCGCGGGGACCCCGACAGAATGACCGCACCGGTCGCGATCGTCATGGGAAGCCAGTCCGACTGGGCGACCATGATCCACGCCTCGCAGACGCTGGACGCCCTTGGCGTTCCGCACGACTCCCTGATCGTATCCGCGCACCGCACTCCCGACCGTCTCGTCAGCTTCGCCAAGGGCGCCAAGGGGGCAGGGCGCAAGGTGATCATCGCGGGGGCGGGAGGCGCCGCCCATCTTCCGGGCATGGTCGCCGCGATGACGACGCTGCCGGTCCTCGGCGTGCCGGTGCACACCGAGGCCCTTGGCGGCCGCGACAGCCTCTACTCGATCGTGCAGATGCCGGGCGGCGTTCCGGTCGGGACCTTCGCGATCGGCAAGGCGGGCGCGATCAACGCTGCCCTCCAGGCGGCGGCCATTCTTGCCCTCGCGGACGCCGCCGTGGCGGATCGTCTCGAATCCTGGCGCGCGGCGCAGACGGCCGCCGTCGCCGAGCGGCCCACCAATGGCCCCTGACGCCCGGCTTCCCCCGGGGAGCGTGATCGGCATCCTCGGCGGCGGACAGCTCGGGCGGATGCTGTCGATGGCAGCCGCCGAGCTGGGTCTTGCCACGCACATCTATGCGCCGCCGGGCGACAACCCGGCATCCGACGTCGCCCGGGCCTCGACCATCGCCGACTGGTCGAACGAGGAGACGCTGGCGCTCTTCGCCGACAGCGTCGACGTCATCACCTACGAGTTCGAGAACGTCCCCGAGCGGACGGCTCGCTTCCTCGCCGGACGGCGCCCAGTCCGTCCGGGGCCGGATGCGCTTGCCGTGGCCCAGGACCGGCTCGCGGAGAAGACGATGGCGACCGGCCTCGGGCTCGCCGTGCCGCGCTATTTTCCGGTGGACAGCCGGGCCGATCTCGACGGCGCGGTGGCCCGGCTCGGCGGGCCTGGCATCCTGAAGACGCGGCGCCTCGGCTATGACGGGAAGGGCCAGGCCCGCATTGCGGGGCCGGAAGATGCCGGCGCGGCCTGGGAGGCGACGGCCGGGGCGCCGGCGATCCTCGAAGAGCTGGTGTCCTTCGATCGCGAAATATCGGCGCTCGTGGCGCGGGGCGGCGACGGATCGATAGAGGCCTTCGACGTGCCGGAGAACCGGCATCGCGCGGGTATCCTCGATACGTCCACCGTGCCTGCGAATGTGACGCCCCCGGTCGCGCGCCGGGCCGTCGGCATCGCGGAGCAGATCGCGGTCGCCCTCGACTATGTCGGCATCCTTGCCGTGGAGCTGTTCGTCGTCGGCGACGGCGACGACGCACGCCTCCTGTTCAACGAGATGGCGCCGCGGGTCCACAATTCGGGGCACTGGACCACCGACGCCTGCGTGGTCTCGCAGTTCGAGCAGCACATCCGCGCGGTCGCCGGCTGGCCGCTGGTCCCTCCAGGCCGGCATTCCGACGTTACGATGACCAATCTCATCGGCGCGGATGCCGAAGACTGGGAAGTCCTGTCGGCCGAGAGCGGCGCCGCGCTGCATTTCTACGGCAAGGCATCCATCCGCGGCGGGCGGAAGATGGGCCATGTCAACCGGCTTCGGATGCGAACCGTCATTCCTCCGGGCGCGTGATTTCCGCCACAGTCGGCCTGAAATGGCTGAAAGCCGCCATTTCTCTTTGACCAGCGCCGGGTGCTCTGCTAGAGGCCTCTGCATTCGGGGCGACGCGTGGGCGACGTACGCAGCACCCTGTACTCCCGCTTCGACCGCACAGCGATGAGAACGTCCGTGCAGGTTCTGGTTCGCGACAACAATGTGGATCAGGCGCTGCGCGCGCTGAAGAAGAAGCTGCAGCGCGAAGGCGTGTTTCGCGAGATGAAGCTTCGCAACTACTATGAGAAGCCCTCGGAAAGGCGGGCGCGGGAAAAGGCGGAGTCGGTCCGGCGGGCGCGGAAGCTCGCGCGAAAGCGCGCCCAGCGCGAGGGCCTGATCGCTGCGTCGCCGCGGCCGTGATGGCAACGGGACAGCGCCGCTAGCAGTTGCGTTGGCGGGCGGAAGGGCAATCGCTCCGGCGCGCAACGCTCGCATCCGGAGAGGCGACACCGTTTCGCCGGGTTGTTGTCTTTTTAGAAACCGGAGGGTCTGACGATCCTCCTCCGCCGCGGTATCGCGGCCCTATTGGACAATGCTGAAGGAGTGGTCATGGCGGATCGGCATTCGGGACTGAAGGCCTTGTGGGTTGGCGCACTGGTTGCCGCCACGCTTGTCCTTGCCGGCTGTCAGACGACGGGCGGAGGCGCAAGGAACGCCCTGCCGGTGCCGCTCGCCGGAGCGGATCCCGCAGCCGGCTCGCAGGCCAACATCGCGTCGCTGACCGAGGTCGTGAACCGCAATCCGACCGATCCGAACGCCTACAATTTCCGCGGCATCGCCTACGGCCAGGCCGGCCTCAACCGCGAGGCCATCGCGGACTTCACCCGAGCGATCGAACTCCGGCCGACCTTTTACGAAGCCTACGTCAACCGGGGCCTTATCCTCCAGACCTCCGGCCGGCTTGACGAGGCGCTCGCCGACCTGAACCGTGCGCTCCAGTACAATCCGAGCTATGTCGTCGGCTATGTGGGCCGCGGTGACGTCTACCGCGCGCAGGGGCGCCTCGACCTCGCGCTCGCGGACTACAACAGCGCGCTGTCGATCAACCCGGCAGATGCGCGGTCGTACTACAGCCGCGGCCTCGTCTACGCCTCGCAGTTCCAGTACGACGCGGCGATCAGCGACTTCTCGTCGGCGCTCTCCTACGACCCGCGGGCCACCGTCGCCTACAACGCCCGCGGCCGCGCCTATCTCGAAGTCGGCAACTACACCGCCGCCTATGACGACCTCTACCAGTACGCCAGCGAGTATCCGAACGGCGCGCAGGTGTGGATCGACCTTGGCCGCGCGCTCGAAGGGCAGGGCGATTACGCCAACGCCTACACCTCATACCGCAACGCCCTCGTGGTCGACCCCACCAATGCGACCGCACAGGCGGGCGCGCAGCGCACGCAGGCCCTCGCTGGCGGCGGCACCGCTGTCGTGGCAGGCGGCGTCGCGCCTTAGCGCGACCGTCCCTGTGGCGCGTCGACGGCTGGCAAGGGACGACCCGCGCTGCCTCCATTCGGCTCGGCCTCACCCAGTCGTCGGGAAACCGCAGTGAGCGGCCTTGCCGCGCTTGCCGATGGTCCGGGCACCTAGTATATGCGGGCCCTTCGCCGGACCGACCCGCCGGCGAAACGGAAATGGGCGCGTAGCTCAGCGGGAGAGCACCACGTTGACATCGTGGGGGTCACAGGTTCGATCCCTGTCGCGCCCACCATTTCCGACCGCGATTGATCCGCTGCCTGATCGCCTCGACCCGACCTCCTTGCCGCGGCTTTCCGCGTTGACTTGGCGGCCGCGTCCTCCTAGATGTCCGGCTTCAAAAATTCCAGCCCTTCGCCCGATCGCACGACCATGAAGATCAAGAACTCGCTCAAGACGCTGCGGCTTCGGCACCGCGCCAACCGGCTCGTCCGCCGCAAGGGCCGCATCTACATCATCAACAAGACCAACCCGCGCTATAAGGCCCGCCAGGGCTAGCCTGCGGCCGATGGCGTTCGAAAGCCCGCGCGGCTCCGGCGCGGGCTTTGTCGTTCCACGGTGTCGTGCTTTGACCGGCCACGGCGCCGCGGCCTAGGGTGGCGCCGATGCGCCTCCTCATTCTTCTCGTCGCTGCGCTCCTCGCCGCATTCCCCGCGTTGGCCCAGGGCGCGCCGCCGCCCGACGCCACGGTCGAGGACCGCCTCGACTACTGGTTTGCGCGGCTTCTCACCGCTGCCGACGAGAATGAAGCCGCGGAGATCGAGCTCCAGATCCAGCAGCTCTGGCTGCAGTCGGGCAGCGCCACCGTCGACCTCCTGATGGAATGGTCGATCGCCGCGCTCGACGCCGGCAACACCGGCCGCGCGCTCGACCTTCTCGATGGCGCGATCAGCATCCTTCCCGAGTTTGCGGAAGCGTGGCACCGGCGCGCGATCGTCCATTTCAGCGCGGGCGACCTCGCCAATGCGATCGCCGACGTCGAGCAGACGCTGATCCTCGAGCCCCGCCATTTCGGCGCCCTCGCCGGCCTCGGGCAGATCCTCGCGCAAGCCCGCGACTATCCGCGCGCCCTCCAGGCCCTCAACGCGGCGCTGGCGATCAACCCGAAGATGGCCGGCACCGCCGACCTCGCGGCGCAGATCGACGATCGGATCCACCGGGACATTTGACGGCAGCGCCGGGCATTTTCTCGGTGGCTCGGCTCTCGCCCTACCGCCCCCTTGCGGGGCGGTCAAAACGCGAAGCGTTGGGTGGGGTATGAGGTCCAATCAACCCCACGCGCTCCGCCAAGGCGTGCTCCGCAAGCCAGGCTATGGGGTCTTCCCCGCAAGAGGACTGTTGCGTGGTTCGGGCTGGCGGGCTGGCGTCGATGCCGCGCTATCTCGGGTCTCCCTACCTCTCCCCGCCGGGGAGAGGTGGGCGCTGTTCGCAGGTGCCATCGTCACCGCAAGCATCTGCGCGACAGTCCCCGCGAGGGGGAGAAGGAGTAGCTCACGACCTGTGAGAGGACTCCGTCCCGCCGTGCGCTACGCCGCGCCCGTGCCCGAATCGTTGACCACCGCGATGCGAAGCATGTTGGTGGTGCCGGGGCGGCCCATCGGGACGCCGGCGGTGATGATGATGCGGTCGCCGGGGCGGGCAAAACCTTCGCGGACGGCGATCTCGCAGGCCTCGTCGACCATGCCGTCGAAGTCCGGCGCCTCCTCGCCGAAAACGCAGTGAAGGCCCCAGCCGAGCGACAGGCGGCGGCCGGTCTTGACGATCGGCGACATCGCGATGATCGGCGTCTGCGGCCGCTCGCGGGACACGCGGATGCCTGTGGTGCCCGAGCCGGTGTAGCAGCAGATCGCCGCGAGTTTCAGCGTCTCGGCGATCGAGCGCACGGCCGCCGCGATGGCGTCGGCGCCGGTCGCCTGCGGCTCGGCGCGCTGGGCGTTGATGATGCCGGCATAATTGGCGTCGGTTTCGACCTCGCGGGCGATTCGGTCCATCGTGGCGACCGCCTCGACCGGATACTGGCCGGCTGCGGACTCGGCGGACAGCATGACGGCGTCCGCGCCCTCGAACACCGCCGTCGCGACGTCGGAGACCTCGGCGCGGGTCGGCACCGGGGCGGTGATCATCGATTCGAGCATCTGGGTCGCGACCACGACCGGCTTGCCGGCGCGCCTTGCGGCTCTCGTGATGCGCTTCTGGAGCCCCGGCACCTGCTCGAGCGGGACCTCGACGCCAAGATCGCCGCGCGCCACCATCAGCGCGTCCGACAGGTCGATGATGTCCTGGAGATGAGTGATCGCCTGCGGCTTCTCGATCTTGGCGATGATGCCGGCGCGACCGCCGACGATCTCGCGGATCTCGCGCATATCCTGTGCCTGCTGCACGAAGGAGAGGGCGATCCAGTCCGCCTCGACCTCGAGGGCGACGTCGAGGTCGGCTCGGTCCTTCTTGGTCATCGACGCCTGCGGCAGCGTCGTGTCCGGTACCGACACGCCCTTCTTGTCGGAGAGGTTCGTTCCGGCGACGACCTTCGTCACCACCCGGTCCTCGTGGGCCTCCTTCGCGACGAGCTGGGCCCGGCCGTCGTCGATCAGGAGCCGGTCGCCCGGCACCATCGCGCGGAGAATCTCCGGGTGAGGGAGGAAGACGCGCGTCGCGTCGCCCGGCGTCGTGTCGCTGTCGAGCGTGAAGGTCTGCCCGACTTTGATCTCGACCTTCTTGTCCGCGAAGGTGCCGAGGCGGAATTTCGGGCCCTGGAGGTCGACCAGCACCCCGATCGGGCGGCCGAGATCGTGCTCCACCTCGCGGATCACGCCAGTGAGCCGCCGAAGTTCGGCATGCGCCGTATGGCTCATGTTGATGCGGAAGACGTCGGCACCGGCCCTTGCGAGCTCTGTGATGACTGGTTTTTCGCGCGACGCTGGTCCGAGGGTGGCAAGAATTCTAACTTTGCGCGCGCGCTTCATTCGCCGCCAATGCCTGTTCTGTTTTCTTCGGAAAGATAGACGAGCCAATTGGCCTGGTTTGCCGTGTCGACCTCGACAAAGCCAGTCCGCTCATAGCCGCGGGCAACGCAATCCTCGATGCCGCGGATGGTGAATTCGAGATCCTGGGTACACATGAAGGCATTGCCGGTCCAGGCGCCCGGCTGGTCGTAGTCGACCGCGTAGACGTAATAGAATCGCGAGCTGAGCGGCCCGGAGACGATGGTCGAGCAGTCGCCGGCCGTTATGTTCCACCAGCCTTCCGTCGTCCACATGTCGCCGTCGCGATAGCCGATCGAAACGCCGACGCGGCTCGTGGTGGTGTTGCAGATCGTGAAATCGGCTGCGGCCGGCGTCGCCAATAGGACCGGCGTGCCCGCACCTAAGGCAACAGCCCCGGCCGCGCACACCTTCACGACGCGGCGGAAGATCGGAAGATGGCCCATTGCTCTGAGTAGAACCCGTCCACGCCCTTATTGAGCCGCCACCCCGGACTGTCAACGGCATCGGCGGGCCCAATTCAGGGGCACAACGGGCCAATGCCGCGACAGCGGGAATCGCGTGGCGCTCTTGTCCGGATCGATCGTGTCGGCCGGATGGCGGTTTGCTGAATGGCGGTCGGGCTATTCGAAGCGGGTCGCCTCGCTCGCGGTCGCGCGGCGGACCAGCGAGAAGCCGGCCGCGATGGTGGCAAAGGCGATGAGGACTCCGAGTGCCACGGTGACGAAATACATCGGGTCGGGAATGCCGACGCCAAGCGCCGGGGCAAGGCTGTCGACGATCAGCCACGCGACGAGGAAGCCAAGGCCGATCGAGACGACAAGGACGCTCACCAGCGGCACCGCCGCCTCGAAGGCGACCATGCGACGGACCGCAGCGACCGGCATCCCCATGATCCTGAGGAGCCCGAGGATGCGGCGGCGATCGATCATGGCCGCAACGCTCGCCACCGCGAGGCTGCAGCCGGCGATCGCTATGCTGATGAAGGTGCCGATATAGGCCAGGATCGCGAGCTCGCGGAGGAGCTCCGCGGTGCCGCTTCCCGCAATCTCGGCCCGGGTCATCGGAGCAAGGCCCGGGATGCCGACATGCTGGAGCGCGCTACGGACGCGCTCGATCCCCGCCACCGACCCGTCCGTGCGGGCGACGATGATCGCGCGCCCATTGGCCGGTCGGACCTCCGCCGTGAGGGTGGGATAGGCAGCGTTGCGCGGCGAGCCCGCCGCGTCCGCGGCGCCGTTGGCCTGAAGGTAGTTCAGGAGCACGAACGACCCATAGGTCGCGCCGGCCGGTGCAGTGAGATTGAAGGCGGCAGCGTCCTCGGTTGCGATCACAAACCGGCCATCGCCGCCCTGGCGACCGGTGCCAATCGCGGTCGCGCCGATCGCGGCGGCGTCGAGATCGGCGAGCGTGGTGTCCTCGACGTCGCCTGGGAGCAGCGCCATCAGCGCGTCCGGCGGCAGGCGGCCGGGCTCGTCCGCGATGTCCACGCTGCGCATGATCCCGCTCGAGGCCGCGGCGAAGACGCTGACCATGAACACGGCGAGGATGAGACCGCTCACCGAGCGGAACACGCTGGCCGGCTGGCTCCTGATCCGGCTGCTCGCGATCACGCCGGACGCCGAGCGCACCATCCGGCGCACAGCCTCGCCGGCGTGCAGGGTCAGCCACGGCCCGATGAGGACAATGCCGATCGCCGTCAGGCCGAAGGCGCCGACGATCGCGAGCGGGACCGCCAAGGCGAGGTCGAACCACCATGCGGCGCCGAGGGTGCCAAGGCCGAGAAGGAGGGGAATGGCGCGCCAAGCCCGCGGCCGCCTTTCGCGGAGCTCGCGTGCCGGGCCGAGGCTCGCGATGCGGGCCTGATAAGCAGTGACCCACGCGCCCGCCGTTGCCGCCGCGATCATGCCGAGGACGGCGAGTGCGATCGTGCCGGGCGTGAGCGTGAGGTCGGACGGGAAGAAGGATTCGCCGCTCAGCTGGATGCCCGCCGCGATCGGGCGGAATATCTCGGCAAGGACGATGCCGAGGCCGCAGCCGATCGCGCAGATGACGAACATCTCGGCGGCCGCCACCGCGGCCACCCATTTCCGTGACGCCCCGATCAGGCGGAGGAGCTGGAGGCGCTCTTTCCGCTGCGCGGCACCGAGCTGCGTCACGATCGACACGAAGAGAATGACGGGAAAAAAGAGGCCGATAGCGCCGATCGCGAGGATGATCTGATAGGCGACACGATCGTTTTGCGGCCGCCCGATGATCTCGGGCAGGATCTTCGCGTCGCGGCGCTGGAGGAGCTCCTCAGGCGTGTGGCCGACCACCACCGCGAGCTGGCCCGGCCCCATCAGTGCATCGTCGCCGATCGGACCGGCATAGGTGCCGTAGCGGTCGCCGAGCTGGTCGCGGGGCACGCTCCTGATCAGCGCCTCGAGCGCCGGCGAGGCATAGTAGGTGCCCGGCGCGGGCGGTCGGCCGATGCCGGGAATGGTGGCGGTCGTGTCCGCCGTGGCGGCGACGTCGAGCCGGCGGATCTCCCGGCCGTCGAAGAACTCGTAGGCCGGCGGCCCGTCGAACGGCACCGGCTCGACCGGCGCGACGATTATCGACGCCTCGGTCAGCGTCTCGACGGGCGTGGACCAGCGCGCGTCCGGCTGCATCCAGGCGCTGCGGTCCTCGCGGATCTCGAGCGCGAGATAGGCGCCGACGAGGAGAAGGAGAAGCGCCACCGCGACCGCGATGCCGAGGATCGTTCCGATCGGCCGGCCGAGCGAGCCGCGGCTGCCGAGGAGGGCGAGACGAAGGGCGAGGCCGTTCATCAGGCGGCATAGTCCATGGCGACCGACACCGTGCCGTCGCGCACCATGATCTCTCGGGTTGCGTAGGCCGCGGTGCGCGGATCATGGGTCACGATCACCACCGTCGTTCCGGTGCGGCTGACCTCGTCGATCATCAGCCGCATCACGGTCTCGGCGGACAGCGAATCGAGCGACCCGGTCGGCTCGTCGGCGAACAGGATTTTGGGCGAGGTCGCCATGGCGCGGGCGATCGCGACGCGTTGGGCCTGGCCGCCCGAGATCTCGGACGGCCGGCGCGGCGCGAGGTCGCCGACGCCGAGGCGGTCGAGCCATTCCTGCGCCGTCTTCAGCGCCGGCCCGCGCCGTATGCCGGCGAGGAGGAGGGGAAGCGCGGCGTTGTCGATCGCCGTCAGCTCGCCGAGCAACTGGCCGAACTGGAACACGAACCCGAACTCGCGAAGCCGGATACGCCCGCGCGCGTCCTCATCGAGGCTGCTGATCACCTGACCGTCAAGCGCGACGGTGCCGGCATCGGGAGCGATCACGCCGGCAAGGCAATGGAGGAGGGTCGACTTGCCTGACCCGCTCGGTCCCATAATGGCGACGACCTCGCCGCGATGGAGGTCGACGTCGACCCCGCGAAGGGCCTGCGTCTTGCCGAACGCGTGGCGAAGCCCGCGTGCGCGAAGGAGGGGTTCGGTCATGGCGAGAGGCTTGCCTTGAGCTGCGTGAGGCGGGCGCCGGTCAGGTCGATCCAGCGGAGGTCCGCCTCGATGTGGAAAAGGGCATGGTCGTAGACGAGGACGTGCATGAGGTCGGCTTCCTGCTTCGCCTTGGTCAGGCTTCGCATCTCGGCCATGTGCCGTGAGCGCTGGAGGTCGAGGAGCCGTTCCGCGTCCTCGTCGAGAAGGAGCGCCACGACGGTCTTGGCGAAGAGATTGCTCTGCAGCGCCTCGGACGGGACGTCCGGCGTGAACATCCATTCGGCGATCTTCTGCCGCCCCGCTTCGGTGATGCCGTAGCGCTTGCGGTCCGGCCCCTCGCCCGACTCCTCGCCGGTCGCCACGATGAGCCCGTCGCGGAGCATGCGGGCGAGCGTGGCGTAGACCTGTCCGAAGGCGAGCGCCTTACGAAGGCCGAAGAGCCGGTCGTAGCTCTGCTTCAGGTGGTAGCCATAGCCCGGCTCGGTGCGGGCGCCGATCAGGCCAAGGAGTGTGAGCGCGCTGTCCATGGACGCATCTATACACTGAGTGTATAGATGCGCAAGCGGGGTGCGGCATTGTGGGTTTCGGGGATGCCGCCATGGCGCTGGCAATCGTCCTTGACCCCTTCCGCCTCATGCGGCACTCACCCTGACCGCCTGTTGGAGAAGTCTCATGGCCGAGCCGGTCGGAATCGCCGCAACGCAGCTCAAGTCGATCGTCGAACGCATCGAGCGGCTCGAGGAAGAGAAGAAGGCGATCGCGGACGACATCAAGGATGTCTACGCCGAGGCCAAGGCCAACGGCTTCGACACCAAGACGCTCCGGACGGTGGTGCGGCTGCGGAAGCAGGATCGGGCCGAGCGCGAGGAGCAGGAAGCGCTGCTCGACCTCTATCTCCATGCTCTCGGCATGGCGCCGGACACGGAAGAGGCGGCGGCCGCCGAATAGGGCTGCGGCATCGACCAGCGTCTCGCGACGCGCGGGACGATCATCGGGGTGGGAAGAAGCTGGAGGGCGGCCCGACTACCGGGCCGCGGCAAGCGTCGTTGCTGGCGCCTGGAGCGGTGCGGCGAGCGCCACCACTGCAACCTGGCGGAAAAGACCGCCGCCGAAGGCCGTCGACCCCGCGATCGGGCCGCTGGCCTGGAACGCGACCTGGATCACGTGTCCTGGCGCGGCGAGCAGTTCGACGGCATTCCGGGTGACCGGCGGGCTGAGTTGCGCGAAGGCCGCCTGGCGGGACGTCACGCTGCCGTCGAGGAGCGGCAGGATCGTGCCCTCGAGCCGTGGCGCAATGACCTGGCCGACCGGATTGTCCCACGCGCCGGCGAAGGCGAGGGCGGGTACCATCGGGATGGCCGTTGCCGGTGCGCCGGGAGCTTCCCCGAGAGCCGCGCCGGTCAGTGTGACGGCCGTGGCGAGGCCTGGCCGTGGCGGGGGTGCGCCGAGCGCCGCGAAGGCGTCGGCCGCGGTGCCGGTCGCTGTCCCGGTCGGGGCGTAGGCCATAATGGCATCGGCCGGATCATGGCCGGCGTCGGCGACCGCAGGCCCGGTCACTGTGACGCCGGGGATCGGGTCGCGGTTCGGGCGCGGCAGGGGCGCTGCCTGGATCACGGTCGGCGCTGCGGCGGCAACGACGACGGGGGCGGCTGTCGGGGCCGGAGCCACCGCAGCCGGTTCGGCGTTGTTGCGGCCGAAGAGGCCGGCGAGACGGGTGCCGTTGCCCGTTCCCGTGTCGTCGATCGGCTGGCCGAACAGGGCGACGACGGTGTCGCCGCGCGCCGCGAAAGCCTGCTGGGCCTCGGCATAGCCCGGAAGCGGGCGGCCGTCGGAGGGGATGTGAAGCGTCCGCCCGTCCGGGAAGACCTGCGCCAGCGTCTGGCGCGAGATGCCCGGCCAGTGGCGGACGGAGCCGGTGTCGAGATGGACGAAGGGCGAGCCCGAGGTCGGATAGTAGCCGACGCCGCCGATCTGCATCTGCAGGCCGACATTGCGGAGCGTGGCCAGCGGAACGCCCGGAATGAAGAAGTCCAGGGCGTTGCCGTTCATGTGCTGGCTGTTCTGGGCCACGCCGTTCGACCGCGACCGCAGCATCTCGTTGGTCTCGGGAGCGCGGTAGCCGCAGATGATGTAGATCGCCTGGGTGGCGCCGGTGCGCTGGTAGACCTCCCAGACGAGGTCGATCAGGCGGGGATCCATCTCCACCACTTCGTTCCGCCGCCAGTCGCGGAGGATGTGGTTGATCTGCGCCATCGCGGCGGGAATGTACCGGCCGTCGCGTTTGTACGTGACGGTCAGCGTCTCGTTGGTGTGGGTGTTGAAGAAGGAGAGCGTCCGGTCCGTCGCGGTCGACGCGGGCGGCGCCAAAGCGAAAAGGGATAGTGCGACGGCGAGGGCGCCACACCATTTGGCCATCCGCGGCGCCCAGGATCTGGATACGCCGCGCGCTCGGTCACACTCTACTGGCAAATTCGACCCGCCGTCCCGCCGAAACCGGCAACCCCCACGGCCCCCAGTGTGTCGCTGTATCCTTAACCAAACCTTGCGGAGGGACATCCCCCGAGCCGGCGTCCGGTGGCGCCGCCACCGCGCCAACTGACCCGATCAGCGAACGAAGTTCAAGGCTTATGTTCGGTTGACCGCCTTGTTGGCGCCACGCTCCGAGCCTCGCCGGCCTCCGAATCGGGCAATAAAAAAGGGCGCCGGAGCAGCTCTCCGACGCCCTTCAATCGGTTTCGGTCGCGGGCCTATGGGCCGAGGTCGCCCGCCGCACCGGGCTCGGTGGCCGCCGTCACCACGGGGCCGCCGCCCAGATTGAGCGCGTCGCGCACCCGCGCGCTGTGGCCGTAGACGTCCGGCTTGAACTGCAGCTCGCCATTCTGGACGACGGCCGTGAAGTAGGTGATGTGCACGGGGATGTGGACCGGCAGGTTCACCTGCCGCTCGGCATCGCCGATCAGGGCGCGGATGTCGGCTCCCGTGAGGTTCGGCTGATGCGCCAGGAGCGCGTCGCCGAACTCCAGCGGATTCATCACCCGGATGCAGCCATGGCTGAAGGCGCGGGCGTCGCGCTGGAAGAGGCTCCGCGACGGCGTGTCGTGGAGGTAGACATTGTGGCTGTTGGGGAACAGGAACTTGATCTGCCCCAGCGCATTGGCCGGACCCGGCCGCTGCCGGAACGTCACCTGTCCCGGCTGAACCGCGTACCAGTTCACCTGGTAGGGCGTGACGGCATAGGTCTGGCCCTGGACGTGGACCCAGATGTCGAAGGCGTTGCGGACGAAGTAGTTGGGGTCCGAGCGGATCTGCGGCAGGAGCTCGTTGTTGGCGATCGACTCCGGCACGTTCCAGTACGGGTTGACCGCGATGGTCTCGATCTCGTCCGAGAAGATCGGCGTTTCGTGGCCGACCTGGCCCACGACGACGCGGGTCTCGTGCGCGACGCGCCCCTGCTCCATGATCCGGACCATGTATTCGGGCACGTTCACCATCACGTGGAATTCGCCGAGATTGCGCGGCAGCCAGCGCCAGCGCTCCATGTTGGCGATCACCTCGGCCACGGGATCGACATTCGGCCCGTTGAGCGCCGTCAGCGTGTTGGGGCCGATGATGCCGTCGACGGTGAGGCCGACCTGCGACTGGAACGTCCGCACGGCCGCGACCAGCACCTCGTCATAGAGAGAAGGGTTTGCTTCAGGCGTGGTCGGATTCGTGACGTCGAGGCGCGCGCGGAGGAGCGGAACGCGGTCATCCAGCTCGCCGGGACGGAGGGTCGGACCTGCCGGCAGCACGATGCGCTCTTCCGGCACGGCGTTGCGCAGCATCGCGAGCTGCTGCCGGAGCGCCTGGTAGCCCGGGTGCTGCGGATTGTAGCTCTCGAGGACCTGGACCGGATCATCGGCCGCCAGGATCGCGACGAGCGCGCCGGTCGTGTCGGGAAGGTGGACATTGATGTCGAGATTCGCGTCGAGCGAGCGCGGATCGAGGCGGCCGGCATAGGCCTCGCGGACATAGGCAGCGACCGCGAGGCTCATCTGGATTTCCACGGCGGCGACCTGGGCGAGGCTCGGACGCCCTACGGTTCCGAAGGTCGGGGCCGGCAGGCGGTAGGCGCGGGGATCGAGGCCGTCGGCATCCGCAGCGGCGACGCGGGCCATGAGCGCGCGCGCATCCTCCGTGAAGAGGCCGTCGGCGATCCAGGCCGGGGCGAAGCCGCGCTCGGCATAGAAGGTCTTCACCTCGAGGAGGTCGAAGCCGAGATTGTCGTTTGCCGCTTCGAGGGCTTCGAGCGCGGACTGGATGGCGAGCTCGAGCTCGCCGAGATTGGTCTGGCGCGTGAGCGCCGCGGCGCCCGCACCGCGAAGGTCGAACGCCGCGCCCTCAGCGTAGTAGGCCGACGCACCGGTGACGCCGACCGAGGCGAGCAGCAAGCCTCCGAACGCCACTCTCATTCCGATCCGAGCCATCGATCAAAGCCCTTTCAGTGCAGGCTGCTGCCGCCGGAGCATATGTAGTGAATCGTTCAGCCGATTCCGGGGCATTTTCGCATCACTTCCCGACTTCTTGCGCGGTGGCGTCTTGCCATCAGGACGCGCCTTGGGCCGGTCGAACAAGCAATTGGGGAGCATTCGTAGCCTCCCATTCCTGAACCTGCGGCAACGGTCGCGGTTCCAACGTAGAACGCGTCGACGCCCCGAGAGGTCCGTCGCGGAAATCGTGGGCGAACGCGACGGCGCGCCGCTCGGTTGAATCCGGACCAGACCGATAATTCGACCGACAGGGTTAATAGGAGCTTGCCGCCGGATCGACGCGCACGGCGTTCCGATCACTGTTGCGGGAGCGACACGGCCGGAATTGCGCGGAGCGGCCCGCCGGTCCCATATTCCGACCAGTCAAATCGACCAGTCGGTGTGCCAATGAAGCCGGATCGCCGAAGGAATCGCGCTCGTCGGCGCGTAGGTCGCGGGGTCCGGCTTGCTCCTTCCGCCCGTGCCCGCCACAGTGTCGGCCGCAAAAGCAACAGCATCCGGAACCGCTCGCATGCAGCACGCCGCCCTTTCTCCCGAAACCGCTGCCGCGGCCACCGAGCGCGCCGATCTCGGGACGCTGCCCGAGTGGAACCTCAACGACCTCTATCCCGGCATGGACTCGGCCGAGTTCAAGGCGGACCTTGAGAAGGCCGACGCGCAGACCAGGGCGTTCGAGGAAAAGTACAAGGGCAAGCTCGCCGGGATTGCGGCTGGTCCGGACGCCGGCCCGCGGCTCCTCGAGGCCGTCAAGGACTACGAGGCGCTCGACGATCTCCTCGGCAGGATCATGTCGTATGCCGGCCTCATCCATGCCGGCGACACGTCGGACCCGGTCCGCGCCAAGTTCTATGGCGACGCGCAGGACAAGGCGGTCGCGGCCAGCTCCCGGCTCCTCTTCTTCACGCTCGAGTTCAACAAGGTCGATGATGGGCTCATCGAGACCGCGATGCTCGGCTCGGCCGATCTCGACCGCTACCGGCCGTGGATCGAGGACATCCGGAAGGAGAAGCCGTACCAGCTCGAGGATCGTGTCGAGCAGCTGTTCTTCGAGAAGTCGGTCACCGGCAGCGGCACCCTGAACCGGCTGTTCGACGAGACCCAAGCGGCGCTCCGCTACGACGTCGACGGCAAGAAGCTGTCGCTCGAGGCAACTCTGCATCTGCTCCTCGATCCCGAGGAGGCCAACCGCAAGAAAGCTCACGACGCCCTCGCCGTCGTGTTCAAGGAGAACATCCGCCTCTTCGCGCTGATCACCAACGCGCTCGCGAAGGACAAGGAGATCTCCGACCGCTGGCGCGGCTTCAAGGACGTCTCGGATTCGCGGCATCTCGCGAATCGCGTCGAGCCCGAGGTCGTGGCGGCGCTGGTTGCGGCCGTGCGCGATGCCTATCCGCGGCTTTCGCACCGCTACTACAAGCTCAAGGCGAAATGGTTCGGGAAGGACGCGCTGGACTCGTGGGACCGCAACGCGCCGCTGCCCAAGGTGCCGCAGCGCCTGATCCACTGGGACGAGGCGCGGTCGACCGTCCTTGACGCCTACCGCGATTTCTCGCCGGACATGGCCGAGATCGCCGACCGCTTCTTCGAGAAGCGCTGGATCGATGCGCCGACCCGGCCCGGCAAATCACCCGGCGCCTTCGCGCATCCGACGGTGCCGAGCGCCCATCCGTACGTCCTTCTCAACTACCAGGGCCGGTCGCGCGATGTCATGACGCTCGCCCATGAGCTCGGCCATGGCGTGCACCAGGTCCTCGCCGCCCCGCAGGGGGCACTGATGGCGCCGACGCCGCTGACGCTGGCCGAGACGGCGAGCGTGTTCGGCGAAATGCTGACCTTCCGCGCGCTCCTCGCGAAGACGACCGATCCGGTCCTCCGCAAGCAGATGCTCGCCCAGAAGGTCGAGGATATGATCAACACGGTCGTGCGCCAGATCGCGTTCTACGAGTTCGAGCGGAAGGTTCACACGGCACGCCGCGAGGGCGAACTGACCGCCGACCAGCTCGGGGAGCTGTGGATGTCGGTGCAGGGCGAGAGCCTTGGCCCGGCAGTGCGGCTCGGTCCCGGCTACGAGACCTTCTGGAGCTACATCCCGCACTTCGTGCACTCGCCGTTCTACGTCTACGCCTACGCCTTTGGCGACTGCCTCGTGAACTCGCTCTACGCGGTCTACCAGGACGCGGAAACCGGCTTCCAGGAAAAGTATTTCGACATGCTGCGGGCGGGCGGCACCAAGCATCACTCGGTGCTCCTCGCGCCCTTCGGCCTCGACGCCACCGATCCCGCCTTCTGGGGCAAGGGCCTTTCGGTCATCGAAGGACTGATCGGCGAGCTCGAGGCGATGGAGGCGCAGGGCTAGCCGGCCGGCGCCTTCATTCCCCGTAATAGCGTGCCAGTTGCTCGATCTCGGTCGGCGTCAGCAGGACCGCCACCGAGCGCATGAGGCCGTAGATGTCGTTGCCGCGCTCTCCGGCCGCGAATGCAGCAAGCTGCTGCTCAAGGTAGGTCGCCGCCTGTCCGTCGAGACCGGGGGTGCCGACGGGGCCGCCGGCGACGGTATGGCAGGAATCACACGGCGGCAGCCCGCGCGCCGGATCGCCGTTGGTGGCGAGGACGACGATCTCGCGCTGAATGTCCGTCCTCGCGGATCGGGCCGGCGCCGGCAGGGACGCATAGTATCGCGCGACCTCGGCCATCTGGCCCTCGTCGATTCCCTGGGCGATCCCCGCCATGATCGGCGACGGGCGATGGCCGTCGGCATAGTCTCGGAGCTGCTTGTAGATGGCAGCGGCGCTCAGGCCGGCGAGGTTCGGAAAGGCGGCGGCGGTGGCGATCCCGTTCTCGCCGTGACAACCCGCGCAGGTTCCGGTCGCGATCGCCTGACCTTCGGCCAAGCTGGCATCGCGGAGAAGCGTCCGGGTCGCCGTCGTCCACGCAACCTCCGTTGGCGGTGGGGTCGCGGCCGCGAACGCATCAAGCGTAGCCTCATGCCGGTGCACGATCCCAAGGGCGCCGGCGACGCCGTCTTCGCCGCGAAAGGAAATCACGAAGAACCCGATCACGATCGCCAGGAGCACGAACGAACCGATCGCGACCGACGCCCACAACCGCCATGGCCGGTCGACGGCCTGGGGTTCGACCGGGACGGGCGGCCGATCGTCTTCGGGGACTTGCGGGCCGTACGTCATGTCAGCCTCCGGCGTCCACGCGCTGGATGTGCGCCGGGTAGGAATCGAGGAAGAAGAACTGGGCGATGGGGTAGGCGTAGGCGACGACCATCAGGAACAGCAGGAGGGCGTTCCACAGCCCGAACCCGTTCAGCGCCCGCGGGAGGTTGCGCCGGGGCGGGTGGACGGCCACGGCATACGCCATCTGCCGCGTCGCTACCTGCTGGCCCCGGAACAGGGTCGCGAGATTCCAGATGAAGAGCGCCGCCCCAGCCAGCATGATCAGCCCGCCGATGGCCGAAACGGTCGTCCACGGACCCCAATAGGCGATGTCCGGATTGCCGTAGTCGAAGGTCGCCACGCGCCGGGGCTGCCCGAACAGTCCGAGGATGTGCCACGGGAAGCTGGTGACGACGATTCCGATGAACCAGAGCCAGAGCTGTACCCGAAGCGGGGTCAGAGACCTCGCTTCGCGTCCGGTCAGCTTCGGCCAGATCTGATAGGCGATCGCAAAGTACATGATCACCACCGAACCGCCGAAGATCAGATGGAAATGCGCCGTGACCCAGGACGTGTTGTGGATCATCGCATTCATCGAATAGCTCATGTTGATGAGCCCGCCGAAGCCGCCAAAGCCGAGCATGACGAAGGAGAGGCCTGCCGCCAGGACCATTGGCCGGTCCCAGGGCAATGCCCACACCCAGCGGAACAGCCCCTTCCCGCCCCGCAGCCTTGCGGCGATCTCGAGCGAGGCGCCGATCGTGAAGATCGTCAGGAGGGTGGGCACCGTCACGAGCGCGGTCAGCATCATCTGCAGGAACTTGAACCCGCTGCCGTGCTCGGGGTCCATGAACAGGTGATGCATGCCGACCGGCAGGCTGTAGAGCAGGAACAGGATGAAGCTGATGCGCCCCATCGTGTCCGAATAGAGCCGGCCTCCCGCGACCTGCGGAAGCATCGTGTAGAAGGCGATGTAAGCGGGTATGAGCCAGAAATAGACGATGGCGTGCAGCGTCCAGGAGAACAGCGTCCGGGCCAGCCCCGGGTCGATCGTGTCCGTCAGGCCCAGCGAGGCGGGGATGATCTGGAACAGCAGCTCGGCCCCGACGCCGGCGGTCGTCCACAGCCACAGGATGGCGTTGGCGACGGTGGCGAACATCGCAAGCGGCACCGGCTCGCCGGGGTTGGCGCGCTTCCAGCGGACCATCGCGACGATCATCAGCGCGACCCAGATCCATGAGCCGACGACCACCAGCAGGATGCCGAGATAGAAGAAGATGCTGCCCGTGAGGGGCGGGTAGAAGGTGTAGAGGACGGTGGCCTCGCCCGCGAGGATCGTCACCGTGGCCATGACGACGCCGATCACGGCCAGCCAGAAGCCCACCCAAGCGAGGCGGAGTCCGGGCAGGGGCCGGTTCAAGGACGTCGTGGCGACGAAGTAGCCGAAACCCATGATGAAGAGCGTGGGCAGCACGTACGCCATCAGCGTCCCGTGCCCGGTCACCGATGTGAAATAGGTCTGCGCGTCCTCGATCGGGGCGTCGATCGGACTCCGGACCAGCATCTGCCACGCGCCCATGATCGCGGCGACGGCAAAGGCAGCGAAGGCCACCCAGATATGGGCAATGACGAGGCGGTTAGGGGACGACATCGCAAGCCATCCTGCCGTTGGCATCGGGATTGAAGTCCGCCTCCGGAAGCACCCGGACGACCGCCCACATCTCGCTGTGGCCGAGCCCGCAATACTCGTGACAAGGCATGAGGTGGTCTCCCGTCTCCTGGAACTCCGTCGTCAGCTCGGCGACGTAGCCGGGCACCACCATCGTGTTGGCGTTCGTTCCCGCGATCAGGAAGCCGTGCAGAACGTCCGGACTGGTCACGCGGAACGTCACCGGCCGGCCGGCGGGAACCGGGAGGCATCGCGGCACGAAGGCGTATTGGGTCGCGACCAGGCGAACGGTGATGGTGCCGTCCGCGCCTTGCGTGGTCCCGAGATTGGCTTCGACGAACTCCCCTTCCAGATGCAGCGTCGCCGGGTCGACCGTCTCAACATTGCTTGGCGGGTGGAGCGCGTTCGCCAGCGTGGTGGCGACAATGACGATGAGGATGAGGGCCACCGCACCGCCCATCAGCGCGGCCCACCGAAGCTCGGTCTTGAGGATACGCCGTTCGTCCATCGGTGGCGTCCTCAGCTGACCGGCCCGCGCGGCAGGAACACCGCGAAATAGACGAAGAGCCAGGCCAGAAGGATGATGACCACGGCGGCGCCGGCGAGCGCCGCGGCACCTCTGGGCACGACCTTGAGGACACGATCGAGATCGTCCTCGGCAACCGGGTCAGCCACCTCGCTGGCGGCTTCCCTGCGATCCAGTTCGTCCTTCGGCATGGTCGATCTCCCGGACTGAACGTGAGGTTACGGTGGTCGCCGGATAGCTGGCAGCTCAGGCAATGCCGTCTCTCTTGGTTCTTGTCGAGTTGTGCCGATCACAGGCCAAGTCCCGCGGCCGGCACAGACGTTCTCAGCAGACCGCGCCGCGGACCTATCCGGCCTGGCGCAGGATTCGAAACGCGACGATCGCAGCCGCCGCCAGCGTCAGCAGCTTCAGTATCTCGACGCCGACATAGATCAGGTGCAGCCGGCTCTCGCCGATCTCCTGCCCCGCGATGATCGCCTCGACCCGGCCGTCGAGATTGGGGAGGAGCACGAATGTCTGAGCCGCGAGGCTCAGGGCCAGGATGACGAGGACCACCAGTTGCGCGGCGGGAAACCGGGCGCTGGCGACGGCACCAAGGAGGAGGGCGAACGCCACCCACTCGACCTTGACGAGGAGATGAAAAGTGGCGCGACCGACGTCCAGCGCGGTCGGCAGCGTCAGCGACTGGGCCGTGAATTTGATGGGCGTCGCCAGGAACGAGACCCCGAACAGCACGCCAAGCCAGAGAAGCGCGATGACGGCGCAGGCGGTCAAAGCCCAGGTCGGCGCTCCTGCTCCTTGCAACGGCATGTCAGCCTCGGCCGATCGGGTTTGGGGCAGGGTTCGTGATGTCGGCAAGGCCGTAGAGAAGGCTTCTCCCGATTCTCTCCGCCTTCTCGATGAACACCGCCGCAACCGGCGGGGCGCAGAGCTCCGCGGCCGTTTCGCGCCACAGGTGGAGCCAGCGGTCGAAATGCGCGGCCTTGATGCCGTCGATGCGCCTGTGGGCCTCGAACGGCGTTCCCTTGTAGCGGCCGGTCATCAGCGTCACCGAGGACCAGAAGTCCTTCATCCGCCGGAGGTGACGGTCCCAGCCGTCGTCGATCACGGCGTCGAAGATGGGGCCCAGCACCGGATCGCTCCTGACTCGGCCGTAGAACCGGTCGACCATCGCCGCCACGAGGTCCTCGTCGATGGCCGGGTGAATGGGGTGGCGAGGGACGTTCAACGTCGTGGCTCCAGCCGGACCGGCCCTATCGCCGGTCCGGGCAATAGGCGCGCTCAGGCGACGACCTTGGCGATGATGCCCATCGCGATGAGGCCGAAGGTCAGCGACACGGGGACGACGAGAACCTGGACCATCGCGGACCAGCCGCTGATCGTGCCCGAAACGGTCTCGAGGCCGCCGCGGAGGAAGACGGCAAACGATCCCGACGCCGCGGGCGGAGCAGCCTTGGCGGCCAGGCGGTACATGGCGACCGGAACGCCGAAATACATGGCGAAATAGGCCGTGCAGACGAACAGCGTGACCACCATGTCGGCTCCGGTCACGAACAACAGCCAGAGCACGAGCAGCATTGCCCCGTAGCTTGCGATGGCAAGGCCGAACACGCGCGGATGCATACGATCCGTCGAATAGGCGGCCACGGCGTGGCGTGACCGGACTGCTGCGATGCCGATTTGGGCCGCGGTTGCGGCGGGGCTCACCGCCGAAGCATTCGGAGCAAAAGCAGTTGCACTCATGGGTCTCTCCAAAGATGCATCTATAATGCACCTTTGGACGCTATTGCCGGATCCGGCCTAAAGCAATATCTACGATGCATCTTTAGGATGCGGCAATGCGGCTCACCCTCTACACTGACCTCTCGTTGCGGCTTTTGATGTTCCTGGCGCTCGCGCCGGACGGCCGGCCGACCATTCAAGACGCGGCGAACCGCTATGGCGTCTCGCGCAATCACCTGATGAAGGTGGCGCAGCAGCTCGGGAAGGCCGGCTTCATCGAGACCGCCCGCGGCCGCGGCGGCGGCCTTCGCCTCAGCCGGCCGCCGGCCGAGATCGGCGTTGGCGAGGTCGTCCGGACGACCGAGGAGGATTTCCGGATGGTTGCCTGCTTCGACGGGGGTCAGACGAGCTGCGTCCTGGTCCCGGCGTGCCGGATGCGAGGCGTCCTTGGCGAGGCCCTCGCCGCCTATCTCGCGGTCCTCGACCGCTACACGCTCGCCGACCTCACTGCCGCGGGCCAGCCGATGCTGCGAGCGCTGGGGCTTTCAAGAGCAGCTTGAGACGACGGGTGCGTTCGTCCAGTGCTGCCCAGGGTGGTACCGACACCTGCCTTGAGGACAAACTCAGGACTGTCGATCGGACGCCCGGCGTGACCGGGGCGTGACGCGTCGATGGGACGCCGGAATCGGCGATTGCGACCGCGGCGGAACATGGGCTAAGAGACGCGCAAACCATAACCTCTGGGGAGAACAGGTTACATGGCTCATCAGGAAGCTCAGGTCCTCACGGCCAGCGCCGCGGACATCGCCGCGGACATGGACGCTCACCGCCAGACCTATGGCGGCTTCCTGTCGCTGATGAAGTGGGTCTCCATCGTGTCGGCGGTAATCCTCGTGGTGGTGTTCTTCGTCCTCTACTAGGACGAAAGCATCGGGCGGCGCTCTCGGGCGCCGCTCCGCACGTCGCAGCCTCATCCTGAGGAACGGGCCATGAAGATCGCCGTGCCGGCAGAGTCGGCAGAGGCAGAGAGTCGCGTCGCCGCAACCCCGGAGACCGTCAAGCGCCTGATCGGCCTTGGCGCCGAGGTAGTCGTGCAGGCGGGCGCCGGCGCCGGCTCGCGGATTCCCGATGCCGACTACCAGGCCGCGGGTGCGAAGGTGCTGAAGACCCGCGCGGCGGTCACCAAGGACGCCGACATCGTGCTCCATGTCCGCCGGCCCTCCGCCAAGGAGGCCGAGGGCGTGAAGCCCGGCGCCGTGATGATCGCCATCATGGACCCCTACGACCATCAGGACGACGTCGCGGCGCTGGGCGCCGCCGGCGTTCGCGCCTTCGCGATGGAGCTGATGCCGCGCATCACGCGCGCGCAGGTGATGGACGTGCTGTCGAGCCAGGCGAACCTCGCCGGCTATCAGGCCGTCATCGACGCGGCGGAAGCCTATGACCGCGCGCTGCCGATGATGATGACCGCGGCCGGCACCGTTCCCGCCGCGAAGGCCTTCGTCATGGGCGCGGGCGTCGCCGGCCTTCAGGCCATCGCGACCGCGAAGCGTCTCGGCGCCGCCGTGTCGGCGACCGACGTCCGGCCTGCCGCGAAGGAGCAGGTCGAGTCGCTCGGCGCGAAATTCATCGCGGTCGAGGACGACGAGTTCAAGCAGGCCCAGGACGCGCGCGGCTACGCCAAGGAGATGAGCAAGGAGTACCAGGCCAAGCAGGCCGCGTTGGTCGCCTCGCACATCGCCAAGCAGGACATCGTCATCACCACGGCGCTGATCCCCGGCCGACCGGCGCCGCGGCTCGTCACGACCGCGATGCTGGAATCGATGCGGCCCGGATCGATCGTGGTCGACCTTGCAGTCGAACGCGGCGGCAATGTCGAGGGCGCGGTTCCCGGCGAGGCGACGAAGGTCGGCGACGTGACCGTGATCGGCTATCTCAACGTCGCCGGGCGAATTCCGGCGACCGCATCCGCGCTCTATGCCCGCAATCTCTATGCCTTCGTCGAGACGCTGATCGACAAGGACAAGAAGGAGGTCGCGGTGAACTATGACGACGAGCTCGTGAAGGCCACGCTCCTCACCCGCGACGGGGCCGTGGTCCATCCGATGTTCCAGCCGAAGCGCGCCTGAGGCGCGCTGCGGCAGAGGGAGGGCAGGCCATGGAGCCGATTGAGAACCTGGTCGTGCAGGCGAACGATGCGGCCGCGACTGCCGCGCGGGCCGCCGAGGCGACCCGTGACGCCGCCGACGCCGCTGCCGCTTATGCCGACGCCGTGACCGCCAATGCGAACACCGTCGCCGAGACGGTGTCGACAAGCTTCGTCGATCCCTTCTTTTTCCAGTTCTCCATCTTCGTCCTGGCGATCTTCGTCGGCTACTACGTCGTCTGGTCGGTGACGCCAGCGCTGCACACGCCGCTGATGAGCGTCACCAACGCGATCTCCTCGGTCATCATCGTCGGCGCACTCCTCGCCGTCGGCGTCGAAGTCGCGCCGGCGCTCGCGGAAGGCTCGGGCTGGTCGAAGATCTTCGGCGGCATCGCGCTGGTCCTCGCCTCGGTGAACATCTTCGGCGGCTTCCTGGTCACCCAACGCATGCTCGCGATGTACAAGAAGAAGACGCCCGACGCGCGGGGCAAGCACTGATGATCCCGTTTCTGCGCCACGCCCCGGCGCTCGCCGCCATCCCGCTCATTTTCGCCGATGCGGCGTCGGCGCGGGAGGTCACGGCCGCGGAACGGGATGCGCTCGCCGAGCGCGTCGCGGGCTTTCAGCTCGCGGCGACGGCAGGGGATGCGGAGGCGATGGTCGATGTCCTCCCGCCGCTGATCCTTCCGGCGATCGCCGAGCAGGCGGGAATTCCGCTGGCGGAGCTCCGCGCCCAGCTCGCCGCGGACGAGCTTATGGCGATGGTGACCGAGTTCTGGTTCGAGGTCGATGTCGCGGCGACGCGCTATTTCGATCTCGCCGATGGCACGCCCTATGGTTTGATCCCCACCGAGACGTTCGTCAGGATGGACACCACCGCGGTTCGCTCCGCGACGGAGACGCTGGCGGTGCTCCTCGACGGGGAGTGGTACCTCGTCCGGATCGACGAAGAACCGCAGGTCGCGATGCTGCGGACGGTCTATCCGCTGTTTGCCGAGATCGTATTCCCTGACCCCGTGGTGGAGCTCATCGGGCCTTAGATGTCGGCGAACCTCACAGCTCTCCTCTACCTCGTTTCCGGCGCGCTCTTCATCCTGGCGCTCCGCGGCCTCTCGCATCCGGAATCGTCGCGACGCGGCAACTTCCTCGGCATGACGGGCATGGCGATCGCGGTCGTCACCACCCTCGTCAACGTCTCGCCGAGCTTTGGGACGCTTGCGACAATCGTCGGCCTGATTGCGGTCGGCGGCGGCATTGGCGCCGTCGTCGCGCGGCGGATCCCGATGACGGCGATGCCGCAGCTCATCGCGGCCTTCCACAGCCTCGTCGGCCTCGCTGCGGTGCTCGTTGCCGCCGCGGCGCTCTATGCGCCGGTCGCCTTCGGGATCGGCGAGCGCGGCGACATCCACGGCCAGAGCCTCGTCGAGATGTCGCTTGGCGTCGCCATCGGCGCGATCACCTTCACCGGGTCGATCATCGCTTTCCTGAAGCTCGACGGAAGGATGTCGGGCAAGCCGATCCTCCTCCCGGCACGGCACCTCATCAATCTCGGCCTCGGCATCGGCCTCGTCGCGCTGATCGTGATCTTCGTCATCACGCAGAGCGCGGTCGTGTTCTGGCTGATCACGATCGTCGCCCTCCTGATCGGCTTCCTCCTCATTATCCCGATCGGCGGCGCCGACATGCCGGTGGTCGTGTCGATGCTGAACTCCTATTCGGGCTGGGCCGCCGCCGGCATCGGCTTCACGCTCGGCAACACGGCGCTGATCATCACCGGCGCCCTCGTCGGCTCGTCAGGCGCGATCCTCAGCTACATCATGTGCCGGGCGATGAACCGGAGCTTCATCTCGGTCATCCTCGGCGGCTTCGGCGGCGAGACGGCCGGCGGCGCTGCCGTGGAGCAGCGCCCGGTCAAGCAGGGCTCGGCCGACGACGCGGCCTTCATGCTCAAGAACGCCAACAGCGTCGTCATCGTCCCGGGCTACGGCATGGCCGTCGCGCAGGCCCAGCACGCCGTCCGCGAGATGACCGACAAGCTGAAGGAGGCCGGCGTCACGGTGAAGTTCGCGATCCACCCGGTCGCGGGCCGCATGCCCGGCCACATGAACGTCCTCCTCGCCGAGGCGAACGTTCCCTATGACGAGGTCTTCGAGCTGGAAGACATCAACTCGGAATTCTCGCAGACCGACATCGCCTTCGTCATCGGCGCCAACGACGTGACCAACCCCGCGGCGAAGGAGGACAAGACCTCGCCGATCTACGGCATGCCGGTCCTAGAGGTCTGGAAGGCGGGCACGGTGATGTTTATCAAGCGCTCGCTGTCCTCCGGCTATGCCGGCATCGACAACTCGCTGTTCTACCGCGACAACACGATGATGCTGTTCGGCGACGCGAAGAAGGTCGTCGAGGGGATCGTCAGGTCGCTGTAGGCCGGCGGCCGCCCGCGATATCCTGGGGCCGCCTCGGGGGCATCGGCGACCCATCCCAGCGCTCCTCCCCGGGCTTGACCCGGGTCCATTCGCCTTCCCGATGATGCGGAGCCGCGGAGTGACTCCGCGACGCCGAATGCGCGAGCCTGCCATGGGGTCCCGGCGCGGGGGCCGGGACGGGGGCTTGGTGAGGTTTTCCCGATACGAGAGGCCGACGATCGCGCTGAGCGCCGCGGCCGCTGTGTCTGGCGCCTTAAGCCGCGAGCAGCTTCTCCACCTCGTTCACGAGGTCCTTGAGATGGAACGGCTTCGAGAGCACCTTCGCGTCCTTCGGGGCCTGCGAGTCGGGGTTGAGCGCGACAGCGGCAAAGCCGGTGATGAACATCACCTTGAGGTCGGGGTCGAGCTCGGTCGCCTTCCGCGCCAGCTCGATGCCGTCCATCTCGGGCATGACGATGTCGGTGAGGAGGAGGGTGAACGGCTCCTCACGGAGGCGCTCATAGGCGCTCAGCCCGTTGTCGAAGGAGACCACGTCATAGCCCGCATTGGCGAGCGCCTTGACGAGGAAGCGACGCATGTCGTTGTCGTCTTCGGCGAGGAGGATTCGGGACATCGCGAAGGGCACCGGTCAAGTCAATTGGTGACGCTGAATACGCCCGTATCTAACGGCGCGGCGCCGTAAAAATCGGGTGAATTCCGTGTGCTTTCCCGGTCACGCTGCGCCAGATTCCGAGCAGTAGACAGCCCCGGTCGATGTTGGCAAGTTCCCCGGAACCGAAGGCTCGGCGAGGCGATCATCGCGGCCGGGCGCCCACAAGACGCCGACATGGCCAAGCCGACCGACTTCGATCCAGCGACCGCCTTCGAGATCGTGGCTCCGGCCCGGCAGACCGTTCCCTTCGTCCTCAACTCGCCGCACAGCGGCAGCTGCTACCCCGCGTCCTTCCTCGCCGCCTCGCGTCTCGATGCGGCCACGATCCGGCGCTCGGAGGACAGCTTCGTCGACGAGCTGATCCTGCCGGCGGCGGAGCTCGGCATGCCGCTCCTCCGGGCGCATTTCCCGCGCGCCTGGCTCGACGTGAACCGGGAACCCTTCGAGCTCGACCCGCGGATGTTCTCCGGCGCGCTGCCGTCCTATGCCAATATCCGCTCGGCGCGGGTCACCGGCGGCCTCGGTACGATCGCCCGCGTCGTCGCCGACAGCGAGGAGATCTATGCGCGGCCGCTTGCGGTGGAGGAGGCGCTCGAGCGGATCGAGACCGTCTACCTCCCGTATCACGACGCCCTGACCCGGCTGGTCGACGAGACCGACGCGCGCTTCGGTTGCTGCGTCCTCCTCGACTGCCACTCGATGCCATCCACGGTGCGCGTGCCGAACCAGCGCACACGGCCGGACATCGTCCTCGGCGACCGCCACGGGACGAGCTGCGCGCCGCGTCTCGTCGGCACGGCCGAGGCGATCCTGACCCGGCTCGGCTACGACGTTGCCCGCAACCGGCCCTATGCCGGCGGCTACATCACCGAGCACTACGGCCGGCCGGCCGACGGCATCCATGCGCTGCAGATCGAGATCAACCGCGCGCTCTATCTCAATGAACGGACGCTGGAGCGGACCGCGGGCTTCGATCGCCTTTCGGCGAACCTTGCGGTCTTCGCCAAGCTATTGGTCGAAGCCTCGGGGAGCTGGCTCATGCCGCAAGCCGAGGCGGCTGAGTGACGGCCAGAAAAAAGGGCCGGTCGCAAAGCGACGCGGCCCAAGTCTAGGGAGGAAACGCCCAAGGAGGGCAGCGGCAACTCGGAGGGAACCAAGCCGCCGCGTCTCCAATAATTGGGATAGCCGCCGATACGATCAAGGATAAATTTTTGAGCATGCCGATAAAAAACATTCCATTTGACACCAGCAAGCGGCCAGAAACGCGCAGGATGTCGCTTGATTCCGCGGAAACGACGCATTCCGAGTTGCGACAGTGAGCCGCGCATTTGTGCAGCAGTCTGACTATCGCGTGTTCTTCGACCGTCTCGCCGACGTCGCGACTGCGACAATTCTGCCGCATTTCCGTTCCGCGGTGACGGTCGACAGTAAAGGCACTGCGACATTCGATCCCGTGACCATCGCCGACCGCGAGGCCGAGCTCGCCATCCGGCGGGAGATCGAGAAGGCCTTTCCGGACCACGGCGTGATCGGCGAGGAATTCGGCGCGACCAACGCCGGTGCGGATCGCGTCTTCGTCATCGATCCGATCGATGGCACGCGGTCGTTCATCGCCGGGCTGCCGATATGGGGCGTCCTCGTCGGACTTCTCGTGGGCGGCAGGCCCGCCTTCGGCATGATGGCGCAGCCTTTCACCGGCGAGCGCTATTTCGGCGACGGCAGCCGCGCCTGGTATTCGGGTCCGGGCGGCCCGCGCGACCTCCACGCCCGCTCCTGCGAGCGCCTCGACGATGCGGTGCTGTTCACGACCAGCCCGTCGCTGTTCGGCGACGGCGAACGCGCGGCCTACCAGCGCGTCGAGGACGACGTCCGCCTCGCCCGCTACGGCGCCGACTGCTACGCCTATTGCATGATCGCGGCCGGCACGGTCGACGCTGTCGTCGAGTCCGGCCTTCAGCCCTACGACATCGTGCCGCTCATCCCGATCATCGAGGGCGCGGGGGGACGGGTGACGACCTGGGACGGCGGGCCGGCGTTCGCCGGCGGCCGCGTGGTGGCGACGGGCGATAGCCGGCTACACGACCGTGTGCTCGGCGTCCTCGCTGGTTAGCCGCTCCGCCGGCAGCGGCGTGCCCGGGATGAACGCGTCGAACCCGGCCCAGAACGCGGCCCGGATCTCGTCGGCCTCCATCAGGATCTCGTGACGGGCGCCCGGCAGCAGGAGCTGGCTGCCTGACTTCAGGGCCTCCGCCAGCCTGAGCTGGGGTGCGTTGGCAACGACGTTATCGGCGCCGGCGATGAAGATCAGCGCCGGGATGCGGATGGCGGCGGCAAAGGCCGACCGCTCCGCGTCCCTCATCGCGAGGGCGCTCGCATGGAGCCAGCGGAAGGTCGGTAGGCCGGTGCCGAGCTGTGGCGCGGCCCGGAGGATCGTCCGGGTCCGCTCCAGGCGAAAATCGCGATGCGGATCGGCCTCGCGCCAGCGCTTCCACGGCTTTGCCGAAATCTGATGACGGTCGCGACCGAGGAACAGGTTCAGGCCGGAGACGAAGCGGACCACGCGCATCGGCGGCGACGCGAAACGCGACAGCTCCAGCATCGGCGTCAAGAGCACCATGCGCTCGAACCGCACACGCCGGTCGCGTGCCGCCCGAAGGCAGGAGAGCGCCCCCATCGAATGGGCGAGCGCAAAATAGGGCGGCGGGCAGTCCGGCAGCACGATCTGCTGCATGACGGCGTCAAGGTCACGATCGTAGTCGGCAAAGCTTTCGACATGGCACGCGCCATTGCGCAGGACGCGTTCGGAGCCGCCCTGGTTGCGCCAGTCGTAGGTCGCGACCGCAAAGCCCCGATCGAGGAGGTCGCGCACCGTCTCGAAATACTTCTCGATGAACTCGTTGCGGCCCTGGATGACCGTGACGGTACCGCGAGCGCGGCCCTTCTCCGGCGACCAGACGGCAGCCCGGATCGCGACGCCGTCCGTGGTCTGGACGACGCTGCTTCGCGGCGCTGCGGGGATCTCGTTGTCGGCGATGTTGACGAGGTCGGGCGTCATCTGGCGAGTGGTGAGTGGTGAGCGCCACGGCATCCTACTCCCCATTCACTACTCACTACTCACCGCCAACCTCGCGCTCGTCACACCGCCACCCAGCCGGGCCCAAAACGGCTCCGGCGGCACCCCAGGGAGTGCCGCCGGCCAGTACGCCCTGGGAGATCGAGGGGGGCGGGAACGATCGCCCCAAGGCTGTTGCGAGGTATAGGCGCGTCCGCTTGAACCGCCCCGGAATGCCTGGTTCAGCCGCCGTTCACGGAATTCCCGCGGCCAGAACGACACCGGCGGCACCTTTGGGTGCCGCCGGTCGCACGGTCCTGACGTTCGAGGGGGGCGGGGACGACTGTCCGGACCGCGATGATGGCAACCTACAGCCCGGCGTCTGAACGGGACTTGAGGCGGGCGTTCATCTGCGGTTCAGCGGAGCGCCACGCGGCGGCCGCTTTCCGGCATTCGGCAGTCTGCAGAGGATCGCGTCCCGACTGCCCGGCGGCCTATTGCCGACTGCCCTTCTCCAGCCCTTGAAACCCCATTCCGATACCCTACCTATAGCCCTGCGGATGCCATGAAGGATCCGCTGAGCAAGCAACGCCCGCTCTGACAGGGGCATCGCTGGCTCAATCCCTTTGTCGCTCTCAGGAGGACTTCGCTATGGCTACTTTCGATCTCAGCCCGCTGTACCGTTCCACCGTTGGTTTTGACCGGGTCTTCTCGATCCTCGACCAGCTCGCCGGTGGCGAAAGCTCGGGAACCACTTATCCGCCCTACAATATCGAGCGGACGGGCGACAATGCCTACCGCATCACGATGGCCGTCGCCGGCTTCGCCGACAAGGACCTCAACATCGAGGTCAAGGAAGGCGTGCTGACCGTCAAGGGCGACCGCACCGACGAGGCCAAGACCGACCGTCAGGTCCTTCATCGCGGCATCGCCGGCCGGGCCTTCGAGCGCCGGTTCCAGCTCGCCGATCACGTCGAGGTACGTGGCGCGACGCTTGAGCATGGTCTGCTCCACATCGACCTCGTGCGCGAGATCCCGGAGGCCCTCAAGCCCCGCAAGATTTCGATCACGCAGGGTGAGACCAGCAACGGCAAGGTCCGTCAGATCGACGCCGCGGCCGCCTAGTCAGAGGCAGCCAGGGCCGGCATCTCGAAGGGGCGCTGCGGCGCCCCTTCCCGTCTCCGGGCTAAGAATTTCGACAGCTGCCGGTCGGGCGACCTCAGAGCACGCCCGGCCACGGCTGGCCGTTCCCTACCGCTTGGCGCCGCTCACCCTTTCGCGGCGCGGGGGCGGTTTCCGGACGGCCGGTCGGGGCGAGGGGTCGAGCGCTTCGGCGCTCCTCCTCGCCCATGAACGAGAGGCTGGATGAACAGAGCACATCCGGCCGCTCCAGGTGAGGGGTTGCAGCGCGTCCCGCGCTCCCCCTCACCACCCTTTTTCGCGATCCTCAGTGCTGCCCGTTGCCGATTCCGTATCGCATCAGCACCACGCCATTCTCGAACGGCGTGGCCTCGACGAGCTTAAGCGCCTGCCGATCCTCGAAAACACGCCTTCCCCGGCCGCGCGATGCGGGGCAGACCAGCAGCCTGACCTCGTCAACGGCGCCGGCGTCCATCAGCGACCGCATGAGCGTGAGGCTGCCCCACAGCCAGATGTCCTTCCCGTCTTCCTGTTTCAGCGCGCGCAGGGTCGTCACCGCGTCGCGCGTCACGGTCGCCGCCGGAAAATCTCCCCACGGCGCTTCGTCCAGCTTCGAGGAGGCGACGTACTTGATGAGCCTATTGAGCTTCTCCCCATACTCGCCCTGCTCCCTGGCGTACGGCCAATAACCCACGGATTGCGCGTAGGTGTTGGCGCCGAGGATCATCGTGTCGACGGAGTCGATCAACCCCATGACCCTTGTCTTGAAGGGGCTGGTGTCGGTCTCGGAAAACGGCTCTCCGGACACGAAGCTGAGGCCGCCGTCCTCCTCGGCGGCGATGTTGTCCACGGTGACCCACTGCTGAACGACAAGTTTCCGCATGGCGCTTCCCATCGGGGCCTCCCCAGCCCTGAACGTACGACTCGTCGGCGGTCTTATCGCCGGTCTTCCCCCAGAATCCCCACGAACCGATCGACCTCCTGCTCGGTCGTCGTGAAACTCGCGACGAGGCGGATGAAGACTTCGTCGCCGGTCGGCTCCATCTCCCGCGGCAGCCGGGTCGGTTCCCATTCGTAGAAATTCGCCCCGGCCGCCTTGAGCCGGTCGGCGCCGGCGCGGGGGATGATCGCGAACACCTCGTTGCCATCGGTGGGCCAGGCGATCCGGCCGCCAGCGTCGACGATGCCGTCGCCAAGGCGCGACGCCATGCCGTTCGACTGCGCCGCGAGGCGGAGCCAGAGATCGTCGCGGAAATAGGCGTCGAATTGCGCCGCGATGAACCGCGTCTTCGACACGACGTGCCCCGCGCGCTTCCGGAGATAGGCGAACTCCGCTGCACGGGCACGGTCGAAGAAGACCACGGCTTCGGCCGCGAGGCAGCCATTCTTGGTGGCGCCGAAGGACAGGAGGTCGACGCCGGCCTTCCACGTCATCTCGGCGGGCGTGAGCCCGGTCGCGTCGATCGCATTGGCGAACCGCGCGCCGTCCATGTGGACGACGATGCCGGCCCGATGGGCGAGATCGGACAGCGCTGCGATCCCGGGGGCGGAATAGGCGGCGCCGAGCTCGGTGAGCTGGCTAAGCGAAAGCGCGACCGGCTGGCCGTGGCGATTGGAGTTGGCCGCATAGCGCTGAAGGCCCGCCGCCAGCGCCTCGGGCACGACCTTGCCGGCGGGGCCTTCGAGGCCGATCAGCTTCACGTCGCCGAGGAATTCGGGCGCGCCCGCTTCGTCCGAATTGATGTGCGCCTCGGCATGGCAGAAGACGAGCCCGGCCGGCTTCGCGACCGCGGACAATGCCAGGGCATTCGCGGCTGTCCCCGTCGCCACGAGGAACACCGCGACGTCATGCTCGAACACCTCTGCGAATCTGGCTTCGAGCGACTTCGTCAGGTCGTCGGAGCCATAGGAGGGGGCAACGCGCGCCGCCTCGGCGGCGATCGCGTCGACAATCTCAGGGGCGACGCCCGCCCAGTTGTCGGAGGCGAAGTTCATCGAATCCGTCGCTCAAGGGATGCTCGGCCATGACCGGGCACCGTGAAGAACGCGCAATATGGTGATCCGGCCTTGGGCTGACCGATAGGCTATGACGAACGGGGTTCCGGCGACGACCAGTTCCCGGGTACCCGGCGCCCGCCCCACGCGGCCAATCGAGGGAAAGTCCTCCAAGACGAGTACACGGCTTTTGATCTTCTGCGCTATGACGCGGGCTGCGGCTGGGTTCTCGGAAGCGATGCGTTGCCGGATGTCCACCAAGTCCAGCGTAGCGCGAGGCGACCAAACCGGCCTCAACTATTGGCCGGGCTTAGGCGGCGGGAGCTCGTGATCGGTCCCCCACGATTCCAGCCACGCCTGGACTGCCTCCCCCGAAATGGACTCGCCACGCTCGATCTGCTCGATCGCAGCCTTGATCCCGGCAACGTCCGCGTCGTTCAGGTCGAGCCTTTCACGGATCGCGGAGGCGGCGAGATCTTCCGCCGTCCTTCCGAGGTGCCGGGCCAACTCGGTCAGCCGATCCATGTCGATCGGGTCGAGATGGATCGTCAGCCGCGTCTCGGTGGAGTGTGCTACTTTCATGGCGTCAAGATAGGCGGCGACGCCGGCACGGACAACGGGGTGGGTTGATTTCCGTGGCAGCGCGCGTTCTCTCGCTCAAGCGCCGGCCTTCTCGAGGATGGCGGCGATCTTCAGCGTCGTCTTCCAGTTGCGCATCGTGACGCGCTTGTAGATCGGCTTCTGGGTGATGCGGTTGAGCCAGCTTCTCGTCGCGAGGCCGCTCTTCAGCGACGGCAGGCGGAAATAGATTGCGCCGGGGCCGGTCCACGCCATGTCGATGCCCTCATGGATCTCGACGTCCTTCATGGCGGTCTTCGCCGTCGTGTCCTTCAGGAACAGCACGTAGTAGCGGTACTTCTCGTCGTCCGCGCCGTACTCCTTCGGGGCGGCGTCAACGATCTTCCCGAACGCCGCCTTCTCGATCGCGACGACCATGATGGACTCGCTGTCGAGCTTGAATTTCCGTTGCAGCAGCGTCTCGACGTTTGCCGCAACTGATTTCGCGCCGAGCTTCGAACGGACGATGACGTTGCCGGCAAGGCTATGCGTGACGACGTTCTCGAAGCCTTCCTCTTCGAGGCGCTTCTTGAGCTCCGCCATGCCGATCTTGTTCTTGCCGCCGACATTGATGCCGCGCAGCAGAAGGACATAGGTCTTGCCGTCGGCCATGCTGAGCCATCCCCGCGCCGTCGCCGTCCGCGCGTGACCCACGGCACGGCGGTCCGATCGAACTAGGCGTAAGGCCGGAGCATCGCAACCTCGGCAGGACTCACATGTCCATTGGGGCGGTGCTGGAGACGGCCATCGGCCTGGTCTTCGTCTTCCTCATCCTCGGTTTGATGGCAATGGCCGCGCAGGAAATCTTCGCCGCGGTGACCAAGCTGCGCGGCAAGTACCTCCTGGTAGGTCTGTCCCCTCGGCGATCATCGTCTGTCTCGGCCTTGCCGCGGCGCTCAACGTCGACACCATCCGCGTCGCCAAATTCCTGTGGGAGAACCCCCAGGATCGCGCAACCGTCGTCGCCGCGGCCGAGGAGTTCATCGACGCGAACCCGGAGCTGTTCGACCTCCCGACGGAATCCGATGCGGACCCGGTGTCGGAGGCTGTCCCCGGGGCCGACCCCCAGCCTCCTGTCACTCCCGGAGAGCGCGCCGGCAGCCGAGGGTGACGATGCGGCAGCTGGCGAGGCCGCGACGCCACCCGGCGATCCCGGAACCGAACAGATCCAAGAAGCTGCCGAGCGGATCGGCGAACTCAACGACGAGCTCAACAAGCTTGGTTTGCCGATCGGATGGCCCGAGGGTACGACGATCAATCTCGTCACCATCTTCGGGTGGTTGCTCACCGCCCTCGCGGTTTCGCTCGGCGCGCCGTTCTGGTTCGATCTCCTCAGCAAGTTCATCCGCATCCGCGGTTCGGGAACACCGCCGCCCGAGGGAACGACGACCATCCCCGTGACGGCAGCGATATCGGCGGGCGGCCGCGGAGGCGTGGTCGTGGCCGGGCAGGGGGCTCGACCCTAGCCGGCCGCGGCCGCGTCGCGCCGTCCGCATGGCTCGGCCTGCCTCCAACAGCGCTGCGGCACATGGCGGCCGCAGGCCCCCGCGGGTGCCTCGGCGCTTGCCGCCCTGGTCAAGTTCTGTCACTATCCGATCCAATAGGACAGGAGTGCTGTCCAATTGCGGCGGCCGCTGGGGAGGCGGGCGCCGAACCTTCGGACAAAAGCCATGAACGCGATCCTTCGTGACAGCGCGTCCGCGCTGGCCCTTACTGCTCCCGCCGGAACCGATGGGTTCTCGGTCGCCGCGGTCGAGCCGTACCGGCTCCCGGGCGCGCCCGAGCCCGGTGGCATGTACCGTCCGGACAAGGAGCACGATTCCTGCGGCGTCGGCTTCATCGCGAAGCTGTCGGACGAGAAGTCCCATCAGATCATCGCCGACGGCCTCCGGATTCTCGAGAATCTCACGCATCGCGGCGCCTCGGGCGCCGACCCGCTGATGGGCGACGGCGCGGGCATGCTGACCCAGCTGCCGCATCGGTTCTTCGCGGAGGAAGCCGAGCATCTCGGTTTCGAACTGCCGGAGCCGGGCCATTACGCCGTCGGACAGGTGTTCTTCCCGAAGGACGCCGGCATGCGCTCGGAGATGGAGAAGCTCGTCGAGGAGACCATCGGCGACGAGGGCCAGCGTTTCCTCGGCTGGCGCGACGTGCCGGTTGACAATTCCTGCCTGTCGGCGACCGTGATCGCGACCGAGCCCTTCCATCGCCAGGTCTTCATCGCGCGGGGAAGGGACTGCGCCGACGAGGACGGCTTCGAGCGCCGGCTCTACATCCTCCGCAAGGTGATCTCGGCGCGGATCTTCGCCCGCTATGGCGGCCTCAACAACGACTTCTACATCCCGTCGATGTCCTGCCGGACGGTCGTCTACAAGGGCATGTTCCTCGCCTACCAGCTCGGCGCGTACTATCGCGACCTCAAGGACGAGCGGTACGAGTCGGCGCTCGCCCTCGTGCACCAGCGCTTCTCGACCAACACTTTTCCGTCCTGGCGGCTCGCGCATCCGTACCGGATGGTCGCCCACAACGGCGAGATCAACACCGTCCGCGGCAACGTCAACTGGATGCAGGCGCGCCAGGCGAGCGTCGATTCCGAGCTCCTCGGCAACGACATCTCGAAGCTCTGGCCGATCTCCTATGAGGGGCAGTCGGACACCGCCTGCTTCGACAACGCGCTCGAATTCCTGACCCGCGGCGGCTACTCGCTGCCGCATGCGGCGATGATGATGGTGCCGGAGGCGTGGGCCGGCAACCCGCTGATGAGCGACGAGCGGAAGGCGTTCTACGAGTACCACGCCTCGCTGATGGAGCCGTGGGACGGGCCGGCCGCGATGGCCTTCACCGACGGCCGCCGGATCGGCGCCACCCTCGACCGCAACGGGCTCCGGCCGGCGCGCTATGCCGTGACCGATGACGGCGTTGTCATCATGGCCTCGGAGGCGGGCGTGCTCGCGCTCGACCAGCGGAAGGTGGTCAAGAAGTGGCGGCTCCAGCCGGGCCTGATGCTGCTGATCGACCTCGACCAGAAGCGCATCGTTTCGGACGCCGAGATCAAGGCGACCCTCGCGGCGGCCCACCCCTACAAGAGCTGGCTCGGCCGCACGCAGATCCACCTCGAGAAGCTGCCGGAGGTCGCCCCCGAGGCGCCCGAAACCGTGCCGCTCCTCGATCGGCAGCAGGCGTTCGGCTACACCCAGGAAGACATCGGCCTCCTCCTCGAGCCGATGCTCGTCGATGGCGCCGAGGCGACCGGCTCGATGGGCACCGACACGCCGATCTCGGCGCTCTCGGACAAACCCAAGCTCCTCTACACCTACTTCAAGCAGGCGTTCGCCCAGGTCACCAACCCGCCGATCGATTCGATCCGCGAGGAGCTGGTGATGAGCCTCGTGTCCTTCATCGGCCCGCGCCCGAACCTCTTCGATCTCGAAGGGCAGGGGCGGCGGAAGCGGCTCGAGGTGCGCCAGCCGATCCTCACCAATGAGGACCTCGAGAAGATCCGCCGCATCGGCGAGATGGACGACAACCCGTTCCAGTCGAAGACGCTCGACCTGACGTTCCACGTCGACCGCGGCGCGAAGGGCCTCGTGGACGCCATCGACCGGCTGTGCGAGCGCGCCGAAGCCGCCGTCCACGGCGGCAACAACATCATCATCCTGTCCGACCGGAAGGTGTCGCGCGACCGCGTGCCGATCCCGGCGCTGCTCGCGACCGCAGCGGTCCATCATCATCTGATCCGGAAGGGCCTCCGGACCTCGGTCGGCCTCGTCCTCGAGACCGGCGAAGCCCGCGAGATCCATCATTTCTGCTGCCTCGCCGGCTACGGCGCGGAGGCGATCAACCCGTATCTCGCCTTCGAGACGCTGGCCGAGATGACGAAGGATCTCGACAAGCCGATCTCCGAGGACGAGGCGGTCAAGCACTACATCAAGGCCATCGGCAAGGGCATGCTGAAGGTCATGGCCAAGATGGGCATCTCGACCTATCAGTCCTATTGCGGCGCCCAGATCTTCGACGCGGTCGGCCTGTCCTCCGCCTTCGTCTCGCGCTTCTTCACCGGCACGGCGACCACCATCGAGGGCGTCGGCGTCGAGGAGGTGGCCGAGGAGACGATGCGCCGCCACCGCGCCGCCTTCTCCGGCGACCCGGTGCTGGAGGACAATCTCGACGTCGGCGGCGAGTACCAGTTCCGGATCCGCGGCGAGCACCACGCCTGGAATTCGGGCACGGTGCGCGACCTCCAGCACGCGGTGCGCGGATCGGGCGACCAGGCGATTGCGGACTACAAGTCCTACGCCAGGCGCATCAACGACCAGAGCGAGAAGCTCCTCACCATCCGTGGCCTCTTCGGCATCCGCAAGGCCGAGGACGACGGCCGCGCGCCCGTGCCGCTCGACGAGGTCGAGCCGGCGGTGTCGATCGTGAAGCGCTTCGCGACCGGCGCGATGAGCTTCGGCTCGATCAGCCGCGAGGCGCATACCACGCTGGCGATCGCCATGAACCGGATCGGCGGCAAGTCGAACACCGGCGAAGGCGGCGAGGAAGCGGATCGCTTCAAGCCGCTCGAGAACGGCGATTCCATGCGCTCGGCGATCAAGCAGGTCGCCTCGGGCCGGTTCGGCGTCACCGCGGAGTATCTCGCGAACTCCGACATGATGCAGATCAAGATGGCGCAGGGCGCGAAGCCCGGCGAAGGCGGCCAGCTGCCCGGCCACAAGGTCGATGCCACCATCGCCAAGGTCCGGCACTCGACCCCGGGCGTCGGCCTGATCTCGCCGCCGCCGCACCACGACATCTATTCGATCGAGGACCTCAAGCAGCTCATCTACGACCTCAAGAACGTCAACCCGGACAGCCTCGTCTCGGTGAAGCTGGTCTCCGAGGTCGGCGTCGGCACCGTTGCCGCCGGCGTCGCCAAGGCGAAGAGCGACCACGTCACGATCTCGGGCTTCGAGGGCGGCACCGGCGCGTCGCCGCTGACGTCGATCAAGCATGCCGGCTCGCCGTGGGAGATCGGGCTTTCCGAGACCCACCAGACGCTGGTCGCGAACCAGCTCCGCGGCCGCATCGCGGTCCAGGTCGACGGCGGCATCAGGACCGGGCGCGACGTCGTCATCGGCGCGCTGCTCGGGGCCGACGAGTTCGGCTTCTCGACCGCGCCGCTGATCGCGGCCGGCTGCATCATGATGCGGAAGTGCCACCTCAACACCTGTCCGGTCGGCGTCGCCACCCAGGACCCGGTGCTGCGCCGGCGCTTCACCGGCACGCCGGAGCACGTCATCAACTTCTTCTTCTTCGTCGCCGAGGAGGTCCGCGAGCTGATGGCCTCGATGGGCTACCGGAGCTTCGGCGAGATGGTCGGCCAGATGCAGATGCTCGACGCGCGCAGGAACGTCGAGCACTGGAAGGCCCATGGGCTCGATTTCAGGCGCCTGTTCCACAAGCCGAAGGCACCGGACGGCGTCTCGATCTCGCACACCGAGACCCAGGACCACGAGCTCGACGCCGTCCTCGACCGGACGCTGATCAAGGAGGCCTGGCCGGCGCTCGAAGGGCGGCGGCCGGTGCAGCTCAGGCACGAGATCCACAACACCGACCGCTCGGCCGGCGCGATGCTCTCGGGCGCGGTCGCCAAGCGCTACGGCCATGCCGGCCTGGCGGACGACACCATCCATGTGTCGCTGACCGGCACCGCCGGCCAGAGTTTTGGTGCGTGGCTCGCCAAGGGCGTCACGCTCGACCTCGTCGGCGAAGCCAACGACTATGTCGGCAAGGGCATCTCGGGCGGGCGCATCGTCGTGCGGCCGCCGGAGGATGGCGGCTTCGTGCCTGAAGAGTCGATCATCGTCGGCAACACGGTGCTTTACGGCGCGATCCAGGGCGAGACCTACTTCCGCGGTGTCGCCGGCGAGCGCTTCGCGGTCCGCAACTCCGGCGCCTATGCGGTCGTCGAGGGCGCGGGCGACCATTGCTGCGAATACATGACGGGCGGCGTCGTCGTCGTCCTCGGCCGCACCGGGCGCAACTTCGCGGCCGGCATGTCGGGCGGCATCGCCTATGTGCTCGACGAGGACACCTCCTTCGACCAGCGCTGCAACATGGCGATGGTCGAGCTGCAGCCGGTCGCGGAAGAGCCCGACGCCGACGACGTCGAGCGCGGCGACTTCCACAGCCTCGCCGAGGTGATGGGCGACCTCACCGCCGGCGACGCCCGCCGCCTCCGTGCGCTGATCGCCAACCACGCCCGCTACACCGGGTCGACCCGGGCGCGGCACATCCTCGACAACTGGTCCGAGATGCTGCCGAAGTTCCGCAAGGTCATGCCGGTGGAGTTCAAGAAGGCGCTCGCCGACATGCGTCGGCGGGAGTCGGATGCGCTCGGGTTGGAAGCGGGCGAGTAGCGCTTCCCTCTCCGCGCCAGGCGGGGAGAGGGCTTCGTCTCTTGGCGACCCCGGACTTGATCCGGGGGAGCTTAGGGACGAAGGGTGAGGGGGTTTCTCCGCGGACTCGGAGCCTGCGGCCCGCCTCTCATCCGACGCTCCGCGCCACCCCGGGTCGAGCCCGGGGCAGGCTCTTGTCCCGCAGCGAACTCGGCTGTTACCGAGTTCGCCACACTGGGGGTGCCAAAGTCGGAAACATCCGACTTTGGTGCGGGGCGAAGGAGGGTATTGGGCTTGACCGGAACGGCGCGACCGCGCGTCATGGGCAATCCTGTCGACGGTCGAGGCGGAGGGGAAGGGGATGGTTCGGGCTTGGCGAAGCCTGGGATTGCTGGCCGGGCTTGGCGCCGCGCTGGGGGCCAGTGCGGCCAATGCCGGCGATCCCGCGGCGGCCTATGCGTGGCTCGAGCAGGAGCGGTCGGCGCTGCCGGGCGGGGCCTCGGTCGAGCTGATCGCGATCGAGGAAATCGAGGGGGATGCCACCGTCTTCACGATAAGGTACCTGCCCTCGAACGAGCTTGCCACAGTGACATGCCGGCCGGTCTTCGACTATGGCTGGACCTGCACTGCGGTGCGGAACCAGTTCGTCGAGCGCGAGGAGCTGGTGGGGTAGCGGCGGCGCCGTAAAGCCGGACTGAGGCCTCTGTTTCGTCGTGCCCGGCCTTGGGCCGGGCATCCGCGGGCAAGGATGGGAAGACGTGGATGGCCGGGACAAGCCCCGGCCATGAATTTGTTAGGGCAGTGGGGCGTTGGCCCCAAGGGTCGTTGGACTGATGGGCAAGATTACCGGGTTCCTCGAGGTCGAGCGTTCGGACCGGCACTACGCGCCGGTCGAGGGGCGCGTGAAGAACTATAACGAGTTCTACGTTCCGCTCGGCGACGAGGCGACGCGGAAGCAGGCGTCGCGCTGCATGGATTGCGGCATCCCGTTCTGCCACACCGGCTGCCCGGTCAATAACCAGATCCCGGACTGGAACGACCTCGTCTATCACGCCGACTGGCGGAAGGCGCTGATCAACCTCCAGTCGACCAACAACTTCCCCGAGATCACCGGCCGCGTCTGCCCCGCGCCCTGCGAGGAGAGCTGCACCCTCAACATCATCGACAGCCCGGTCACCATCAAGACCATCGAAGCCGCGATCGCCGACAAGGGTTTCGAGAACGGCTGGATCGTCCCCGACGCTCCGGCGGCGAAGACCGGCAAGCGGATCGCGATCGTCGGCTCCGGCCCGGCCGGTCTCGCCGCGGCCCAGCAGCTCGCCCGCGCCGGCCATGACGTCCACGTCTTCGAGAAGAACGCCAAGGCCGGCGGCCTGATGCGCTACGGCATCCCGGACTTCAAGATGGAGAAGATCCACGTCATCCGCCGCGTCGAGCAGATGGAAGCCGAGGGTGTCACCTTCCACTACAACGAGCACATCGGCGTCACCCGGCCCGCCGCCGAGCTGGTCCGCGACTTCGACGCGGTGATCCTTGCCGGCGGCGCCGAGAAGGGGCGCGACCTGCCGATCCCCGGCCGCGACCTCGACGGCATCCATTTCGCGATGGAGTTCCTGCCGCAGCAGAACCGGCGCGTCGGCGACGAGCCGCTTCGCACCAACAAGGAGATCCTTGCGGGAGGGCGGCATGTCGTCGTCATCGGCGGCGGCGACACCGGGTCGGACTGCATCGGCACCTCGATCCGCCAGGGTGCGCTCTCGGTCGTCCAGCTCGAGATCATGCCCGAGCCGCCGCTCAAGCCGAACAAGGCGCTGACCTGGCCGGACTGGCCAATGCGCCTCCGCACCTCCTCTTCGCACCAGGAAGGCGCCGAGCGTGAGTTCGCGGTGACGACGGTCGCGTTCGAAGGATCGAACGGCAAGCTCGAGAAGCTCCGCTGCGCCCGCGTCGGCAAGGACTTCAAGCCGATCCCGGGCACCGAGTTCGACCTCAAGGCCGACCTTGCCCTCCTTGCGATGGGCTTCGTCTCGCCGATCCACGAAGGCATGCTCGACGAGCTCAAGACCGAGTTCGACCAGCGCGGCAACGTGAAGGCCAACGACCTCGCCTACCAGACCTCGGTGGCGAAGGTGTTCGCCTGCGGCGACATGCGCCGCGGGCAGTCGCTGGTGGTGTGGGCGATCCGCGAAGGCCGCCAGGCGGCGCACTCGGTGGACAAGTTCCTGATGGGGACGACCACGCTGCCGCGGTAGTCGGCGTTGACAGCCCCCCAAGGGGCCAGCTGGCACAAGTCGCAGTTGCCTTGCCCCCGGTCGCTCTCGTCGGCATTATCCCAAAAGGTCTGGGGGCCTTCGATGCGACGGTCACGATCGCATCCGCTTCACTGTTCCTTCCGTCGTCGTCAGTCGCCCCCGGGACAAAGGGATGCTCCGGCGCAGTCCGCGCCAGGGTGCGTTTAGCCGACCAGGAACGGAGCCTCCATGAACGCCCCGACCGACACCATCGCCGCCCGCCCCAGCCTGCGGCGACGCCATTTCGCCCTGGTGGCAGCGGTTTTCGGTGCGCTCGCGACGACGGCGCCCGCCGGAGCGCAGGTGACGTTGCCCACCGATGCGAGCCCCACCTGCGTGGTGGAGCCGGCGACGTTCCAGTCGTGGTTCGTCGGCGAGGGGACCGGCCGCGAGCAGGATTTCAGGGTCGCCAACAGCGTCGGGTTCCCGACCGATAACACCGTGTGCGACTTCTATGTCTGGGGCGCGCAGATGTTCCTGTGGCTGACCTCGCCGTCCGGCAATGGCCTCGTCCTCGACGAGGTCGGCTTCTTCAACGTGCTGCCGCCCGACGCGTCCAACCGGCGGATGCTCCAGGCCAACACCGACGACGCGCCGATCGCCTTCGACCTCCGCTCCGGCAAGCCCGACGATGTCGGCGAGTTCGGACAGGCGGGCGGGGGCGGCGTGTTGCTCTCCCAGGCCGGCTCGCTCGTCTACTATGGCGTCCACGTCAATGACGTCTTCGCCTATCTCGTCACCGGGCAGGATTCCGGTGCGCTGACCGGAACCGTGTTCCCGCGCAACGCGGACGACCTGGCCGCGATCACGGCCTATGTGAACGCCACCTTCCCCGGCGCGACGGTCGATGCACCGGACGGCCTGGCGATCGAGCTCAAGACGTCCTGGGTCGCGCTCGATACGATTCCGAACGAGCTGCAGGATCAGTTCCTGACGATCGAAGCCGTCGTGCCGCGCTTCGAGCCGAGCGCCGACAATCTGACCTGGACCGAGGCCGGCACCGAGCTCATCAGCCTTGCGCTCACCGGCGTCCACATCGTGGGATCGGTGCAGAACCATCCCGAGCTGGTCTGGATCACCTACGAGCACGTCCTCAACGCGCCCGACGCCGACTATTACTACACCAACGCCGCCGGCGAGATCGTGCTTCGGCCCTACGACGCGTCCGGCACGTTCCTGTTTGCCGCGACTGGCGCGCCGGCGACGCCGGCCAATGTCGAGTGCATGAAGGAGACGAACACCGGCGCCATCGCCGCGGTGATGAGCACGACGACGCCGACCGATCCGGTCTGCGCCGGCGGGATCGTGCCGACGCATGTCGTCCGGGCCTTCCCTTGGGGGAGCACGGCCAACTCGCAGGACACGGCCGTGGTGACGAACAACACGCTGCTCCTGTCGATCAACAACTCGGTCCGGCCGCAGCTCGCCGCGGACGATCCGCGGGCCAACTACATCCTCTCCGGCGGCATCTGGACGAGCGCGCCGAGCGCTACGGCCGATGCGCCGATCCCGAATGCTGCCGACTTCACCGCGACCGCCCTCCGCGGCTCACTCTTCCTCGCCAACTCGACGATGGAGACGTTCCGCCAGGGCACCAATTGCTTCACCTGCCACAACGTCGAAGCCACGGCGACGACCGGCTTCGGCCTGTCGCACATCTACGGCCAGATCATCCCGCTGGTACCGCCCGCGCCGTAGGACCGGGCGCCGCCGCCGATCGGCGCCGAACCCGGCCGCTTCAGCGCGGTTCGGGGGCGGCTAAGGCCCGCGCTGCATTGGCGGGAGCGCCGTGCACCGCTCGAGGAAGTCCGGCGCGAGCTCGAGGAGGTTTTCGACCGGTGCGTGGATCCGGTAGGTCCGGAGGAACGTGTCCTGGACCTCGAACGCGACTTCCGTCTCGCCCTCGAGGGCCGCGAAGACGTCGGCGAGGACGATGTCCTGCGACCGCAATTGCCCGCTGGCCTGCGAGAACGACCACCGAGAGGTGGTCGGCGGTTTTGCGCCGAGAGTCATCGTGACGTCCACCCGGCCAAGCGGCGTGTCGTAGTTGGTCGGCTGGACGAGGATGAAGCTCGGCGCGATCAGGGCGCTGTTGATGCAGACGAAGGCAATCGCGCCGTCAAAGGTCGCCGGCCGCGAGATGAACACGGCCTGTTCGCCGGTGTTGGGATTAACGTTGTTCTCGAGCGTCCACTGCGCGAATGCAGCGCCCGGGACGCCGATTCCAATCACCAGCAATGCGACTCCGACCAGCAGCGGCCTGTTCATGCGATCCTCCGTTCGGGAACGCTAACACGAGCATACCTCCTGCCCAAGCCGGCCGGGTGTTCCGGATGGCACATCGCGATGTTCGATTTCGCGGACGATGCAGTAAGTAGAGGCCTCAGGTGAGTATGGTGACCATGAAGTTCTGCACGCGCCATTAACCAAACGTTAAGCTTTGCGGCGGCTAGATCGGGCCCGTCCAGTCACCTGGATTGCGAGTGGCCCTGCCGCTCTGTTTGATGCCTACCCTTTCGAACTGGAAAGCCGCGCCATTTTGCGCGGCTTTTTCCTTTGCGGCATCCAGGCGTGACGATAGGCGCCCGACGAGTGTTGCCGATCGCGGCACGCCGGCGCGTGCTATAAGACGCCGATGGCCAAGGGGCGGTGATGAGGGACCAGGCAGATCTTCGCGGTGCGGCCGTGCCCGTCGCCTTCGCGCCTCGCTTCGCGGGGTCGGAGACGTTCAACGCGCTCTTCCGCGACGGCATGGCCCTCGTCGAAGAAACGGCCGCCTATCTCGACGGCGACGGGCGCCGGGAAGCCAAGGGCCTGTCGCGGATCGGCGGCCTCACCTACGCGACCGAATCGATGCGCCTCACGAGCCGGCTGATGCAGGTCGCGTCCTGGCTCCTCCTGCAGCGCGCGGTCAACGAAGGCGAGATGCAGCGCGAGCAGGTCCTCCGCGAGCGAGCCAAGGTGCGCCTACGCGGCTTCGAGAGCCTCATGACCGGCGCCGGCTGGAACGATCTTCCCGACCGGCTGCAGGATCTCGTCGCGCGGTCGATGCGGCTCCAGGGTCGGATCCGGATGCTCGACGAGGCGATCTACCAGCCGCGGCCCGCGCCGAGCAGCAATCCGGTGGCCGAACAGCATGGCCGGCTTCTCGCCGCGTTCGGTCGGAAGTAGCCCGACGCCCCATGAACGGGTCGCGATCGCCGGCGAACAGGTTCCAACGCGCCTTCGCGTGCCGTGGGGATGCCCGAAAGCACGATAAACTGGCGTAAAGCCGCCATTTCCTTCCTGAACGGAAGAAAACCGCCGCTTCAGGCTTCCCTCAGAGCAGGGGGCGTAGAACCACACCATCGAAACCGAAACGCCACCCCCCTGATGGAGGCGACAATGTTCAGCAAGCTCTTCCGCAAGACCCAGCCCAAGGAAGCGACCCCGGCCTCGGCCCGCGCCGTCAGCAAGGAGATGGAGGCCCGCCTCCTCATCCTCGCCCTCAAGAACGGTCAGCCCGTCCGCCGCGCGGCCTAAGCCTCGGCATCGGGAAACAGACCAAACTGCCCGCTCGCGGCGCCGCCCGGCGCCTCCAGGCCGAGATGCCGGAAGGCATTGGCCGTCAGGAGACGGCCGCGCGGGGTCCGCTGCACGAACCCCTGCTGGATGAGATAGGGCTCGACGATCTCCTCGATCGCGTCCCGCGGCTCCGCCAGAGCCGCCGCGATCGTCTCGACCCCGACCGGACCGCCCCCAAACCCTTCGGCGATGGTCGTGAGGTAGCGGCGGTCCAATTGGTCGAAGCCGAGCGAGTCGACCTCGAGCCGCCGCAGGGCTTTGTCCGCAATGCCGGCGTCGATCACCCCGTCGCCTTCGACGAAGGCGAAGTCCGACACCCGCCGCAGAAGCCGGCTCGCGATCCGCGGCGTGCCGCGCGACCGGCGGGCGATCTCCACCGCGCCCTCGACCGTCATGCGAACGCCGAGGATCCGGGCGCCCCGCGAGACGATCTCGGTCAGCTCCTCCACGGTGTAGAAATTCAGCCGCACCGGAATCCCGAACCGGTCGCGGAGCGGATTGGTCAGGAGGCCGAGCCGCGTCGTGGCCCCCACCAGCGTGAACTTCGCGAGGTCGATCCGGACCGAGCGGGCCGCCGGCCCCTCGCCGATGATGAGGTCGAGCTGGAAGTCCTCCATCGCGGGATAGAGGATCTCTTCCACCGCCGGATTGAGCCGGTGGATTTCGTCGATGAAGAGGACGTCGCGCTCCTCGAGATTGGTCAGGAGGGCCGCGAGGTCCCCCGCCTTCGAGATCACCGGCCCTGAGGTCGCGCGGAAATTCACGCCGAGCTCGCGAGCGACGATCTGCGCCAGCGTCGTCTTGCCGAGGCCGGGCGGCCCGACGAACAGCACGTGGTCGAGCGGCTTGCCGCGGGCGCGGGCGGCCTCGACGAAGACCCGGAGATTGGCGCGGGCCTGCGCCTGGCCGATGAATTCGTCGAGTTTCTGGGGACGGAGGCTCCGGTCCGCCTCGTCCTCCTCCCTCGGCTCCGCGGACAGGAGCCGGCTCACGACGGCATCCCCGTCCGCACGCGCCTGTCGGCCATCGCCTTGCGGACGCTGCCGAAGATGATGCCGCACACCGCGGCAGCGATCGCGCAGCCCGCGGCGACTTCGACGATGCTGATCCAAAGGGCCTCTTCGGGATGCGACAGGCCGCCGACGATGCCCCAAAGACCGCCGAGGATGGCGGCGACCATAATCGACAGTACGACGGCGCGGCCGCGCTCATGGGGCGGCACCAGCCAGCCCATGGCCGCTCCGGCGACGAACAGCGGCAGCGCGCCCGACACGAAGGCGATGACGACATAGGCGAGCGCCGGGCTGCTCATATTCGTCTCCGGCTGCCAGCCGAGGATGCTCCCGAGCACCGTAAGGATGACCGCTCCCAGCGCCGGGCCGCAGATCGCGTAGGCGAGGCCGAGAAGGATCGCCGGGAGAAGGGGTGAACGGTCCTGGAGCCGGGGAGAAGCCGTGTTCGTCATGACGCCCTCGAGCGTGGCCGATGCCGCGCCGCCAGGCGATCCTCTAACGCACGGCCTCCCGCCCCAGCCAGCCCAGGATGAAGCGGAACAGCCAGCCGCAGACTGCGGCCGCAAGACCGCCGGCGAGGCCGATGCCGAAGAACACGTAGCCGTTGGTGTCCATCAAGTGGAGGGCGACCCAGAGGATTCCGGTCAGGCCGGTGAAGGTGAAGCCCACGATCGCCGACAGCATCACGAATTCCCGCCGGGATGTCCCGCGACCGATCATGCCGACGGCAAGGCCGGTCGCGGCGAGCGGCGGGCTTGCGAACAGCACCCCGGCGAACGCGAGGAAGGCCGCGGAGAGCGTCTCGTACGATCCCAGCTTCTGGATCCATGGAAGGTGGAGGAGCATCAGGAGCGCCGCGCCGCCGAGCGGGGCGAGGACGCCGAAGAAGAGCGCCGCCGCCAGCGGCGACCCGCCTGCAGTCTGGCCGGCCTTCGAAGATGTTCTCATGTGCGCCAACCCCCGCCGACGCGGCTGCCGCCGGGGAATGCTGCGGCGCCATGAGGAAGCGCGCGGAGGTCGGCGGCGCAACGGCGGGTTCCCGGCGGAAAGGCGGCGTTGTTGCGGAATCTCGCGGAGGGCGGGCGGTCACGCTGCCCCCTTCATGCGTCGGCGCAGCAGCGTGAAGAATCCGAGCACGACGCAGGCGGCGGACGCGGCGACGCCACCGATGGCCGCGATGGCAACGATCAGGCGCCAGCTCGGCGCGATCGAGACCGAGCCGAGAAACCCCCAGATGAGACCGGAGATGCCGGTCAGGAGAAAGCCGAGCGCGGCCGACTGGAGGAGCAGCGAGACGAAGCCGGCGCCGCGTTGCTCCGCAGCGGCGACGAAAAGGCCCGTCGCGAGCATCGGCGGCAGCCCGATGACATAGAGGCTGAGAGCCAGCTCGAAGAAGGAGCCCGGCTGGACCGGGCCGAGATTGCGGATCGCCGGCGACAGGACGCCGAGCGTAATGCCGAGGCCGAGAGCGGGGCCGAGAAGCGCGTAGGTGAGGGCAGTGACGACGACCTTGCTTGCCATGTCAGCCCCCGCGCCTCATCGGGCGAGCTCGCGGAGACCGAGACGGATCAGCGCTTCCGTGGTCGCCTCCTCGCCCGCGGAGCGCTGCGCCGTCGCGACCGCCGCGCTCGCCTGAAGCTCGGCATAGCCGAGATTGACCAACGCCGACACCGCATCGGCGACCGGGCGGGGGGCACGCCTCTCCGCAAGCTCGGACTGCAGGCGGACCAGTGCCGGGTCCGCGTCGGCATAGGCCGGCGCCTTGTCCTTCAGCTCCGTGACGATGCGCTCGGCGACGCGCTTGCCGACGCCGGGGGCGCGCGCGAGCGACGCCTTGTCGGCGAGCGCGATCGCGGTGGCGAGGTCGCCAGGCTTGAGGGTCGACAGCACGCCGAGCGCGACCTTGGCGCCGACCCCCTGCACGGTCATCAGGAGGTGGAACCACTGTCGCTCAAGCTCGGTCCCGAAGCCGTAGAGCCGGATCAAATCCTCGCGGACATAAGTGTCGATCAGGAGCGCCGCCGCCTCGCCGGGCTGCGGCAGCGCCTGCAGCGTCCGCGCCGAGCAATGGACCTCATAGCCGACGCCCTGGACGTCGAGGATGACGGAGTCGTCGCCATAGGAATCGACGATGCCGCGGAGCTTGCCGATCATCGCGGGCCGCCCGGACTGACGATGTCGATTGTCGGAAAGTAGCGTGCGTAGGTGTCGGGATCGCGCGTCAGCAGGCGGTAGCCGCGGACAGCCGCGTGGGCGCCGATGAAGAAGTCCGGAAGGGGGGCTGTGCGGATACCGCCGGCACGCCGGTAGGCGAGGTACGCCTTGCCGGCCAGGAATGCAGCCTCCCACGGGATGCTCTCGCGGCGAAAGCGATCGGGGGCGAAGGTCGTGTCCAGCTCCTCGGCCGTGGCATACCCGGCGGAAAGCTCCGCGAAGATGACCTGATTGATGACGGTCGAACCCGAGTCCGCCGCCTCGCGCAACGCCTCGCTCGACCACGCCCACCACTCCGAGCCGTCATCGGCGACATCGAGGAGGACGTTCGTGTCGACGAGCGTGTCAGTCATCGGCGCGCAGAAGCCGCATGATCTGATCCGTGGTCATGTCGAGGTTTGCTGACTTCGTGCCACGCAGACTTTCGACGAGTCGATCGCCTCGCGACCGACCTTTCCGATCCTTCGCACCGCGCTGGAGCGTGACCACGGAACCCTCAATATGGAAATCCACCTCGCCACCCGGTTGAACCCCCAGGGCTTCTCTCACTCGCTTCGGGACCGTAACCTGGGATTTCGCGCTAAGTCGCATGTTGCCACCAATCTTTACTCACCGAAGTAAAGAATAGAACAATCCAGCAACATTTTCAAGGCCCGCATTGCGCCCTATGACCGCGGAGCGGCTCGCGCGGGCCTCCTAGCTCATGGCCGACGCGAGCCGCGCGATCGTCGAGCCGCGATGATGCGCATGGGTGATGGCGATCGCGAGCGCGTCCGCCGCGTCGTCGCTGTCGAAGGTCGCGCGCGGCAGCAGCACCTTCACCATCATCCGGATCTGCGCCTTCTCGGCGTGGCCGGCGCCGACCACCGCCTTCTTCACCGCGTTCGGCGCGTATTCCGCCACCGCGATCCCCGCCTGGGCCGGCACCAGCAGGGCAATCCCGCGCGCCTGGCCGAGCTTCAGCGTCGCGCCGGCGTCGCGATTGACGAAGGTCTGCTCGACCGCGGCCTCCATCGGCGCGAAGTCGCGGACGATCGCCGACAGGCCGGCATGGAGAGCGAGGAGACGGGCCGAGAGGTGGTCGTCGGCGTCCGACTGGACGCATCCGGAGGCGACGAAGGCGAGCCGCGAACCCGTCACCTCGATGATGCCCCAGCCCGTCCGGCGAAGGCCGGGATCGACGCCTAGGATGCGAATCGGCCCGCTCATGGTCCCATCGTCATAGCGAGCCGACCGGCCGGCGCGCCATGGCGGACGACGGAGCCATTGCAGGTCTTCCGCAGATTGCGGACTTCGGTGACGGACATTGGAGAGGCTTCGAAGGCCGGGATCAGGCGCGCGCCTTGCTGCTGCCGAGGGCGACCGTGGTCGTCAGCCGGCGGGCGGCGATGAGCGAGAGGAGGGTGAGGACGATCGCGGCGACCCAGGGGAGGACGTCGCCGGGCGCGATGTCGACCAGCTCGTTGAGGCCCCTCCCGAGCGGACCATTGTCGAAGGCAAGCTCGATCGCGAGCGCCGGCAACGCGACCGGGACGATGAAGAGTGTCGCAAGTTCCCATCGCCACTTCATGTAGCCCAAGCCAATCAGCCAGCCGGTCGACAGGTAGGCAAGCCCGATGACCGACGTCTCGGCGAGAAAGCTGGCGATGCCGCCAAAACCGTCGAGCGCGATGGCGGTCGAGAGGGAGCGGCCCCAGGGCAGCGCGTCGCCGAAGGCCTGATCGAGGCCGAGAAAGGCGGCGAATACTGCGAACATCAGGACGGCGGTGATCGGGAACAGGATCGTCAGCGCATCGGCAAATTCGCGGCGCGTGGCGCCATTCACCACCGCGAAGGTGAGAAGCGTCGTGGGCGCTACGATGCCGATCGCCAGCAGGAAGTAGCGCGGCGCGGCGGTCGACCCCTCCCAGGTGTCGGAACCGCCCACCTCGATCGTCACGGATTCGCCCGTGTAGAAGAGGATGGCCGCGACGACGAGGATGACGAGGACGTAGATCGCCCAGTACCAGCCGAGGAGGCGTCCGATGCGGGTGGCGGCCAGCCAGACGATGTCCGGAACGAGCGAGCGCGACGGGTTCATGACGCGACCTCCGAGGGCGCGGTGAGGTGAACGAAGAGGTCCTGGAGCGGCACGGGCGCGACCTCGATGCCGGCCGAAGCGATACGCCGGCGGGAATCGTCGTCGATGTCGCCATAGACCGTCACCGATTTCGTGCGGCCGAGGCTCCGGCTGTTGAGGATCGTGAGGCCGCGCGTGGCGGCATCGACCGCCTCGGCCGGGCCGATGATCGCGGCGCCGCGGGTGCGGAGAGCGTCCGCGCTGTCGTGGATGAGGAGCGTCCCGTCGTTGATCATCAGGACGCTCTCGAAGAGGTCCGCGACCTCCTCGATCAGATGCGTCGACAGGACGATCGTCCGCGGATGCGCGATGTAGTCGTCCAGAAGCTCCTGGTAGAAGACGTAGCGGCCGGGTGCGTCGAGGCCGAGATAGGCCTCGTCGAACAGCGTCAGCGGAGCCCGGCTGGCGAGGCCGAGCACGATGCCGACGGCCGATTGCTGGCCGCGCGACAGGGTGCTGTACCGCTTCCGCCGCGCGATCTTGAACCGGTCGAGGAGGCGGTCGGCGAAGGCCTGGTCCCAGTGCGGGCGGAACCGCGCCGCGACCGCGAGCGCCTCGCCGACACGGCATGAATCGGGGACGTCGCCGCTGGCGCGGATGAGCGCCACCTCATGCGTGACCCGTGGGGTCTCGTAGGGCGCCTCGCCGCCGACGAGGATCGTTCCGCTATTTGGCTGGCGCAGGGCTGCGATCACCGACAGGAGGGTGGTCTTGCCCGAGCCGTTGCGGCCGAGCAGGCCGTGGATCTTGCCGGCTTCGAGCGAGAAGCTGAGGCCGCGCACCACCGTCTGCGATCCGTAGGCGATCGAGAGGTTGCGGGCTTCGACGGCAAGGCTCACGATCCGTCCTCCGCCTTGAAGGCCCGGAGGCGCTCGACGATCTCGTCCACGCCGATGCCGATCAGGTTCGCCTCGCGGGCGATCGGGTCGATCTTCTCTTCGAAGAACCGCGCCCGCCGCTCAGCGATCAGCTTGTCACGCGCACCAATGTTCACAAACATTCCGATCCCGCGCCTCTTGGTAAGGATCCCGTCATCGACAAGCTGCTGAAAGGCCTTGGCTGCCGTTGCCGGGTTGATCCTGTAGAACGACGCGTACTGATTGGTGGACATGACCTGTTCATCCTCCTTGAGCGCTCCGCTCAGGATCTCGTCTTTGATGGTGTCTGCGATCTGCTGGTAGATCGGGCTTCGTTCGTCGAACAAGGATCGAGCTCCGTCCCGGTTCATCGGTCAGCCGGTTCATTACTCAACTAATGAACCAATATGGCTGAGTCAACGGCGCAACGAAAAGGCCCGGCCCTTTCGGGCCGGGCCTTTGGCAATCGCTGTGGAAACGGCTCAGTCGGGCTCGATGACCGTCACGGGGCCCAAGGTCTCGAGGAGCGGCTGTAGCACCGCCGCATCGCCGGCGACGACGACGAGCCAGTCGTGGGGCAGCTTTTCCGCGGCGGCGTCGAGGGCGGTCTCCGGGGTCACGGCTCCGATCAGCTCGGGATAGTTCTCGATGTCGCTGAGCGGCAGGCCGCGGATCGTGTAGGCGAGGACGATGCTCGTGAAGTCATTCATCGTCTCGAGGTCGAGCGCGAACTTGCCGATCATGCCCGCGCGGACATTGGCGAGTTCCTCCTCGCCGATCGGCTCGCTCTGGACCCGCCCGATTTCCGCGAGGATCTCGGTGATCGATTCCGCGACCCGTCCGGGCTGGACCCGCGTCGTCACCGAGAACACCCCGCGGTCGAGCGGGAAGGTCAGCGACGAGCCGATCGAATAGGCGTAGCCCCGCTGCTCACGGAGGTTGCGGAAGAGGCGGGACGAGAGGCCGTCGCCGAGGAGGGTGTTGATCACCGACAGGGCGAAGCGGTCGGGATCGGTGCCGGTGACGGCGAGATTGCCG
>JBFXAJ010000010.1:0-106286 GCA_050184415.1 Bauldia sp.
CGCTCTTCCGATCTGCGCGACGAGCTGATGAGCCGTGACTGGGAAGCCAAGGACATGGCCCCGCTCGTCGCTCTGGTGGATGATCCGCGTCATCGCCTGAGCGCCGACGGCACCATCCGCCTCTCCGAAACCCAGGCCCGGGCGATCCTCGAGCTCCGCCTGCAGCGCCTCACCGCGCTCGGAAGAGACGAGGTCGGCGACGAGCTCAACACGCTGGCGGATTCGATCCGCGACTATCTCGACATCCTCCGCTCCCGCGGCCGCATCCTCCAGATCATCAAGGACGAGCTGCTGGCCGCGAAGGCCGAGTTCGGCACGCCGCGGCGGACCGAGGTCGGCGAGGGCATCGGCGACCTCGAGGACGAGGACCTCATCCAGCGCGAGGACATGGTCGTCACCGTCACCCATGCCGGCTACATCAAGCGCGTACCGCTGGCCGCCTACCGGGCGCAGCGCCGCGGCGGCAAGGGCCGCTCCGGCATGGCGACACGCGACGAGGATTTCGTCTCGCGCCTCTTCGTCGCCAACACCCATACGCCGGTGCTGTTCTTCTCCTCGCTCGGCCAGGTCTACAAGCTGAAGGTCTGGCGGCTCCCGCTCGCCGCGCCCCAGGGCCGCGGCAAGGCGCTGATCAATCTTCTGCCGCTCGAGCAGGACGAACGCATCACTACCATCATGCCGCTCCCCGAGGACGAGGCGTCCTGGGAAGGGCTCGACGTGATGTTCGCGACCACCGGCGGCACCGTCCGCCGCAACAAGCTGTCCGACTTCATCGACGTCCGCGCCAACGGCAAGATCGCCATGAAGCTCGGCGAGGGCGAGGCGATCCTCTCGGTCGACGTCTGCACCGAGGACAATGATGTGCTCCTCACGACCGTCGAAGGACAGTGCATCCGCTTCCCGGTCACCGACGTCCGCGTTTTCAAGGGCCGCGACTCGACGGGCGTCCGCGGCATCAATCTCGCGGAGGGCGACCGCCTCATCTCGATGGCGATCCTCCATCATTTCGAGGCCACCGCGCAGGAGCGTGCCGCCTACATCAAGATGAGCCGCGCGGTGCGCGGCGAGGCGGATGTCTCCGACGTTGCCGTGGAAGCGGAGGAGGGCGCTTCGGCGGCCGATGGCGACCTGCCGCCCGACCGCTACGCGGCGATGAGCGCCGCGGAAGAATTCCTCCTCACCGTCTCCGGGCGCGGCTTCGGCAAACGGACCTCGTCCTTCGAGTACCGCGTCACCGGCCGCGGCGGGAAGGGCATCGTCGCCATGGTGGTCAACGAGCGCAACGGCCCGCTGATCGCGTCCTTCCCGATCGAGGAGACCGACCAGATCATGCTGGTCTCGACCTCCGGCCAGGTCATCCGCGTCCCCGTCGACGGCATCCGCATCGTCGGCCGCAATTCCCAGGGGGTGACGGTGTTCAACACGAGCGATGGCGACCGCGTGGTGTCGGTGGAGCGGCTGGCTGAGCCGGGTGAGGAGGAAGGCGAGGGCGAGGCCGAGGGCGGCGAAGGCGGACGGGAGACGTAGGTGTAGAGGACTTTATTCTCTGCACCGCGCCCTTTCCTATGCCGCCACGGGATCGATGCTGGCGAGATCTCCGGCCATCTCCGCTTCGAGTATCCGGAGGTCATAGTCCCGCTGCATGTTCAACCAGGTCTCCGCGGTCCCGCCGAACAGACGGGCGAGCCGGAGCGCCATAGCCGGGGAGACCGGTGCCTTCTCCTCGATGATGGCATAGAGCATGGCGCGGCTGATCCCGAGCCGCTTCGCCACTTCGACCTTGGAGAGGTTGACCGCCGGCAACGTGATCTCCCGGAGGAACTCGCCGGGGTGGGTGGGCTTCAGGCCCTTCAGAAGGGGATTGGGCATTTTTCGCTGCTCCTAGTGGTAGTCCTCAAGGTCGACATCGATGGCGTCGGCGCCGTCCCAGGCAAAAGTGATCCGCCAGTTCTCGCTGGCCCAAACCGCATACCGCCGAACGTCGCCGCCCTTTAGGGCGTGAAAGCGAAGGCCCGGAAGATTCGAGTTCGCCCGGCGTGGCCGCCGCATCGAGCCGGCTCAGGATAAGCCGGATACGGGTCGGGTTCTGAACGCTCAGCTTCGAAGCGTCGCCTTGTTCGGCGAAGCGGCGGAGCGCCTTGCTTTTGAACGACCGGATCATGTCTAGTATTATTGGACATCCGGCGATCTGTCAAGCGTTACTAGACAGAGAGAGATTCCTGAGGCATCCGACGATGACCTGAACAACAGCCGAGTCCGTTGGCGGAAGCGCAAACGGAGCACGGCTGGTGCACGGCAGCTACTTGGTGCCGGGAGCCTCGTCCGTGAGGAACAGCAGCTCGGCCTCCCCCGTGGGACCCGAAACAACCTGCCGGTAGAAGCAGCTTTTTGCCCCCGTGTGGCAGTTCGCGCCGTCGCCTGCGGTGTTCACCCGCAGCCACACGACATCCTGGTCGCAGTCGATCCTCATGTCCACGACGGCCTGCGTGTTGCCGGAGGTCTCGCCCTTCTTCCAAAGCTTTTGCCGCGACCGGCTGAAGTAGTGGGCGATGCCGGTCGTCAGCGTCAGGTCAAGCGCCTCCCGGTCCATCCACGCGAACATCACCACGTCGCCCGACGCTGCGTCGGTCACGACGGCCGGGATGAGCCCGTCCGGCCCGAAGCGGGGGGTGAACGCGCTGGTCGTTTCGAGCTCGTGGTCGTGCGCGGAGCCGGCCGCCATGGCTACTCGGCGCTGCGGAGGAGCGTCAGGAACCGGGTCTGGTGCGCCGCGTCGTCCTTGAAGAGGCCGGTGAACTGCGTGGTCACCGTCGACGCCCCGTGGGCCTTCACGCCGCGGATGGTCATGCACATGTGCTCGGCCTCGATCATGACCGCCGTCCCGCGCGGGTTCAGCGTGTCGTTGATCGCCATCACGATCTGCGCCGTCAGGTGCTCCTGGGTCTGGAGGCGGCGCGCGAAGACGTCGACCAGGCGGCCGAGCTTCGACAGGCCGACGACGGACGTGGTCGGGAAATAGGCGATGTGGGCCTTGCCGACGAACGGCACCATGTGGTGCTCGCAATGCGAGGCGAAGGGGATGTCGCGGACGAGAACGAGGTCGTCATAGCCCGCCGTCTCCTCGAAGGTGCGCTCGAGATAGGCGGCGGGGTCCTCGCCATAACCGGCATAGAACTCCTCATAGGCGCGGACCACCCGCTCGGGCGTTTCCTTGAGGCCGTCGCGCTCCGGATCGTCGCCCGCCCAGCGGATGAGCGTGCGGACGGCGGCCTCGGCTTCGGTCCTCGTCGGGCGAACCGATGGCGCCGGGCGGTCGGCAGGCGCCGGCGCCGCCGGCTTCACGCGAACATCCACGATACCTTCTCCAGTCTGGATTTCGGGGCCGGTGCCTCAGAGCCATCGGCCGTGGCAACAATAGGCCCGCCGCAAGGGGGGTAACAACCCGCCTCTCCAATCGGGGGGAAACGGGCTCTATATGAGTCTGGCGTTGTGCTTTGCAAGCGGCCATGCCCGCAACGCAGGCTGGCCAGCGCGTTTTGGAAAGGGCTCGGCGTCGAATGATCGACGGCATCTACAATCGCGGCGTCCTGGATCTCGCCGGCAATATTGCGCCCGCGCACCGGCTGGCGGCGCCCGACGCCACCGCGACGGCCCACTCGAAATTGTGCGGGTCGACGGTGACGGTCGATCTTCGCGTCGAGGACGAAATCGTGGTCGACTATGCCCAGGACGTCGCGGCCTGCGCCCTCGGTACCGCAGCCGCCGCCGTCATGGCCAAGCAGATCGTCGGCTCGACCGCGGCGGAGCTCCGCGCGCTCCGCGACACGATGCGGCGGATGCTGAAGGAGAATGGTCCGCCGCCGGCCGGCCGCTTTGCGGAGCTCGCCGTGCTCGAGCCGGTCCGCGACTACAAGGCGCGCCACACCTCGACGCTGCTCGTCTTCGAGGCGGTTGTCGAAGCGCTCGACCGGATCGCCGCCAGGACGGTGGCCGAGCCGGCCTGACGATGTGCGCCGACCACCCCGGCCGCTTCCATGCCGATGACGGGACGGCGCCCGCACCGCAGCGGCCGCTCATCCTCCGCGTGCCGGGCCTCCTAGGCATCGGCCTGATCAAAGCCTACCGGCTCGTGCTGTCGCCGATCATGGGCCAGACGTGCCGCTATCTCCCGACCTGCTCCAACTACACCGAGGAGGCGATCCGCCGGCATGGCCTCTGGGCCGGCTTCTGGATCGGGCTCGCGCGCTTCCAGCGCTGCGGGCCGAATGGCGCGTCGGGATATGATCCCGTCCCTGCAACCCTCCGCCCCGGAGCGCGTTGGTATCTGCCCTGGCGGTACGGGCATTGGACGGGAGCGCATATCGACCCGCGCACCCGGCTCGACCTGCCAGAGTAAGGATGGGGCTGACCTTGGATAACTCCGCACGCGCCGGAAGGAGACGCCGCCGGCTGGGCTTCGGCGTCAAGGCAATCGCGGCGCTCTTTGCCGTCCTCGGGATCGGCCATGCGGCGCATGCCCAGACCCGGCCGGCCGAGCCCCGCAGCGGCGGCCAGCTCGTCAACACGATCGTGCCGACCAATGTCCGCGAGATGGGGCAGGGGCCGGCGATCGTCCTCATCCACGGCCTCAGCGCCGCGATGGACTGGTGGGACCCGATCGTGCCCACGCTCGCAGAGGCGCATCGCGTCGTCACCATCGACCTTCTCGGCCATGGCGGCACCGAGGCGCCGGAGACCGGCTACGAGGTCGCCAACAACGCGGCGCTGGTGCGCCAGGCGATGGAGCAGCTCGGCGTGACGTCGGCGACGATCGTCGGTCACTCCTACGGCGGGCTGGTCGCAACCGCGATCGCCGAGCAGTATCCGGAGGTCGTCGAACGTCTCGTCATCATGAACACGCCGTCCGCGGCAGTGAATCCGGCGCTCGCCGAAGGCGTGCCGGACATGCCGCTGGTGGGCGAGATTCTCGCGGAGATCATGACCGACGACATGGTGCGCGGGCTCCTCGCCAACACCTTTGCGCCCGGCTTCGTCATCCCGGATGCCTATGTCGCGGATGCCCGCCGGCTGACCTTTGCGGCGCTTCAGCAGACCCAGGCGGGCGGCGAGGCCTATCGGAGCGCCATGGCGATCCACCTCCGGGTCGCCAGCCTGTCGGCGCAGCCGGCGGTCCTGGTGATCATGAGCGAGCTCGATGCGGTCGTCCTTCCGACCGACGCGGCGCTCTGGGGCGCGGTGCCGAACGCCCGCGTCGAGGTCATCCCCGGCGTCGGCCATTCCCCGATGATCGAGGCGCCCGCGCGGACTGCCGAGCTGATCGCCGCGTTCATCGCCGAGACGCAGCTTCCGGTCGCGGACGCCGCGCCGGCGGCTCCGGCACCCGAGGCGGGGGCACCGGCCGTGCCGCTCGCCGCGCCGATCATCGTTGCCCCGCCCGCGCCGCCACCGGCCCCGTAAGGGGGGGCTGTTGCACGCTTTGCAGCCGGCATGTCGGCGCCTCGACGTCTCCCCGGCGGGGGAGGTGCGGAGACACGTGGACCGCCGCGCAGTCTGGCCTACTTCGGGCAGGCGGCTGAGCTACGCAAATTGCCACCGTGGAGGGGCGACGAGAGCGGCCCACGGAGCCACGCGCCACAACGCAAACGCGAATTGCTGTCGTTGTCGGATCGGCCGACAACGGGGTCGAGTGATAGCAGGTTCGCCAGAGATGAACCCGGCTCCCGCGATCGGGGGATACAGGTCGTGCTCGCGTCGCGACGGCTGTCGTTTCGCTTCGCGGTTGCGGGGTTGCCGAACTGCAACACCTTTCTCTGCCGAAATGAAGTATTGTTTCCGGAGCAGTAACTTGGGGAGGCTAATCAATGAAGCGTCTAGCACTGACCGCTATCGCGGCGAGCACCATGGCGACCGGCGCCCTCGCGGCCGACGTGATCGAGGTCATTCCGATCGTAACGCCGGTTCCGGTCGTGGTGGAGCCGGAACCGAGCCGGGCTTATGTCACCCTTCTCGGCGGCTTCGTGTTCGCGCGGGATACGGTCTGGAACCAGCCGGAAGCTGAAAACATCATCGACTTCCGCGGCTACCGCATTGGCGGAGCGATCGGGTTCAATCTGAACTCCACCCTCGCTCTCGAAGGCGACGTGACATGGGCCCGGGTGTACCCGACGGAGGTGTGCGATGGCGAAGAGCCGGACCTGTGCGAAGTAGTGCCTGATGACATCGAAACAAACGCGACGCTGTTGACGCTGATGGGCAATCTGCGAGTCGGGGCGACCATGGGGACCTTTCAGCCTTACGTCGCGGTTGGTGCGGGTGCGGCGCGCCTGCGTATCGATTCGCCCGCGGGCGAATTCGGTATTGATGGTATTGGTCCGGGCGGTGGCCGCAATCACGACTGGACCTGGGGCTTCCAGGCCATCGCCGGCGTCGATTTCGCGCTGACCGACACGATTTCGCTCGGCGTGCGCTACCGGTTCCAGCATATCGGGCCGACCGACTTCATCGACCTTGGCGACGATCCCTTCACGGTGAACCCCTTCAACGTCCATTCGATCGAAGGCGGGATCACGATCCGTTTCGGCGGCTAGCCGGAGAACGGCTTCTTCTGTCGTCCGCCGCGCCCGCGCGGCGGACGATCTGTTTTTGGGCTAAGGCGTCGCCGACCCGCTTTATCGGCGGCACGACCGCTCAGGGCCTGTTGCCTGGTTCCGCGGATGTCCGGACCCTGGCTGCAACTCGTCCCGCCACAAGTGCCGAAGTCGGAAACATCCGACTTCGATGGATCGATGCGGGTGGGGAGGCCCTACGCCAGCGGCGGGATCCCCTGTGTCGACACGGATTCGTCCCGCCGACGCCGGCCGACGGTCATCGGCTCCCGTCGTTCTCCGACAACCGTCGCCACAGCTCATGGGGCCCAGCGTCGGCCCCGATCCTCACCCAGAGTCGCGGTGAAGGCGGGCAGGTGATTCCACCGCCGGCGCGCGAAGCGGTTGCATTCGGCCGCGATCCCCAAGAAGAAGCAGCAATGAACAAGACCCCCGGCACGACGAGCGCCCGATGACGGCTGCGATGGCACCGGCTGCGCGCGGCACCGACGTGCTCACGATCGGCACGGTTTCCGCCGCGCATTTCGCCAGCCATTTCATGCAGCTGTCGCTGGCGCCGCTGCTGCCGCTGATCCGCGACGATCTCGGGATTTCCTTCGCCCAGCTCGGCTGGGTACTCACCGTCTTCTACGCGACGTCGGGGATCGGCCAGATCCTTGCCGGGATTCTCGTCGACCGCTTCGGCCCCCACCGGCTCCTGATCGCGGGGATCATCCTGCAGGCCGTCGGCGTCCTCGGCTGGGCGCTCGTCGGCGACTATCATTTGATGTTCCCGCTCGCGGTGATTGCCGGTCTCGGCAACAGCGTCTACCACCCCGCCGACCTCTCGATCCTCAACCGCCGCGTCGCCAGGGAACGGCTGGGAAGGGCGCTCGCCAGCCACGTCATCGGCGGCTCGATCGGCTTCGCCGCCGCGCCGATCGCGGTCGGCGGCATCGGCGTGGCTTTCGGCTGGCGGGCCGGCGTGGCCGTTGCGGCCGCGGTTGGCCTCAGCATCGCCGCCTTCGTGATCCTCAAGCGCGCGGCCATCATCCCGCACGAGCCCGCCCATCACGAGACCGGACCGGGGGCGGCGCGGCGGCCGAGCATCTGGACCATCGTCCGGCTGCCGGCGCTGCAGCTCCTCTTCGTCTTCTTCCTCCTGTCTTCGATCGCCGGAAGCGCGGTCATGAATTTCGGCTCGTCGGCGCTGACGGAGGGTTATCGGACCGACCTCACGCTCGCCAACCTCGGCATCAGCATCGCCCTCGGCGCCTCCATCATCGGGACGCTCGCGAGCGGCGTCCTGATCGACCGCGGGCGGTCGCCCCACCGCCTCGCGATCTGGTGCCTCGCCGGCGCCGCCATCGCGTATCTCCTGGCGTCGATCCATGCGCTGCCGGTGTTTATCGTGGTGGCGCTTCTCGCGCTCACCGGCCTTCTCACGGGCGCCACGCTCCCGCCGCGCGACATCACCGTGCGGGAGGTAGCGCCCGCGGGGAGTCTCGGCCGTTCCTTCGGGATGGTCTATTCCGGCCTCGATGCCGGCCAGCTCATCGCGCCCGTCATCCTCGGGGTCGTGATCGACGCCGGGCTGCCGCAAATGGTCTTCGCAATCGCCGGCGTGGCGCTGTTCCTGTCCATTCCGACGGTGTTGGGAAGCTGGAAGGCCGGGCATGTCGGAATCGCGGGACCGGTGCCGCCGGCCATCCGAAGGCCGAGCGCCGTCGACGGAGCCGAGCCATGAGCGGCCTTCTTCTCGTCGCCGCCGGCGGCGCGATCGGCGCCTCGCTGCGCTATGGCACCGGTATCGCTGCCGGCAAGCTGTTCGGCACGGGCTTTCCCGTCGGAACCCTTCTCATCAATGTCGTCGGCTGCCTCGTGATGGGCGTCTTCGTCGAGCTCCTCGCCCTCCGCTGGAGCGGGTCGGAGGCGCTGCGCCTGTTCGTCGCGACCGGCATCCTGGGCGGCTTCACCACGTTTTCGGCGTTCTCGCTTGACTTCATGGTGCTGTGGCAGCGCGGCGAGATGGTTGCGGCGGCGGGCTATGTGATCGCCTCCGTCGTCCTGTCGCTGGTCGGGATTGCGGCCGGCATGTGGATAGTGCGGGCGCTGGCATGAAGTGGAGTTTCGCATGAGCGCGGAGGTCGAGACGCGGACGGTCGACCGCGACGAGGCCGGGATGCGCCTCGACCGGTGGTTCAGGAACCATTTTCCGGACCTCTCCTTCGGGCACCTGCAGAAGCTGCTCCGTTCCGGACAGGTGCGGGTCGATGGCGGGCGGGTGAAGACCAACACCCGGCTCGATCCAGGCCAGACGGTGCGCATCCCGCCCTTGTCGGGCGGCGGGGCGCCGGCGCATGAGGACGAGGAACCGGCTTCCACCGCCGCGCCCTCGGCCAAATCCCGGACGTCCGAAGGCGCAAGCCGGCCCGCAGCCGCAGCGCCCCGGTCGCCACGACACGCCAACGCCGTCGTCGACGAACTCCGCGCCATGACCCTGTTCGAGGACGACACGGTGCTGGTCCTCAACAAGCCGGCGGGCCTCGCGGTCCAGGGCGGGTCGGGCCTCACGAAGCACGTCGATCAGATGCTCGAAGCGCTCCGCGACGCCAAGGACCGGAAGCCGCGGCTCGTCCATCGGCTCGACCGCGAGACCTCCGGCGTCCTCGTCGTCGCCAAGACCCGCTCGGCTGCGGCGGCGCTGGCGGCATCCTTCCGGGGCCGGTCGGCACGAAAGATCTACTGGTCGCTTGTCGCCGGCGTGCCGAAGCCGCGGCAGGGGCGGGTCTCGACCTGGCTCGCGAAGGACGTCGAAGCCGGGGAGGGGATGAAGATCGCCCATCACGGCGAGGACGAAGCGAGCCACGCCGTCTCGCTCTACTCGGTCGTCGATCAGGCGGGGCAGGCGCTGGCGTGGCTCTCCATGCGGCCGCTGACCGGCCGCACGCATCAGCTTCGCGCGCACGCCGCCCATATCGGGCATCCGATCGTCGGCGACCCGCTCTACTTCGACAAGAAGGACTGGACGCTTCCGGGCGGCATCCAGAACCGCCTGCATCTCCACGCGCGCCGCATCGTCCTGCCGCATCCCGACGGCGGCTCGATCGACGTCACCGCGCCGCTGCCGCCGCACATGGTGCAGAGCTGGAATCTCCTTGGCTTTGACGTCGAGGCAGGCCGGACGGACGAGGAGGAAGAGGCGTGATCGCCAACGGCAACGGCAATGGCCGCGGCGTTGGATCGGACGCGATCCACCGCGCGCATCTCTCCACGAGACAGCAGCGGCCGAAGCGCTTCTACACGATCGTCGAGGTCGAGGAGAGTGACGGCGCCTTCGTCGTCACGCTCGACGGCAAGACGCTGCGCACGCCCGGCCGGACGCTGCTGGCCCTGCCGAACCGGGCGGTCGCGGCCGCTGTCGCTGCCGAATGGGAAGCGCAGGCTGCCGAGATCGACGCCATGACGATGCCGGTGACCCGCCTCGTCAACTCCGCCATCGACGGCGTTGGCGCGCGGGCGGATGCGGTGCGCGCGGAGATCGTCTCCTATTCCGGCAGCGATCTCCTGTCCTACCGGGCAACCGGGCCGGACGCGCTGATCGCGCGGCAGGGCGCGTTGTGGGACCCGCTCCTGGCCTGGGCGCGGGAGGAGTTCGGGGCCGCGTTCGAGGTCGGCCACGGCGTGGTACCCATCGGCCAGGCCGCGACGAGCCTCGCGGCCATCGCTGCCGCGCTCGAGCCCGTCGATCCCTTGCCGCTCGCCGCGCTCCATGTCGTGACCACGCTCACCGGTTCTGCCGTCATCGCCCTCGCCGTGGCGCGGGGGAAAATCACCGCGGAGGAGGCCTGGGTGGCGGCCCATGTCGACGAGGACTGGGAGATCGCGCAATGGGGCGAGGACACCGAGGCCACGGCGCGCCGCGCGGCGCGGTGGAAGGAGATGGAGGCAGCGGCGCTGATCCTCCGTTTGGCCGCGTGAGCCGCAAGGTCGTCGCCGTCACCATCCGCGGCCGCGTCCAGGGCGTCGGCTATCGGGCGTGGCTCAAGGAACAGGCCGACGCCCACGGCATCGACGGCTGGGTGCACAACCTCAACGACGGCGCCGTCGAGGCGCTTCTCGCCGGCCCGGAGCCGGCCGTCGCCACGCTGATCGACCTCTGCCACGCCGGCCCGCGCGGCGCGCGAGTGGGGACCGTAGATGTGATGGTGGCCGGCTGGGACGGGCCGGCAGGCTTTCGGATTCTTTCCTAGCCGGGTCGTTCCAGCCGGCCAAACTAACGACGACCCTCCTTGGACGACTATCGCCGGGAACCGCTACTACCTGACTTCCACAATGGTGGCGCCGGGTATTTCTGTCAAAGCTTCCTTGAGATAACCGATCAACTCGTCGACAATCTCGACCGTCGCCGGCCCACGGTTCTCGTAGAATCCGATCTCGAAAGTATCATCGAACTCGGGATTTACGCCAAGGCCAAAAATATCAAAGCGCCAGAGCTGGATACTGTAGCTAGGGCGGTCAGGACGAACGCGTACTATGCGAATCGCAAAGCCGAGCGCGTCAGCGTACCGCTCGAGTTGCGCCAAAAACTGATCGCGAGTGCCAGGCAACAGTTCTATGGTAACATTTCTGATGTATGGCTCCATACTGTCTTGGGCTGCCGCCGGCTTTGGGCTGGCTGCCGCAACTCCCAGAAGTATGGAGAAGAATATAATAGACAACTTAAAGTGTCTTATCATCTGCGTCATCTCGTTTGGGATGGATGGTCGGGGCGGGCAGCCTAACGGTATGGGAGTGGAACCCCATGGTGCGCAGCAATGTTGTTGGCCATCTGCCTATCCATATCCTCAAACAGTCCCCGGCCGGCTCCTTCGTTGATCTGAGCCCGTAAGCCTCTAGGCCACCCGATATTGACTCCAAATCCATTGGTTACCACGACCCAATCACCGTCGGACGTTCTTAGCGCAGTCCTTACTATTTGGCCATCGTGGAACACATGACCGGGAAGCGTGGTATTCACTATGCTTAGCCCACCCGTAGTAATATCTGATCTTATTGGTCCGCCGAATAGTCCAGTTGGATCTAGTGCAGTATATTTCTCCCCATCCACTATTGGTTCAGCCGGGTCTTGGCCAGGATAGGCGTACCGCGCAAGATAGTATGCTATTTCCTCGGGCGTACAGGCAAGCGGCGCGGAACACACGACTGTCGGGCCAGCAATGTAGTAGTGATGGCCCGCTTCATGAGGATCGTAAAATTGCCGCGGCACAACGGAATCACCGAGGCCCGCCCCGGCCTCTCCGGCTCGCGTGACCTGCGCATATAGCTCTGGGTCCGTTGTTGGTGAAGAGAGGGGCGTCGGCCCGCCCGCCCCTTGCGCCCGCGCCAAGAACTGCGTCTCCATGGCGATCGCCCACTCCGCATCGAGGATCGAGATATCGCCACGGGCGATGCGGTCCCGGAGGCCGAGGAGGTTGAAGTGCGGCGTGTCGGGGAGGCCGCGGCGAACGAGCGCGTCGATGCCCCGGACGAGGTCAGCCCGTTCGGTGGCCTCGTCCGGCGCCTGTTCCGCCAGCGGCCTCCGATGGCGAAAGGGTGAAGGGGCGGTGGCCGAGACGGCGCCAAAGGTCGGCATCGGCAAAGTGGCCGAGGCGCTGTCGATCTGGCTGCCGGCGAGGCGGCGCGTGAAAGGCTTCATGGGAATGGCCATGTCGGTGTCCTGTGGCTTTGGGGGATGCGCGTTCGCGGCCGTCGCGGCGGTTCCGCGGCCGCTCTACGTCCGCGAACAAATCGCCAGTGTGGCGTTACTGACGTTTGGACGGGGACGCCGGCCGTAGCAATGCCGGCGGCAATGCGCCCCACATGATCCGTGCGGTCGCGCGCTGGTCATCGCGAACGGCAAGCGGATCACCCCGATGCCGCCGCTATCCGTCACGGTGTCACCGGACGGAGCCGTTCGGACGCGACGTGACGCTATGTCGAGCGAGTCCCGCGCTCTCAGACAGCGTGCCGAAACACGGCTTCGAACTCCCGGCGGAGCACACCATCGACCGCACCCGTCGGCGCGTCGATGCCGAGGTCCCTCATGCTCGTGACGCCGTGTCCCGTGATGCCGCACGGGACGATCCCGTCATAGGCGGCGAGGTCCGGCGCGACGTTGAGGGCGACGCCGTGGAATGTCACCCATTTCCGCACGCGGACGCCGATCGCGGCGATCTTGGCCTCGCTGCCGTCGCCTCGGGCGACCCACACGCCGACCCGGTCGGCCCGCCGCTCGCCCGTGAGGCCGAACGCCGCAAGGGTGCGGATCATCCATTCCTCCAGCCCCGCGACGAAGCCGCGGAGGTCGCTCCCGCGCCGCCGCAGGTCGAGCATCACATAGGCGATGCGCTGGCCGGGGCCGTGATAAGTGTACTGCCCGCCGCGGCCGCTCGGGAAAACTGGCAGCGCCGCTGCATCGAGGAGATCCGCCGCCTTGGCGCTGGTTCCCGCCGTGTAGAGCGGCGGGTGTTCGAGGAGCCACACCTCCTCGGAGGCTGTCCCGTCGACGATCCCGGCGACGCGCGCCTCCATCTCCGCCATCGCCTCCGGATAAGGCACCGGCGCCGCCGAGCTGCGGAAGGCGACGGAACCCGCAGCCGGATCTCGATCGAGGGGCCGGAAAGCGGCGTTCATGGTGGGGCAAAGCGTCCTTCGGTTCGGTCCATCCGCGCTTGTAAGCCCGGAATCGATTTGTTACATCCCAGCCGCCGCGCGGGGCGGGTTCGCTCCCGCGCGGCACTCCAAGATTGCGTGCGGTCGTGGCGGAACTGGTAGACGCGCAGCGTTGAGGTCGCTGTGGGGCAACCCGTGGAAGTTCGAGTCTTCTCGACCGCACCATTCTTTCTTCATGCGGCGCCGACATAGCCTCTCGGCGCCGATCGGCTGAGGCCACCGCCTCCGCCCCAAGACCAAAACCGCCGGTCCGCCGGCCTTCGACGCACCGGCCCTTCGGCCGGTGTTTTCCGTTTTCACGCGACCCGAAGCCGAGGGTGCGATGTCCGAAGACGAAGCCGAGGCCGGTGCCGCCGAGCTGCCGATCCGCGCCGCCGACGGCGCGCTCGACCCTGATTTCGTCGACGCCGTCATCGCCGCCGTCGAGGCGGAGGACGCGGAGCGCCTCCGCGACCTCGCCGCCGACCTCCACGCCGCCGACACCGCCAACCTCATCGAGGCGATCCCGTCCGACCTCAGGGGTCCGTTCGCGCAGCTTCTCGGCGAGGATTTCGATTTCGCGGCGCTGACCGAACTCGACGAATCGACGCGCCTCCAGATCATCGACGAGCTGCCGTCCGAGACGGTTGCCGAAGGCGTCGCCGAGCTCGATTCCGACGACGCGGTCTACATCCTCGAGGACCTCGACGAGCCCGAGCGCGAGGAGATCCTCCGCCAGCTTCCGATCGTCGACCGCATCGCGCTCAAGCGCAGCCTCGACTACCCCGAGGAATCGGCCGGCCGCCGCATGCGGACCGCGGTCATCGCGGTGCCGCAGTTCTGGACGGTCGGCCAGACCATCGACAACATGCGCGATTCCGACGACCTCCCTGATGATTTCCACGAGGTGTTCGTCGTCGACCCGTCCTTCAAGCTCCTCGGCACGGTCCACCTCAACCGGCTCCTCCGCGCCCAGCGCCAGACGCCGATGCTCGCCATCATGGACGAGACCCGGCACGTCGTGCATGCCACGGAGGACCAGGAGGAGGTGGCGCGGCGCTTCGAGCGCTACAATCTGGTCTCGGCGCCCGTGCTCGACGAATCCGACCGGCTCGTCGGCGCGCTCACCATCGACGACGTGGTCGACGTGATCCAGCAGGAGGTCGACGAGGACATCAAGCGCCTCGCCGGCGTCGGTGACGAAGAGATCTCGGACACGATCCTCACCTCCTCGCGGTCGCGGCTGCCCTGGCTGGTCGTCAACAGCTTCACGGCGATCCTCGCCGCGACCGTCATCGGCCTCTTCGACGGCACGATCGAGCAGATGGTGGCGCTCGCGATCCTGATGCCGATCGTGGCCTCGATGGGCGGCAACACCGGCACGCAGGCGATGACCGTCACGGTGCGCGCCATCGCGACCCGCGAATTGAGCCGGCGCAACGTCCGCCGCATCATCGTCCGCGAAATGGCGGTCGGCCTCGTCAATGGCGTCGTGATCGCGATCCTGATCGGCACCGCGACCGGCCTCTGGTTCGAGGATCTCGACCTTGGCCTCGTGATCGGCACCGCGCTCATCGTCAACATGATCGTGGCCGGCACCGCGGGCGTCCTCGTCCCGCTCACGCTCAACCGGCTCAAGGTCGACCCCGCGATCGCCTCGGCGGTGTTCGTGACGACCGTGACGGACGTGATCGGCTTCTTTGCCTTCCTCGGCCTTGCGGCCTGGTGGTTCGGACTGCTTTGAAGGATTGAGATGACGCAACGCATTCGGGTCGGGGTGGTGGGCCTCGGCTATTTCGGTTCCTTCCACGCCAAGCACTACGCGGCCCATCCGGAGGCCGAGCTCGTCGCCATCGCCGATCCGAGCGAGGGGCGCGGCGCGTTCGTCCGCTCGACCTATGGCGACATCCACCACACGGACCATCGCGACCTCATCGGCCTTGTCGACGCCGTCTCGATCGCGGCGCCCACGGCTCTCCATCACCGCATCGCGCCAGACTTCATCGAGGCGGGTATCCACGTCCTCATCGAAAAGCCGCTGGCCGAAACCGCGGCCGGCGCCCGCGACCTTGCGGAAAGGGCCGCGCGGAAGGGGACGATCCTCCATGTCGGCCATGTCGAGCGCTTCTCGCCTGCCTACCGTTCCCTCCGCCAGGCCGTCGCCGCGCCGATCCTCATCGAATGCCGCCGCCACACGATGTGGACCGGGCGGGTCATCGACGTCGACGTCGTCCTTGACCTCATGATCCACGACATCGACCTTGCCCTCGACCTCGCAGGGTCGAACGTGACCGCAGTCGCCGCGTCAGGGGTGGAGGTGATGGGCCACGGCCTCGATTCCGTCATCGCGCGCCTGACCTTCGCCAATGACGCGTCGGCGCATTTGTCGGCCAGCCGGGTGGCTGCGGCGCCCAGCCGGGTCATCATCGTTCAGGAGAAGGCCCGCACCTTCGCCGCGGACCTTGGAGCCCGGACGCTGTCGAGCTTCGTCGGCAAGGGCGCCGTCAAGGAATCGGTCGAGATTCCCGCCGGAGACTCGCTCGGCCGCGAGATCGGCGAATTCCTGTTGGCGGTGGGAGGGCGCGGCGGGCAGGGGGTCGGCGCCGCCGAGGCCGTGGCGGCCCTCGAGGTCGCCGAGGCGGTTCGGGCGGCCGCCCGAGGCGGGCCATAGGCGTTTTCCGTCCGAATCCCTTGTTGTTTCCTTGCCGACGGACGGCGTGGCCGCTACAAAACAGGAAAAGGGAGGCGATCAGGCCGCGGCAACGGCCGGATCGCCCCCAAGTAAGCAGAACAATGACCCGCCAACAGCAGGCCGGGGGAAAGCTGACTCTGGAAGTCAGCTTTTGGACATTGACCGCTAACAGGCGGCTTGTCCAGCGGAAATCGCTGTCGTCCGGTGCCGGACTGGGTTTTGTCCCAGTACCGGCTGTTTTCCTATGGACATTCTGACGCCTTCCGGCGCCGCCATTCCTGCGATCGGACTGGGGACGTGGGACCTCCGCGGTGCCGCGTGCCGCGACGCCGTGATCGCGGCGCTCGCGGCCGGCTATCGGCACATCGACACCGCCGCGATGTACGGCAATGAGGAAGCCGTCGGGGAGGGGCTTCGCCGCAGCGGCGTCCCGCGCGACCGGGTCTTCCTCGTCACCAAGGTGTGGCCGGACACGATCGGCGACGGCCCGTTGCAGCGATCGGCGGCCGCGAGCGCGCGCCGGCTTGGCGTCGACGCGGTCGACCTTCTCCTGATCCACTGGCCGAGTCGGAGCATTCCGCTCGCCGAAAGCATCGCCGCCCTCAACGACGCCCGCCGGCGCGGCCTTGCCGCGCATATCGGCGTCTCGAATTTCGACGCCCCGATGCTGACGCAAGCTGTGCGGCTCAGCGAGGCGCCGCTCGTCGCCGACCAACTGCCGTACCATCCCGGCCTCGACCAGTCCGACCTCCTCACGACCTGCAAGACACTCGGCGTCGCCTTCGTCTCCTATTCGCCGCTGGCGAAACGGGCGGTGCTGACCGATCGACGGATCGTCGGCATCGCCGCCCGCCATGGCCGGACGGCGGCGCAAATCGTGCTGCGCTGGCACGTCCAGCAGGGCTGCGTGGCGATCCCGAAGAGCGGCGATCCCCAGCGGATCCGCGAGAACATCGCCGTCGTCGACTTCGCTCTCAGCCCGGAGGAGATGGCGGCGATTTTGGCGCTGCGGTGACGGTTTCGTTGAACGCGAAGGCCGGTGCCGAGAAGAACTGCCGGTGCACCAGCACGATCACCACGATCAGCGTCCCGGCAATGATGAACCACGGGCTCGCCAGCCAGCCCAGATAGGCGAGGCTGAACAGGAAGGCGCGCTGGCCGCGATTGAAGTTGCGGCTGCCGAGGGCCAGGAACAGCGCCGTCTTCTCAATCGCCGTATCGGCGGCCGGGGTTCCGGCATCGCGGGCCGGGGGCAGGGCGCCGAGGAGGATCGAGGCATAGTTGTAGAGCCGGTAGCCCCAGCTGAACTTGAAGAAGGCGTAGACGAAGATGACGATGAGCCCGAGCACCTTCACGTCGAAGGTCACACCGGTCGAGATGTAGCCCGGCGTCAGGTCGTCGAGGACCGTCGCGACGAGGTCGCTGGAGCCGAGGATCGCGAGACACCCGCCGATGGCGAGAGCCGACGTCGACGCGAAGAACGCGCTTCCCTGCTGGAGACCGGCGATGATGTTGGTATCGGCGATCCGCACCTCGCGCGCCTGGACGAGGCCGATCCAGGTCCGCCGCTCGCGGTTCATGGCCGAGGACAGCGTGTGACGCGACAGCGGTCCATGATCGACGATGAGGGCATAGCCCGCCCAGGCGATCGCGAAGGCAATCATCGCTATCGCATCGAGGGCCGCGAGATTGCGAAGGTCCACGAAAAGCGCGTCCGGACTCAGTTGCCGACGATGCTGCCAAAGCGCCGGGGATGCGGCAACGCCATTTCCGCCGCGCTGAGTGCCTCAAGGAGAGCCATAGCCTCGTCTGCTTTTCCCTTTGACCCCCAAAAGGGCCCTGTTTATACGGAGCAACGCTTTCGGCCAGGGCTCCGCTTGCTGCCGCTCGCGGGCGTGGTGGAACTGGTAGACACGCTGGATTTAGGTTCCAGTGGCTGACGCCGTGGGGGTTCAAGTCCCTCCGCCCGCACCAGCTCCGCGATAGCTCGGTCAGGGGCCCTCCGAGGCAAAGGTTTTTGGCGTGACCCGGAAGGTCAGCGCGAGAGGGATGACGACGATGCAGGTGACAGAGACCTTCTCCGAAGGCCTGAAGCGGGAATTCCGCGTGGTCGTTCCCCAGGCGGAGCTCGACCAGCGGCTGACCGCGCGGCTCGACGAGCTCAAGGGCACCGCCCGCATCAAGGGATTCCGTCCCGGCAAGGTCCCGGTGACCTATCTCCGCCGCCTCGTCGGCCGTCAGACCATGTCCGAGCTCCTCGACGACATCCTCAAGGAGAAGACCGACGCGCTGCTCCGCGAGCGCGGCGAGCGGACCGCGATCCAGCCGGTCTACAATCTGCCGACCGACGAGAAGGAGGCCGAGAAGGTCCTCGACGCCAAGGCCGACCTCGAATACCAGCTCCGCTACGAGGTCCTGCCGCTGATCTCGCTGGGCGACTTCAAGTCGATCGCCATCGAGCGGCCGACTGTCGACGTTTCCGATGAGGAGATCGACCGCCAGCTTCTGCAACTCGCCCGCGGCGCCGCCACCTATTCGACCAAGGAGGGTCCGGCCGCGGAGGGCGACCGCGTCACCATCGACTATGTCGGCAAGATCGGCGACGATCCGTTTGAGGGCGGCGCGGACACCGACTCGAACCTCGTCCTCGGCTCCAAGCAGTTCATCCCCGGCTTCGAGGACCAGCTCGTCGGCGCGTCGGCCGGCGACAAGCGGACCGTGGTGGTGACGTTCCCGGCCGACTACGGTGCGCCGCAGCTCGCCGGCAAGGAGGCCAATTTCGACGTGACGGTGAAGGAGGTGGCGTCGGCGGATTCCGTCGCCATCGACGACACTCTCGCGACCAAGCTCGGGCTCGAGAACGTCGCGAAGCTTCGCGAAGCGGTCGCCGCCCAGCTCAACGCGCAGAATGCGCCGCTGGCGCGCCAGCGCGTGAAGCGCCAGCTTCTCGACGCGCTCGACGCGATGCACCAGTTCGATGCCCCGCCGACGCTCGTCGAGCAGGAGTTCGATGCCGTGTGGCGCGAGGTCAACAACGACCTCCAGCGCGCCGGCCGGACCTTCGAGGACGAAGGCACCACCGAAGAGGCGGCCCGGGAGTATTACCGGCAGATCGCGAACCGCCGTGTCCGGCTCGGCCTCGTGCTGGCCGAGATCGGCGAGCGCAACCGCATCGACGTGACCGATCAGGAGCTACAGCGCGCGCTTGCCGCCGAGGTCCGCCGCAATCCGGGCCAGGAGAAGGCACTCTACGACTATTACCAGGCGAGCCCCGCCAATCTGAACCGGCTCCGCGCGCCGCTGTTCGAGGAGAAGGTGGTCGACTTCCTGCTCGAGCTTGCGAACGTCACCGATCGCACCGTTTCGCGGCAGGAGCTGGTTGCCATGCTCGACGCCGACGAGCCGGCGTTCCCCAAGGCCGTGGCCTAGGACCGCCGGTCTCGCGACATCGTTTGGAGCGCCTGCCGGGCCGACCCTTTCTTCGGCGCGGCGGGTGCCCTACATATCGACCGATCAGGTATTGGCCGACTCGGAGTCGGCCCGCCGGTCGATGGCCCGGGGCGAAGGACTCTCCACATGATGCGCGATCCCGTTGAAGTTACGATGAACACTCTGGTGCCGATGGTGGTCGAGCAGACCAACCGCGGCGAACGCGCGTTCGACATCTACTCGCGGCTCCTCAAGGAGCGCATCATCTTCGTGACCGGTCCGATCGAGGACTACGGCGCGTCGCTCATCACGGCGCAGCTCCTCTTCCTCGAGGCCGACAATCCGAAGAAGCCGATCTCGATGTACATCAACTCGCCGGGCGGCGTGGTCACCGCCGGCATGGCGATCTACGACACGATGCAATTCATCAAGCCGCCGGTGGCGACGCTTTGCATCGGCCAGGCCGCCTCGATGGGCTCGCTGCTCCTGGCCGCCGGCGCTCCGGGAATGCGCGCTGCGCTCCCGAATGCCCGGATCATGCTGCACCAACCGTCGGGAGGTTTTCAGGGCCAGGCGTCGGACATCGAGCGCCATGCCGAGGACATCATCAAGATGAAGCGGCGGCTGAACGAGATCTATGTCAAGCACACCGGCAAGCCGTATGAGGTCATCGAGCGTACTTTGGACCGCGACTTCTTCCAGACTGCGACCGAGGCCCGCGATTTCGGCATCGTTGACCGTGTCGTCAACAACCGATCCGAGGAAGAGATCGCAGTAGCGGCCGCCTGAGGGTGGATGTCTCGTGTGTCCGGTGCGACATTGCGGAGTGCCGGACGGTGTTAGTGTCTCTTGAACAAATCGCCGATAGCGTGGTTGGATCGTTGAGCGCATGTCGCCGGAGGGACGAGGGCTGATCACCTCCCGATCCGAATACCTGAGGGGAGCCGCAGAACCGGCGGCTCGCGATCGGGCGCCCGGCTATCGACAGCGTAACAGCCAAGGGTGTTGGGAATGAGCAAGGTCAGCGGCAGCGACGGCAAGAACACCCTCTACTGCTCCTTCTGCGGAAAGAGCCAGCATGAGGTCCGTAAGCTTATTGCCGGGCCGACTGTCTTCATCTGCGACGAATGCGTCGAACTGTGCATGGACATCATACGCGAGGAGTCGAAATCCTCGCTGGTGAAGTCGCGCGAAGGGGTGCCGACCCCGCACGAGATCTGCTCGGTGCTGGACGACTATGTCATCGGCCAGCGCCACGCGAAGCGCGTGCTCTCGGTCGCCGTCCACAATCACTACAAGCGGCTCAATCATGCCGCGAAGAACAACGACGTCGAGCTGGCGAAGTCGAACATCCTGCTGATCGGGCCGACCGGCTGCGGCAAGACGCTGCTCGCGCAGACGCTCGCCCGCATCCTCGACGTGCCGTTCACGATGGCCGATGCGACCACGCTCACCGAAGCCGGCTATGTCGGCGAGGACGTCGAGAACATCATCCTCAAGCTGCTCCAGGCTGCCGACTACAATGTCGAGCGGGCGCAGCGCGGCATCGTCTACATTGATGAGGTCGACAAGATCTCCCGCAAGTCCGACAACCCGTCGATCACGCGCGACGTGTCGGGCGAGGGCGTCCAGCAGGCGCTCCTGAAGATCATGGAAGGCACCGTCGCCTCCGTGCCGCCTCAGGGCGGCAGGAAACACCCGCAGCAGGAATTCCTGCAGGTCGACACGACGAACATCCTCTTCATCTGCGGCGGCGCTTTCGCGGGCCTCGAGAAGATCATCGCCGACCGCGGCCGGGCGACGTCGATCGGCTTCGGCGCCCGCGTGGCGGCGCCCGAGGACCGGCGTACAGGCGAGCTGTTCCGCGAGGTCGAGCCCGAGGATCTCCTGAAGTTCGGCCTGATACCCGAGTTCGTCGGCCGTCTGCCGGTCGTGGCGACACTCGAGGATCTCGACGAGGAAGCGCTGATCCGCATCCTGTCGGAGCCGAAGAACGCGCTGATCAAGCAGTACCAGCGTCTCTTCGACATGGAGAATGTCGAGCTGACCATCCATCCCGACGCGCTGTCGTCGATCGCCAAGAAGGCGATCGAACGCAAGACCGGCGCCCGCGGCCTCCGCTCGATCATGGAGGCGATCCTCCTCGAGACGATGTTCGACCTTCCCGCCCTCGACGGCGTCCAGGAAGTCGTCATCTCGCCCGAGGTTGTCGAGGGCAACGCCCGGCCGCTCTACATCTACTCCGAGCGCCAGGCCGACGCGTCGACCTCGGCCTAGCGCCGCCACGCACTCCCGAGCCTCCCCCTTGCGGGGAGGCGGAAGCTTGCGACTGCAGGGAGCAAGCTTCGGTGGGGGCCTGTGACTCGCCGTCTGCTCCGGACTCGCGGACAGGCCGCGACCCCCCACGGTTTCGCGTCGGCTCCGCCTCGCGAAAAACCGCTCCCCCTCAAGGGCGGAGCTCGGTGCTTGCGGTGATGCCTCGGCGGCCTCGCCGCCGGAGCAAGCGGCGCAGTGGGACCCAGCCGTGCACCAAACTCCCGAGCCTCCCCCTTGAGGGGAGGCGGAAGCCTGCGACTGCAAGGAGCAAGCTTCGGTGGGGGTCGCGGCCCTTCGACTCGCGCCGACGATCGCGGCACGACGGCCAACTGACCCCTAGGCGCGACCCGCCCTGAGTGAAGCCGGCCTCGCGATAGCCCCTTGCTCACCGTCGACCGATGCATTAACACTGAACCAAATGGTTCAGTTTCATTCACCCCAGCTCGACACTTCGTTCGCCGCACTCTCGGACCCCACGAGGCGCGGCGTGCTCGAGCAGCTTGGACGCGGCGACGCCTCGATCACTGACCTCGCGGTCAGGTTCCACATGACGCTGACCGGCATGAAGAAGCATGTCGGCGTCCTCGAGGAGGCGGGGCTGGTCGTCACCGAGAAGGTCGGCCGCGTGCGCACCTGCCGGCTCGGCCGGCGCCGGCTCGAGGAAGAGGCGGCGTGGATCGAGCGCTATCGCCGGACCTGGGAAGAACGCTTCCACCAACTCGACGCGATCGTCGAGGAACTGAAACAGAAGGAGACGGAAGATGGACGCAAGGCCGGAAGCTAGCCTCACCGCGGGCCTCGTGAAGAACCTGACGAGCGTGGAGCGGACATCCGACCGCGAGCTCGTCATCAAGCGGACCTTCGACGGCCCCGCGCGGATCGTGTTCGAAGCCTGGACGACGCCGGAGATCCTGAGGCGATGGTGGATACCGCGTTCGAGCGGCATGTCGTTCGTCAAATGCGAGCTGGATGCCCGGGTCGGCGGACAATACCGGTTCGAGTTCGCCCACCCCGACTGGCCGGGGCCGGCCGCCTTCTTCGGGCGCTACCTCGAGGTGACGCCGCCCTCGCGCCTCGTCTGGACCAACGAGGAAAACCCCGACGCCTCGGTGACCACCGTGACCCTGGAGGAGAAGGGCGGGAAGACATATCTCGTCCTCCACGACCTCTACAGCTCGAAGGAGGCGCTCGATGCCGCCATGGAAGGCATGGCGAACGGCACGCCCGCGCAGTTCGAGCAGCTCGACGACCTTCTCGCTATGCTGGGCGGAAGGGCCGGGCGGTAGAAGCCGTCGGCCTCCGTGCCCCACACTCCCGAGCCTCCCCCTTGAGGGGAGGCGGAAGGTTGCGACTGCAAGGAGCAAGCTTCGGAGCGGGTGCGGACTGACGTCCGGTGCGGAGCGAGCCGAGAGGCACAGACTCCCACGGTTCGCGTCGGCTTCGCGGGACCGCTTCGCACCGGCCTCGTCGCCGATAGGACGCGGCTCCCCACGTCCTCGGCCCGTCGCGCACCCCTGGTATCGCCGTTGCGACCGGCCCCGGGAAGGAACCCACGCGCCCCTGTCACATTGATGTCGCAGGAGCACGGATCCTCCCGCCGGAAGCCCTTGAAAGCCCCGGTGCCGAGAGCCACTTCATTCCCTGAAGTTGCAGGCCAAGCGCCTTGATCCGGTTTCGGCCCCATTCGGGTCCGTTTATCGCACCACAATCGGTTGCCTGCGCCGCTCCGGCCGTTTTACGGTCCGGACAATGAGAGAGGTTGCCATGACAAATGAGCCGTCCCGTCAGCGCGGGGGTGAAACCAAGGTCTATCCGCTGCTGCCTCTACGCGACATCGTCGTCTTCCCGCACATGATCGTGCCGCTCTTCGTCGGCCGCGAGAAGTCGATCCATGCGCTCGAAGAGGTCATGCGGGCGGACAACCAGATCCTGCTCGCGACGCAGAAGGACCCGAGCCACGACGATCCGAAGCCGGACGCCATCTACGACATCGGCACGCTCGCCACGGTGCTGCAGCTCCTGAAGCTGCCCGACGGCACCGTGAAGGTGCTGGTCGAAGGGTCGACGCGCGCCAAGATCACCCGGTTCACCGGCAATGACGCCTATTACGAGGCCGAAGCCGAGGCTCTGGCCGACGCGCCGGGCGATCCGGTCGAGATCGAGGCGCTGGCGCGCTCGGTCGTCTCCGAGTTCGACAATTACGTGAAGCTGAACAAGAAGATCTCGCCCGAAGTGATCGGCGCGGTCAGCCAGATCGACGACTATCCGAAGCTGGCGGACACCGTCGCCTCGCACCTTGCGATCAAGATCGCCGACAAGCAGGCGATCCTCGAATTGCCGACGGTCGCCGAGCGGCTCGAGCGCGCGCTCGCGATGATGGAGAGCGAGATCTCGGTCCTTCAGGTCGAGAAGCGCATTCGCAGCCGCGTCAAGCGCCAGATGGAGAAGACGCAGCGCGAGTACTACCTGAACGAGCAGATGAAGGCGATCCAGAAGGAGCTTGGCGACTCCGAGGATGGCAAGGACGAGCTGTCCGAGCTCGAGCAGCGGATCGAGAAGACCCAGCTTTCGAAGGAGGCCCGCGAGAAGGCGACGGCCGAGCTGAAGAAGCTCCGGCAGATGAGCCCGATGTCGGCCGAGGCGACGGTCGTCCGCAACTATCTCGACTGGCTGCTCGGCATTCCGTGGGGCAAGCGGAGCCGCGTGAAGAAGGACCTCCGCTACGCGCAGGAGGTGCTCGACGCGGACCATTTCGGCCTCGAGAAGGTCAAGGACCGCATCGTCGAGTATCTCGCCGTCCAGAGCCGCTCGAACAAGCTGAAGGGCCCGATCCTGTGCCTCGTCGGCCCGCCCGGCGTCGGCAAGACCTCGCTCGCCAAGTCGATCGCGAAGGCGACCGGCCGCGAATATGTCCGCATGTCGCTCGGCGGCGTGCGGGACGAGGCGGAGATCCGCGGCCACCGGCGGACCTATATCGGCTCGATGCCCGGCAAGGTCATCCAGTCGATGCGGAAGGCCAAGAAGTCCAACCCGCTCTTCTTGCTCGACGAGATCGACAAGATGGGCATGGATTTTCGGGGCGACCCGTCCTCGGCGCTTCTCGAGGTCCTCGATCCGGAGCAGAACAAGTCGTTCAACGATCACTACCTTGAGGTCGACTATGACCTTTCGGACGTGATGTTCGTCACCACGGCGAACACGCTGAACATCCCGCCGCCGCTGATGGACCGGATGGAGATCATCCGCCTCGCAGGCTACACGGAGGACGAGAAGGTCGAGATCGCCCGCAAGCACCTCCTGCCGAAGACCCTGCGCGAGCATGGCCTCGACCAGAAGGAGCTGACGCTCGCCGACGGTGCGCTGCGCACCGTCATCCGGCGTTACACGCGCGAGGCCGGGGTCCGGAACCTCGAGCGCGAGCTGGCGACGATCGCCCGCAAGACCGTGAAGGAGCTGCTGCTCACCAAGAAGAAGACGGTGAAGGTCTCCGAGAAGTCGCTCGAGGATTTCCTCGGCGTCCCGCGCTATCGCTATGGCGAGGCGGAGGGCGAGGACCAGGTCGGCGTCGTCACTGGCCTCGCCTGGACCGAGGTCGGCGGCGAGCTCCTCACGATCGAGGGCGTCATGATGCCCGGCAAGGGCCGCATGACCGTCACCGGCAACCTCCGGGACGTCATGAAGGAGTCGATCTCGGCGGCGGCGTCCTATGTTCGCAGCCGCGCGATCACCTTCGGGATCGAGCCGCCGAATTTCGACCGGCGCGACATCCACGTCCACGTGCCGGAAGGCGCGACGCCGAAGGACGGTCCGTCGGCCGGCGTCGCGATGGCGACGGCGATCGTCTCGGTGATGACCGGCATCGCCGTCCGCAAGGACGTGGCGATGACGGGCGAGATCACGCTGCGCGGCCGGGTGTTCCCGATCGGCGGCCTCAAGGAGAAGCTCCTCGCCGCGCTCCGCGGCGGCATCAAGACGGTGCTGATCCCGCAGGAGAACGTGAAGGATCTCGCCGACATCCCGGACACGGTGAAGAGCGGGATGGAGATCATCCCGGTCTCGCGGATGGACGAGGTGATCCGGCACGCGCTGGTCCGCGCGCCAGAGCCGATCGAGTGGGACGAGGCCAAGGCGGCCGACCACGCCCGGTCGATCGTCAAGGAAGACGCGGAGGCGGCGGCCCTGACGGCGCACTGAATCCTGGAAGGCCGAAGCCGGACGGTTCCGGCATCGGCCAGCCGGAAGCGCCGACCCGGCGAATCAACTAGTGAGAACGCCCGCTTCGGCGGGCGTTTTCGTTGCCAAGAAGCATCAGAAGGCAGAAAGTGGCGGAAATCCGCGCGCGTCAGCTTGCCTGGCGTCTGATTTAGCGAAAGGGTGGCGCGCGGTGGCCGTTGGTGTCGAGTTGGACTCTCTACGAACCTCCTGAAAGGGGATGACATGAACAAGAACGACGTGATCGCCGCAGTTGCGGAAAAGACGGGAATGTCCAAGGCGGCTGCCGGCGAGGCGGTCGATGCGACGTTTGACGTGATCACCGCTGCGCTCAAGGGTGGCGACGAGGTGAAGATCATCGGGTTCGGCTCGTTCGCCGTCGCCAAGCGCGCGGCTTCGATGGGCCGCAATCCGCGGACCGGTGCAAGCATCCGGATCGAGGCATCGAAGACGCCGAAGTTCAAGGCCGGCAAGGGCCTCAAGGACGCGGTGAACGGCTAAGCCGGAGGACGTGCGGCGCGCCCGTGCGCGCCAGCCGAAGTCGGATGCGTCCGACCGTGGCCGCCTTCAAGCCGCACTTGCCTCGATGCGTTGCCCGGCCTAGATGGCACGGGCGACGCATCGGCGGCGAAAAGGGCGGTTAGCTCAGCTGGTAGAGCGCCACGTTTACACCGTGGATGTCGGGAGTTCGAGCCTCTCACCGCCCACCATTCGTCAAGCGCGCGGGTCGCGGCAAACCGCCCCGTCGCCTTTTACGCGGACTGCCGCCGCCGTCGGTTGACTTGACCCCGACCGTGGCTTAGTTCCGCGCAACGCCCCACGGAAATCGTGTACGGCGCCCCGGAAACGGGGGTGTAGCTCAGTTGGTTAGAGCGCCGGCCTGTCACGCCGGAGGTCGCGGGTTCGAGCCCCGTCACTCCCGCCATTTCTTTCCAAAGGTTCCAGATTTCATCCAGCTTTCATGGCCGAGCTGGTCCGATGCGAGGCGAACTCCTTGTCGACCGGAGGCCGTGTTGGCGGGGAGACGTGTCTGGGTCTAGCATCGGTGAGGAGCCGTGTTGAAAGCTACGATGATGTGGCCATTTGGGAAGAAGATTGCGCCCGCTGCAACCCGCCGCGCACCGAACCTAAAGTTCAAAAGCGCCGAGGCATTCTTCGAGATGCAATGCAAGTATGGCCAGACGGACTTACAGAAAGGCCGCGGCATCGTTGCAATCGTGCTCAACTCCAGAGAGGAATTTGGTACCGTCGAACCAGTCAAAGTCCAGCCAGACGGGACACAACTTGCGATGGTTCGCGTCGCGGCGGAGGATGGCGGATTCGTAGTGCCGACAACCACCCCGTCAGACAAGGGAGACCGACTGATGCCCGGAGATTTGGTTGTTTGGGTCCCTGCTGTCCACAATCGGGAACTCGCAAAGGGCTTCGGTGACTATCGTCAGGGTTGGGTCGGGTTCATTCACGCTAAGATCGCCGCGGAAACCGGTGGGCCGGACAACGGACTACGCGTTACTTGTTGGTACGACTAAGAAATGGCGCTGCGTTGAACTGACGCTAAGGTGTATGAGTAACGAGCAGTAAGGCCTTCGGAGCCGGTGATGGGACTGTTGAGCAGGCTGCTTGGAAAGCCCCAAGGCATTCCAGGTGAGAGTGACATCGTGAACTTCACCACTCGCCTGCGAAACATTGATGCTTCAGAGGTAGGTTTCATCGTGGCAGTCGCGACAGACGTGCGCCATCATCTTAGAGCAGAATTGCAGGTCGACCTTCTTCATCCAGCTGCTTCAATTTTCATTAGGCCGGACTTAGGCGGCCTGTTGTTTGCCCAAATCAAAGAGCTACAGCGAGCGGGCACGATGATGTCCCTTTCGGCAGCGTCGGGATTTATGGTTTGGATACATACGGTTCGTTCTTTCACGAATATCGACCTCAGGCCCCGTGGCCGAGAATTGTGGGTCGCGTTGGCGCGTGGGTTTCCGCACGCAGAAATGGCAGCCATTCAGCATTTTCGTCTAGCCGCGATGGAACTCAATATCGATAACTTTGACCAGATACCGGATGGCCTCGGACCGCTGGACTAGTGAGGTCGCCGAACCTCTAAGCCGACAGTAAGACGCGCTACGCGTAGGCGCGCTGGGCCCTGCGACTTTGAGGACCGCGCCGGACAAGTGCCGGGCGGCACTGACAGGCAGCTTTCCCTCGTGGATAAGCCCGCCCCGTGAAAAAGCTCCTCATCTCGCTCGTGCCACTGGCGATCGTCGTCACCGTCCTTCTCGGCGTGCCCGTCCTTGCCTCCGCGATTGACCCGGTCCTGACGGCACGGGAGCACGGAGAGTATTTCGAACGGATATTGGCGATCGGATGGGAGGAGATGTTCCGGCACGATAGGGACGCGCTCGCCGCGGCGCCTCCGCTCGGTACCCCCGTGGATGTAGGCCGGATCGGAAGAGGAACCGCCGAGTTCCACGCGCAATAGGCGGAACACCCGGGGCGCGCCGCAAGAAGGCCGCCGCTCCGCCGGGCTCAGTGGGCCATCTTCCTAAACCGAAGGCCGGATCGTGATCGACGCGATCTTCCCCGCATGGTTCAGCCCGAAGGCCCATTCCATCGCGACCCGCTCGAAGCGCACGCTGTAGACGTCGAGACCGACGGCGTTGACGCCCTTGAAGGTGAGGCTGCGGAGGGGGCCGGCTTCGCCGAGGACGTTGGTGCGGATGGTGTCACTGAAGTCGCGCGCCATTGCGGCCATGCTCGGCGTCATGCGGTCGAGGTCAGGCGTGCCCTGGACGTGGGTGTCGACGATCCGGCGCATGATGGCTTCGCTGCCTTCGATCGGCGCCTGGTCGCGGATCCGCTTCTGCAGTGCTTCCTCGGCCTTCCGGTAGGCCGCCGCCTCAATGCGGCGGCCGTGGAGCTCGAAGCCGTTCTGGTGGATCACGAGGCCCGAAACCGCGCCGCTCTCGTCGCGGTCGAACGAGAACTGCATCGGCGACAGCTTGTTGAAGAAGCGGTCCGGGCCTTCGGGCGTGAGGTCGATGTTGGGCTGGCCGAGCATGCCGCCGAAGAAGCGGCTGCCTTCATGAACCACCTTGAGGAAGTGGCCGTCCTCGAGCTGGTAGAAGCCGACATAGTCGGCGTAGAGCGCGGGGTCGATCGCGGCCTCGGTGCGCGGGCGGGCCTGCTCGTAGCGGAGCCACGCCCGGTCGTCGCTGGTCTTCTCGGTCATGGCGGCTTCCCTTGCGAGTTGGGTGAGGTCGTCGAGCGCGATCGTGCCGGCGGCGGCGAGCGAGGCGCGCGCCGCCTCGATGACACGGAGCCCGTTCTCGGCGCGCTCGCGCATGCCGAGGAGCGTGTCGTGCTGGAGGTCGAGGAGTTTCCGGAGGTCGACCGGCCGGCCCCTCAGGAGCTCGGCGATGCGGGAGAGGCTGAGGCCGAAGCCCTTCAGCATCAGCACCTCGTTGAGGCGCCCGATCTCCTGCGTGCCGTAGAGCCGCCAGTCCTTCAGCGTCCGCCGCGGCGTGATCAGGCCGTAGCGCTCATAGAGCCGGAGGGCCCGCACGCTGAGGCCGGTGCGCCGGGCGCATTCGGCGGCGGTCAGCCAGACGTCCTTCTGTGGGCGGTGTTCCATTGCGGGCGCGCTCCCGTCAGTCCCCATTCGCATAAGGTATGACGCAAGGTCCGGCTCAAGCGGCCTTTCGCAAGCAACGACGGCGGCCGGGCCGGTTCCCTAGCGTATATCCCACCAGTCGATCCGGCGCTCGGGTTCGCGCGGCGCGAGCCCCGCATCCTCGCGAAGAGCGTCCGGGATGTCGCAGGATTCGTGTGGCTCGACGGCGAGCACGAAACGCCGCCACAGGCCATGAAGGAACATCGCCAACGCTCCCCTGAAATGACCACTGGATGCAGCAGCTTCCGCCGGCGCCGGCAGCGGCGTCTGCCAGGAGAATCCGTCCGACCGGTCGTCGAGGGGAAGCTTCATGACGGCGATGCGTAGGGTATGACGCAAGGTCCGGCTCAAGCAGGAATTTGCGGCGGTGCGATTTTCGCGGGGGGAGGGGTGCCGGCGGCGACGCGACGCTTCCTATCCACTCCGGGAGGAACCGTTTTCGTGGATCTGCCCCCCGTCCCGCTGTAACCTCTCAACCCACTCCTCCCCGGGCTCGACCCGGGGTCCAATGGCTCTTCCTCCGATGCGGAGGACGTGGAAATCCAAGGCGATTCCGCGTTGGCCGAGCCGCCAATAGACCCCGGGTCAAGCCCGGGGAGGCGGGTCGTGGATGGGGCACTCCACCCTCCAAATCGGCATGGGCGAACGAGCAACCGGGAGCGGGGGTGGCGGCGAGCATGTCCTCGAACGTCCGCCGTCAGATCGGGGGCGGGCGAAACGAACGCGGCGCCCCGCACCGTGAGGTGCGAGGCGCCATCTTAGTCGTCGTTGGCGGCCGGCCTTAGCGCAGCCGGAACGACGAGATCGCGTCGTTCATGCCCACGGATTCGCTGCTGACCCGAAGGGTCGAACAGCCGCCGCCGAAGTTCGCGTCCATGCACACTTCAAGCGTGGCATCGCCTTCGATGCGGATGGAGGAGACGCGGTCGTCCCAGCCGTCCGGCATCGTCGGCGCGGTGGCGTTGCCTTCCACGCAGAAGCTCGCGCCACCGAAGCCGGCGTCCTCGAAGAAGCAGGCGCGGGCCACAGCCGCGGCCGGCGGCGGCGGGGCCGCAGCGGCGGGCGGGGGCTCCGCCGCGGGGGGCGGCGGCGGAGGCTCGGCAGCGGGCGGCGGAGGCTCCGCGGCCGGCGGCGGAGGTTCGGCCGCGGGAGGAGGCGGCGGCTCTGCCGCTGGCGGCGGGGGTTCCGCGGCCGGCGGAGGCGGCGGCTCGGCAGCCGGAGGAGGTTCCGCGGCCGGGGGCGGCGGCGGTTCGGCCGGAGGCGGAGGCGGTTCGGCTGCAGGCGGGGGCGGCTCGGCGGCCGGAGGCGGAGCCGCGGGCGGCGGTTCCGCAGCCGGGGGTGGCGCCGCAGGCAGAGGTGCAGCCGGCGGGGGTGCTGCCGGGGCCGCAGCGGGCGCGCCGGGCGGGCGATGCGAGGAGATCGCGTCGTTCAGATTGCCCGGAAGCTGCGCCGTGTTGGCCGAGATCACCTGGCAGGTGCCCTCGAAATTGCCGTCGGTGCAGACCTCGACGGCGGCACCGGCGCCGACGCGGATCGACGAGATGCGGTCGTTCCAGTCATTGCCGAGCAGCGTTGTGGTCTGGGTGGCGGCGACGCAGAGGGCGCCGCCGGCGTACTCGAAGTCGGCGTAGAAGCAGACTTCGCCCGCATCCGGCGTTTCGCCGACCGGAGGCGGAGGCTCGCCGCCGCCATTCTGCTGCGGCGGCCGGTACGACGAGATCGCGTCGTTGAGGTTGCCCGGGAGCTGCGCCACGTCATCGTCGAACACCGCGCAGGTGCCGGCGAAATTGGCGTCGGTGCAGACCTCGATCGTCGCATTGGAGCCGAGCCGGAGCGACGAGATGCGGTCGTTCCAGGTCTGGTCGAGGGCGGCGTTGGGCTGGTTGGCCGCAACGCAGACCGCTTCGCCGGCGAAGTTGTTGTCGGCGTAGAAGCAGACCTGGTTCGCCGTCGGAGTCTGCCCGACGGGTGGCGGCTGCTGGCCGCCCTGCGGCGGCCGGTACGACGAGATCGCGTCGTTGAGGTTCTGCGGCAGTTGCGCGACGTCCCGGTTATACGCCTGGCAGGTCCCGCCATAGTTCGTCTCGGTGCAGACCTCGACGGCGGCGGCGGAGCCGACGCGGATCGATGAGATCCGGTCGTTCCAATCGCCGGCGATCGTCGCCGCGGACTGGCCGGTCTGGATGCAGAAGCTCGGACCGGCGAAGTTGAAGTCCGCGAAGAAGCAGACCTCGCCCGGGCCCTGCGTGGGCGGCGGGCCGGCTTGGCCGGGCGCACGATACGAGGAGATCGCGTCGTTGAGGTTCTGCGGCAGCTGGGCGACGTCGCGGTTGAAGGTCTGGCACGTGCCCTGGAAGTCGGTGTCGGTGCAGACCTCGACCGCGGCGCCATTGCCGACGCGGATCGACGAGATCCGGTCGTTCCAGTCTGCCGCGAGCGCGCGCGACGACTGGCCGGCGAACACGCAGAAGCCGTCGCCGCCATAGTTGAAGTCCGCGTAGAAGCAGATCTGGTTGTCGCCGGGGCCGGGGAAGTTCCCGCCTTCGACGATGATGATCTGGACCCCGAGCTGGACGTAGACGACGGTGATCGGCTGACGGAGCTGGACCGAGATCAGGTACTGCGCCGAGGCCCAGCCCGTCACCCCGTTGTAGGTGACCTGGCACCAGCCGAGATCGGACGTACAGAAGCTGACACCGACCGTGGTGCCCTGGGGAATCACGATGAGGACCTGCGAGCCGGCGTTCGGAGCCTGCCGGACGTTCAGCGTCACGCTCACCTGGACCTGGATCAGGCCGGCCTGCGGCGGCGGCTGCTGCGGCGGGGGCTGCTGGGGCGGCGGCTGGACCGGCGGCGGCTGTGCCGGGGGTTGTGCCGGTGGCGGAACGGCCGGTGGCGGCAGCGGTCCGCCGATGCCGCCCTCGCGGCCGTCGAAGGTCAGGTTGATGACGTTGAACTGGCCGTCGAGCTTGATGTCGTACTGGCCGCCCTCGCAGATGGCGTCGTCGATCTCGTAGAGACCCTCCGCCTCGCGCTCGACCGGCGTGGCCCCGATGTCGCAGTTGAACGGCTCGAGGGCCGCGCGGATCAGGTTCTCGTCCTCCGCCGTCACGCCCTCGGGCGCCGCCCCGGCATCGTCGGCCATGTCGTTCGTGATCGAGATGATCACGAAGTCCTGGTCGAGCTTGATGTCGAACTGGCCGGCGCTGCAGATCGCGTCGTCGACCTCGAACAGCCCGTCGATCTCCCGTTCGATGGGCGGCGTGCCGGTCGTACAGCCAATGACTGCGATCGCATCGAGGATCGCCGTGAGCTCATCCTGCGTGGCCGCTGTGGCGGCTTGCTGGGCGAGTGATGCGGTCGCCGAGAGTGCCAATGGCACTGACAGCGATGCGGCAAGGAGCAGTCGTCGGATCATCAAGGGGCCATCCGTGATGGGCGCGCGTTTTTCAGCGCGCGCCGAGCGCACCCCTCCCACGGCGACAACGTGACCACGCGCCCCTTGTTCCGTGCGTTTCCGTGCCGGTCATTCTTAGGCCGACTAAGAATAACAACAGGATTTCGCCACATGTTTATTTGGAACGACCGTCGTGGACACGCATTGAGGGGCCGACGGAGGGTGGCGCAGAATGCAGGAGAATTAGAATGCAGTATAAAGCTCGGTTGGCGTTTGCGGCGCTCGGCCTCGCCGCCACGATGGCCGGCCCGGCAGCCGCCCAGGACCTCAATGCTATCGTTGCCGTCGATCTCAGCCTTCGCGCTGGGCCTGGGACCACATTCCCGATCGTGACCACCATCCCGACCGCGGGTTCGGTCATCGTCTATGGGTGCCTCGAGGACCGCACCTGGTGCGACGTCTCCTTCGACGGCAATCGCGGGTGGGTTTCCGCCGACTATCTCACCCTCGCCACCGGCGGGCAGACCGTGGTGGTGACGCAGGCTACGACCGGCCTTCCGCCGCCCGTCACTTTCACCGGTGAAGCGTACTGGACGCAGCACTACGCCACGCTCCCGATCTATCAGGAGCGGCAGCGCTGGCTCGGTCCGACGGCCGGCGCCGCCGGCGGCGCGGTGGTCGGCGCCCTTATCGGCGGCCCGATCGGGGCCGCGATCGGCGCTGCGGTCGGTGGCGCCGCTGGCGCGGGCGCCGCGGTGGCGATTGATCCGCCGGCCGAGGTCCGCACCTTCGTGACAACCCAGACGCCTCAGCCAGTCATGCTGACGGGCGAGGTGGTCATCGGCGCGGGCGTTCCGGACGTGGTGACGCTCACCCCAGTGCCGAACTACGAGTACGCCTACGCCAATATCAACGGCCAGTTCGTCCTCATCGATCCGACGACCCGCGCCATCGTCTACGTCTTCCGCTAGGGAGCGCCGACCGCAGCAGTCCGCCTCTTGGCGGTCTGCTTTCCTTGTCGGGCGGCACCGTGCGTGCCGCCCGAAGCTATATTATGTACCTAAAGATATAAGATATCATCTGCAAATCCATGGCTAGGGAACTACCCTACAACGCCGGCGTTGTCCTCGCGTTGAATGGAGCAATACAATGGCAGACGGTGAATCTTCTGGCAGCAGCGCACTTCTCGGCGTGATCCTCGGTGTCATCGTCGTCGGCGTCGTGCTCTTCTTCGTCTTCGGTGGATTCGACATCTTCTCCGGCGGAGATGGCGACATCGACGTGAATGTCGATCTCCCGGCGGTCGAGGTCCGGTAGGCGAAAAATGCTCCTCCGCACATTGATCTTCGTGGCCGCCGTGGCCGGCGCTTCCGCGCTTTACGCGCTTCCCTATGTGTCGATCGACAACGGTTCCACGGTGACTGCGCTGACCGGGAGCGGTGCGCGCCCGGGATAGCCGGCCGGCAATCTTCTCCGGGCTCGCGCCTCTCCATTCGGTCGAGGTGCGTCCCTTGCCCAAGGGGATGTCTGGATCAGCGCTTGGTCCTCTTGGCCCGGATCGAATAGGCGAGGGGGAATTTCACCGCGCCGTCCGGGAGCCGGAACATCCGCGTACCCGCCGGCACCATCGACGGAAACGCCCGCCATGGCAGCATCTCGTGCTCGTGGACGAACACGATGACGAGGCCCGCATCGAGGAGGCTCGTCACGATTCTCGACATCGGGTGGTTCCACTCGTAGACCCGGGCGTTCTTCAGTCTGCTCCCGTCGCCGGCATAGGTATCGGGCATGTCGAAGACAAGCGGTTGGTCGGCGGGCGTCCGCCAGTCGAACGCCGGCTCGATACGGCCCTCGCGCTCGTCGAGGATGCCAAGCATCGGATGGCCCTCGATAAGGTAGAGTTTGCCGCCGGGCCGGAGACAGCCGGCAACGGCCCTGGCCCAGCGGTCGAGATCCGGCAGCCAGCCGATGGCGCCCCAGCCGGTGAATACCATGTCGAAGTCCGTGCCGATCGCCGCCGGCGCGTCGTAGACGTTGCTCTCGACGAAGGTGACGGCGTCGCCCATCTCGGCGGCCATCTGCCGGGCGGTGGCGATGGCGACCGGCGAAAAGTCGAGCCCGGTGACCGTTGCGCCAAGCCGCGACAGGCTGATCGTGTCGAGGCCGAAATGGCACTGCAGGTGCGCCACCTTCATGCCCGATATGTCACCGATCTCGGCCGCCTCGATCGGCCCCAGCACGCTCTCGCCGCGCCGGATCGCGTCAAGGCCATAGATGCGGCCGTCGTCGCGAAGGTGAATGCCGACCCGCTCGTCCCAGCCGGCACGGTTCGCCGCGAAGTATTCCTCCATTCCATCCCCCGCGTCCTCGCTTTCCCCAAGGCTAGGCTGAACGCGCCCTTCCTGTAAGGTGCCGCGCATGGCCGGCGACAAGGACGAGGGCAGGGAGGCGGAGGTGCTCGTGGTGGGCAACCACCAGGTCCGCGTCACGCATCCGGACAAGCCGTACTTCGCCCGGGAGGCGAAGCTCACCAAGCTCGACATCGTCCGGTACTACCTCGCGGTCGCGCCGGGTGCGCTGCGTGGCATCCGCGACCGGCCGGTGGTGCTGAAGCGCTTCCTCGACGGCGCCGAAGGCGAGGTGTTCTACCAGAAGCGCGCGCCGGCCAAGCGGCCCGACTTCCTTCGGACGGCAACGCTGTCCTTCCCATCGGGGCGGACCGCGGAAGAGATCGTCGTCGACGACGCCGCCGGTCTTGCGTGGATCGTCAATCTCGGCTGCCTCGAGCTGCATCCGCACCCGGTGCGTTCGGGCGACCTCGACCATCCCGACGAGCTCCGCATCGACCTCGACCCGAATCCCGGCGTTTCCTTTGCCGACGTAAGGACGGTGGCGGTGGAGGTGAAGGCGCTGATGGAGGAGCTCGGCCTCAGAGGCTGGCCGAAGACGAGCGGCTCGCGCGGCATCCACGTCAACGTCCGCATCGAGCCGCGCTGGACCTTCGCCGAAGTCCGGAAGGCAGCCCTTGCCTTCTCGCGCGCGATCGAGCGGCGGGTGCCGAAGCTCGCCACCGCCAAATGGTGGAAGGAGGAACGGCATGGCGTGTTCCTCGACTACAACCAGAACGCCAAGGACCGTACGACCTGCTCGGCCTATTCCGTGCGCCCGCTGCCCGACGCGCGGGTCTCGACCCCGCTCGACTGGAGCGAGGTGGCGGACTGCGAGCCGGCGGCCTTCACCGTGATGACCATCCCGGGCCGCTTCGCCGCGATCGGCGACCCGCATGAAGGGATCGACAGCGTGCGCTATTCGCTGGAGCCGCTGTTCGAGCTTGCCGCGCGTGACGAGGCCGAAGGCATGGCGGACGCGCCGTGGCCGCCCTTCTATGCGCGGCAGGAGGGCGAGCCGGCGCGGGTGAACCCGTCGCGGGCGCGGCGGACGAAGGGGCCGCCGAAGCCGAAACGAGTTCGGCAGCCGCTGATCACCATCGCCAATTCGCCGGACCGGAAGGCCGCGCTCGACGGCCTCGAGCGCTGGAAGGCGAAATACCCAGCGGTCGCCCCGCACCTCGCGCCGGACGACATCCTCGTCGACGGTATGCGCGGCCGGTCCGCGATCTGGACCCGGATCCGCGTCAATCTTCGGAACGTGCCGGAAGCCGACCGGCCGCCCCAGGAGGCGCCCGATCCGGACGACGATCCGACCCGCGAGTGGCGCGAAATGATGAAGGCGGCCAAGGGGAAGGCGGAGGAGGGCTAGGCTTTCGCTGCGCTCCGGTCGCTGCCGAAGATCGCCTCGAGCTCCGCCGGCGGCACCGTTTCGAGCTGCGCATAGGTGCAGTCGCGGGGCGGCTTGTCGGGCCGCCAGCGCCGGAACTGCGCGGTGTGGCGGAAGCGGTCGCCCTGCATGTGATCGTAGGCGACCTCGACCACGAGCTCGGGCCGCAGCGGCTCCCAGGACAGGTCCTTGCCGTTGTTCCACCGGCTGCCGCCGGCCCCGGGCCGGCGCTGTGCAACAAGCTCCGGCGACGCCCACTGGCCCCAAGGGTGGCCCTCGAAGCCGGCCATGCGATAGGGCGCCAGGAACGTCACCAGCTCCTCGCGCCGCTGCGCGGTGAAGCTGGCGCACACGCCGACGTGCTGGAGCTGGCCCCCGTCGTCATAGAGGCCGAGGAGAAGAGAGCCGACGGCAGTCCCGTGACGGTCCTTGTGCCAGCGGAAACCGGCGACGACGCAGTCGCATTCGCGGGCGTGCTTGACCTTCACCATCAGCCGCTTGTTCGGCACGTAGGGCATGTCCTCGGCCTTGGCGATCACGCCGTCGAAACCGGCGCCCTCGAAGCGGCGGAACCAGTCGGCGGCGACGCCATGGTCGCGGGTACATGGCGTCAGGTGAAGCGGCGGTTTTGCCTCGCCGAGGAGGCGCTCCAGCGTCGCTCGGCGCTCGGCGAATGGCGCGCCAGTCAGATCGCGGTCGCCTTCGGCCAGGGCATCGAAGAACACGATCGACGCCGGGATCTCGCCCGCAAGCAGCCTGATCCGGGACTCGGCCGGATGGAGCCGAAGCTGCAGGGCGTCGAAGCTGAGGACGCCGTTGAGGAAGATGACGATCTCGCCGTCGAGGACGCAGCGCTCGGGGAGCTGGGCGAGAAGGGGCTCCACCAGCTCGGGATAATACCTGGCGAGAGGTTTTGAATCGCGGCTCTGGATGTAGAGCTCGGGCCCGTCGCGGAAGACGAGGGCGCGGAAACCATCCCATTTTGGCTCGAAATACCAGACGCCGCCTTCCGGCAGCTCGGTCGTGAGCTTGGCGAGCATCGGCAGGACGGGCGGGTTGAGCGGGAGGTCCATGCGCCGATCCCTATCACGGACCGGCCTGTTTGAGGCCCGCCGTCATCGACCTCCGGGTGCGGCTGCACGCCTGAATTCAGATTGCGTAAAATGTCCGCAAGGCATTGTTTGGCGAGGGCGAGACGGGACGGCGGGCGCGCGGAACGGTGATTGTCGAAAACGTGCTTCTCCTGGCCGCGGAGGCGGTCGTCTATTTCGTCGTGCTTGCCGGGCTGTTCCGCCTGCGGGGACGCTTCGGGCTGGGCGTTTTCGTCGCCGCCCTTGGCGCCATGCATTTCCTCGAGACCTATCTCGCGGCCGTCATCTACGTGACCTTCCCGTTCGGCATCACCGTCTCGCCGGGGTCGACGGTCCTCTTCGCCGGCAAGCTCGCAATGCTCCTTCTCGTCTATATCCGCGAAGACGCCGCCGCGGTGCGCCAGCCGATCTATGGCCTCCTGATCGCCAACTTCCTCATCGTCGTCCTCGTGATCCTCGGCCGGCACCACCCTACGCTGGTTCCCGTTGCCGAGCGGCCGGCCGACCTGACGCTGGTCGACGACATGGGCGGGCTGATGGTCTGGGGCACGATGCTCCTCTTCGTCGATGCCCTGGCGATGATTCTCCTCTACGAGCGCAGCGCGCGCTGGTTCGGGCAAAGCGTCCTGCCGCGCGTCCTTCTCAGCCTCGCGCTGGTGCTCACATTCGACCAGTTGGGCTTCTTCCTCGCGCTCCGCGTCTTTCTCGAAGCGCCCGTCGAGGTGCTCTATGGCGGCTGGGTCGGCAAGATGGTGGCGGCAGTCGCGTATGGATTGATGGTGACGGCCTATCTCCGCTGGTTCGAGCGCGGCGCGGTCCGCTCGGGCCCGCCGCGGCTTGCGGACGTGTTCGACGTCCTGACCTATCGCGAGCGCTACGAGGCCCTCCTCGAGCGCACCGGCCGCGACGGTCTCACCGGGCTTCTCGACCGCGGGACGCTCGATTCCGAAGGGGCCGACCTCGTTGCCAACGCCCTCCGCGCCGGCCGCCCCGTGAGCGTGTCGATGATCGACGTCGACGGGTTCAAGGACATCAACGACCGGGAAGGACATGTGGTCGGAGACGAGGTGCTGCGGAAGATCGCGGGCCGGCTCGGCGGTCGGATGGGAGCGGGCGATCGACTGTACCGCTATGGCGGGGACGAGTTCATCGTGCTGGCGCTGGATGGCGCCCACGGCCCGGCACTTCTCGCTGCCGAGCGGCTCCGGCACGACGTCGCAACCGTCGCCGAGTCCGAAGGGTGGACCCTTTCCGTCAGCATCGGCGTCGCGACGGCGCCGGATGACGGCGCCGACCTTGCCGGGCTGGTCCGCGCGGCCGACCGGCGGCTCTACGAAGCGAAGCTGGCGGGCCGCGACCGCGTCGTCGGCGCCGTCCGGCCCCCGCAATCGGCCGACCTGGAGCCGCGGCCCGCAATGCGGCCCCGTTAGATCGGCCGGGGCGACGGCTGCGTCGCGCTGGCGGACGATTACGCGGGGCGCGGCGCTGGCCTTGGCGTAAGGCCGTCGCTATTGTCCGGCCGGCAAACAGACAGGGGAGGATCTGGATTTGCTGGTTCGGGACTATTTGCCCACCGCGAGCAAGCGGCTCATCACGCTGACGCCTGACGACACCATCCAGGAGGCGGCGCGTCGGCTCGCGCCCGCCGGCTTCGATCTCATCGTGATCGTGGACGGTGCGGGGAAGATGATCGGCGTCGTGACGGACAGCGACATCGTGAACTGGGTCGCGACGCACGAGGGGCAGGCGACGAGGCAGACGAAGGTCTCGACGATCATGTCGACCAAGACGACGAAGTGCCTGCCTTCACAGTCGCTGAGCGATGTCGCCGAACTCGCGCAGAAGAACGGCCGGAAGCACCTTCCGATCGTCGATGAGAACGAGATCCCGCTCGGCGTGGTCTATGTCCGCGATGCGCTCATGGCGCTCCTCAATGACGCGGAGATCAACGAGCGCTGGCTCAACGCCTATTTCACGGGCTCGACCTAGGCGGCGTGGAGGCGGGCTCCCGGCAGGAAGGCCGGGAGCACCTTGTGGCTCAGGTGTTGCAGCCGCCGGGGAGGTCCGTCGCGCCGTTGACGATGGTGATCCGTACCGGCGCGACGCCCGCGGCGATCATGTCGATGGCCGAGGCCGCGGCGCGTGACAGGTCGATCACGCGTCCGCCGGCATAGGGTCCGCGGTCGGTGATCCGGACGCTGACCGAATCTCCGGTGTCGGTCCGGGTGACGTTGACGATGGTCCCGAAGGGGAGGGTTCGGTGCGCTGCAGTCAGCGAGTTCTGATCAAACCGTTCGCCGGAGGCCGACATTCGGCCCTGGAAGCCCGGGCCGTACCACGAGGCCATCCCGCATTGGTTGTTTCCGGCGCTTGCCGGTGCGGCAGACAGGCTTGAAAAGGCGAGCGCCAGGGCGCCCATCGTCGCGACTACTCGTTTCATCTACCCCTCATCGGTTGGCCGGCCGCCGCCTGGCCATGTCCATCGGTTGTCGTTCCCCCAGTCGTTGCGAAGCCGCATTCGCCTGCCGAATCGGGTTGCGAGGTGGCGAAAACCGCGCGAAATCCGGGCCGGTTGGTAACGTTTGTTAACGATTGGTTAACGGGGTGACCGCGCGTCGTGCCGGGGCGAAGGCCGTCCGGCGGGCTGAGCCATCGTCGTCGGCAACAGCCGTAAGGGCTGGTTTTTCAGATGGTTACGGCCGGCCCATCGCCCGGAACGTCATCCCGGCCGGTGTGGCAAAGTGAGCATCGACGCGAAGCCGGAAGCCGTGCAAGGATGACCGTTCTGGGGGAGCCCGGCCTGCTGGGGAGCGGGGCGGGATGAGGGAGGCCTCATTTGGAAGCGCTGCTCGAATCTTACCTTCCGCTCGTCATTTTCGTGGGCGTGGCGATCGTCATCGGCATCGCGCTCCTCGTGACGCCGTTCGTCGTCGCCTACAAGAACCCGGACCCCGAGAAGCTGTCGGCCTATGAGTGCGGCTTCAACGCCTTCGACGATGCCCGCATGAAGTTCGACATCAGGTTCTACCTGGTCGCGATCCTCTTCATCATCTTTGACCTCGAGGTCGCGTTCCTGTTCCCGTGGGCGATCACCTTCGGCGAGCTCGGCTGGTTCGGCTTCTGGTCGATGATGATCTTCCTCGGCGTCCTCACGATCGGGTTCATCTACGAGTGGAAGAAGGGGGCGCTGGAGTGGGACTGATGAACGAGCGCGCGACCGCCATTGCCCCGACGCCGCGAGGCGTCCTCGACCCGAACACCGGTCGGCCGATCGGCGCCGACGATCCGATGTTCCGGGAGATGAACGCCGAGCTCGCCGACAAGGGCTTCCTCGTCACGGCGACGGACGAGCTCATCAACTGGGCGCGCACCGGCTCGCTGATGTGGATGACCTTCGGTCTCGCCTGCTGCGCGGTCGAGATGATGCAGATGTCGATGCCGCGCTACGATGCCGAGCGCTTCGGCTTCGCGCCGCGCGCCTCGCCCCGGCAGTCGGACGTCATGATCGTCGCCGGTACGCTGACCAACAAGATGGCCCCCGCGCTTCGTAAGGTCTACGACCAGATGCCGGAGCCGCGCTACGTCATCTCGATGGGCTCGTGCGCCAATGGCGGCGGCTACTACCACTATTCCTACGCCGTGGTCCGCGGCTGCGACCGCATCGTCCCGGTCGACATCTACGTTCCCGGCTGCCCGCCGACGGCGGAGGCCCTCCTCTACGGCGTCCTTCTTCTCCAGAAGAAGATCCGCCGCACCGGCACCATCGAGCGCTAGGCGAGGGGAGCATGGACGAGAGTCTTGCCGACGTTCTCGCGTCGCTGAAGGCGGCACACCCGGCGCGGCCGATCGAGGGCGCGATCGCGGTGGGCGAGCTCACCGTGACGCTGGAGCTGGCCGACCTGCTGCCGGTGGTGCGCACGCTCCGCGGCGACCCGATGCTGGGCTTCGTCAGCCTGATCGACATCTGCGGCGTCGACTACCCGAACCGCCCCAGGCGCTTCGAGGTCGTCTACCACCTCCTCAGCCCGACCCAGAACCTCCGCATCCGGCTCAAGGTCGCGACCGACGAGGACACCGCGGTGTCGTCGCTCGTCCCGATCTTTCCGGCCGCCGACTGGTTCGAGCGCGAGGTGTACGACCTCTACGGTGTCTTCTTCGACGGCCACCCGGACCTCCGCCGCATCCTCACGGATTACGGCTTCGAGGGTTATCCGCTGCGGAAGGATTTTCCGCTGACTGGGTACGTCGAGGTCCATTACGACGACCTCCAGCGCCGCGTCGTGTACGACAAGGTCGTCCTGCCGCAAGAGTATAGAGACTTCGATTTCCTCTCGCCTAGGGAGGGGACCGAATATTTGCACCCGGGCGACGAGAAGAAGAGCAACTGACGCCGATGCCAGAGACCGACGTCCGCAATTTCACGATCAAATTCGGCCCGCAGCACCCGTCGGCACACGGCGTTCTGAGGTTGGTGCTGGAACTGGATGGCGAGATCGTGGAACGCGTCGATCCGCATATCGGCCTGCTCCATCGCGGCACCGAGAAGCTGATCGAATCCAAGACCTACCTTCAGGCGTTGCCCTATTTCGACCGGCTCGACTATGTCGCGCCGATGAATCAGGAGCATGCCTGGGCGCTGGCGATCGAGAAGCTCGCCGACGTGAAGGTGCCGTATCGCGGGCAGCTCATCCGCGTCCTCTACTCCGAGATCGGCCGCATCCTCTCGCACATGCTCAATGTCACCACGCAGGCGCTCGACGTCGGCGCGCTGACGCCGCCGCTCTGGGGCTTTGAAGAGCGCGAGAAGCTGATGGTGTTCTACGAGCGCGCCTCGGGGAGCCGGATGCACTCGGCCTATTTCCGGCCGGGCGGCGTCCACCAGGACCTGCCCGACCAGCTTGTCGAGGACATCGGCAATTGGGTCGAGCCGTTCTACAAAGTCTGCGACGACATCGACAACCTCCTCACCGGCAACCGCATCTTCAAGCAGCGCAACGTTGACATCGGCGTGGTGAAGCTCGACGACGCGTGGAAATGGGGTTTTTCAGGCGTCATGGTCCGCGGCTCGGGCGCCGCGTGGGACCTTCGCCGCTCCCAGCCTTATGAGTGCTACTCGGACCTCGAATTCGAGATCCCGATCGGCAAGAACGGCGATTGCTTCGACCGTTATCTCATCCGCATGGAGGAGATGCGGCAGTCGGCGAACATCATGCGCCAGTGCGTGGATCTCCTGATGTCGGAGAAGGGCCGCGGGCCGGTGTCGTCGAAGGACGGCAAGGTGGTGCCGCCGAAGCGGGCCGAGATGAAGCGCTCGATGGAAGCGCTCATTCATCACTTCAAGCTCTATACCGAAGGGTTCCACGTCCCGGCCGGCGAGGTTTACGCGGCCGTCGAGGCGCCCAAGGGCGAGTTCGGCGTCTATCTTGTGTCCGACGGATCGAATCGGCCGTACCGGGCGAAGATCCGCGCTCCCGGCTTCCCGCACCTTGCGGCGATGGACGTGATGTGCCGCGGCCACATGCTGGCGGACGTGTCGGCCATCCTCGGCTCGCTCGACGTTGTGTTCGGGGAGATCGACCGCTAGCGGAGCGCTGCGTTTCCCGCGGGAAACGCGCGACAAATGGTACCCTTGGGGCTGCTCGACAGCGCCGCTCCGAGGTGAATAGATGAACGGGTTCGGAGGGGATTGTCGAGGGGACGGACTGGGGCGACGGTGGGTCGGCGGCGGTGGGAAACGTCGTCGGGCCGCTCGGGAGGCAGGTGTTGATCGCCCGTGGCTGAGGGCAGTCCGGGTGCCGGCCGCAAACGCGCCTCGGCATGCCGCGTGGTGACGCGGCAGCCAGATTTCGACAATGAGAGAAGACGTCAGGACGGGGGAACCGTTGTCTGCAGCATCGAGCGTCTCCGCGGGGCGGAACAGGATCGGCGGCCGTAGCGGCTGCCGTCCGTCCGCCGCGTCCTTGATCGGGAAGCACTGAATGTCCGTCCGCCGCCTCGCCGAAGAGCAGCCGCCGAGCTTCGCGTTCACCCAGGACAACCGGGCGAAGGTCGATCGCGAGATCGCGAAATATCCGGCCGGCCGCCAGGCCTCGGCGGTGATCGGCGCGCTTTACGTAGCGCAGTCGCAGGGTGGTGGCTGGCTGCCCGAGCCGGCGATCCGGCATGTTGCCGAGATCCTCGACATGCCGTTCATCCGCGTGCTCGAGGTCGCGACCTTCTACACGATGTTCAACCTCCACCCGGTGGGGCGGAAGGCGCACATCCAGGTCTGCGGCACCACGCCGTGCATGCTGCGCGGCGCCGAGGCGCTCAAGCAGGTGTGCCGCGACCGCATCCATCCCGAGCAGGACCACGTCTCCGAGAACGGCGATTTCTCGTGGATCGAGGTCGAGTGCGCCGGCGCCTGCGTGAACGCGCCGATGGTTCAGATCGAGGCCGACACCTTCGAGGACCTCACGGTCGAGAGCTTCAACCGGCTGATTGACGACATCGCGGCCGGCCGCCCGCTGCGGCCCGGCCCGCAGATCGACCGGCACTACGCCGAGCCGGTCGGGGGCGGCACGACGCTGCAGTCGCCGGGTCTCTACGGGCAGGCGACCGCACGCGCGCCGGAACCGGTCGCCACGCCGGCGAATTCCGACGATGCGAAGCCGGCCGGCATTGCCGGGCCGCGCGGCGGCAAGGCGGACGATCTCACGGTGATCTCGGGCATCGGCCCCAAGATCGAGAAGACCCTCCACGATCTCGGCATTTTCCATTTCGACCAGATCGCGGCGTGGAGCCCGGCCGAGGTCAACTGGGTGAGCGTGCACCTCGCGTTCCCGGGGCGGATCGCGCGCGAGGATTGGGTAGGGCAGGCCAGGAAACTGGCCGTGTCGGAGCGGAGCTGATCGATGCTTGCCGACAAGGACCGTATCTTCAAGAACGTCTATGGCCGCCAGGACTGGCACCTTGCCGGCGCCCGCGCGCGCGGCTCATGGGATGGCACCAAGGCGATCCTCGAGCGCGGCCGCGACGGGATCATCGACGAGATCAAGAAGTCGGGCCTCCGTGGCCGCGGCGGCGCCGGCTTCCCGACCGGCCTCAAATGGTCGTTCATGCCGAAGGCCAATGACGGCCGGCCGCACTATCTCGTGGTCAATGCCGACGAGTCCGAGCCCGGCACCTGCAAGGACCGGGAGATCATGCGGCACGACCCGCAGCTCCTCGTCGAAGGCTGCCTCATCGCCGGCTTCGCGATGGGCGCGCACACCGCCTACATCTATGTCCGCGGTGAGTTCATGCGGGAGGCCGCGCACCTCCAGCAGGCGATCGACGAGGCCTATGAGGCGCGGCTGATCGGCAAGGACAACGTCCACGGCTGGGACTTCGACATCTACGTCCACCGCGGCGCCGGCGCCTATATCTGCGGCGAGGAGACCGCGCTCCTCGAATCGCTGGAGGGCAAGAAGGGCCAGCCGCGGCTGAAGCCGCCATTCCCGGCCAATGTCGGCCTCTGGGGCTGCCCGACGACGGTTGCGAATGTCGAATCAGTCGCCGTCGCGCCCGACATCATGCGCCGCGGCGGCGACTGGTTCGCCGGCATCGGCCGTCCGAACAACACCGGCACGAAGCTCTTCAACATCTCCGGCCATGTCGAACGCCCCTGCACGGTCGAAGAGGCGATGGGCATCCCGCTCCGCGAGCTGATCGAGACCCATGCCGGCGGTGTCCGCGGCGGCTGGGACAACCTCCTCGCCGTGATCCCCGGCGGGTCGTCGGCGCCGATCGTGCCGGCCGAGCTGTGCCAGAATCTCATCATGGACTTCGACGGCCTCAGAGAGGTGAAGTCCGTGCTCGGCACCGCCGCGGTCATCGTGATGGACAAGTCGACCGACGTCGTGAAGGCGATTGCGCGGCTGGCCTATTTCTACAAGCACGAAAGCTGCGGCCAGTGTACGCCGTGCCGCGAGGGCATGGGCTGGATGTGGCGCGTACTCGAGCGGATGGTCCGCGGCGAGGCGCACAAGCGCGAGATCGATACGCTCCTCGAGGTCACCTACCAGATCGAGGGCCACACCATCTGCGCGTTCGGCGACGGTGCGGCATGGCCGGTCCAGGGCCTCATCCGCCACTATCGCGGCGAGATCGAGCGCCGTATCGACGAGTTCACCGCGCGGGCCTCGCACGAGCCCGTGCTGGTGGCGGCGGAGTAGGGCGGCCGATGAAGTTCCACGAGCAGAGAGAGCGGCTCGAGGTGACGAAGAGCGACCTGTCGGGATCGCGCTTCGACAATGTCGCCTTCTCCGGCTGCGTGTTCGAGAACGTGAACCTGTCCGGCGCCACCTATCACGACGTCAATCTGTCGGGCTCGTCGTTCGATGACGTGAATCTCTCCGGCTGGCGGATCGGCAACGCGAACCTGTCCGGCGTGCGCATCGAGAACGCGACGCTCGCCGGCGCTTCGATCACGGGGAGCCGGCTGCAGGGCATGACGATCAATGGGATCCTGGTGACGGATCTCCTCGCCGCGTGGGAAGCGCGTGGCGCGGAAGGTGGAGCGAAGGCCGCAGAATGACCATCGTTCGCGTCAACGGCATCGAAGTCGACGTGCCGCCGGACTACACGCTGCTCCAGGCGGCGGAGATGGCTGGCGCCGAGGTGCCGCGCTTCTGCTTCCACGAGCGCCTCTCGATCGCCGGCAATTGCCGCATGTGCCTCGTCGAACTCAAGGGCGCGCCGAAGCCGGTCGCGTCCTGCGCGTGGAACGTGCGCGATTGCCGCCCGGGTCCGAACGGCGAGCCGCCCGAGATCGTCACCCGCTCCAAGCTGGTCAAGAAGGCCCGCGAAGGGGTGATGGAGTTCCTGCTGATCAACCATCCGCTCGACTGCCCGATCTGCGACCAGGGCGGCGAGTGCGATCTGCAGGACCAGGCGATGGCCTACGGCATCGACAAGAACCGCTACGCCGAGAACAAGCGCGCGGTCGAGGACAAGTATCTCGGCCCGCTCGTGAAGACGTCGATGAACCGCTGCATCCACTGCACGCGATGCGTCCGTTTCGCGACGGAGGTCGCCGGCGTGCCGGAGCTCGGCGCGACCGGCCGCGGCGAGGACATGGAGATCACGACCTATCTCGAGACGGCGATGACCTCCGAGATGCAGGGCAACGTCATCGACCTCTGCCCGGTCGGCGCGCTGACCTCGAAGCCCTACGCCTTCCAGGCGCGGCCCTGGGAGCTGATCAAGACCGAGACCATCGACGTCATGGACGCGGTCGGCTCCAACATCCGCGTCGACACCCGCGGCCGCGAGGTGATGCGCATCCTGCCGCGCCTCAACGAGGCGGTGAACGAGGAGTGGATCTCCGACAAGACCCGCTTCGTGTGGGACGGCCTTCGGACGCAGCGGCTCGACCAGCCCTTCGACCGTGGCACCGACGGCCGCCTTCGTCCGACCCGGTGGAGCAATGCCTTCGCGACCATCCGGCTCGCACTGGCGGGAGTTCCGGGCAACCAGATCGGCGCGATCGCCGGCGACCTTGCGACCGTCGAAGAGATGTACGCGCTCAAGGCGCTGATGAATTCGCTCGGCTCGACCAATATCGACTGCCGCCAGGACGGCGCCGCGCTCGATCCGTCGCTCGGTCGCGCGTCGTACATCTTCAATCCGGGCATTGCCGGCATCGAGAATGCCGACGCGATCCTCATCATCGGCTCCGACCCGCGCCACGAGGCGCCGATCGTCAATGCCCGCATCCGCAAGCGCTGGCGCCGCGGCGCGGTCGCGATCGGCCTGATCGGCGACGCCGTCGACCTGACCTACCGCTACGATCATCTCGGCGCCGGCGCCGATACGCTGGCGCAGCTCGCCTCGGGCGAGCATCCGTTCGCCGAAGTGCTCCGCGGCGCCAAGCGTCCGGTGATCATCGTCGGGCAGGGCGCGCTGTCGCGGCCCGACGGCGCTGCAGTTCTCGCCGCCGCCGCCAAGCTTGCCGCCGATGGTGCCCGTGACGAAGGCTGGAACGGCCTTGCCGTCCTCCACACCGCCGCCGCCCGCGTCGGCGGGCTCGACATCGGCTTCGTCCCGCGCGACGGCGGCCTCTCGACGAATGGCATGATCGCGGCCGCCGGCCGTGGCGACCTCAAGGTGCTGTTCCTGCTCGGTGCCGACGAGATCGACACGTCCGCGCTCGGCAATGCCTTCGTCGTCTATATCGGCAGCCATGGCGACGCGGGTGCGCTGCGTGCCGACGTCGTGCTCGCCGGCGCGGCCTACACCGAGAAGAGCGGGACGCTCGTCAACACCGAAGGGCGCGTGCAGCGCCTGAAGCGCGCCGCTTTCCCGCCGGGCGATGCCCGCGAAGACTGGGCCGTCCTCCGCGCCCTGTCCGAGGCGCTCGGCAAGCGGCTGCCGTTCGATTCGCTTGGCGAGCTGCGGAGCCGTGTCGTCGCCGACCATCCGCTGCTCGGCGACGAGGACCGTCTCACGCCCGAGCCGGCATCGGCGCTCGACAGCATCAGGAACGGCGGCACCGGACTCGGCCGCGAGCGCTTCCGGAATGCGGTGCGCGACTTCTATTTCACCAATCCGATCGCCCGCGCCTCGGCCGTCATGGCCGAATGCTCGGCGATCGCGGCCGGCCGCGTGGCCGAGGCGGCGGAGTAGGGGATGAGCTTCTGGGACGCCTATTTCTGGCCGGGTCTGTGGATGGCGCTCATCAGCGTCATCTCCATCGTCGTCCTCCTCGTCTTCATCGCCTTCGTCCTCTACGGCGACCGCAAGATCTGGGCGGCGGTGCAATCGCGCCGCGGTCCGAACGTCGTCGGCCCCTTCGGCCTGTTCCAGTCCTTCGCCGACCTGATCAAGTTCGTGCTCAAGGAGCCGATCATCCCGGCCAGCGCGAACAAGGGCGTGTTCCTCCTGGCCCCGCTGGTCTCCACCGCGCTCGCCGTCTCCGCCTGGGCGGTGGTGCCGATCGCCGATGGCTGGGTGATCGCCGACATCAATGTCGGCATCCTCTTCATCTTCGCGATCTCGTCGCTCGCCGTTTACGGCGTCATCATGGGCGGCTGGGCGTCGAACTCGAAATACCCGTTCCTCGGCGCGCTCCGCTCGGCGGCGCAGATGGTGTCCTACGAAGTCTCGATCGGCTTCGTCATCATCACCGTCTTGCTGGTGGTCGGCTCGCTGAACCTCACCGACATCGTCTATGCGCAGCAGGACGGCCTGGGCACCCGCCTCGGGCTGGCGCCGAGCCTCCTCGACTGGCACTGGCTCGCGCTGTTCCCGATGTTCGTCGTGTTCTTCATCTCGGCGCTCGCCGAGACGAACCGGCCGCCCTTCGACCTGCCGGAAGCTGAGTCCGAGCTCGTCGCCGGCTTCATGACCGAATACTCGTCGACGCCCTACGTCATGTTCATGCTGGGCGAGTACGTGGTCATCGTCCTCATGTGCGCGCTGGGGACGATCCTCTTCCTCGGCGGCTGGCTGCCGCCGCTCGACGTGGCGTGGCTGAACTGGGTGCCGGGCGTCATCTGGTTCCTCCTGAAACTCCTGTTCATGTTCTTCCTGTTCGCGATGGTGAAGGCGATCGTGCCGCGCTACCGCTACGACCAGCTCATGCGCCTCGGCTGGAAGGTCTTTTTGCCTTTGTCGCTGGTGATGGTCGTTGTCGTTGCCGCGGTGCTGCAGCTCACCGGCTGGGCGCCTTAGAGGGGAGGGCGAGATGAGACTCGATCAGGCCGCGCGCTCCGTCTTCCTCCGGGAATTCGTCGGCGCGTTCTTCCTCTCGATGCGGCGGTTCTTCCAGCCGAAATTCACCGTGAACTACCCCTTCGAGAAGGGCCCGCTCAGCCCGCGCTTCCGCGGTGAGCATGCGCTGCGCCGTTATCCGAACGGGGAGGAGCGCTGCATCGCCTGCAAGCTGTGTGAGGCGATCTGCCCGGCGCAGGCAATCACCATCGAAGCCGGCCCGCGCCGGAACGACGGCACGCGCAGGACGACGCGCTACGACATCGACATGGTGAAGTGCATCTATTGCGGCTTTTGCCAGGAGGCGTGCCCGGTGGATGCGATCGTGGAAGGTCCGAACTTCGAGTTCGCGACCGAGACCCGCGAGGAGCTCTACTACGACAAGGCGCGGCTGCTCGCGAACGGCGATCGCTGGGAGCGGGAGATCGCCCAGAACATTGCGAAGGACTCACCCTACCGGTGAGGCATCCTGTCCGGTCCGGCTTGCTGGACCGGCTGGGGGGTACTGACTAAGAGACGAAGTTCCGTTTCGCGGCCAGGGAGGGGCGCGGATCATGCAGGCTGAACCCGGTCACATCTGCGCCCGCGCCCCCGCGCGCAGCGTCACGACCATGCTTGGGAGCTGCGCCCGCTGATGGGTCTTCCGGCCGTCTTCTTCTACCTGTTCTCCGCGGTGCTCCTGGCGTCGGCCCTCATGGTCGTCGCCGCGCGCAACCCGGTGCATTCGGTCCTCTATCTCATCCTCTGCTTCGTGAACGCGGCGGCGCTGTTCCTCCTCCTCGGCGCCGAGTTCCTCGCCCTCATCCTGATTGTCGTCTATGTCGGCGCGGTCGCGGTGCTGTTCCTCTTCGTCGTCATGATGCTCGACGTCGATTTCGCCGAATTGCGCCAGGGCTTCCTGAACTACCTCCCGACCGGCGCGCTGATCGGCATCGTCGTCCTCTGCGAGATCCTGATCGTCATCGGCGGCTCCGCGATCCTGCCGGAGGGCCTCACTACGCCCGCCGTGCCGGCGCCGCCGCTCGACGCGCTCTCCAATACCGAGGCGATCGGGCAGCTCCTCTACACGCGCTATCTTTTCTACTTCCAGGCCGCCGGCCTCGTGCTCCTCGTCGCGATGATCGGCGCCATCGTCCTGACCCTCCGGCACAAGGAGGGCGTCAAGCGGCAATCGATCGCGGCGCAGGTCGCGCGGAACCCGGCCAAGGCCATCGAGGTCCGGAAAGTCGAACCGGGGAGGGGGCTCTGATGACGGTCGGACTCGGCCAGTACCTGACGGTCGCAGCGATCCTGTTCACGATCGGCGTGTTCGGGATCCTCGTGAACCGCAAGAACGTCATCATCATGCTGATGTCGGTCGAACTGATCCTGCTCGCCGTCAACCTCAACCTCGTCGCCTTCTCGTCCTTCCTCAACGACCTCGCCGGCCAGGTCTTCGCGCTGCTGGTGCTGACGGTCGCCGCGGCGGAAGCCGCCATCGGCCTTGCCATCCTCGTCGCCTTCTTCCGCAACCGCGGCTCGATCGCGGTCGAAGACATCAACGCGATGAAGGGCTAGCGGCCGGATGTATCAGGCAATCGTCCTCCTGCCCCTCACCGGGGCGATCATCGCGGGTCTGATCGCGCTCTTCGGCTCGAGCAAGGCGGTCCGCGAGCATGACGAGGCGCACCCGCCGGCGCCTGTCGGGCACGACCCGCATCACGGCCACCGGCCGGATGCGAGCATGGTCGTCAACGTCACCCACCATGAGCCGCAGGAAGACCACGGCCATGCCCATCACGGCCCCGCCGGCGGTCACGATCACGACGACCATGCTCATGGCCATGACGACCCCGACGCCATCGTCACGCCTGGACGTCGCCCGGCCGAGTTGATCACGACCGGCCTTCTCGTCATCTCGGCCGTGCTGTCGTGGGTCGCGTTCTTCCAGGTCGCGATGAACGACTTCGAGCTCCAGCAGATCACGGTGCTGAGCTGGATCCATTCCGGCAGCCTGATCGCCGACTGGACGATCCGCGTCGACACGCTGACCGCCGTGATGCTGGTCGTGGTCACGACCGTGTCGTCGCTCGTCCATCTCTATTCGATCGGCTACATGTCCCATGATCCGCACCAGCCGCGGTTCATGGCGTACCTCTCGCTCTTCACCTTTGCGATGCTCGCGCTGGTGACCGCGGACAACCTCGTCCAGCTCTTCTTCGGCTGGGAGGGCGTCGGCCTTGCCTCCTATCTCCTGATCGGCTTCTGGTACAAGCGGCCTTCCGCGAACGCGGCCGCCATCAAGGCGTTCGTCGTCAACCGCGTCGGCGATTTCGGCTTCGCCCTCGGCATCTTCGCGATCTTCTTCCTGTTCGACAGCGTCTCGTTCGAGACCGTGTTCTCGAGCGTCGACGAGGTCGCCGGCCAGACCATCTTCTTCCTCGGGATGGAGCTCGACGCGCTCAACGTCGTCGCGTTCCTCCTCTTCATCGGCGCGATGGGCAAGTCGGCCCAGTTCCTCCTGCACACCTGGCTGCCGGACGCGATGGAAGGCCCGACGCCGGTGTCGGCCCTCATCCATGCCGCGACGATGGTCACCGCGGGTGTCTTCCTCGTCGCCCGCATGTCGCCGATCTTCGAGTTCGCGCCGCATGCGATGGTGTTCGTCACCTTCATCGGCGCCACGACCGCGTTCTTCGCGGCGACGGTCGGCCTCGTCCAGAACGACATCAAGCGGGTCATCGCCTACTCGACCTGCTCGCAGCTCGGCTACATGTTCGTCGCCCTCGGTGTCGGCGCGTATCCGGTCGCGATCTTCCACCTCTTCACCCACGCCTTCTTCAAGGCGCTCCTCTTCCTCGGCGCCGGTTCGGTCATCCACGCGGTGGGCGGCGAGCAGGACATGCGGAAGATGGGCGGGCTGTGGCGGAAGATCCCGCTGACCTACGCCATGATGCTGATCGGGACGCTCGCGCTGACCGGCTTCCCGCTGACCGCCGGCTACTTCTCGAAGGACGCGATCGTCGAAGTTGCGGCGGCCGGCGCGGGCCTTGGCGCCGTCGTGGAGGAGGGAGCGACCCACGCGTTGCCGATCATCAATTCGATGGCCGGCTACGCCTTCATCCTCACCGTCGTCGCGGCGATCTTCACGTCCTTCTATTCGTGGCGCCTCGTCTTCATGACGTTCCACGGGCGGTTCCGTGGTCCGCACCACGTCCTCGACCACGCCCATGAATCACCGCCCGTGATGACCGTGCCGCTGATGATCCTTGCGGTCGGGGCACTGTTCGCGGGCCTCGTCTTCGCGGACTCTTTCATCGGCGACCACGCGCTCGAGGAGTTCTGGCAGGGCTCGATCTTCAACGCCGCCGCCAACCACATCATGCACGACTTCCACTATGTGGAGAGCTGGATCCCGTGGGCGCCGACCTTCGCGATGGCGCTCGGCCTGATCTTCGCGATCTGGTTCTACCTGATGCGGCCGCAGATCCCGGTCCGGCTCGCCGAGGACCAGCCGGTCGCGTACCGCTTCCTCCTCAACAAGTGGTACTTCGACGAGATCTACGACACGATCTTCGTCCGCCCGACGCAGTGGCTGGCGAAGTTCCTTTGGAAGAAGGGCGACGGCTGGCTGATCGACGGCTTCGGTCCCGACGGCATCTCCGCGCGGGTCCAGGGCGTCACGCGGAGCGTCGTCCGGCTCCAGTCCGGCTACATCTACCACTATGCCTTCGCCATGCTGATCGGGGCCGCGCTCCTGATCACATGGATGCTGTTCGGCCAGTGAGGACGGGACGATGAACTGGCCGATCCTCTCGACCGTCACCTTCCTGCCGCTGGTCGGCGTCCTCTTCCTGTTCTTCATCCGCGGGGACGATGAATCGTCCCGGAAGAACATCTTCTGGGTCGCGATGTGGACCACCATCGCCACGTTCATCGTGGCGCTCGTGGTATGGGCGAATTTCGACCCGGCCGATCCCGGCGTCCAGATGGTCGAGGAAACCGCCTGGCTTGGCGGCGGGCTCAGCTACCGCATGGGCGTCGACGGCATCTCGGTGCTGTTCGTCGTCCTCACCGCATTCCTGATGCCGCTCTGCATCATCGCCAGCAAGCTGTCGGTGCAGAAGCGGCTCAAGGAATACATGATCGCCTTCCTCGTGCTCGAGACGCTGATGATCGGCGTCTTCTGCGCGCTCGACCTCATCCTCTTCTACGTCTTCTTCGAAGGCGGCCTCATCCCGATGTTCCTCATCATCGGCGTCTGGGGCGGCGGAAGACGCGTCTATGCGAGCTTCAAGTTCTTCCTCTACACGCTGCTCGGCTCGGTGCTGATGCTCCTTGCCATGCTCGCGATGTACTGGGAGGCCGGCACCACCAACATCGTCGAGCTCCTGCAGTACCCGTTCCCCGGCGGGATGCAGACCTGGCTATGGCTCGCCTTCTTCGCGTCCTTCGCGGTGAAGATGCCGATGTGGCCGGTCCACACCTGGCTGCCGGACGCTCACGTCGAGGCGCCGACCGCGGGATCGGTGATCCTCGCCGGCGTGCTGCTGAAGATGGGCGGCTACGGCTTCCTCCGCTTCTCGCTTCCGATGTTCCCCGAAGCGTCGGACATGTTCGCGCCGTTCGTGTTCGTGCTGTCGGTGGTCGCGATCATCTACACCTCGCTCGTCGCGCTGGCGCAGACCGACATCAAGAAGCTGATCGCCTATTCGTCCGTGGCCCATATGGGCTTCGTCACGCTCGGCATCTTCACGATGACCGAGCAGGGCGTTCAGGGCGGCATCTTCCAGATGCTGTCGCACGGCATCGTCTCGGGCGCACTCTTCCTTTGCGTCGGCGTCGTCTACGACCGCATGCACACGCGCGACATCGACGCCTATGGCGGCCTCGTCAACCGGATGCCGCTCTACGCCTTCGCCTTCCTCGTCTTCACGATGGCGAATGTCGGCCTGCCCGGGACCAGCGGCTTCGTCGGCGAGTTCCTGCCGCTCGTCGCCGCCTTCGAGGTCAACACCTGGGTCGCGATCTTCGCGACCACCGGCGTCATCCTCTCGGCGTGCTACGCGCTCTGGCTCTATCGCCGGGTGATCTTCGGACCGCTGGTGAAGGACGCGCTCCGCGGCATCCTCGACCTCACCCGCCGCGAGCAGCTCATCCTCGCCCCGCTCGTGGTCCTGACGATCCTGTTCGGCTTCTGGCCGCAGCCGATCCTCGACGTCACGGCAGGCTCGGTCGAAGGTCTCGTCACCCAGGTTCAGGCCGCGATCAACGCGCCCGAACAACTCGCCACCGCAGCTCCGTGAGCGTCAGCCGATGATCCCCGTCCTGCCGCCCACCGGAGACGACCTCCTGGCAATCCTGCCGGAGCTGCTGCTCGCCGGCGGCGCGCTCGTCCTCCTGCTTCTCGGCGCCTTCACCCGCAACTCCGGTCGCGTGGTCACCACGCTCGCGCTGCTGCTGGTCGCTGCAGCGGCGTTGTCGCTGTTCTTCCTCCCGCTGACCGGGTCGATCTTCAGCGGCGCCTTCGTCCTCGACCCGTTCGCGCGCTTCATGAAGATTGCGACGCTCATCGGCTCGGCGGTCGCGCTGATCCTCTCGACCGGCTCCCAGCGCCAGGACGTCACCGGACGGTTCGAGTACCCGATCCTCGTCGTGATCGCGACGCTCGGCATGATGGTGATGATCTCGTCGCACGACATCATCTCGCTCTATGTCGGCCTCGAATTGCAGTCGCTGTCGCTCTACGTGCTGGCTGCGATCAACCGCGACTCCGTGCGCTCGACGGAAGCCGGCATCAAGTATTTCGTCCTCGGCGCGCTGTCCTCGGGCCTCCTCCTTTACGGCGGCTCTTTGGTCTACGGCTTCACCGGCCAGACCTCGTTCTCGGGCATTGCCGCGGCTCTCGAGGGCGGCGCCGAGACCGGCCTGATCTTCGGCCTCGTGTTCCTTCTCGCCGGCCTCGCCTTCAAGGTTTCGGCCGTGCCGTTCCACATGTGGACGCCCGACGTCTACCAGGGCGCCCCGACGCCTGTGACCGCCTTCTTCGCGGCCGCGCCGAAGCTCGCGGCGATGGCGCTCTTCATCCGCGTCGTATCCGAGCCGTTCGCCGGGATCGCCGACCAGTCGCAGCAGGTGATCACGTTCCTCGCTATCGCCTCGATGGTGCTCGGCGCCTTCGCCGCGATCGGCCAGAACAACATCAAGCGCCTGATGGCGTATTCGGCGATCGGCCATGTCGGCTACGCGCTGGTCGGTCTCGCCGCCGGGACCGAGGAGGGCGTTCGCGGCGTCATCATCTACCTCGTCATCTACCTCGCGATGACCCTCGGCACTTTTGCCTGCATCCTCGCGATGCGCCGGCCGGAAGGGCCGGTCGAGACCATCTCGGACCTCGCCGGTCTGTCGCGCACCAACCCGATGATGGCGTTCTTCCTCGGCGCGCTGCTCTTCTCGCTCGCGGGCATTCCGCCGCTGGCGGGCTTCTTCGGCAAGTTCTATGTATTTCTTGCCGCGATCGAAGCGGGCCTGTATCCGCTTGCGGTCATCGGCGTCCTCGCCAGCGTCGTCGGCGCCTACTATTATTTGCGGATCGTGAAGATCATGTATTTCGACGAACCGGCCGGCGCCTTCGAGCCGATGAACAACCAGCTTCGCGGCGTCCTTGTCCTCTCGGGTGTCTTCACGCTCGGCTTCATCGTTTTCGCTCGCCCGCTCACCGATCTCGCATCGACCGCCGCGCAGACCTTCTTCTGATCGAAATGGCATTCGTCCTCGGCCCCAACGCCCTTGCGGCCGGCTATCGTCTCTTCTCCTTCGACAGCGTCGGCTCGACCAGCGACGAAGCCCTGAAACTCGCCCGCGGCGGCGATCGCGGCAGCGTCTGGTTCGCCGCGCTCGAGCAGACCGCCGGCCACGGCCGGCGCGGCCGCCCGTGGCAGACGCAGCGCGGCAACCTCGCGGCCAGCGTCTTCGTCGTCACCGATGCGATCCCGAGCCGCGCCGCGACCCTCGGTTTCGTCGGCGGCCTCGCGCTCCACGACGCGCTCGCCCGTTCGGCGCCCAACCTTGCCGTCAGCATGGCGATGGATGCCGCCCAGGGCGGACGGACCCGGCTGGCATTGAAATGGCCGAACGACCTCGTCGCTGACGACGGCGCCAAGGTCGCTGGCATTCTCCTCCAGGCCGTGAACCTCGACCGCGGCCGTTCCGGAATCGTGGCCGGCATCGGCGTGAACGTCCTCGCGGCGCCCGAAGGCCTCGAGATTCCGACGACGTCGCTGTCGGCGCTCGGCAGCCGCGTCAGCGCGGAGGAACTATTCGTCGATCTCGCGGAAGCATGGGTCCGGTACGAGCGGATCTGGAACGACGGCCGCGGCCTTGCCGAGATCCGCGGAGAGTGGCTCGCGCGGGCGTCCGGCGTCGGCGGCCCGGTCGCCGTCCACACCGAGGAGGGCGTCACGAGGGGCGTCTTCGAGACCATCGACGACGAGGGTTGCCTCGTGGTGCGCGCGCTCGACGGCTCGTCGCGCCGCGTGACGGCGGGCGAGGTCCATTTCGGCGCCGCGGCGACCCTCCGGCCGGCCGTCTAGCATGGCCGGTCCGACAGAACTCGTCTTCGTCCCGCTCGGCGGCGTGGGCGAGATCGGCATGAATTTCGGCCTCTATGGCTACGGCCCAGCCAACAACCGGCGCTGGATCGTGGTCGATTGCGGCGTGTCGTTCCCCGGGCCGGACCTTCCGGGCATCGACATCGTGTTCCCGGAGGTCACCTTCATCGAGGAGCAGCGCGACCGCCTCCTCGGCATCGTCATCACCCACGCCCACGAGGACCATTACGGCGCGCTGACAACGCTGTGGCCGAAGCTCCGCGCGCAGATCTACGCGACCGCCTTCACCGCCGGCCTTCTCGAAGCCAAGCGCGGGAATGGCGGGACCGAACTCCCGGTGACCGAGGTGAGGGCAGGGCAGCGCATCCAGCTCGGGCCGTTCGAGGTCGAGTTCATTTCCGTCGCCCACTCGATCCCCGAGGCGATGGCGCTCGCGATCCGGACCGAAGCCGGCACCGTCGTCCACACCGGCGACTGGAAGATCGACAAGGACCCGCAGGTCGGACCGCCGACCAACGAGAATCGCCTCCGCGAGATCGGCGAGGAGGGTGTCCTCGCGCTGGTGTGCGATTCGACCAATGCCGCCCGGACCGGCCACAGCCCGTCCGAAGGCGCCGTCGCCCGCGAATTGACGACGCTGGTCGCCGAGGCGAGGGGGAGGGTCGCCTTCACCCTCTTCGCGTCCAACGTCGCCCGCCTCCGCTCGATCGCGCTCGCCGCCCGCGCCGCCGGCCGCGAGGTCGTCGCCGTCGGCCGGGCAATCCGCCGCGTCGTCGAGGTCGCGACCGAGCTCGGCTACCTCCGCGATGCGCCGCCGTTCCGCGAAGCGGACACCCTCGAGCACCTCCCGGCCGGCAATGTCGTCCTCATCCTCTCCGGCAGCCAGGGCGAGCCGCGGGCGGCGCTGGCCCGGGTCGCCGCCGGCGAGGATCGCCTCGTGCGCCTTGGTCCGGGCGACGTCATGGTGTTCTCGTCGCGCACCATTCCCGGCAACGAGCGGCCGGTCATCGATATCCAGAACCGGCTGATCGCCGCCGGCGTCGAGGTGATCACCGACCGCGACCGGCTGGTCCACGTCTCGGGCCACCCGCGGCGCGAAGAGCTGCTCGAAATGTACAATTGGGTGCGGCCGCAGATCCTGGTACCGGTCCACGGCGAGGCCGCCCATCTCGCCGCCCAGGCCGAACTCGGCCGTGCCGCCGGGATAAAATCGGTGCTGCGCCTCGAGGATGGCGGGATCGCGCGGTTGTCTCCCGACCCGACGGTGTTTCCCTCGGCGGTGCCGGTCGGGCGGATCTATCGCGACGGCACGATCGTCGGCGACCGCGACGAGCTCGGTATCTCGGAACGCCGGCGCATGGCGTTCGCCGGGCATGTCAGCGTGTTCGTCCTCCTCGACCATCGCGGCGAGCTCGAGCACGCGCCGCAATGCATCCTTGCCGGCGTCCCGATCCGGACCGCCGACGGCAAACCGATGGCGGGGCTCGTTAACCGGGCGGTCGTCGGCGCCCTGTCGAGCATCCCGAGGCCGCGGCGGCGCGACCCCGAGCTGGTGATGGATGCGGTCCGGCGCTCGGTACGGGCGGCGATCGCCGACGTCTGGGACAAGAAGCCGATTTGCACCGTCCATGTGGCGGTGATTGAGTAGCCGCCTCGCACCCGTCATGGACGTCCGATGAACTGGCTCACCCTTGCCGCGATCTACTTCGTCGTCTGGTGGCTTTGCCTGTTCATCATCCTGCCGATCGGCGTGAGGTCGCAGGCCGAGGACAGCGAGGGCGCGATCATGGGCACGACGGAGAGCGCCCCGGCCCGCCCGCGCCTCCTCAGGCGCGCGCTCGCCACCACCGTGCTCGCGGCCGTCGTGGTCGGCGTCCTCTACTACGCCAACGCCAATTGGGGCCTGACGCTGGAGAACGTCAGCCGCATGTTCGGGCAGTAGGCGATTCCTCCGCAGAGCAGATGAGCGCGGGTCCAGTTGCCGCGCCGCCCGCCGAAGCGCTGCCCGGCGTGGCACCTGTCCACCAGCACACTCCTCCCCGGCCTTCGAGCCGGGGTCCATTGGCCCATCGGCGAATGCGTCGGAGGCAGAGTCACTCTGACCGTCCGCACGAGCGGGAGAGCTATTGGGCGCCGGGTCAAAGCCCGGCGAGGAGCTTGTGGCGGGGGCTTCGCAACACCGGGAGTGGAGTGCCAAGGCGCCTCAACACCGACCCCCCAAAACAAAAGCAAGGCCCGGAGGCCTTGCCAGAAGTCTTCGCGTCCTAACCCTTCTACGCCTGATCCCGGATGACCACTCTTTAATGGTGGTCGACACGTTCACCGGCTGGCTGCTGGCGTGAGCCGCGCCCGAAGAGCTTCCTCCCAAGACTCAGACCGCGATACTCTTCTCCCCTGCGGCTTGGCGCCGCGGTTCCTTCTTCGAGGAGGCTGCACCCTAGCCAACTGAATCCCCCCTGTCATCAACTTATGCAGCGTTGCTCGAACAATTTGCATGCCCGGTTCATTGCGTCAGCATCCCTGACACGTGCGGTGCCGTGCCGCGGTGGGCAACTCGTCATATTGCCGTCGTGAGCGGCGGCGTTCTCCGTCGTGCTTGCTCTCGGGCAGCCGCTTTGCTTTGACTGCCGCCGGCTTCCCCGAAAGGTCCACGAGTCGCCCATGCGCCTGTCGCGTTACTTCCTGCCGATCCTCCGCGAGACCCCGAAGGAAGCGGAGATCGTCTCGCACCGGCTGATGCTGCGCGCCGGTCTCGTCCGCCAGCAGTCAGCAGGCATCTACTCGTGGCTGCCGCTGGGCCTCCGCGTCCTCGACCGCATCGCCGACATCGTCCGCGAGGAGCAGGACCGCTCCGGCGCCATCGAGATCCTGATGCCGACCATCCAGTCGGCCGATCTCTGGCGCGAAAGCGGCCGCTATGACGACTACGGCAAGGAGATGCTGCGCATCGAGGACCGCCACGAGCGCAACATGCTCTTCGGCCCGACCGCGGAGGAGGTCGTCACCGACATCGTCCGCAGCTACGTGCGGTCGTACCGCGAGCTGCCGCTCAACCTCTACAACATCCAGTGGAAGTTCCGCGACGAGGTCAGGCCGCGCTTCGGCGTCATGCGCGGGCGCGAGTTCCTCATGAAGGACGCGTACTCCTTCGACCTCGACTATGAAGGGGCGCGGGCGGCCTATAACCGGATGTTCGTCGCCTATCTCCGCACCTTCTCGCGCCTCGGCCTCAAGGCGATCCCGATGCGCGCCGATTCCGGTCCCATCGGCGGCGACATGAGCCACGAGTTCATCATCCTCGCCGACACCGGCGAGAGCGCGGTGTTCTGCTCGCGCGACATCCTCGACCTGCCGATCCCCGGCGAGGACACCGACTTCCGCTCCGACCTGTCGCCGATCGTCACGGAATGGACGACGCCCTACGCCGCGACCGACGAGAAGCACGACGTTGCCGCCTTCGAGGCACTGCCCGGGGAAAGGCGCGTGTCGGCGCGCGGCATCGAGGTCGGCCACATCTTCCATTTCGGGGAGAAGTACTCGAAAGCGATGGGCGCCAAGGTTGCCGGTCCCGACGGCACCGAGCGCGTCCTCCAGATGGGCTCCTACGGCATCGGCGTGTCGCGGCTCGTCGGCGCGATCATCGAGGCCAGCCATGACGACAAGGGCATCATCTGGCCGGCGAGCGTCGCGCCGTTCCAGGTCGGCCTCATCAACCTCAAGCCGGGCGATCACGTCACCGACACCGCGGCGGAAACGCTGTACTATCGCCTCACGCACGCCGGAATCTCCGTGCTTCTCGACGACGTCGAGGCCAGCGCGGGAGCGAAGTTCGCCAAGATGGACCTGATCGGGCTTCCCTGGCAGCTGATCGTCGGACCGAAGGGCCTCGCCAATCATGAGGTCGAGATCAAGAACCGGGCGACCGGGGAACGCGAGACGATGAACATTGATGCCGCGGTTTCGCGGCTGCTCGCGGTCTGAGCCCTTGGCGACGACGGAAACGCTGACCCGATCGGACGCCTCGACCTTGCGCGAGCCTACGGGCACGCGCCCCTTCGCGCGCTTCGAATGGCTGATCGCCCTTCGCTATCTCCGCGCCCGTCGCCGCGAGACCTTCATCTCGATCATCTCCGTCATCTCGCTGATCGGGATCACGCTCGGCGTCGCCACCCTCATCATCGTGCTCTCGGTGATGAACGGCTTCCGCGCCGAGCTGATCGACCGCATCCTCGGCATCAACGGCCACATCGTGGTCGAGCCGATCGGCAGCGACCTCACGGATTACGACACCGTCGCCCAGCGCATCGCGGCCGTTCCCGGCGTCGTCGCGGCCGTCCCTCTCGTCGAAGGGCAGGTGCTGGCGACCGGGCCGAACGGGGCCGGCACCGGCGCCCTGATCCGCGGCGTCCGCGAGGCGGACCTCGATTCCGTGCCGGGTCTTGCCGGCAACATCATCGCCGGGACCCTCGACGGCTGGGACGCGTCCACGGGCGTCGCGATCGGCTCGGGGTTGGCGGTGCTGCTGGGGGTCGGCGTCGGGGATTCGATCACCGTGTTGTCGCCGGACGGGGAGGCGACGCCGTTCGGCGTGACGCCACGACGGCAATTCTATCCGGTGAACGCGATCTTCGAGATCGGCATGTCGGAATATGACGCGGCGTTCGTGTTCCTGCCGTTCCCGGAGGCGCAGACCTTCTTCAACATGACGGGGCAGGCGAGCTCGATCGAGATCTATGTCGAGGATCCCGACCTCGTCGGCGAGATGCGGCCGGCGATCGCGGAGGCGATGGAGCGCCAGGGCAGCATCGTCGACTGGCGCCAGCGCAACGTGTCATTCTTCCAGGCGCTCGATATCGAGCGCAACGTGATGTTCCTCATCCTCACGCTGATCGTGCTGGTCGCCGCGCTCAACATCGTCTCGGGCCTCACGATGCTGGTGAAGGAGAAGGGGCCCAACATCGCGATCCTCCGCACCCTCGGCGCGACGCGGGGCGCCATCATGCGCATCTTCTTCGTCACCGGCGCCGCCATCGGGACCGTCGGCACGTTGCTCGGCCTCGGTCTCGGCGTGGTCGTCACGCTGAACATCGAGGCGATCCGCACCTTCATCGCCCGCGTGACCGGCACCCAGCTCTTCTCGCCGGAGTTCTACTATCTCAGCCAGCTCCCGGCCGAGCTCGATCCGGGCGAGGTCACGATGGTCGTCGCGATGGCGCTCATCCTTTCCTACCTCGCTACCGCCTATCCCGCCTGGCGGGCGGCGCGCCTCGATCCGGTCGAGGCGTTGCGTTACGAATGAACGACATCCTCTCCGCGCCGAGCCGGATCCCAGTCCTCCGCCTCGCGGCGGTCGAGAGGCACTACGCGCAGGGCAAGAACCTCCTGCACGTCCTCAACGGCGCGGATCTCGATCTCTTCCCCGGGCAGACGGTTGCGCTGGTCGCGCCGTCGGGCGCCGGGAAATCGACGCTGCTCCACCTCGCCGGGCTGCTCGAGCGGCCGGACGAAGGCGAAGTCTTCGTCTCCGGACGCCCGGCGGGCACGCTTTCGGACCGCGACCGAACGGCCCTCCGCCGCACGCAGCTCGGCTTCGTCTACCAGTTCCATCACCTGCTGCCGGAATTCAGCGCGCTCGAGAACGTCGTGATCCCGCAGCTCATCCGGGGCATCGACCGGCGCGAGGCGGAGAAGCGCGGCCTCGAGCTCCTCAACTATCTCCGCGTCGGCGAGCGCGCGACGCATCGCCCCGCGGAACTCTCGGGCGGCGAGCAGCAGCGTGTCGCGATCGCACGCGCGGTCGCCAACGCGCCGCGCGTCCTCCTTGCGGACGAGCCGACCGGCAACCTCGATCCCGACACCGCCGCCCATGTCTTCGAGGCGCTGACCGGCCTTGTTCGCGCCTCCGGTCTTGCCGCCCTCATCGCGACCCACAACCACGCGCTGGCGCAGCGCATGGACCGGGTGATCACGCTCTCGGGCGGCAAGGTCGTCGAGCGGGAGCGCCAGGTCTAGTCGAAGTCGGATGTTTCCGACTTCGACCGGTTGAGTCCGCTCCCTAGTCGCGCGTCATCGAGATGATGGCGAACGCGGCGTCGAGCTTGATGTCGTACTGACCGATCTCGCACTGCGCGTCATCGATCTCGAACATATCGGCCGTCTCGCGCTCGACGGGGCTTTCGCCGACCTCGCAGCCGATCGCCGCCAGCGCCTCTGTCACACCGGCGACTTCGGCTTCCGTCGCTTCGACGGGTGTCGCCGCCGGGTCGATCGGACCGTCATTGGTCAGGGCGACGATGTTGAACTCGGCATCGAGCTTGATGTCGAACTGGCCGGTCCCGCACTGCGCGTCGTCGATCTCGAAGAGGTTGTCGTTCTCCTTCTCGACGGTCGCCTCGCCGACCTCGCATCCGACCATCGCAAGGGTTGCCGTCACGCCTTCGACCTCGGCGGCGGTCGCAGTCGCCTCGACTTCCTGGGCGGCTGCGGGAGCGGCGACGAAGGCGATCGCCGCGGCGCCGATCATCAACTTCCTAAGCATGCGCTTCCTCCTTGGCTGGGACCGCGCAAGGCGGTCACCGGCTCAAGACAAAAGTTGAGTCTAAGTTCCATCTTTAGAGCAAGGTTCAGCGTCGACGACTTGACTCGCGCGAACCGGAGGGATACAAAAAGAGAACAGATAGGCAACAACGGGAGGCGGGAATGTTCGGTGTGGTCCGCGACGTGATGGCGATGGCGTCTGTGGTGGCGTTCGTTGTGATGCTCGGCCTGTGGTCAGGCGCACTGACCGGCGCGATCTGACGGTCATCCCCAGCGACCTCTCGGCCGCCATCTCGACAGCGCCCGGTCGAGGCAGGACACTCTTGTCCTCCGGAGAGTGAGCGCGGCCATGGAATCGATCATTCGCGACGTCGGCTTCGTGCACCTTCGGGTCCACTCGGCCTATTCGCTCCTCGAAGGCGCGCTGCCGCTCAAGACGCTGGTGAAGCTCGCCGTCGCCGACCAGATGCCGGCGCTCGGCCTGACCGACACCGGCAATCTTTTCGGCGCGCTGGAATTCTCCGACTACATGAGCGCGGCGGGCGTGCAGCCGATCATCGGCTGCCAGCTCGCGGTCGACTTCGCCGACGGCTTCGAGCCCAGCAAGCGCAACCGGGGGCAGGGGCCGCATCTCGCCGATCTTGTCCTCCTCGCCGGCACCGCCGAGGGCTACGCCAACCTCGTCCGCCTGGTGTCGCGCTCCTTCATCGACACCGAGATCGGCCTCAAGCCGCATGTGCGCTTCGAGCGGCTGGCGGAGATGTCGTCAGGCCTCTTTGCGCTGACCGGTGGCATCAGCGGGCCGGTGGACCAGGCGCTGCTCGCGGCCCGGGGCGACACGGCCGAGGCGCGTCTCCAGGGATTGCGGGCCGCGTTCGGCGACCGGCTCTATGTCGAGATCCAGCGCCACGGCCTCCAGGACGAGATCACCGTCGAGCCCGACCTCGTCGACCTCGCCTATGCGCACGGCCTGCCGATCGTCGCTACCAACGAGCCGTTCTTCCCGAGGCCGGAGGATTTCGAGGCGCATGACGCGCTGATCGCGATCGCCGACGGCGCGGTGATTGCCGAGGACGACCGCCGCCGCCTGACGGCCGAGCACTGGTTCAAGCCCCGCGCCGAGATGGTGCAACTCTTCGCCGACCTTCCGGAGGCGACTGCCAACAGCGTCGAGCTGGCGCTGCGCTGCACCTACCGCCCGGTGAACCGGAAGCCGATCCTCCCCCGCTTCGCGGGCAAGGATGCCGACCCCGCGACGGCCGACGAGATCGAGGCCGACGAGCTCCGCCGCGCCGCCGCCGAGGGCCTCACCGCCCGCCTTGCCGCCCAAGGCGTTGCGCCAGGCGCAACTGAAGAACAATATCGTGCTCGTCTGGATTATGAGCTGTCGGTCATAATCCGCATGAAATATCAGGGCTATTTCCTGATCGTCGCCGACTTCATCCAGTGGGCGAAGTCGCAGCGCATACCGGTTGGTCCCGGTCGCGGTTCGGGCGCCGGCTCGCTCGTTGCGTGGGCTACCACGATCACGGACCTCGACCCGATCCGCTTCGGCCTCATCTTCGAGCGCTTCCTCAATCCGGAACGTGTCTCGATGCCGGACTTCGACATCGACTTCTGCCAGGACCGCCGCGACGAGGTGCTGCGCTACGTCCAGCAGAAATACGGCGACGACCGGGTCGCCCAGATCATCACCTTCGGAACGCTGCAGGCGCGCGCCGTGCTGCGCGACGTCGGCCGCGTCCTCCAGATGCCTTACGGCCAGGTCGACCGGCTGACCAAGCTGGTGCCGTCCAACCCGGCAAACCCGGTCACGCTTGCCCAGGCCGAAGCCGACGAACCGCGCCTGAAGCAGGCGAGGGCGGATGAGCCCGTGGTCGGGCGCCTCCTCGACATCGGCCAGAAACTCGAGGGGCTGTTCCGCCACGCCTCGACGCATGCCGCAGGCATCGTGATCGCCGATCGGCCGCTCGAGCAGATGGTGCCGCTCTACCGCGACCCGCGGTCGATCATGCCGGTCACCCAGTTCAACATGAAATGGGTCGAGCAGGCGGGCCTCGTGAAGTTCGACTTCCTCGGCCTCAAGACGCTGACCGTCCTCGACGCCGCGGTGAAGCTCCTCCGGAAGCGCGGGATCGAGCTCGACCTCGCGACCATCCCGCTCGACGACAAGAAGACCTTCGAGATGCTGGCGCGCGGCGAGGCGGTCGGCATCTTCCAGCTGGAATCGGGCGGCATGCGCCGCGCCCTCGTCGACATGCATCCCGACCGTTTCGAGGATCTCGTGGTGCTGGTCGCGCTCTACCGGCCGGGCCCAATGGCGAACATCCCGACCTACTGCGCGCGGAAGCTCGGCAAGGAGCCGGTCACCTACATCCACCCGAGCCTCGAGCCGATCCTCGAGCCGACCTACGGCATCATCACCTATCAGGAGCAGGTGATGCAGATCGCGCGCGATCTTGCCGGCTATTCGTTCGGCGATGCCGACCTCCTCCGCCGCGCGATGGGCAAGAAGATCCGCGCCGAGATGGAGAAACAGCGGTCCCGATTCATCTCCGGCGCCATCGAACGCGGGCTGAGCAAGGGCATCGCCGAGGAGATCTTCGAGGCCTGCGCGAAGTTCGCCGACTACGGTTTCAACAAGTCCCACTCCGCGCCCTACGCGCTGATCACGTACCAGACCGCCTACATGAAGGCGAACTACCCGGCCGAGTTCCTGGCGGCCTCGATGACGCTCGACATGGCCAACACAGACAAGGTTGCCGAATTCCGAAGAGAGGCGATCCGGCTCGGCATCAAGGTCGAGCCGCCATCGGTCAATCGCTCCGGCGTCACCTTCTCCGTTGAGAAAGGGCGCATCCAGTACGCGCTGGCCGCGGTGAAGGCGGTTGGCCAGCAGGCGGTGGAACATCTCGTCGAGGCCCGCGGCGACCGCCCGTTTCGGAGCGTCGCGGACTTCGCCGGCCGCATCAACCCGCGGATCCTCAACAAGCGCGCGCTGGAAAGCCTCGTCGCCGCCGGTGCTTTCGACGAGCTCGAACCGGACCGGTCACGCCTTGCCGCCGGGCTCGACCTCATCCTCGGCCACGCAAGCCGCGCCGCAGACAGCATCGCCTTCGGACAGAACGAGCTCTTCGGCGACATGCCGGAGAATTTCGCCTTGCCGAGGGCTGACCCGTGGCTCCCGGGCGAGCGGCTGCAGCGCGAGCATGCCGCGGTCGGCTTCTACCTCTCGGCCCATCCGTTGGACGACTATGCGCCGGTCCTGAAGAAGCTCCGCGTCCAGCCCTATGTCGAGTTCGTGGAATCGGTCCGTGGCGGCGCCACGGCCGGCCGCCTCGCAGGGACCGTCACCGCCCGCCAGGAGCGGCGGACCAAGACTGGCAACCGCATGGGCATCCTCCAGATGTCCGACCCGACAGGCCAGTACGAGGCGGTGCTGTTCTCCGAGACGCTGAGCCAGTATCGCGACGTCCTCGAGCCGGGCAGCTCCGTGATCCTTCTCGTTGCGGCGGAGGACCGCCCGGAAGGCGTGAACCTCCGCGTCCAGTCGGTCGAGCCTCTGAAGAAGGCCGCGGACGGCCTCCAGCGCCTCCGCATCTACCTCCGCGACGGCGCTCCCTTGCCGAGCCTTTCCACGCAGCTCGGCCGCCACGCGGGCAGGGGGGAGATCAGCCTCATTGTCCTTGGCGACGAAGGGAATCGCGAGGTTGAGGTCAAGCTGCCAGGAGGGTTTGCCGTGTCGCCCGACCTCGCCGGTGCTGTCCGCGCGATCCGCGGTGTGGAGCAGGTGGAGCTGGTCTGACGGCTACGCTCTGCGAACGCATCAGGGGATGGGCGCGCGTCCTGAAGCGGGACGCGCACGCCCTCTATCTCGCGGCGCGCGACCGCCGTACGCCCTGGTACGCCAAGCTCCTCGCGCTCGTGATCGCCGGCTACGCGCTGTCGCCGATCGACCTCATTCCGGATTTCATTCCCATTCTGGGGTTCATTGACGACGCGATCAACATTCCCGCCGGAATCTGGCTGGTGCTGCGGCTGATCCCGCCCGACCTGATGGTGGAGTTTCGCGGCCGCGCCGAAGCGACGGCGAATCGTCCCGTCAGCCGTTCTGCCGCAATTGCGATCGTTGCCGTGTGGGTTGCTTCGGCCGTGCTCATCGTCTGGCTGGTCTACCGCGCGCTCCGCGACTAAATCTTCCCGTCGCCTGCGCTTTGGCTTGCCTCTTGCCGACCGTCCCCATATAAGGCGCGCATTCCACACGCGGGGTTAGGGTTTACCACCGGACTTGAGCCGATGGTCGATCCTTCCGGTGCCTTATGGCAGTCAGCAGCCCACAGGCTGCGGCCCCGCGGAGGCCAACCGGTAAAAGGACCCTTGCGAGCCATGGCTCTGCCTGACTTCACTATGCGCCAGCTTCTGGAAGCCGGCGTTCACTTCGGCCACCAGAAGCATCGGTGGAACCCCAAGATGGCGCCGTTCATCTATGGGGTGCGCAACAACATCCACATCATCGACCTCGCGCAGACCGTGCCGATGTTCCATCAGGCGCTGCAGGCCGTGGCCGACACCGTCGCCAATGGCGGCCGCGTGCTGTTCGTCGGCACCAAGCGCCAGGCCGCGGAGCCGATCGCGACCGCTGCCAAGCGCTCGGCACAGTATTTCGTCAATTCGCGCTGGCTGGGCGGCATGCTCACCAACTGGAAGACGATCTCGAAGTCGATCCAGCGTCTCCGCGAGCTCGACGACACGCTTGCCGGCGAGGTCCACGGCTTCACCAAGAAGGAGCGGCTGACGCTGTCGCGCGAGCGCGACAAGCTCGAGAACGCCCTCGGCGGCATCAAGGACATGGGTGGGGTGCCGAACCTCATCTTCGTCATCGACACCAACAAGGAACAGATCGCGATCCAGGAGGCGAAGCGCCTCGGGATCCCGGTCGCGGCCGTGGTGGACTCGAATTCGGACCCGGACGGCATTACCTATCCGATCCCGGGCAATGACGATGCCGGCCGGGCGCTGAGCCTCTACACCGACCTCGTTGCCCGCGCCGCCATCGACGGCATCTCGCGGGCCCAGGGCAGCCTTGGCATCGACATCGGTGCCCAGGCCGAGCCGCCGGCCGAGACGCTCAACGGCGCCGAGCCGACGGCGACTGCGCCCGAGGGCGAGGTCGAGCCGCTGTTCGAGCGACCGGCGGGCGAGCCGGACAGCCTCCGTCGCCTTCCCGGCGTCGGCAAGGTGCTCGAGGGTCGCCTTCACGCCCTCGGCGTCACGAAGTTCGAGCAGATCGCGAATATGACGCCGGACGACATCGCCCGTCTCGATGACGCCCTCAACGCCAAGGGCCGCATCGACCGTGACGATTGGGTGGGCAAGGCCCGCGCCCTTGCAGAAGGTGAAGCTGCCTAGCCGCTGGGCCGCTTCGCCGCGCTGTTTGGCGCCGGGGGCGGGACACCGACCCCGGCGTTTCTATTTCTCTGGTTCGAGGATAACCGCAATGAGCATTTCCGCTTCGAGTGTCAAAGAGCTGCGCGACAAGACCGGCGCCGGCATGATGGATTGCAAGGCGGCGCTGACGGAAACCGGCGGCGACATGGAGGCCGCGGTCGACTGGCTGCGCGCCAAGGGTCTCGCCAAGGCCGCCAAGAAGGCCGGCCGGGTGGCGGCCGAAGGCCTGATCGGCGTCGCGTCCTCGGGCGTGTCGGCGGCTCTTGTCGAGGTCAATTCCGAGACCGACTTCGTCGCGCGCAACCCGCAGTTCCAGGACCTGGTGATCAAGGTCGCCGGCGTGGCGCTTACGACCGACGGCGAGGTTGACGAGGTCAAGGCCGCGCCGTTCCCCGGCACCGGCCGCGACGTCGGCTCCGAGATCCAGGAGGCGGTGGCGGCGATCGGCGAGAACATCAATCTCCGCCGCTCGGCCAAGCTGACCGTTCCCGTCGGCGTCGTCGCGTCCTATGTCCACAGCCAGGTGGCGCCGGGCCTCGGCAAGATCGGCGTCTTGGTCGCCCTCGAGTCGACCGGGGACGTCGCGAAGCTGAACGAGATCGGCCGCCAGGTCGCGATGCACATCGCGGCAGCGAACCCGCTTGCCCTCAAGGTCGAGGACCTCGACCAGACTGTCGTCGCCCGCGAGCGTAGCGTCTTCGCCGAGCAGGCACGCGAGTCCGGCAAGCCCGAGGCGATCATCGAGAAGATGGTCGAGGGCCGGCTGCGGAAGTTCTACGAGGAGACCGTTCTCCTCCAGCAGACCTTCGTCATCGATCCCGACGTCACCGTGACGGCGGCGCTCAAGCGGGCCGAGGGCGAGGCCGGCGCGCCGATCGAGCTCGTCGCCTACCGCTCGTTCCGCCTCGGTGAGGGCGTCGAGAAGGTCGAGACCGACTTCGCCGCCGAAGTCGCGGCCGCGGCGGGAAAGCGCTAGCAGAAATACAGCCCGGCCGATCTGGCCGGGCTGTCACTTTTCGCGGTGACAAGCCGGAATCCCTCGTGTACGGGAGCGCGGCGGGGCATCCGGCAGAAGGTGAGGGGATGAGCGAGGGACTCCAGTACAAGCGGGTCCTCCTCAAGCTCTCCGGCGAGGCGCTCCTCGGCAGCCAGCCCTTCGGCATCGACGACAAATTCGTCGAACGTATCGCCCGCGAGATCGGCGAAGTCGTCGGCCTCGGCACCAAGGTCGGGCTCGTCGTCGGCGGCGGCAACATCTTCCGCGGCATGAAGATCGCAAAGGCTGGCGGCAACCGCGTCGCCGGCGATCACATGGGCATGCTCGCCACCGTGATGAACGCGATCTCCCTCCATGAGGGCCTCGAGCGCGCCGGCGTTCCGTCTCGCATCTTCTCGGCCGTTCCGATGCCCACGATCTGCGAGACCTTCACCCAGCAGCGCGCCGAAGGGGCGATGCGCCGCGGCCGCGTGGTGATCTTCGCCGGCGGCACGGGCAACCCGTTCTTCACGACCGATTCCGGCGCGGCGCTCAGAGCCGCCGAGATGGGCTGCGACGCCCTCCTCAAGGGAACGCAGGTCGACGGCATCTATTCCGCCGATCCGCGCCGTGACCCCAAAGCGACGCGGTTCGAGCGCCTAACCCATGACGAAGTGCTCGCGCGCGGCCTCGAGGTGATGGACGCGGCGGCCGTCGCGCTTGCCCGGGACAACGGGATTCCGATAATCGTCTTCTCGATTCACGATCCCGGTGCGATCGTCGACATCCTGCGCGGCAAGGGCCGCTCGACAACCGTCACCGATCGCTGAGTTTCCGCCGAGTACCTGCGCCGGCCGCAAGGCCGAGTGACCGCAGGCAGGCGACGATCGGAGGGACAACATGCTGGATACCGAAGACCTCAAGCGACGCATGCAGGGGGCGGTTTCCGTCCTCGGCGGCGAACTGGCCGGGCTGCGCACCGGCCGGGCCTCGGCCAACATGCTCGACCCGATCGTGGTGTCGGCCTACGGGTCGGAGATGCCGATCAACCAGGTGGCCACGGTGAACGTGCCGGAGCCGCGGATGATCACGGTCCAGGTCTGGGACCGCAGCGTCGTCTCGGCCGTCGATCGGGCGATCCGCGAGGCCAATCTTGGCCTCAATCCGGTCGTAGAGGGACAGGTCATGCGCATCCCGATTCCGGAGCTCAACCGGGAGCGGCGGCAGGAACTGGTGAAGGTCGCCCACAAATATGCCGAGCAGGCGCGGGTCGCCGTCCGCCACGTCCGCCGCGACGGGATGGAACTCGGCAAGAAGGGCGAGAAGGACGGTACGATCAGCCAGGACGATCATCGTGTCTTCAACGATAAGGTCCAGAAGCTGACGGATGACTTCATCGCCGAGATCGACCGCATGCTCGCCGCCAAGGAAGCGGAGATCCTGCAGGTCTAGGAAAGGACATCATGCCCCGCCCCGATTCCGCGATCGCCGACAGCCCAGCGCCGGAGCTTGCCGCCGGCGTGCCGCGGCATGTGGGGATCATCATGGACGGCAATGGGCGCTGGGCCGCCGCGCGGGGCCTGCCACGCGCGGAAGGGCATCGGCGCGGCATGGAGGCGGTCCGCGAGACGGTGCGGGCGGCGCCTGAACTCGGCATCCGCTACCTGACGCTGTTCAGCTTCTCGTCGGAGAACTGGTCGCGGCCGCCGGACGAGGTCCAGCTTCTCTTCGCGCTCCTCCGCGTCTTCGTGCAGAGCGACCTTGCCGACCTTCACCGCAACCGCGTCCGCATCACCGTCATCGGCGCGGTCGAAGGAGTGCCGAACGACATCCTGACGATGCTCCGCGAGGCCGAGCGGCTGACGGCCGACAATGACGGCCTTCGCCTCCAGGTCGCCTTCAACTATGGCGGGCGGGATGAGATCGCCCGCGCGATGAAGCGGATTCTCGCTGGCATCGAAGCGGGCGCGCTGACCGCCGACATGATCTCGCCGGCGCTGATCTCCGCTCATCTCGACACCGCCGGGATCCCCGATCCCGACCTCATCATCCGGACCGGCGGCGAACTCCGGCTCAGCAACTTCCTGCTCTGGCAATCGGCCTATGCCGAGCTGGTGTTCCTTCCGATCCACTGGCCCGAATTCGACACTGCTGCGCTGACCGCCGCGCTCGACGATTTCGCCCGGCGCACGCGCCGCTATGGCGGCCTTGTGAGCGCCCGGGCTTGACCTCGTCGGCCAGCGACATCGAGCCGGCCCGGTCCGTGCCGAGCGACCTCGGCCCTCGGATCCTCTGGGGCGCGATCCTCGCGGTCGCGGCGCTCGCGGCCGTGCTCCTTGGCGGCTGGGTCCTCGCCATCGCCCTCGCGGTGGTCGTGGCCCTCATCGCCCGCGAATGGTCTGCGATGACGCTCGGCGAGTCGCCGCGCGACTTCGCGATCGTCGCCATTCCCGGCGTCCTCGCCGTCGTCGTTGCGGCCCTGCCTCAGCCATACTGGGCGCTCGGCATCTTCGTTGTCGGTGCCATTGCGGCCGGGTTCATTCGACGGAGCGGCTGGGCGGTCGCCGGCGTCGCCTATGCGGCGGTGCTCGGCGTCGGCCTGGTGCTGATCCGCGCCGATGCCGGGTTCGGCCTTGAGGCCGTGCTCTTCCTGCTGGCGATCGTCTGGGGGTCGGACGTCGCGGCGTATTTCGCCGGACGGGCGATCGGCGGACCAAAACTCTGGCCGCGGGTCTCGCCGAAGAAGACCTGGTCCGGCTTCCTTGGCGGCACGCTCGTCGGCGCTGCCGCGGGCGTCGCGGTCGCGATCATCGCCGGCGTACCCGTCTCGGCCACTCTAGTTGCAATCGCGATCGCCATCTCCGTCCTCTCCGCTGCAGGCGATTTGTTCGAATCATCCGTCAAGCGCCGGTTCGGGAAGAAGGATTCGGGATCGTTGATTCCGGGTCACGGGGGAGTCATGGATCGCGTCGACGGTCTCATCTTCGCCGTCGCGGCGGGCCTCGGGATCGGCATCGTCCATGGCGGATGGCCGCGCCTCGGGGAGGGGCTCCTGTTTTGGTGACGATGTCCTCCGCGCAGCCGAAGGTCCGTGCGGCGGCCGGCGAGAAGCGCAGCGTCAGCGTGCTCGGCGTGACGGGTTCGGTGGGCCGCAGCGCGGTCGACCTCCTCCTCCGCCATGCGGATCATTTCAGCGTTGAGGCCGTCACATCGGGACGCAACGTCACCGAGCTCGCCGCAACCGCTCGTCGGCTCAATGCGCGTGTCGCCGTCGTGGCCGATTCCGGCTGCTACGCTGCCCTTCGCGAGGCGCTGGCGGGCAGCGGGATCGAGGCGGCGGCCGGCTCCGACGCCCTCGTCGAGGCGGCCGGACGGCGGGTCGATCTCGTCGTGGCCGCTATCGTCGGCTCCGTCGGGCTCGCCCCGACGCTTGCCGCGGCGCGGGCCGGCTCCACCGTTGCGCTCGCTAACAAGGAAGCCCTCGTCTGCGCCGGCGACCTCTTCATGAAGGCCGTCGCCGCCGGCAGCGGTCTCGTCCTCCCCGTCGATTCCGAGCACAACGCGATCTTCCAGGCCCTCGAGGCGCGCAATCGCGGCAGCGTCGAGCGCATCGTCCTGACCGCGTCGGGCGGCCCGTTTCACGACTGGACGAAGGACGCGATGGCGGCGGCCACGGCGGCCCAGGCGGTCGCCCATCCGGTCTGGTCGATGGGCGCCAAGATCTCCGTCGATTCGGCAACCCTCATGAACAAAGGCCTCGAAGTCATTGAGGCCTTTCACCTGTTCGGCCTCGGCAGCGACCAGATCGACGTCCTCGTGCACCGCCAGTCGATCGTCCATGGCGTCGTCTGCTATCGCGACGGGTCGACGCTGGCCCAGATGAGCGTCCCGGACATGCGCGTGCCGCTGTCGCACTGCCTGTGGTGGCCGCAGCGCGCCGACGAGCCGAATGCGCGGCTGGACCTCGCGGCGCTCGGCAAGCTCACCTTCGAAGTGCCGGACACCGAGCGCTTCCCTGCCCTCCGCCTCGCGCGTTCGGCACTGGACAGCGGGGGCTGGGCGACCAATATCCTCAACGCCGCCAACGAAGTGGCGGTGGCGGCCTTCCTCAGCGGCGCGATCGGCTTCCTCGATATCGCCAGGGTCAACGAGGCGGTGCTCGACGGCGCGGCCGCCGCCGGCGGCCCGAGGGTCGTCGGCAACCTCGAAGATGCGCTCGTGCTCGATGCGGAGGGCCGGCGCCTCGCGCAAGCATCGGTGGCCTCCATTCGGGGCTGACGAAGGGAACAGGGACAGCGGATGTCTGAGGCGGAGAAGGGGCCGGTGCGCCGGATGCACCCGGTCAGACGGCGCGTGGCGATCGTGGCGGGCGCCCTCGTCGCGCTTTTCGTCCTGAGCGTTCTCGTCCTGACATTCGTCTTTTCGTCCGTTGGCCGCGAGGTGATCCCGCCTGTCGTCGGCGAGCTGACGGACGGAGGCGCTGCCGCCGCCGCGGGGATCGAGGCCGGCGACCGCATCGTCTCCGTCGACGGCTACGCGGTCGAGAGTTTCGCCGACATCTCCAAGATCCTGGCGTTCAATTACGGATCGCCGGTCGACATTGTCGTGGATCGCAATGGCGCGACCGAGACCTATTCGGTCGTGCCGCGCCTGCTGCGCGGGGGGCCGGCAGGCGTGGCGTTCAACCGGCCGGTCCTCGGCATCGCCGCTGCCGTCGACCCGACGGAGGGGCCGACCGTCAGGACCTATCCTCTGTTCGAGGCGTTCGGCCGGGCGGTCGACCTCGTCGTCCACAACGTCAAGACGGTGGCGGTTCTCGCCGCCCGCCTGACGATCTACCTGATCCTCCCGTTCATCTTCGTTCTGGCCCTGATCGTGTTCGTCCACGAGCTCGGGCATTTCCTCGTGGCCCGCTGGTGCGGGGTGACCGTCGTCACCTTCTCGATCGGCTTCGGCCGCGAGCTGGTCGGGTTCACCGATCGCAAGGGGACCAGGTGGCGGCTGTCGGCGATCCCGCTCGGCGGCTACGTGAAGTTCCTCGGCGACGAGAATGCCGCGAGCGCGTCGAGCCCCGAATCCCTCGCGGCAGTGCCCATTGAGCAGCGCGGGCGCACGCTTCAGGCCCAGTCGGTTGGCAAGCGCGCGGCGATCGTCGCAGCCGGGCCGGTCGCGAATTTCATCCTCGGGATCGCGATCTTCACCTTCATGTTCGCGGTGGTCGGTCGGACCATCATGCCGCCGGTCGTGGATCAGCTCACCGAGGGCGGCGCCGCTGCTGCGGCGGGGATTGAGGCCGGGGACCGGCTGGTCTCCGTGGACGGCCGCGCCATCGAGAGCTTCGGCGACGTGTCGCGGGTCCTCACCTTCAATGACGGCTCCCCGGTCGAAGTCATTGTCAACCGGGGCGGAACTGACCTCAGCTTCACCATCACGCCGCAGCTGGTGCGCGACATCGATCCGCTCGGCAGCCCCTACAATCGCGCCGTGCTCGGCATCCAGAACAACGCCGAGCCGGGCGAGGATGTGGTCCGCACCTATTCGCTGTTCGCGTCGGTCGGCCGGGCCTTCGACGAGGTCGCCTATCAGCTGTCGACGACGGTGACCTATATCGGCCGGATCATCACCGGCCGGGAATCGATCGAGCAGCTCGGCGGGCCGGTCTCGGTGGCGCGCGCCGCGGAACTGGCGGCCTCGATCAGCTTCAGCATGCTCCTGACGCTCGCCGCGGGCGTGTCGATCGGCATCGGGTTCGTCAATCTCCTGCCGATCCCGCTGCTCGACGGCGGTCATCTTCTGTTCTATGCGATCGAGGCGGTCAGGCGGCGCCCAATGGGTGAGCGTGCCCAGGAAATCGGCCTGCGGATCGGAATGGCGTGTATCCTGCTCCTGATGCTCGTCGCTTTCCGAAACGATATCGTCCGGTTATTCTCGCCGGCGACGTAGCCGCTTTTTTCCTAGGCATTCCGCCGTTTTGGCGTTGCCCTAAGGCCACGCTCGGGTGAAAACCAGCGGAGCGGGTGACGCGGGATTGCTTCGCCTTCCAAAGCCTGTCTAATTTGCCGTCAACCGCGCGTTAGTACGATTCAGGCATGATAAGGCCGGTAGAACCGGCCGTGTTTTGGGTAGGGGTGCAGCAGCCTATGGTGTCGTTCAGGTCTCTCCGGAAGGCTGCCCTGGCGCTTGGCGTCAGCCTCAGCGCCCCCGCAGCGTTCGGGATCGGCTCGCTCCTGATAGCGACCGAAGCCAATGCGGCGACCCTCACCAGCGTCGTCGTGCGCGGCAACAGCCGGGTCGATACGGCCACGATCCGCAGCTACGTCACGGTGCCGATCGGGCAGAACTTCACCCAGGAGGACGTGAACAACACGCTCCTCGCGCTCTTCGCGACCGGCCTCTTCGCCGACGTCGATGTGACGGGGCAGGGCAACAGCATCGTCATCGTCGTCGTCGAGAACGCCGTCGTCGCCAACGTCGTGTTCGTCGGCAACGACAAGGTCAATGACGGCGACCTCGCCGAGATCGTCCAGACCGCGCAGCGCGGCGTCGTCAGCGACGTCCTCATCGCCAACGACATCCGTGCCATCCAGGACCGCTACGACCAGATCGGTCGCGCCGTGACCGTCACCGTCGACATCCAGGATGTCGGCGGCGGCGCCGCGAACGTCGTGTTCAACGTCCAGGAGGGCGACCGCACCCGGATCGCCGGCATCGATTTCGTCGGCAATTCCGCCTATTCGGACCGTCAGCTGATGTCGGTCATCGAGCTCCGCCGGAGCAGCCTCCTGAGCTGGCTCACCAAGAACGACATCTATTCCGCCGATGCCCTGGCGCGCGACTCCGAGCTGCTGCGCCTGCATTACGTCGAGAACGGCTACGCCGACTTCCAGGTGCTGTCCGCCAACGCGGTCGTCGACCCGGTGACGGGTGACCGGACCATCACCTTCGAGGTCGCGGAGGGCCCGCGTTACCGCTTCGGCGTCATCGGCGTCGATTCGACCATTCCGGGCGTCGATGCCGCCGCGCTCCGCGGTGACATCCACACCGGCGAAGGTCGGGTGTTCAACGGCGCGGACATCGAGCGGACGCTCGAGGACATCTCCGTCACGCTCGCCGGCATGGGCCATCCCTTCGCCCGGGTGACGCCGCGCGGCAACCGCGACTACGCCAACAACATCATCGACATCACCTATGTCATCGACCAGGGCGCCCGGGCCTACATCGAGCGCATCGACGTCGTCGGCAATGAACGCACCCGCGACTATGTCATCCGCCGCGAGTTCGATATCGCCGAGGGCGATGCGTACAACCGCGTGCTCGTCGACCGTGTCGAGCGCCGGCTCCGCAATCTCGGTCTCTTCGACGGCGTTGCCATCGTCGAACAGCGGGGGTCGGCGCCGGACCAGGTCATCCTAGTCGTCCAGGTGCAGGAGCGCCGCACCGGCCAGGTGTCCGCGACCGCCGGCTACTCCACGCTCGACGGCGTGCTCGGCGAGGTGTCGCTGACCGAGACGAACTTCCTCGGCCGCGGTCAGTATCTCCGCGTCGCCTTCTCGATCGGCCGCAGCGTCCGCAACTATACGGTCTCGTTCACCGAGCCGTATTTCCTCGGCCGCCGCCTCTCGCTCGGCTTCGACGTGTTCCACCAGCAGAACAACTCGACCGGAAGCCGGCCGTTCGATCAGACCCGGACCGGCGGCGCCATCCGCTTCGGCATCCCGCTCACGGAGAACCTCACGGCGCAGCTCAGCTACCGCCTTGTCCGCGAGACGATCACTCAGGCTCTGGACGGGGACGGTAACCCGATCCCGATCCCGGTCTTCTATCCGGAAGGTACGACGATCACCTCGTCGATCAGCTACGGCTTCACCTTCTCGAATCTCGACAACACCTTCGCCCCAACGACCGGCATCTATATCCGCGCCAACCAGGAGCTGGCTGGACTAGGCGGGAACAACGCCTTCCTCCGCACCACGGGCGACCTCCGCGTGTACCGCTCGATCGGTGACTCGCCGTTCGTCCTAGCCTTCCGCGCCCAGGGCGGCACCATCACCGGCCGCGGCCAGGATGTCCGGGTGTCCGACCTCTTCCGCATCGGTGGCGATACCATCCGCGGCTTCACCGCCACGGGCATCGGGCCGCGTACGACCGGGGCGTCGGATCCGGCGAACTTCGGCCTCGGTGGTAGGCATTGGTGGGCAGCCTCCGCGGAACTCCGATTCCCGATGCCGTTCATTCCGGAGGACCTGGGCTTCACCGCCACGCTGTTCGCCGACGCGGGCACGGTCTATGGCGCCACTGACGGGGTCGCCCTGAACGGGTTCCCCGGCGTGATCCAGGACGGCAACATCATCCGGTCGTCGGTCGGTCTCTCGCTCGGCTGGGCCTCACCCTTCGGCAACCTCCGCCTCGACTTCGCGAAGGTCCTGAGCGCCGCCGATTGGGATCAGCAGCAGGCGATCCGCCTCGGCATCGGCGGAGAGTTCTAGAACCGCCTGTTGGCTCCTGGCAGCCGCCTAGCGCGGCTGCGGTTCAGGGAAGCGCGTGATGGCTGACCCTGTATTCGTTCCGGTGCCGGCCCCGGTCAGCCTTGGTGAGATTCTCGCGCTGACCGGAGCGACGGCTTCGCCGGACATCGATCCCTTCCGCATGTTTGCCGGCGTGGCACCGCTGGAGCTGGCCGGACCGGACGACGTCTCCTTCGCCGAGCGTGCCCGCTACCTGACCGACGCGAGCGCCACCCGCGCCGGGGCGTGCTTCTGCCGTCCGAAGGACGTCGCCTCCCTTCCGCCGGGCACCATCGCCCTGATCACGGCGCAGCCGCAGCGGGCCTACGCGGTGCTGTCGGGAAAGCTCTATCCCTCGGCTCTGCGGCCGGGCCCCGTCACCGCCGCGGGCATCGCCCCGACGGCCTTCGTCTCACCGGGTGCGAGGATCGAGGACGGCGTCACCGTGGAGCCGGGCGCGGTCATTGGCGCGGGCGCCGAGATCGGCCGCGGCACGACAATCGGGCCGACGGCGGTCATCGGCGCCAATGTGCGGATCGGCCGCGACTGCTCGATCGGCCCCGGCAGCTCGGTTCTCCATGCCCTCGTGGGCGACCGTGTCATCCTGCATCCGGGGGTTCGGATCGGGCAGGACGGATTCGGCTTCGTCGGCGGCCCGAACGGTCATCTCAAGATCCCGCAGCTCGGCCGCGTCCTCATCCAGGACGATGTCGAGATCGGCGCCGGCACCGCGATCGACCGCGGCGCCGGCCGCGATACCGTGATCGGCGAGGGCACCAAGATCGATAACCTCGTCCAGATCGGCCACAATGTCAGCATCGGGCGGCGCTGCGTCATCGCCGGCCAGGTCGGCGTGGCCGGGAGCGCCACCATCTGCGATGGCGTGGTGATCGGCGGGCAGACCGGAATCAACGGACACATCACGATCGGCGAGGGCGCCCAGATCGCCGGCGTGAGTGCCGTCCATCGCGACGTTCCGGCCGGTGGGAAATGGGCGGGGGCCCCGGCGCGGCCCCTCCAGGAATGGCTCCGGGCCCGTTCGCATGATGCCCGTTCTGTCCGCAGGCCCGGACATGATAACGAGGGCAATGGCGGAGGGGAGCACCGCGCCGCAGGAGGTACGGAATGACCGAAGGGGGCGGCGCTCCGGCACTCGAGACCATCGACATCCAGCGGCTGCTCGCGCTGCTGCCGCACCGCTATCCGTTCCTGATGGTCGACCGGATCGTCGACATCGACGGCGACAACTCGGCCGTCGGGATCAAGAACGTCACCTACAATGAGCCGCATTTTCAGGGGCACTTTCCCGGCCGGCCCGTGATGCCGGGCGTACTGATCCTCGAGGCGATGGCCCAGACCGCGGGGGCGATCTGCATCGCCGCGGCCGGCAGTGGCCCGGCACCCAACGTCGTCTATCTCACGAGCGTCGATGGCGCCCGGTTCCGCCGGCCGGTGGTCCCCGGTGATGTCCTCAAGATCAAGGTCAAGAAGCTGCGCCAGAAGATGAACCTCTGGAAGTTCCAGGCCGACGCCGAGGTGGACGGCGTGATCGTGGCGCAGGCCGAAGTCAGCGCGGTCATGAGCGATGTCGCCGCTTCATGAGCGAACTGATCGACAAGACCGCCATCATCCAGGATGGCGCGCAGATCGGCGAAGGGGTGCGCATAGGGCCGTATTCGACGATCGGGCCGGACGTGGTGATCGGCTCCGGTTGCGTCATCGCGGGCCACGTCAATATCGAGGGCTGGACCGAGATCGGGGCCGGCACGACCATCCACGCCTTCGCCTCGCTCGGTGGTGAGCCGCAGGACACGAGCTATAAGGGAGAACGGGCGACCGTTCGTATTGGTGAGGGTTGCATCATCCGCGAGCATGTCACGATCCATCGGGGCACGCAGCGCGGAAGGATGCACACTGAAATAGGTGCGAAATGTTTCTTGATGGTCGGAGCACATGTCGCGCATGACTGTGTGCTCGGCCATCATGTAACGATGGTGAACGGGGCAACCATTGGCGGTCACGTCGAGGTCGGGGACTATGCGACATTGGGAGGGCTCGCCGCCGTTCAGCAGCGGCTCCGCGTCGGGGCATACTCCTTCGTCGGCGGTTTGACGGGCGTGAACGCGGAGATCATTCCTTTTGCCATTGCGGTCGGCGACCGCGCCGAGCTCGGCGGCCTCAATATTGTGGGGCTCAAGCGCCGCGGCTTCGACCGCCCGACCATCCACGCCCTCAGGGCCTCCTATCGCGAGATTTTCTTTGGCCGCGGAACGTTGGATGAGAGAGTGGAACGCGCTGCGGAGCGATTCTCCGACGTTGAGCCCGTGATGAAGATTATCGAGTTCGTGCGAACGGGCGGGAAGCGGCCGCTTTGTACGCCGCGTGACGTGGAGATCTGAGCGTGGACGGGTCGATCGCCCCAGTCCTGCAGTCGGCTGAGCCGCTGGCGGTTCTTGCCGGCGGGGGCGCGGTTCCGATCATTGTGGCCGCGGCCGCGATACGCGCGGGCCGGCCGGTGATGGTGGTCGGCATCGAAGGCGAGGCCGACCGGGACATCGAGGATTTTCCCCATCGCTGGGTTTCGTGGGGCGAAGTCGGGCGCCTCCTCACCACGCTCCGCGCCCACCGCGCGCAGGAGCTTGTGCTCGTCGGGCGCATCGGCAGCCGGCCGGACTACCATTCGATGGCGCTCGACCGTGGCGGCACGCTGGTCCGCCAGGCCATCCTCCGCATCTTCGCCGGCGGTGACAATTCGGTCCTCGTCGGCGCGATGCGGCTGTTCGAGTCGCGCGGCTTCCGCATCGTCGGCGCCCATGAAGTGGCGCGCGAGCTCGTTGCGTCATCGGGCTGGCTGAGCCGGGTCCAGGCGACCCCGCGCGACCTTCGTGACGGCGAGCAGGCCTTCTCCGCCGCCAAGGCGATCGGCCGGCTCGACATCGGTCAGGCCGCCGTCACCGTTGCCGGCCGCGTCATCGCGCTCGAGGGCGCGGAAGGGACCGACGGCATGCTGGAGCGCGTGGCCCGGCTCCGCGCCAGCGGCCGCGTGCGCTGGCAGGGCCGGGCAGGGGCGCTCGGCAAGTGCGCCAAGCCGCACCAGGATCTCCGCGTTGACATGCCGACGATCGGCCCGGCCACGGTCCGCGCCGTCGCCGCCGCCGGCCTTGCCGGCATCGTCGTCGAGGCCGGGCACGTCATGATCGCGGAACGGGAAGAGACGATCCGCGTCGCCAATGCCAACGGCCTTTTCCTCGTGGCGCGCGAGAGCGCCGGAGAGGCCGACGTTTGACGGCAGTGGCGTCGGACGGCGGCGGCCGTCCGCTTACGGTCTTCATCGTGGTGGGCGAGGAGTCCGGCGACCAGCTCGGCTCGAAGCTGATGGTCGCGCTCCGCGATCTGCACGGCGGGCCGATCGATTTCCTCGGCACCGGCGGCAGCCGCATGGAGGCGCTCGGGCTCAAGCCGCTGCTGCGCCCGGGCGAGATCGACATCATCGGCATCAGCCAGGTGCTGGCCCGCCTCAGGCACATCCTTCGCCGTATCCGCGAGGTGGCTGCCGCCGCGGTCGCCGCGAAGCCCGATCTCGTGATCCTGATCGACAGCCCGGAATTCTCGCACCGGGTCGGCAAGATCGTCCGGCGCGAGATGCCGGAGGTGCCGATCATCGACTACGTGTCACCGACCGTGTGGGCATGGCGGAGTTCGCGGGCGGCGAAGATGGTGCCGTACATCGATCACGTGCTCGCGCTGCTGCCCTTTGAGCCGCGCATCTATGTCGAGCTCAAGGGGCCGCCCTGCACCTATGTCGGCCACCCGCTCCTCGAGAAGGTGCCGCGGCTGCGGCCGGCGCCCGGCGAGCGGCCGGATCTTGCCGCCGTCGAGAAGCCGACCCTCCTGATCCTGCCCGGCAGCCGCACCGCCGAGATCGACCGGCTCATGGAGCCGTTCGGCGAGGCGCTGGGGCTGATCACCCGACAGTTCGGGCCGGTCGAGGCGCTCCTTCCCGCTGTGCCGCATCTCGTCGGGCGGATCCGCGACCGGCTGAAGTCCTGGCCGGTGCAGCCGACCTTGGTCGAAGGCGAGGATGCGAAATACGCCGCGTTCCGAAGGGCCCACGCGGCGCTTGCAGCGTCGGGCACCGTGTCGCTCGAGCTGGCGCTGTCCGGCATCCCGACGGTGATCGCCTACCGGATCGAGATGATGCTGCGGCCGTTCAAGTTCATGCTGCGCGTGCCGAGCGTGGTGCTTGCCAACGTCGTACTCGGTGAACGCATCGTGCCGGAATTCCTCGACGGCAAGAGCAAGCCGGAAGCACTCGCGGCGGAGGTCGTGAAGCTGCTCCGCCCCGGCCCGGCGCGGACGCGCCAGATCGAAGCCTTCAAGCGCCTCGACGAGATCATGGCCTTCGACGGCGACGCTCCGAGCGTCCGGGCGGCGAAGCTCGTCCTTGACCTGACCGATCACGGCCGCCGCCGACGGCCGATACCGGCGACCTAGCTCCGCGACCCGATCGGCAGATAGTCGCGGCGGGGGGCGCCGGTGTAAAGCTGGCGCGGCCGGCCGATCTTCTGCGACGGGTCCTCGACCATCTCCTTCCATTGCGCGATCCAGCCGACCGTCCGGGCGACCGCGAAGAGGACCGTGAACATCGTGGTCGGGAAGCCCAGCGCCTTGAGCGTGATGCCCGAGTAGAAGTCGATGTTCGGATAGAGCTTCCGCTCGATGAAATATTCGTCGGTCAGCGCGATCCGCTCGAGCTCCATCGCGACCTCGAGCAGCGGATCGTCGCCGATCCCGAGTTCCTTGAGGACCTCGTGGGTGGTGTCCTGCATGATCTTCGCCCGCGGGTCGTAGCTCTTGTAGACCCGGTGGCCGAAGCCCATCAGCCGGACTTCCTTCCGCTTGGCGCGCTCGATGTATTCAGGGATCCGCTCCACCCGGCCGATCTCGGCCAGCATGTTGAGCGCCGCCTCGTTGGCCCCGCCATGAGCCGGCCCCCATAGGCAGGCGATACCGGCTGCGATGCACGCGAACGGATTGGCGCCCGACGACCCGGCGAGACGCACCGTCGAGGTCGACGCGTTCTGCTCATGGTCAGCGTGCAGGATGAAGATGCGATCGATTGCCCGGCTAAGGATCGGGTTGACGACATACTCCTCGGCCGGGACGGCGAAGCACATGCGGAGGAAGTTCGACGCGTAGTCGAGCGAATTGAGGGGATAAACGAACGGCTGGCCGACGTGGTACTTGTAGGCCATGGCCGCGATCGTCGGCATCTTGGCGATCATCCGCAGCGAGGCGACCATGCGCTGCTTCGGATCGAAGAGGTCGAGCGAGTCGTGGTAGAACGCCGACATCGCGCCGACCGTGCCGACCATCACCGCCATCGGATGGGCGTCGCGCCGATAGCCGGAGAAGAACCGGCTCATCTGCTCGTGGATCATCGTGTGGCGCGTGACGTGCCAGTCGAAGTCCTCCTTCTGCTGCTTCGTCGGCAGCTCGCCATAGAGCAGCAGGTAGCAGGTCTCCATGAAGTCCCCATTGTCGGCGAGCTGCTCGATCGGATAGCCGCGATAGAGGAGGATGCCCTCGTCGCCGTCGACATAGGTGATCTGGGACTCGCAGGAGGCGGTCGACGTGAAACCGGGGTCGTAGGTGAACATCCCGGTGTCGCGGAACAGCGGCCCGACGTCGACGACGTCCGGCCCGATCGTTCCGCTCTTCACGTTGAGTTCGATCGACTTGTCGCCGACGTTCAGCGTCGCCTTCCTGTCGTTCATCCCATCCCCTTTTCAGACAAACCCGTGCCCCCGGGAGGGAGGTCCGTCAGACGTTGCCGCCAGTTCGGGAAGCTCCGCGCCGGTGCATGCGGCCTGGGCAGCCGCGGACGACGACGCGCAAGTCCTGTAGCCACCAACTTAACTCCCCCGCCTCCGCCTGAGAAGGCAAGCATGGAGCATACCAGCGTCTAGTGCGCCGCCTGGTCCCGCAGCCGGGCGAGGCTTTCGTCGCGGCCAAGCACCGACAGGACGTCGAAGATCGGCGGCGAGGTCGTGCGTCCGGTGACCGCGGCGCGGATCGGCTGGGCGACCTTGCCGAGCTTGAGGCCCGCCGCCTCCGCGAAGCCGCGCACCGCGGCTTCCGTCGTCGCGTGGTCCCAGGGATCGACGGCGGCGAGGGCCTTGGTGACGCCGGCGAGCGCCTTCCTGCCGTCGGGACCGAGGAGCGCGGCCGCTGCCTCATCGAGCGCGAGGGGCCGCGATGCGACGAGGAACTGCGCCCCGTCGATCAGCTCCACCAGCGTCTTAGCGCGTTCCTTGAGACCCGGCAGGGCGCGCCGGAGCTGGACCCGATGCGCCGGCGACAGCCTGGCGAGGAACTCCCCGCCGCCCGGGATATGCGGCGCCTGGTCGAGGAGCACGGCGAACAGCGTATCGTCATCGGTCGTGCGGATGTAGTGGCCGTTGAGATTCTCGAGCTTGGCGAAATCGAAGCGCGACGGCGAGCGCCCGATCCCGTCGAGATCGAACCACGCGATCATCTCCTCCTCGGTCATGATCTCGGCATCGCCATGGGCCCAGCCGAGCCGGACGAGATAGTTCCGCACCGCCTTCGGCAGGTATCCCATCGCCCGGTAGGCATCGACGCCGAGGGCGCCATGGCGCTTGGAGAGTTTCGCGCCGTCAGGGCCATGGATCAGCGGGATATGGGCGTAGGCGGGCGCCGTCCAGCCCATCGCGTCGATGATCTGGCGCTGGCGCGCGGCGTTGGTGAAATGGTCGTCGCCGCGGATGATCTGGGTGACGCCCATGTCGTGGTCGTCGACGACGACCGAGAGCATGTAGGTCGGCGTCCCGTCGGAGCGGAGCAGCACGAAGTCGTCGAGATCCTTGTTCGGGAAGGCAACCCGCCCCTGCACGGCATCGTCGATGACCGTTTCGCCGGTCTCGGGCGCGCGGAGCCGGATCACCGGCTTCACCCCGGGCGGCGCCTCGCTCGGGTCGCGGTCGCGCCACCGTCCGTCATAGCGCGGCGGCCGGCCTTCGGCCTTAGCCTTCTCGCGCATCTCGGCGAGTTCCTCGGCACTGGCGAAGCACTGGTAGGCGCCGCCCTTGGCGAGCAGCTCCTCCGCCACTTCCCGATGCCGCGCGGCCCGCGCGAACTGGAACACCGGATCGCCGTCCCAATGGATGCCGAGCCAGTCGAGCCCTTCGAGGATCGCGGCCACCGCCGCGTCGGTCGAGCGCTCGCGGTCGGTGTCCTCGATTCGGAGCAGCATCGTGCCCCCGGTGTGCCTGGCATAGAGCCAGTTGAAGAGCGCCGTTCGGGCGCCGCCGATATGGAGGTAGCCGGTCGGGGAAGGGGCGAAGCGGACGACGGGACCAGACATGATTTCGGACACGGGGTTTCCAGGCGGAGCCGTGATCTAGCACGACGCAGGCCTGTCGCAAGGACTACGAGACATCCGCCCGAACCCCACATAAAAGACAGGCCATCGAGCAGAGTCGGTGCCGTTAGCGGGTCACGCTCGAACTTTGAACGACTAAAGGCATTGCCGCGATGACGGATCGACTTACGCCACAGCAGCGCTCACGCGTCATGTCGCGAGTGAGGTCCCGAGACACTACGCCCGAGCGCTCCGTGAGGAGCACCCTGCATCGTCTAGGATTCCGATTCCGACTGCACGCAGTCGATCTTCCCGGGCGACCAGACATTGTGTTGCGCAAACATCGGACAGCTATCTTTGTCCACGGCTGTTTCTGGCATTCCCACGATTGCCGAGCTGGCCGTCCCCCGGCAACACGAGTGGAATTCTGGACCGCTAAGCTTGCTGCCACTCGCAGCCGGGACGAGCGCGCGACCTCGCTCTTACATGCCAGCGGATGGCAAGTGATAGTCGTCTGGGAATGCCAAACGAGAAATGCATCCGCGCTCTTCGGAGCTCTTGCAAAACTCACCTACAATAATAGGACGAAAGACATATATGGAAGAGATAACTAAGCTGTTTAAAGCCTCGACCGCTGCTTACAACACGGGCCGTCCGCATCTCTCAATTAGCAGAGACCTAGTTCGCCTCGCGCTAGCTAAACTGCGTGCGGAGTGACCGACTACCAACCATATTCGATCCACCGCTTGTCAAACATTGAAACCTACTATTCCACGTTTTCGGTCGGTTCGTCGTATTCCAGACCAATCGCAAGCTCCGTAATTGAAGCAGACGGCGACGGCTTCATGGCGTTGGAGGAAAGGGTACTCAATAGACTCCGGGTGCAGTCTCCACTAGGAGCATCCGAGTCCAACGACGTGACTAGGTATATATATACCGCCGTAATGTCGGTGGCGTCGGCCTTCGACATTTGGCAGCCGGGCAGCCGTAAGTCGCCCGGTACGTTCTTTGAGGTATTTATGGCTGCTCTGTTTCAATTACATATGACCAACGTTACGCTGTCTAAGCATATCAACTTAGGGGCGTTACTTGGCACGGATACAACGGCCGAGGAGGCGGTTGCGCGAGAGCTCACTGGGAGTGATGAAGAAGAGGAGGAGTCCAGCGTGTCAACCGATCTTGTCGCAACCTCCCGCTTAAACGGATTGTCGGCCGTCCTACCTTTGAAGATTACGACACGCGAGCGAGTGGTACAGCCGTTTGCGCATCAAAGAATTTTAGAGTCGTCCTTCCCGGGAAGGTATTTTTCCTTCCTCTGCTGTATCAGCGAAACTCAATTGGACAAGAAGACACATTCAGTCAAGCAGATCTGTGTCCCGGGAACAATTAAGCTGTTCCAGCGCTTCCTGAGCCCAATGAACGGCATTTATTATTGCGACCCTCCTGTCCGCTACACACAGCCGTCCTTGACCAACATCATTCCAGTGAAAAAGCTAGGAGAGGTATTCAACGACGTTCGGAGCTTGCTCGCGGCTTAGACAGCCAACGAGAGCTGCTTCCGCTCTGTGCCTTCGGGGACCTGCATACGCGGGTGATTTGGCAAATTCTGTCTGCCAAGAGCGCGCCGAATGGCAACACCGGCTGACCTAGCGAGGGGCGGGGGGACCGCGTTGCCGATCTGGTACCGAATGTCGTGGCGGGTCCCCTCGAAGACAAACGTATCGGGAAAGCCCTGAAGGCGTGCGCCTTCTCGCAGAGTTATCGACCTATTCTCCGCAGGGTGCCCGTACCGGCCGCGAGAGAAGCTATCAAAGCCCGCGGTGATGGTCGGCGCCTGTCCCCGCCACGCTAACCTCCCGTATACGTCTGGCCATCCGCCAGTCACGGGCGCGTCGACCTTCTGAGAATCGATGCGTAGATGGAAAGGGATGTCCTGCCAACCGCCGCCCTGCGGCACATGAGAGATGCGCTCCTCATTTATCGCGCTAATGCGACATCTCATGTGGTTCGCAAAGAGCGGGTGCTCAGTTCCATCTGAGGGTGGAGACGGTAGATCGCCAATCGCATCCCATACCGTAGCACGCTGTGCTTCCTTAAGAAGGAAAGGCCTCGCCGCACGCAGATCCTTGCGCAACCCAATAACTAGGAAGCGACCACGAGTCTGTGCAAGCCCGAATTCTGCGCAGTTAACCCTAAACTCGTACTGATCATAGCCGGACAGGCGTTCACTCATTTCAACAATGAGGTCTCGGCCGCGCTTCTGTCCAACTATCTCGACATTCTCGAAGAGAAACGCCTTGGGACCTAGTTCCTCCACCAATCGAACGTACTCACGAACCAGTCCGTTACGCGGGTCATCCAACAAATGCGCCCCGCGACGCTGTTTGGAAAAGCCTTGGCATGGGGGACCTCCGCTGAAGAGATCGACCTCATCAATCCCGGCATCTTCAAGCAGTTGACGACCCGTAGCTTTCCACGCATCGCGTACCACGCCATGGTCGCCCAGGTTGCGCCTATACGTGCTGATGGCGGCGTCGTTGTTGTCAAACGCAAGCTTCACTGAGAAGCCGGCCTCCGAAAGGCCAAGCGACATGCCGCCAGCCCCCGCGAAGGATTCTATGCAGGTTGGTCGAGCGCTCTCCAGTTCGATAACGTCACTCATTGAGAGAATCGCCTTATCATCCAAGGTACAATCCATCGATGACCGACGCGTCGGCGAAAGTCAATGCAAAAATCGCACATTGGATTTTTTCATTGACGCCTTCGTGGTGCAGAGCATGCCGATCCCTTCTAGGCCTGACGCAAAAGGAACTGGCGGCAGCGGCCCTTGTCGCCCCCCAAACGATAGCGGACTTTGAGCGAGGTGCCAGAACTCCTCACGTCAATAACCTCAAAGCGATAGCTTCCGCTTTGGAACAGCGGGGGATAACGTTCGTCGTCGAACAAGACGCGATCGTCGGCGTACGGTGGATGCCGCCGCTGCCTCAGTAGCGGCGGAAGAGACCGACGAGCCGGCCCTGGATCTGCACCCGGTCCGGCCCGAAGATGCGGGTCTCGTAGGCCGGGTTCGCGGCTTCGAGGGCGATCGACGCGCCTTTGCGGCGAAGGCGCTTGAGCGTCGCCTCCTCGCGGTCGATCAGCGCCACGACGATGTCGCCGCTGTCCGCCGTGTCGGACTTCCGCACCACCACCGTGTCGCCGTCGAAGATACCGGCCTCGATCATCGAGTCGCCACGGATCTCGAGCGCGAAATGCTCGCCCGGGCCGAGCATGTCCGGCGGCACGGAGATCGAATGGCTGTGGTTCTGGATCGCCTCGATCGGCGAGCCGGCGGCGATCTTGCCCATCACGGGGATCGCGACCGCGTCGTTCGCGGAGACGACCGGCGCCGGCGCCCGCGGCTTGCTGCCCTCGATGACCGACGGTGAGAAGCCCCGGCCGCGTGCCGGTGCCGTCGTGCCGCCGACCGTCGAATCCGGCATCCGGATCACCTCGAGCGCGCGGGCGCGATTGGGGAGCCGCTTGATGAACCCGCGCTCCTCGAGTGCCTTGATGAGGCGGTGGATGCCCGACTTCGACTTGAGATCGAGCGCGTCCTTCATCTCGTCGAAGGACGGCGGGATGCCGGACTCCTTCAGCCGCTCATGGATGAACATGAGGAGTTCATGCTGCTTGCGCGTCAACATCGGGGGGGTGCTCCTCGGAGCGCGATTCGGTACAAAACACGAACAGACATAGTCGTTCTATTTGTGTTCGGCAAGGTTGAACATTGCGTAAACCGATCGCGGCCGACGGGCGGTCAGAACAGGCGAAGAATCCGGCAGGTCGAACCGGCGGTCGCAGCGGCGGCATGTGGCGGCCGGACGAGGAGGCAATCGGCATCGGCTAGTGCGCGGAGCATCGAGGAATCCTGCTTCGGCAACGGGATCACGCGCGGCAGAGCACCGTCGACGGGCATCAGGCGCGACCGGACATAGTCCTCGCGGCTGTCGTTGGCCCCGATGTCGGCACCGAGGACGGCAGGCTCGGTCTTGTCGCGATAGGGGACGCCAAGCATGGCTTCGATCAGCGGGACGAGGAACAGAAGCGAACAGACAAGGCTCGACACCGGATTGCCGGGGAGGCCGAGGACCTGCATCCGGCCGAGCCTGCCGTGCAGCATCGGCCGTCCCGGCCGCATCGCGATCCGCCAGAAGTCGAGGTCCATGCCGATCGCCGCGAGGGCGGGGCGGACGAGGTCGTGATCACCGACCGAGGCGCCGCCGAGGGTGACGAGGATATCGATGCCGTCGGCGGCCGCCCCGGATGCTGTCGATGCGACGGCGTCGAGGCTGTCGGCAACGATGCCGAGGTCGACGGGATCGGCGCCGCTCCGCCGCGCGAGGGCGAGGAGACCAATCGCGCTCGATGCCGCGATCTGGTCCGGGCCGGGCGGCCTGCCGGGCTCCACGAGTTCGTCGCCGATCGACAGGAAGGCCACGCGCGGCCTTCGTGAGACGGCTAATATTGACGCGCCCGCCGCCGCTGCGAGGGCCAGCTCGCGGACGCCGAGACGGCGACCCGCCTCGAGAAGCGTTGCCCCGGCGGCGAAGTCGAGTGCGCGCGGACGGATGAAGCGCCCGAGGGCCGGCGCCTCGTTGACCGTCACGTTGGCGCCGGCTGCGATCGCGTTCTCCTGGATCAGGATCGTGTCGGCGCCGGACGGCACCGGCGCGCCGGTGAAGATGCGGACGGCGGTGCCCGGCGTTACTTCGCCGGCAAATCGTCGACCGGCGATCGACTGGCCGACGACCGCGAGCGTTGCGCCGATGGAGGCGTCAGCGGCGCGGGCCGCGTAGCCGTCCATCGCCGATGCATCGAAGGGTGGCTGGTCGCGCGCCGCTATCAGCGGCTCATGGAGGACGCGGGAATCGGCCTTACGAAGCGGTACGGTCTCGGCCGGCATCCGGCCAGCCCCGGCAAGAACCCGCCGCAGCGCCTCGTCAACCGGGAGCAGCATCGGCGCGCCAGTGGCCGGAGCGGCCGCCGCTCTTCTCGATCAGCCGGATCGCGCCGATGACCATGCCGCGGTCGAGCGCCTTGGCCATGTCGTAGATCGTGAGGCAGGCGACCGACACGGCCGTGAGCGCCTCCATCTCGACGCCGGTCTTGCCCGTCACGGTGGCGGTCGCCGTGACCCGAAGGCCCGGGAGTGCCTCATCGGCCACGATGTCGACGGTGACCCCGGTGAGGGGCAGGGGATGACACAGCGGGATCAGCTCGGCGGTCCGCTTGGCGGCCATGATGCCGGCGATGCGCGCGGTCGCGACGACATCGCCCTTCGGCGCGTTGCCGGCGACGATCGCCGCAAGCGTCGCCGCGGCCATCGTCACCACGCCGGACGCGACTGCCTTGCGCTCGGTCTCGGCCTTCGCGCCCACATCGACCATCCGCGCGGCGCCGGTCTCGTCCAGATGGGTCAGGCCTGCGCTCACCGGAACTCCGCTACCGTATCGACCAGGCCGCGCGCCATCTGCCTATACCGGCTCCAGCAGCGCCTGCGTCGCTGCCATCACGTCGTCCTGCCGCATCAGGCTCTCGCCGACCAGGAACGCGTTGATCCCGGCCCGCTGAAGCCGCGCGACGTCGGCCGGAGCGAAGATGCCGCTTTCGCCGACAATGAGCCGATCGTCGGGGATCATCGGCGCGAGCCGTTCGGCGACCGCCAGCGACGTCTCGAAGGTTCGGAGGTCGCGGTTGTTGATGCCGATCAGCGGCGACGAGAGACGGAGCGCACGGTCGAGCTCGGCCTCGTTGTGCACCTCGACCAGCACGTCCATGCCGAGTTCGAGCGCCGTCTCCTCGAGCGCACGCGCATCATCGTCGGAGACCGCCGCCATGATGATGAGGATGCAGTCCGCCCCCCACGCCCGCGCCTCGAGCACCTGGAACGGCTCGAACAGGAAGTCCTTCCGCAGCACCGGGATCGACACCGCGTCGCGAGCGGCGACGAGATCGTCGCGGCTGCCGAGGAAGAACGGGCCGTCGGTGAGCACCGAGAGGCACGCTGCGCCGCCACGCTCATAGGCGCGGGCGATGGAAGGCGGGTCGAAGTCGGGCCGGATCAGTCCGCGCGACGGGCTGCCCTTCTTCACCTCGGCGATGAGGGCCGGCTTCCCGGCCTCGATCTTGCGCCGCAACGCGGCCAGGAACCCGCGTGGCGCATCCGCCGATTCCGCGATGGCACGCATCGCGGCTTCCGACATCGCTGCCTTCGCGGCGTCGATCTCGAGCCGCTTGCTCGCGGCGATCTTCTCGAGGATGTCGGCCATGGCTAGCCCGGCACGTCCGAGTGCTGGCGCATCTCGGGCTTGTGGTCCGCCGGCCGGCCATTCGAGACGTTGACCAGCCGCGCGAGCCGGTCGGCGGCCGCGCCCTCGTCGATCGACTGCTTGGCGAGCACAATGCCCTCGCGGAGATCCTCCGCGCGGCCGGCGATGACGAGGCTCGCGGCGGCATTGACGAGAACGACGTGCCGGTAGGCGGTGGGCTTGCTCGCGAGCACCGTCTTGAGCGCGACCGCGTTCACCGCCGAGTCGCCGCCCTGGATCGCTTCGAGCGGCGTCACCGGCAGCCCGAATCCGGCCGGCTCGATCTCGAAAGTCCGGACCTTGCCGTCGCGAAGCTCCGCCACCTTGGTCGGACCCGAAAGCGAGATCTCGTCGACGCCGCCCGCGCCATGGACGACCCAGGCCGCTTCGGCGCCGAGGTCGCGCAACACATAGGCGAGGGGCTCCACCCATTGCGGGGCGTAGACGCCGAGGAGCTGGCGCTTGACGCCTGCCGGGTTCGACAGCGGGCCGAGGAGGTTGAAGATCGTCCGCGTCCCAAGTTCGACCCGCGTCGGGCCGACATGCTTCATCGCGGAGTGGTGGCCCGGCGCGAACATGAAGCCGATGCCGGCATCTGCGATGCAGCGGGTGATCTCCGCCGGCGTCAGCTCGAGTCTTACGCCCAGCGCGGCTAGGACGTCCGCCGCGCCCGATTTCGAGGACAGCGCCCGGTTGCCGTGCTTGGCGACGGGAACGCCGGCGCCGGCGACGACGATCGCCGCGCAGGTCGAGATGTTGTAGGTGCCGGTCGCGTCGCCGCCGGTGCCGACGACGTCGATCGCATGGGCCGGCGCCTCGACGCGGACCATCTTGTCCCGCATCACCGACACCGCGCCAGCGATCTCGTCCACGGTCTCGCCGCGAACCCTTAGCGCCATGAGGAAGCCGCCGATCTGCGACGGCGTCGCCTCGCCGGACATCAGCGCTTCGAAGGCCTCGCGCGCTTCCTCGCGCGTCAGCGACGCGCCGGATGCGACCTTGCCGAGGAGCGGCTTGATCGATGCCATGGCTCAGGCCGCCGACCGGTTGGAACGGTGCCGCGCGTTCCAGGCCGCCGCGATGTCGAGGAAGTTACGGAGGATCTGGTGGCCGTGCTGCGAGGCGATGCTCTCGGGGTGGAACTGCACCGAGTGAATCGGCAGCGTCCGGTGCATGAGGCCCATCACGATGCCGTCCGAGGTCTCGGCCGTCACCTCGAGCGCCGGCGGAATCAACTCCGCGGCGACCGTCAGCGAGTGGTAGCGGGTGGCGTTGAAGCGCGGCGGGATGCCGGCGAAGACGCCGCGGCCGGTGTGGCTGATCTCGCTGAGCTTGCCGTGCATCAGCGTCGGCGCGCGCACGACCTCGCCGCCGAAGGCCTGGCCGATGGTCTGGTGGCCGAGGCACACGCCGAAGATCGGGATCACGTCGGCCGCGCCGGCGACGAGGTTCAGGCAGATGCCGGCGTCGTTCGGCGTGCATGGACCGGGGGACAGGACGACCGACTCCGGGTCCATCTCGAGAACTTCCGCGACCGAGATCTGGTCGTTGCGCCGGACCTCGATATCGGCTCCAAGCTCGCCGAGATAGTGGACGAGGTTGTAGGTGAAGCTGTCGTAATTATCGATGACGAGATGTGTCATCTGCGCTGCCTCTGCCTTGCGATCACCCGCACGCGGCGGTGATCACATATTGTGTATTGTCGGCAAGCGTAAGGGTCACCTGCACGTGCCATCCGAACGCCACCGCTTCCGCCCACACGCTCTGGCGGCAGTAGAAGCGGGTCCACTCCCTCTCGCGCTCCGCGCGGCGGTCCGGTCCATAGTTCGCTGCGGTATCGTCCAGAAAGTGCCGGAAGGCAACGGAGCGGGCTTCGCAGTCGGCGCGGGCGTCCTGGTAGTACGCCTCGTCGTCGAACATCAGCTGGGCGCCGTTCCCCATCGCGACGTCGATCTGGGCGTTGATCCAGTTGGTGTGCTGGGTGACCTCGAAGCAGAACATCCGGTCGAAGGCCGCCACGTCGTCCTGGCCGACCGCCGGCCGCGCGAGGACAAGCACCGCCACTACAGCAATCGAGGCTAGACGGCCGGGCAAACCCGCCGCCATCGCAACCTCCGCTGATCTGCCTTCACTGGCCCCTCCCGACCGATGAGGCGAACCTTACCGCTTCCTCGGCGGCGCGGAAAAGGGCGCGGGCCTTGGCGACGCACTCGTCGTGCTCCTTCTCGGCGACCGAGTCCGCCACGATGCCGGCGCCGGCCTGGGCGTACATCTTGCCGTCCTTGATCAAGGCCGTGCGCAGCACGATGCAGGTGTCCATGGCACCGTTGGCCGAGAAATAGCCGACGCAGCCGGCATAAAGGCCGCGCTTCTCGACCTCGAGCTCGTCGATGATCTCCATCGCCCGGACTTTTGGCGCGCCCGATACCGTTCCTGCCGGGAAGCCCGCAGCCAGCGCGCTCAGCGCGTCGTGCTTTGCCGAGAGCCTGCCGACGACGTTCGACACGATGTGCATCACCTGGCTGTAGTACTCGAGGAAGAACTGGTCGGTGACCTTCACCGAGCCGATCTCGGCGACGCGCCCGACGTCGTTCCGGCCGAGATCCAGCAGCATCAGATGCTCAGCCCGTTCCTTCGGGTCGGCGAGAAGCTCCTCCGCGAGCCGCTTGTCGGCTTCGGGCGTGTCGCCGCGCGGGCGGGTCCCGGCGATCGGCCGGATCGCGACCTCGCCGTCGCGCACGCGGACGAGGATCTCCGGGCTCGACCCGGCCACCGCGAAGTCGCCGAAGTCGAGATAATAGAGATAGGGCGAGGGGTTGGTGCGCCGGAGCGCGCGGTAGAGCGCGAAGGGCGGCAGCGTGAACGGCGCCTCGAAGCGCTGGGACAGCACGACCTGGAAGATGTCGCCCGCGGCGATGTACTCCTTCGCGCGCCGGACCATGTCGAGATAGCGCGCGTTCGGCGTATTGGACGTGATCGGCGTCCCGGTCTCGACGTCGGCGAGATGGGCCGCCTTGTCGATGTGGACGTCGAGCGCATCGACGACCCGCGTGATCCGCTCGACCGCCTGGGCGTGGGCCTGGGCCGCCGTCACTCCGGCACGGGGGCGGACCGGCGTGACGATCGCGATGTCGTCGCGGACGGCATCGAACACCACCATGATTGTGGGGCGCAGCATGATCGCGTCCGGGAGGCCGATCGGGTCCGGGTTGGGCGGCCCGAGCCGCTCGATCAGGCGCACCGTGTCGTAGCCGAGATAGCCGAACACGCCGGCGGCCATCGGCGGCAGGGCCGCGGGAAGCGCGATCTTCGATTCTTCGATGATCTTCCGCAGGGCATCGAGCGGCGTGTCGGGCAGCTTCTCGAACCGGTCGGGGTTGGATTGCGGCTGGCGGTTGACCTCCGCCGTGCTGCCGAACGCCCGGAAGACGAGGTCCGGCTCGACGCCGATCATCGAGTAGCGGCCGCGCACGGCGCCGTCCTCGACCGACTCGAAAAGGACAGCCTGGCGCCGACCCGCGGAGAGCTTGATCATCGCCGACACCGGCGTCTCGAGATCGGCGACGAGCCGCGTCCAGACCACCTGGGGCTGGCCGGAATCGTAGGTGCGCGCGAAGGCGTCGGCGTGCGGCTCGATCTGCATGGAGCGTCAGGCTTGCCGGGACCGGGATCTCACGGTGTGGTTGGCGCCGCGGCCACATTGACGCCCGTGATGGCGGCCATGAGCTGGGTGTTCGCGGAGATGTCGCCGACATTGGCCATCAGCGCCTGCTCGTAGGCGCCGACAAGGTCGAGGGCAAATCCGTAGTTGATCGCGGCAACGTCGTTCTCGGGCGCCGTGGCGGGGTCGTAGGCAGGCACGTCCGCCGCCGTCACGTCGAGCACGAGCATCCCGAGCCCGTCACCGGTCTGCGCGACCGCTTCCTGTCCGACGCCGCCATTGAACACAGCAAGGACCGCCTGCTCGGAGAGGACCGCGTCGGCAGGCGTGTCCCGCGTGAGGTCGGCCCGCGTCTCGACCGTGAAGCCGAGCTCCGCGGCGACCGTCACGAGCTCCTCGCCGGCCTGAAGACGGGCCAGGACCTGCTGCGCAAGCTGCTGCAGACGCGTAGATATGTCGGCAGCGCGCCAGTCCGCGATCACCCGCTCCCGTACCTCCTCCAGCGGCCGCTGGTGCGGCGGGAGGATCTCCGCGACCTCGAACCACACGGCGCCGCCTCGTGCCACGATCGGAGGATCGGCGAGGCCGATGTCGCTGGCGAAGATGCCGTTGACGAGAGCCGTCCCGCCCGGGAGGTCGGCGATCGGATTGCCGAGCGCATCGTTCCCTTGCGCGTCGACGGTGATCAGCGAGGTGGCAAGGCCGAAGCGCTCGCCGACCTCCGCCAGCGTCGCGCCGGCGGCGCGGGCGTCTTCGATCTGCTCGCGAAGGTCGGGGATCGTCCCCACCGCCCGCTCCTCGGCGATCGTCTGCCGCAGCGTCTCGCGAACCTCCTCGAAGGGCGGGGTCGTGCCCGGCACGATCTCGCTGACATGGACGATCGTCTGGCCGAGGCGGCCGGCGACGATCCGGGTTTCGCCGAGCGCCATCGCGAACCCGGCCTCGCCCACAGCCGGGTTGGCGGTGAAGGCGGTGGCTGGCTGCAGCTGGGGCTCGGCCGGGGCGATCGTTCCCGCCGCCACGAGCTGCTCGAAGGTCTGGCCCGCGTCGAGCTGCGCCTGGATTGCCGTCGCCTGCTCGGCGGAGATGAGCTGCTGCCAGACGCGGCGCGTTTCCGGCGACGTGAGCTCCGCCAGGCGGTCGTCATAGGCGACGCGCACTTCCTCGTCGGTCACCGTCGTCGGATCGGCCAGGCCCGCGGGCGTCAGGTCGAGGATGCGTGCGGTCCGAGACTCGGGTGCGTTGTAGGCGTCGGTATTCGCGGCATAGTAGGCGGCGATCTGCTCCTCGGTCGGGTCGGGGAGGGGGCCGAGATTCGCCTCCGTCAGGTGGACGAAGGCGATGTCCCGCAGCTCGTTGGCATACTGGTAGTAGAGGCGCGCATAATTGCTGGCGACCAGCGACGAGAGCGGTACGAGCGAGGATTCGAGCTGGTCGCGGAGCTCCTGCGGACGCCGTTCCGCGAGGTAGGCGCGCTCGCTGCCATAGAGCTGCGCGATGAAGTTGTCGTAGGTCCCGCGGCTGAAATTGCCGCCCGGCGCGAAGTTCGGATCGGTCTGGATGCGTCGGCCGAGCTGGGCGTCGGAGATCCCGAGGCCGAGCTGCATGGCTTCGTTCGTCACGGCGGCGTCGCGGACCAGCGTCATCAGCGCCGCGGTGGGCACGTTGAGCTGCTCCTGCAGGACCGGCGTCAGCGCGATGCCGATGCTCTGGCTGTACTGCTGGACGTAGAGGTCGTAGCGGCGCTGATAGGTGTTGGCGTCGATGGTCACGGCGCCGACGGTCGCAACCTCCGTTCCGGCACCGCCACCGATGATCCCGGTGATGCCGAAGAAGGCAAGGCCAATCACAAGCAGGCCCATGACGACCTTGCCGCCGATCCCGCCGGCAGCCGTTCTCAATCTATCAAGCATCGTTCACTCGCGTGGCCGCCGCGCCGCCGGCGGTCGAAAAAAGGCCGCGGATCATAGGAACGTCGCCTGTGGGGGGCAAGGCGCCCGCGCAAGAATGCTTCGGGCCCTCCGGGACTTGTGTCGTCGGCCGATTTTGATAAGGGCTGCGCGTTCGCCGCGGAGGGCCGGGGCAACGAGGGAGAACGCGAGGCGATGGCGCAGATCAGGCCGCTCGTGGCCGGCAACTGGAAGATGAACGGCAGCAAGGCCGGCCTCATGGAGATCGAGGCGCTCAAGCAGGGCATCGCGCCGAATCTCGCCGTCGACGTCGCCGTCTGCCCGCCGGCCACGCTCATCTCCCGCGCCGCGGTCCTGACCGGGACGTCGCCCATCCGCGTCGGCGGCCAGGACTGCCATGCCGCGCCGTCCGGAGCCCATACCGGCGACATTGCCGCAGAAATGATCGCCGACGCCGGCGGCCAACTCGTCATCGTCGGCCATTCCGAGCGAAGAGCCGACCATGGCGAGACCGACGAGATCGTCCGCGCCAAGGCGGAGGCCGGCTGGCGTGCCGGGCTGACAGTCATCCTCTGCGTCGGCGAGACCAGGGACCAGCGCAGCGCGGGGGAGGCGGAGGCGGTCGTCGAGCGGCAGCTCGCCGGTTCGGTCCCGGACGGCGCTACCGAAGCCAAGCTCGTCATTGCCTATGAGCCGGTCTGGGCAATCGGCACCGGCCTCGTGCCGACGGGGGATGACATCGCCGCGATGCATGCCCACATACGCGCCAAGCTCTCGGAGCGCTTTGGCGACGCGGACCGGATGCGCATCCTCTATGGCGGCTCGGTCAAGCCGGACAATGCGGCCGAGATTTTCGGAGTGGCTGGCGTCAATGGCGCTCTGGTCGGCGGCGCGAGCCTGAAATCCTCGGACTTCCTCGCCATCATCAAGGCGGCCGTCCCGGCCTGACGGAGACGACGCGTCGCGGTGGAAACGCAAGACTCGATCGTGTACAAGCCCCGCAATCCTCGCACAAAGTCGTAAGGCTCCATGGAAACCGTCCTCCTGGTGGTTCACCTGATGATCGTCGTCGCGCTGGTGGGCGTCGTGCTCGTCCAGCGGTCGGAAGGCGGTGCGCTCGGCATCGGCGGTGGCGGCAACTTCCTTGCGAGCCGCGGCCAGGCCAACGTCCTCACCCGGACGACGACCTATCTCGCGATCGCGTTCTTCGCGACGTCGATCGGCCTGACCATCATCGCGCAGGTCAGTGGCGCCGGCAGCTCGATCCTGGACGGCGTTCCCGCCGAGGCGATCCCGGAGACCGTCGAGCGTCCCACCAATCTCGGCGATCGCCTCCGCGAGCTTGGCGGCGCGGCCCCCGCTGCCGAGACTCCGGCGCCGGCCGCAACGCCCGCGCCGGCGGTAACGCCCGCGGCTCCCGAGGCGACGCCGGCTCCGGCGGCGGAAGCCCCCGCCGCGGCTCCGGCTGGCGACGTTCCCGCCGCCGCGTTCACGCCCGCTCCGGCCGCGACGCCGGAGCCCGCACCCGCGGCTCCGGCGGCCGATCCGGCTGCACCGGCCGCAGCTCCCGTGCCCGCCGCGCCATAGCTTTCCCGCGCACGACGCGGGCGCTTCCGGCGTCCGCGGTTCATCCAGTTGTTGATGCCTGGCGCCGCAGGATTTTTGCGGTCGCCTCGCCCATTTGGAATCGCTAAGCTAGAGGCCCATGACGCGGTATATCTTCATCACCGGCGGCGTGGTCTCCTCCCTCGGCAAGGGCATCGCATCGGCGGCACTCGGCGCGCTCCTTGAAGCGCGCGGGTTCAAGGTCCGGCTGCGGAAGCTCGACCCCTATCTCAACGTCGACCCCGGGACGATGAGTCCCTACCAGCACGGTGAAGTCTTCGTCACCGACGACGGCGCCGAGACCGACCTCGACCTCGGCCACTATGAGCGGTTCACCGGGCGCCCGGCCAACAAGGCCGATTCGATCACGACCGGCCGCATCTACCAGGACATCATCGCCCGCGAGCGCCGCGGCGACTATCTCGGCGGCACGGTGCAGGTGATCCCGCACGTGACGGACGCTATCAAGGCGTTCATCGGCGAGGGCAACGAGGAGTTCGACTTCGTCCTCTGCGAGATCGGCGGCACCGTCGGCGACATCGAGGGCCTCCCGTTCCTCGAGGCGATCCGCCAGTTCGCCAATGACCGGCCGCGTGGGCATTGCGTGTTCATCCATCTGACGCTGGTACCGTTCATCCCGTCGGCGGGCGAACTGAAGACCAAGCCGACGCAGCATTCGGTGAAGGAGCTGCGGTCGATCGGCATCCAGCCCGACATCCTCCTCTGCCGCAGCGACCGGCCGATCCCCGCCGACGAGCGGCGGAAGCTCTCGCTGTTCTGCAATGTGCGGCCGTCCGCCGTGATCCAGGCGCTCGACCTCGAGCGCATCTACGACGTTCCCGCGAACTACCACGCCGAAGGGCTCGACACCGAAGTGCTGGCCGCGTTCGGGGTCAAGAACGCGCCGCCGCCGGACCTGTCGCGGTGGGACGCGGTGAGCGATGCGCTCCGCCATCCCGAGGGGGAGGTCACCATCGCCCTCATCGGCAAGTACACGGTCCTCAAGGACGCCTACAAATCGCTGGTCGAGGCACTGACCCATGGCGGGATCGCCAACCGCGTGAAGGTGAAGCTGTCCTGGATCGAATCGGAGATCTTCGAGCAGGAAGACCCGTCGCCCTATCTCGAGAATGTCGACGGCATCCTCGTCCCGGGCGGCTTCGGCGAGCGCGGCTCGGAAGGGAAGATCGCGGCTGCAGGCTGGGCACGGCGCCACAACGTGCCCTATTTCGGCATCTGCTTCGGGATGCAGATGGCGGTCATCGAGGCCTCGCGGAACCTCGCCGGCGTCACCAATGCGAGCTCATCCGAGTTCGGGCCGACGCCCGAGCCGGTGGTCGGCCTGATGACCGAATGGCTGCGCGGCAACATGCTGGAGCAGCGGAAGGCGGCGGGCGATCTCGGCGGCACGATGCGTCTCGGCGCCTATCCCGCGCACCTCGCCGCCGGCAGCAAGATCGCCTCAATCTATGGCTCGACCGACATTGTCGAGCGCCATCGCCACCGCTACGAGGTCAACATCGCCTATCGTGAGCGCCTCGAAGCCTGCGGGATGCGCTTCGCCGGCATGTCCCCGGACGGGCTCCTGCCGGAGACCGTGGAACTCGAGAACCACCCGTGGTTCGTCGGCGTCCAGTACCACCCCGAATTCATGTCGCGGCCACTGGCGCCGCACCCACTGTTCGCGTCCTTCATCGAGGCGGCGGTCGTGCAGAGCCGGCTGGTGTAGCGCCCTCTGCGAGTTACACGGTGTTGGAAAATGTGGTAGTAGCTACCGCATGAACAAGCATGTTCCTGCTTCGAAGGTCACCGAGCGGATGCTGCTTCGGCCTGAGGGCGCGACGATGGATGAGATCGTCGCGGCTACCGGCGGCCCGCAATACAACGTGCTTCGCAGGCTGAAGGGGAAAGGATACGCCGTGCGCTCGATCAAGGAGGGATCGCGCACGCGGTATTTCGCTTCGCAGTCCGAAATCCAGTCATTCGACGTCGAGGTGTCGCCCAAGGGACAGGTCACGATCCCGAAGGAAATCCGGGAAGTCATCGCTGCCCGCGAAGGCGGAAAAGTACGATTTACCGTCGATTCGGCTGGCCGAGTGCTGCTGCAGGGCGGCGCGCCGCGACTGGCGGACCTTCGTGGGATTCTCCCACGGCCAAAGCGGGCTTTGACGATCCGGGAGATGGATGAAGCGGCCCGGCGTGCCGTTGCCGGCCGCTTTCCAATCGCCAACCGGAAGCCCCGTTGATCGGGCTGGATACCAACATCCTCGTGCGGCTCATTACCGGCGATGATCCCGCGCAGGCCGCTCGTGCTGCGGCCTTTCTCACCGCTCACTGCTCATCATCTGAGCCCGCCTTCATCAGTTGTGTGGTCCTTGCCGAGCTCGAATGGGTATTGGCCGGGTCCTACGGGTATGGAGTCGAAGAAATCGCGACGGCGATTGACGGCATTGTCAAAGCCGCCGACCAGTCCGTCGAGCATGAGCCAGCGGTGCGGGCGGCACTCAGCAAGTATCGTGCTGGCGGGGTCGATTTCGCGGACGCCCTGATCGGAGCCATCAATAGCGCCCGCGGGTGCAATGAGACGGTCACGTTCGACCGTCGCGCGGCAAGGAAGAACGGGTTTCGGCTCCTGAGATGACTGTCTTTCCGTTCGGCAGCAGCGGCGCGGCAAAGCCACAAGTTGACGTCGGCTCCGTCCGTTTCGGCAACGACCTCCCCGTCGCCCTGATTGCCGGTCCATGCCAGCTCGAGAGCCGCGACCATGCCTTCGCCATGGCTGGCGCGCTCAAGGCACTCAGCGCACGGCTCGGCATCGGCTTCGTCTACAAGACGAGCTTCGACAAGGCGAACCGCACCAGCCTGTCCGGCAAGCGCGGCGTCGGGCTCGACGCGGCGCTGCCGATCTTTGCCGATCTTCGCCAGGAGCTCGACGTTCCGATCCTCACCGACGTCCATCTGCCGGAGCAGTGCGCGGTCGTGGCTGAGGCGGTCGACATCCTGCAGATCCCGGCCTTCCTTTGCCGCCAGACGGACCTTCTCCTCGCCGCTGCGGCCACCGGCAAGGCGGTCAACGTCAAGAAGGGCCAGTTCCTCGCGCCCTGGGACATGAAGAACGTCGTCGACAAGCTGCGCGGCGGCGGCGCGACCGACATCCTCCTCACCGAGCGCGGCGCGAGCTTCGGCTACAATACGCTGGTCTCGGATATGCGCTCGCTGCCGATCATGGCCGATTTCGGCGTGCCGGTGATCTTCGACGCCACTCATTCCGTACAGCAGCCGGGCGGGCAGGGGACGTCGACGGGCGGCGATCGCCGCATGGTGCCGGTGCTGGCCCGGGCGGCCGTCGCGGTCGGCGTTGCCGGGGTATTCATCGAGACGCATGAGGACCCGGATCGCGCGCCGTCGGACGGACCGAACATGGTCGCGCTCAGGGACATGCCAGCGCTGCTCGAGACGCTGATGGCGCTCGACGCCGTCGCCAAGCGGTCCACGCCCCAGACTGCGCGAACCGCGTTCCGAGAGGCAGGCGACTACATCCGCCCGCGGTAGGTCGGGACGCCCTGGTCGGGCAGCCACAGCCCTTCAGGCACCGCGCCGGTCTGCCAGAACACGTCGATCGGGATGCCGCCGCGCGGGTTCCAATAGCCGCCGATCCGCAGCCAGCGCGGCTCCAGGAGTTCGGCAATGCGCCGGCCGATGCCGACGGTGCAGTCCTCGTGGAAGGCGCCGTGATTGCGGAACGCGGCGAGGTAGAGCTTCAGCGACTTCGATTCGAGGAGCCACTCGCCCGGCACGTAGTCGATCACGAGGATCCCGAAATCGGGCTGGCCCGTCACCGGGCAGAGCGAGGTGAATTCCGGACAGGTGAACCGCGCGACGTAGTTCTGGTCCGGATGCGGGTTGGAGACGCGATCGAGCTGCGCCTCCTCGGGCGAGGCGGGGATCACGGCCGGGCGGCCGAGCTGCGGGGATTCGGTCATGGGTCGAGCCGTGCTGGCCCGCCGCGGTTCAGCCGCGTGGCGGGATGAGGGTGCGGGCGCCGCTGTCCCAGCGCCAGCTGTCGTGGCCGGTCATATGCGTCCCGCCCCACCAGCGGTCAATTCCGCGCGTGGCCACGGCATCCGTCCGGCCGTCGAGCACCGCGCGGCCGAGATCGGTGAGCGACAGCGGTGCGGCGAGATATTCCGCGCGCTCATGCCCGTCGTCGCGGGTCGGGAAGGGCAGCTCGATGCCTTCGATGAGCGGCGCGCCGGCCATGGCGAGGTCGTCGAGAAGGCGATAGGCGGTCGTGTCGCCCATGAACGCCGCCTCTTCGCTGGCAAGGAGCGCCTCGAACGCCGCCTGCGGCGTGATGCCGCCCGGCCAGATTGCGGCAAGGAGGCTCCGTTCCGAACGCGAGAGGCCGTCCCGCGCGCCGGGCAATTCCTCGAGGAACCGGAGGAGGGCCGGCCTGAGGAACGGCAACGCCTCCGGCATGTCGTCGAGCCGAGCGACGAGCCGCTCGGGCGTTGGGGCCAGGATCGCCTCCCAGATCGAGCCGGCCGCCCGCGCAAGGTCCGGCGTCAACGGCAAGGCGCGGTCCGCAAAGCGGAGCACCGTGGCCGGCGTTTGGGTGCCGATGAAGTCATCGGCCTGGACGACGATCACGCCCTCGGCCCGACGCTCATGGTCGAAGAAGTGAAGGATCTGAAGGAGCTGGAGCTGATCGTAGAGGTCATGCTCGAGCCAGATCGCGATGCGATCGAAGAGCTCGTGCGCCTCGAGGAGCGCGTCGCGCACCAGGAAATCCGCCCGCGCCTCGGCATAGGGCACGCCGAACCGCGCCGACAGATAGCGCGCTCTGAGGTCCGAGAACGTCCGAAGACCGCTCGATGGCAGCAGCGGCCCTTCGTGAAGGACGTCGCGCCAGGGCACGATCCGGCCATCCATCCCGGCCGCGGCGAGGAGGTCCGCGGCGGCGTCGCCGTTCGTGATGATGAGGTCTGGCATGGCGTTGGCATCTCCGATCGAAAGTGCGCGGCAGCTCTGACTTCGCACCCCTTTCGGAGCCGGATGCGCTCGGTTAGAAGCCCGCTCAGCACAGGAACGGGCGACGAGCGGGGACAGGGAAGCAACGATGACGGCGATTGTCGATATTGTGGGACGCGAAATACTCGACAGCCGCGGCAACCCGACCGTCGAAGTCGACGTCATCCTCGAAGACGGCTCGAAGGGCCGCGCCGCGGTTCCGTCGGGCGCGTCGACCGGCGCTCACGAGGCGGTGGAGCTCCGCGACGACGACAAGAAGCGCTATGGTGGCAAGGGCGTCCTCAAGGCGGTCGACGCCGTCAATGGCGAGATCTTCGACGCCATCGGCGGCATGGATGCCGAGAGCCAGCTCCTGATCGACCGCACGCTGATCGCCCTCGACGGCACCCGCAACAAGGCGCGCCTCGGCGCCAATGCGCTCCTCGGCGTCTCGCTCGCGGTCGCGAAAGCCGCCGCGGAAGCGCGCGGCCTGCCGCTCTACCGCTATCTCGGCGGCCCGTCGGCCCGGGTACTGCCGGTGCCGCTGATGAACATCATCAATGGCGGGGTCCACGCGGACAATCCGATCGACTTCCAGGAATTCATGATCATGCCGGTCGGCGCGCCGACCTTTGCCGAGGCGCTGCGCATGGGCGCCGAGATCTTCCACGCGCTCCGGAAGTCGCTGAAGGACGCCGGCCACAACACCAATGTCGGCGACGAGGGCGGCTTCGCGCCGAACCTTGCCAGCGCCGACGATGCGCTGAGCTTCGCCATGAAGGCGATCGAGAAGGCGGGCTACCGGCCAGGCGAGGACGTCTATCTCGCGCTCGACTGCGCCTCGACCGAGATGTTCAAGGGCGGCGCCTATCACTATGACGGCGAAGGCACGATCCGCGATCCCGAAGGCCAGGTCGCCTATCTCGCCGACCTCGTCGCCCGCTATCCGATCATCTCGATCGAGGACGGCATGGCCGAGGATGACTGGGAGGGCTGGAAGGCGCTCACTGACGCGATCGGCGACAAATGCCAGCTCGTCGGCGACGACCTTTTCGTGACCAACCCGGAGCGCTTGCGGGAGGGCATCGCCAAGGGCACGGCGAACTCCCTCCTCGTGAAGGTCAACCAGATCGGCACGCTGACCGAGACGCTCGAGGCGATCGATATCGCCCACCGCGCCGGCTACACCGCGATCGCCTCCCACCGCTCCGGCGAGACCGAGGATTCCACGATCGCGGACCTCGCGGTCGCGACGAACTGCGGACAGATCAAGGCCGGCTCCCTGTCCCGCACCGACCGCCTCGCCAAATACAACCAGCTCCTCCGCATCGAAGGCCAGCTCGGCCCCGACGCCCGCTATGCGGCGCGGTCGGTGCTGCGGGCGGGGTAGGCCAGGCGGCGGCGACTCGCCCCGAGGCCACTCAACGCGACGGGCTCGAGCTCCCCCCTTGAGGGGGAGCGGGTTTCGCTAGGCGAAGCCGATGCGAAACCAAAGGGGGGTCTGGGACTCTCCGCGGGTTCGACGCCAACGGTGAGGCTGCGACCCCCGCCGAAGCTTGCTCCTTGCAGTCGCAAGCTTCCGCCTCCCCTCAAGGGGCAGGGGAATCGCATATGGCTTTTGGGGCTATTGCGGTAGGGTGCGAACAGGATTCTGAAGGTCTCTCCTTTGGTTGTGGAGGAGAGGCATGGATGGGTTTGGACGGCATTTTTCGCAGTTGGCC
>JBFXAJ010000011.1:0-102469 GCA_050184415.1 Bauldia sp.
CGCGACACCTCCCGCCAGGGCCCGCGTCGGCACGGTCCTCGAGCCTTGGATACGATCCACCTTGCGGCGAACGTACTCGGGCGCTGCCTGCAGTCGGCCACCAAGTCTCCCGAGGGCGGCCGTGGAAAGGTCGACGCCAACGATGTGTCGTATCGTCTCCTCCCTGGCCAATCGTGTGAGGAGTGGGCCGTCGCCGCAACCGAGATCGAGGATCGTCTCAGAACCGCGGCGCAGCACAGCCTCGCGCACCGCCAGCAGCCGCTGCTCGTGCAGCCAGGTCGTCAAGCGGACGGCGCTCTGCGCATCAAGTCGATGTCCTTCACCGGGATCGGCCACACCGAGGATATGCTCGATCGTGGCGATCGGCGACCCGTCGGGTGGAGTTGCAGAGTACCTCTCACAGGCTCTTCCTGGACGGCGGCTCGGCCGCGGTTCTGGCGAGATACACCGTTTGCGTGAAGGGACGGTTCTGAAGTGGGTTGTGGAATGTCACCGCTTCGGCGCGGGCCTCGGCAAACACTTCGGCCAGCCGCGCGATGAACGCGTCGTCGGGTTGAGCATTGGACCAAAGGCCGAAGATGCCGCCTGGATGAAGATGGGCCGCCAGTCTCCTGAGGCCGGCTGGCTCATAGAAGGTGGTGCTCCGCTCATCCAGCACTTCGTCGGGCGAATGATCGATATCCACGAGTATCGCGTGAAAGCGCCGTTTAGGCGACTCCGGATCGAGACCTCCGTTGGAGGCAACAAGCGCGAAGAAATCGCCGCGCACGAAACGGCACCGCGGGTCGGCAATGAGACGCGAACCGAGCGGTAGCAATCCCTGCTCGTGCCAATCGACGACAGCATCGAGCATCTCGACGACGATCATCGAGCGGACCCGCTCATGAGCAAGGACGGCATGTGCCGTGAAGCCGAGGCCAAGCCCTCCGACCACGACGTCGAGGTCCGATCCCGGGAGCTCGGCCAGCCCAAGGTCCGCGAGGGCGATCTCCGATGTCGTAAACAAGCTGGACATCAAAAACTCCTCGCCCAACTTGATCTCGAAGACATCGACCCCACTCGCAAGCTCACGGCGTCGGCGGAGGCTCAGCGTCCCGATCGGGGTCGAGCGATAGTCCAACTCTTCAAAGAGGCCGGCCATGGGCTGCGCCTATCTAGTGGGTTGCGCGGCAATGCTGGGGCATCACGTTGGCGGAAAACGGCCTAACGGAATACCAGCACAGGGACCCGGCAGGTGCGAATGAGTTCGGAGGTGGTGCTGCCGATGATGAGGCTGTGCACGCGAGAATGGCCGTAGGCACCCATGACGAGGAGATCGATGTCCGCGTGCGTCACCCGCCTCGAGATGACTTCCTCCGCCTGACCCGGTTCAACGGCCGTTTCCACCGTGACGCCCGAAGCCCTCAGGCCGGCCGCGGCCGCCTCCAAGCGTGCCATTGCCTCGCTGGACAGGTCGGCGACGGTGAGCAGGGTGTAGCGGAGGTCGGGTCCCAGCCTGCCGGCGGCAAGAAATTCCAAGGCCTTCGCCGCACTCCGTCCTCCGTCGAACGCGACCAGGACTCGGGTGATCGGGCGAAACGCACGCGAAGCGATCAATACCGGCTTGCGCGCGCCGCGGACGACACGCTCCAAATTCGAGCCGAGATGTCCTCGGGCGAAGTCAGCCGCCTCCCCGCGCTTGCCGACAACGATCAGGTCCACGTCCCCTTCCTGGTCCTGGAGGGCCTCCACCAAATCGCCCTGCCGAAGGTTCACGCCCACCTCGGTGACGCCTACCTCAGCCAAGCGGGTCCGCGCCGAGTCGAGGATCACCCGTCCGCGCTTTTGCGCCAGCCGTGCCTTCTGCTCGTCAAGCGAGGCAAGCTCGGCAAGGAGAGTGTCCCGTGCATCCGCGCCGATGCTCCCGCTGATGTTGATTGGGATGCTTGACGTCTCCCGGCGACCGAGGACATGGAGCACCTTGACGGAAGCTCCGGTTCGACCGGCTACCCAAGCGGCATGGTCGACGACGCTCTTGGAGTAGAGCGAGCCGTCGACAAAAGCGAGGATCAACATCGTTCCTCCTCAGTGGCCCATGAGGCGCTCGAAGGCGCCGGGCTTGTCGTGGATGGCCAGTCTATCGACCAGCGTCTCGCTCGCGGCATTGAGACCGCGGATTTCCACTTGCGCCCCCTCTCGCCGGAACTTGAGGACGACCATGTCGAGCGCCGCGATGCTGGAGATATCCCAGATATGCGCGCCGCTCACATCGATAACGACTCTTTCTAGCACCTCCTTGAAGTCGAAGGCCCTCGCAAACGCCTCGACCGATGCAAAGAACAGCTGTCCTTCGATCGTGTAAGTCCGCGCCGAGCCGTCCGGCGACAGCGACGAGCTGACTCGGAAGATCTGCGCAATTTTCGCTGCGAAGAAGATGCCGGAGAGGAGCACGCCAACGAGCACCCCGATGGCCAGATTGTGGGTCCCCACAACTGCGGCGACCGTTGCCAGCATGACGACGGAAGAGCTGACCGGGTGACTGCGAAGATTGCCGAGCGACGCCCAACTGAACGTGCCGATCGACACCATGATCATGATCGCGACCAGCGCCGGCATCGGGATCGCGCTGACCGCGTCGCCGAGAACAAGGATCATGAAGAGCAGCGATGCCCCTGCCGTGAAGGTCGAAAGGCGACCACGGCCACCGGACTTCACGTTGATCACCGACTGTCCGATCATGGCGCAGCCAGCCATTCCGCCCAGGAAGCCCGTCGCCGTGTTGGCAATCCCCTGACCGACGCATTCGCGGTTCTTATCGCTCGGCGTGTCGGTCAACTCGTCGACGATCTGCGCGGTCATCAGAGACTCGAGCAACCCGACCACCGCCACCGCCACCGAGTAGGGAAGGATGATCATCAGGGTTTCGAAATTGATGGGCAGGTCGGGCAGCAGGAAAACTGGCAGCGTGTTCGGCAGGTCGCCCATGTCGCCCACGGTTCGAACATCCAGACCGAGAACCCAGGCCAGCGCCGTCAACACGACAATGCAGATCAGTGGCGAGGGTACGGCCTTCGTCACGCGCGGCAGCAGATAGAGCATCGCCAGTCCACCCGCCACCATCGCGTATGTCAGCCATGTCACCCCGATCAGTTCGGGGAGCTGCGCTAGGAAGATTAGGATCGCGAGCGCGTTAACGAAGCCTGTGATCACCGACCGGGACACGAACCGCATCAAGTTCCCCAGCCCGAGAGCCCCAGCCAGGATCTGCAGAATCCCGGCGAGGATCGTTGCGGCTAAGAGATATTGAAGGCCGTGGTCGCGGACGAGCGTCACCATCAGCACGGCTGTGGCGGCCGTCGCCGCCGAAATCATGCCTGGGCGGCCGCCGGTAAAGGCGATGATCACCGCTATGGAGAAGGAAGCGTAAAGGCCAACCTGGGGATCGACCCCTGCGATGATCGAGAATGCTATCGCCTCTGGGATCAGGGCAAGCGCAACAACGACCCCCGCCAAAAGGTCGCCACGAATGTTGGAGAACCACTCCCGACGAAGGGAGAGAAGGAATGCCATGGAGATCCGGAAGTTAAGGCGTGCCCCACGCCAGGCCGAGCCCCGCCATCGAGCGGGCGGCGGGCGTCTTTGGCGGCGTGAGGGTTGTTTTGTCCCAGGGATAGGCGCCGGGCCGAGCCACCCGAGGTGGCCTCGGGTCCGGTGGAGATCCTTGCTCTTTGAAGCACCATCGTCGAACGCGCAAGTCCGGAGCGGATTCACCGACCAAATGTCGCGGCTTCCCGACATCCAATGAATCGCCAGCGAGCGCCGAAGCGTCGAGGAACCAGACCATCACAACGACACGAATGACACTGGTACTCGAACCCTGAAGCGCTTCAGGCGCCGGAGTTGAGGCTTGTATCAAACCGCATAGCGCAGGATGGCAGCCAACGGCTCCTGGTTCGGAATATCAGCCCGTCGCACCGCCAGAACCTTAGCGCCCGCGAGGATCGCGCGCCCGGCTAACTCGTCGATCACGCCGTAGCTCACCCGACAGGGCCTCGAAGATCGCGAACCAGACACCCTGCTGGCTCCAGCGGTGGTAACGGTTGTAGATCGTCGTGTAGGGCCGGCCCATAGGCCGCCGGGCAGTCGCGCCAGCGGGCGCCGCTCCTGAGCATGTGGATGATCCCGCTGATCACCCGCCGGTCGTCAACCCGACGCGCTCCACTTCGACCCCGCGGCAGCAGCGGCTCGATCTTCGCTCAACCCTTCTCGTCCAGCCAGTACAGATACTTCATCAACGTGCCCTCCCGGACACCTTGAATCACATCCAGCTCGCAACCGGAATCCTAATTGAGTACGAACCCTAGCTGTTTAGTCCCGAGGTCAAGTGGGTAGGGTCTCTGGAGAAGGGGTTTGGGTCATCTGCCCAAGCTTTGCAGATGGCTTCGTAGGGTGTGAGGCCTCGGAGGGTCTTGAGGCGCTTGGCGAAGTTGTAGGCGTCGAGGAAGGCAGCGAGATGGGCTGTGATCTGCTGGTGGGAGGCGTAGTGGTATCGCTTGACGGTGGCGTCCTTGAGCGTCCGGTTCATGCGTTCGACCTGGCCATTGGTCCATGGGTGCTTAGGCTTGGTGAGGCGATGCTCGATGCCGTGCTCACGGCAGAGGCGGTCGAAGAGGTGGAGGCGATAGCGGGCAGTAGGACCTGAGCGGTTCTGGGGCATGTCGCCGAACTGGACACCGTTGTCGGTGAGCACGATGTGGATCTTGTAGGGGACTGCCGCGATCAAGGCTTCGAGGAAGGCCACGGCCGTGCCGACATTGGCGGCCTCATGCACCTGGGCGAAGGCGAACTTGGAGGTCCGGTCGATGGCGACGAAGAGGAAGAGCTTGCCCTCTTCTGTCCTCACTTCAGCAAAGTCGACGTGGAAGTAGCCGAGGGGATATCGCTTGAACGGCTGCCTCGCCGCCTTGTCGCCGGCGATCTCCGGCAGGCGGCTGATCCCGTGACGCTGGAAGCAGCGGTGCAGGGACGAGCGGGTCAGGTGCGGGATGGTCGCCTGCAAGGCATAGAGGCAATCGTCGAGGGGCAGGAGGGTATGCTTGCGGAAAGCGACCACGGCCGCCTCTTCCTCGGCGGTGAGCACCGTCGAGCGGGGGTTCTTCGGTCCCATGGGCGCATCATCGACAAAGGCGCGCTTGCGCCACTTGGCGACGGTCTTGTGATTGAGCCCATAGCGGGCGGCTAGCTCTTTGAGCGGAGCCGTCGATCGCTGTATCGCAGCTCGGACCGCGTGCGTCGTCGTGGCGCTGCCATGGAGTATCTGGCCCATAATGCCTCCCGGAATGTGGGATCAGTTAAACTGATTCCCTCACACTCCGGGACCAGACACCTAGCGCGGCCTACAGCAATACCCGCTCCCCGTAAGGCTGGAAGCGTTGGCGAAGAGCTATCGCGCCGGTGTCGTCGGTCTCGAACAGGATCGTCGCTAGCTGATCGCGATGGACGAAACAGACATTCGATCCGACGATGCGAACATCCGGGTTGGGGACCTTGATATAGGTGCCAGCCGGATTGATTTCCGTCGATCCGAGCATGAACGAGGTCTCAACCGGCCCTGAGATCGGGGTCACCACCGTCTTGATGCGGTCACCGTCAGGCGCGTAGGCGTAGGTCGTTGCTGCCATCGCCGTGACTACTTCTATCAGACGGTTCTCGCCATCATAGGTGAGCGCCCGCCCGGCCCCGGTGAGCACGTTGCCGACATCGTCATACGTGTAGTTGTTGCTGCCCGCGGTGGTCACCGCATGCGGACGCGGCTGGCCTGGCACCGGGTAGGAGTAGGAGCCCACACCGGAATTGGTCAGCATGTTGCCAGCAGCGTCATACGAGAAGGCACGGCTCGAGCTCCCGTCGTTGGCATTGGCCGCAGAAAGCAGCCGGTCGATGCCGTCATACGTGTAGGTCCAGCTCTCGGCGTTCGGGGCGACGACCCGGGTCAGCGCCCGGCCGGCGGCATCACGAGTGTACGTGACCGACTGCAGTGTGGTGCTGGAGAAGGAGGTGTCGACCTCCATCAGCGGCCCGCTTGGCGTCCCTTCCCTTGTACTCCTCGATGAAGTCGGTGAGCTCGCTCTTGCCGATCTCATCGAGCGCCCAGTCGCCCCACCGAGCGATGAGAACGCGCCGGATGGCGCCGGCGGGCTGGGCGCCGAATCGAAGACCGACGACATGTCCGGCGATGTAGTCCTCGGCGGCCGTGCCGAAGGTGGCGACTTTGAACGTCCGGCCACGCTTCGGCGGCTTCCGCTGGAACTTGTGCCTCGAGTGGAATCCCATGCGCTGCCGAGCTGTCTCGCGGGCCTGGAACAGCGACATGGCGGGATAAGTCCGAGCTGCCGTTCCTTTTTCTTTCGGACGAAGCGCTTTCGAAGGAGAAAGGTTCGCGCACCGGAATCGTCGACACGAACGAGGAGGCCGGGCACGACGTCATCCTCGACGGTGTAGCGCTTTCCGGGCGCGGCGGGCTTTGCAGCCTGCATGAACTGGTGGGTCAGGTGACGTCGAGCAGGCAACGGCGTTCCTCCAACTGCCCCACGGAAGGCTCCCAGCCCGCCATAGAATCGCCAACCCCCGCGGCTAAGGAGATCGCCGTCGGGCGAAGCGCGGTCTCCCGGCAATCCAACAGGAGAGGGACTCCCAGCCTCGGCTTCGGGGATGTCTCTTCGCGAGCTCCTCGGCGCCTTGGCGCACTCGAAGGAGCCTATGAAGAACTTCGTCATCGCATTTGTCAGCGTCCTCACCGTCGCCTGCGGCGCCGCCGCGATTGGTCTGGCGGTCTACGGCCCGGACCCCCTTCCCCCTGACCTGAAGCAGATCCTCGACGCATGCCTGTCGATCGCGGTAAGCGGCATGCTGACTCTGCTCGGGATCATCGGCAGGGTCTTCCTGCAGCCGCAGCGCTGAGTCGGACGGAGGAGCTTCGGCTCCTCGTCCATTCCTGAAGGGATCGGAATGAGGACTTTGATCGGGGCGCTTGTCGCGATTTTGCTCGCGGCGGCCATACCTGGCTGGACGAACGAACCGCCACCGCAGATGTGCTTTCCCGGCCAGCGCTACACTCCCGACAAGACCTGCATCGTCGATGGCGATACGCCCTGGCTCTCCGGTGAGAACATCCGGCTTGAAGGCTTCGACACGCCGGAGCCGCAGACCGCAATCTGCGGTGGGGCCTTCGAGGTCGAGCTGGCTCACCGGTCCAGCGCACGGCTGCTCGAGCTTCTCAACGGCAACATTTGGACGATCGAGCGATTCGGCTTCGACCCCAACGGCCGGCGCCTCGCAACGATCCGGATCCGCGGTATCAACGTCGGGGATATCCTCATCGCCGAGCGGCTGGCGAGGTCATGGCCCTATGGGAATGAGTGGTGGTGCCGCTAAACCGCTCCCCTCAGGACCGCATCGACCTCCTCCTGCGCACCGTCGACCCCAACAGGCTTGGAGTTGCCCTTGCGGGACGCGACAAGCGATGAATGCACGCCATCGAGCTCACGGAGGGCACTTCGCTGCGAGCTTGAAAGGCATGCGTTGCTCCAATGAAAGAGCCGGCTGGCGGATGGTCCAGCGCGCGGTTGCTTGAGCTTCTTAACGGCAACATTTGGACGATCGAGCGGTTCGGCTTCGACCCGAACGGCCGGCGTCTCGCAACGATCCGGATCGGCGGTGTCGACGTCGGGGACATCCTAGTCGCCGAGCGGCTCGCGCTGGTGCAGGCCAGATGGGGTGCATCAATCACGAGGCCAGATGGCTTTCTATTTGTACGCCACAGTATCCTGTTGTCCGACATCTGAATTTCCGCCCTTCCCTTTCGGGGCCTATCGCGCTCATTTCCTCAAGAGGAAGAGCTGAGCTGAGGAGACGATGATGGCACACCGAAATAACACTCCAATCAAGCGGACCATCCGTCGACAGCAACTGCGCGAAGTGGTGCCGCTCGCCGACAGCACCATCTACGAGATGGAACAGCGAGGAGAGTTCCCCCGGCGCTTCGCTCTCTCGCCGCGCTGCGTCGTATGGGATCTGGCGGAGGTCGAAGCCTGGTTGGCCTCCCGCCGATCAACTCCAATTGTCCGCGCGCAATCACCGGATGTCAGCCAACGGCGGTCGCGCCCTGTTCGAGAGCCGGGTCTGGCTCGAGCAGCGGCATCGAAGGCGGGATGAGAACCGGCATGCGCTTCTTGCCTTCGGCCCAGGCGTCGATGATGTCCGACCACTCCTGCATCATGTGGCGACGCTGCACCTCGTACTCCGCCTTGTTGTAGACGCCGCGTGAGGACCGGCCATCCTCGTGCGCCAAGCACTTCTCGATCCAATCGCTGTTGAAGCCCAGTTCGTTGAGCAGCGTTGAGCCGGTCCTCCGTAGATCGTGGACTGTGAATGGCTCCAGCGGCAGGCCATCCTTCTTCGCCTGCTCGACTACCGCGTAGGTGACGCGATTGAACGTCGCACGCGACATAGGCGCATCCGCGTCGTAGCGCGACGGCAGGAGATACTTAGAATTCCCGGCGCAGGTCTTGAGCGCGATCATGATGTCGAGGACCTGGCGCGACAGGTAGACGTTATGCGCCTTCGAGCGCTTCATCCGCTCCTTCGGGATCGTCCAAACAGCGTTCTCGAAATCGACCTCGTCCCAGGTTGCGTCCTGAAGTTCGCTCTTGCGAACCATGGTCTGCAGATAGAGGCGCATGCCCAGCCTGATGGTCGGTAGCGTCGCCACCTTCTCGATCAGCTTGAGCATGATCCTAATCTCGGTCGGCGAGAGCGATCGATCCTTCGGTACGAAGGTCGCAATCGAAGCCGGCCCGACATCGTCAGCGGGGTTCGCGACCTTCTCGCCGTGCAGGATCGCGAAGCCGTAGATCTGCTTGAGAATGTCGCGGACGTGGATCGCCGTCGCCGGCGCACCGCGATCGACGATGGCGCCGCAATGGGTCCTCAAGTCGTCCGGCGTGATCTCTTTCAGAAGCCTGTTCCGCCATACGGGTCGCAGCTCACGCTCGAAGATCGATCGGCGCATCGCGCGCGTGCTGTCCGCCATCGGCGCCGCGGTCAGCCATGTCTCGCCGAACTCGCCAAAGCTCTTCGCTTCCAGGAGCCGGCGCTTCTCCCGCTGCTTTTCAATCGCCGGCGATCGTCCCTCGCCGATCGCCCGCTTGGCGTCGATGCACAGCTCTCGCGCACGAGCGAGCGACAGCCCGGCCGCGCCGTACTTGCCGAACGTGACGGTCTCGCGCCGTCCATTCATCCGGTAATCGAGCCGAAAAGTGAGGGTCCCCGATGGCTTTACGAGCACATACATGCCGTCCCGGTCCGTCACCTTGTAAATTTTCTCTTTTGGTTTCAGATGTTTAAGGGCTGCATCCGTCAGCATTGGGCCGAATCCACGAAAAAAGACCGTCAGGCCATTTTTAGGCGCCGCTTGAACAAAATCCCTTTTTCTTACAGTCTATTAGATCGAAAAAAAGACCGTCAAAGGCGATCAGGCCTTGACGGTATCGGACGAAATCCGCTTTCGCAAGAGGGAAGCATACCGTCAGCGAGTACGTCAGCCGCCATCTCTGCCGGCCGACAGTCTTCGAACGGCCCTGAACGATTTTTGTTTTATTTCAGATAGTTATGTCGTATTTTCAGATATCGTGGGATACGCCCGGATGGGCAAGAATCATTCCCACTCGATCGTCCCCGGCGGCTTCGACGTCACGTCGTAGACCACGCGGTTTATGCCCCGGACTTCATTGATGATCCGGGTCCCGGCTCTGCCCAGAAAACCCATGTCGAAGTGGTAGAAGTCGGCGGTCATGCCGTCCACGGACGTCACTGCCCGCAGCGCGCAGACAAAATCGTAGCTGCGGCCGTCGCCCATCACGCCCACGGTCTTCACCGGCAGCAGGACCGCGAAGGCCTGCCAGATGGCGTCGTACAATCCGGCCTTGTCGATCTCGTCGAGATAGATCGCATCCGCCTGGCGGAGGATGGCGAGCTTCTCCTCGGTCACCTCGCCGGGGCAGCGGATGGCGAGGCCGGGGCCGGGGAACGGGTGGCGGCGGACGAAGCGATCCGGCAAGCCGAGCTCGCGGCCGAGCTCGCGGACCTCGTCCTTGAAGAGCTCCCGCAAAGGCTCGACGAGCTTCAGCTTCATCCGCTCCGGCAGGCCGCCGACATTGTGGTGCGACTTGATCGTCACCGACGGGCCGCCGATGGCCGAGACGCTTTCGATGACGTCGGGATAGAGCGTGCCCTGCGCCAGGAAATCGGCGTCGATCTTGCCGGCTTCGGCGTCGAACACCTCGATGAAGAGCCGGCCGATGGTCTTCCGCTTCACCTCGGGGTCGGTCACGCCGGCGAGCGCCGAGAGGAACAGCGGCGCGGCTTCGACGTGGACGAGCGGGATGTTGTAGGAGCCGCGGAAGAGGTCGACCACCCACTTCGCCTCGCCCTGCCGCATCAGGCCATGATCCACCAGCACGCAGGTCAGCCGGTCGCCGATCGCCTCGTGGATCAGGACCGCGGCGACTGCGGAATCGACGCCGCCGGAAAGGCCGCAGACGACGCGGCCGGCGCCGACTTTCGCTCGGATCTCGGCGATGGCGCGGTCGCGGAAGGCGGCCATGTTCCAGTCGCCGGCGAGGCCGGCGATGCGGTGGACGAAGTTCGCGATCAGCTTGGCGCCGTCCGGCGTGTGGACGACCTCGGGATGGAACTGCACGCCGTAGAAGCGCCGGGCATCGTCACCGATGGCCGCGAACGGCGCATCGGCGGAGACGCCGATGGTACGGAAACCGGCCGGCAGCGCCTCGACGCGGTCGCCATGGCTCATCCACACTTGGTGCCGGCCGCCCTCCTCCCACACGCCTTCGAAGAAGGGCGACGGCTCGCGGACTTCCACGAAGGCCCGGCCGAACTCGCGGTGCTTCCCTTCCTCGACCCGGCCGCCGAGGGCCTCGACCATCGCCTGCTGCCCGTAGCAGATGCCGAGCACGGGAATGCCGGCCTCGAACAGCGGCGGCGCTGCGCGGGGCGTGCCGATCTCGGTGACGCTGGCCGGGCCGCCCGACAGGATGATCGCCTTCGGCCGCAGGCGCGCCAGCGCCTCCTCGGCCTTCTGGAACGGCACGATCTCGGAATAGACGCCCGATTCGCGGACCCGCCGCGCGATCAGCTGCGTCACCTGGCTCCCGAAATCGATGATGAGGACGAGGTCGGTGGTGGGGTTCGCTGCCATTGCGGGCATTTAGAGAAATCGCCGAGTCGGCGCAACGCGATGGCGTGACGCGCTCCCATGCGATCCGGACCGCGCGAGGGCGGAACGCGATCGGCGCTGCACCGCGTCGGCAGACGCCTACTTGCCGGCGGCGCCGCAGAAAGTGCGGCTGATGACGAAGCCGTCGGCCATGTCGATCTCGACAAGGCGCGGCGTTCCGACTCCGTCGAGCGGGATGTCGATGGCGAGGAGCGCGTCGCGCTGCCGGGTCTCGCCTTCGCCCGAGCAGCTCATCGAGGCCTGCCAGACCAGCTCCATCGTGCCGATGGGGATCAGCTCGATCACGGTGCAGAGCGATTCCCAGTAGGTGAGCGTGCCCGCGGCGGTGTCGATGGTCAGGATCCCGTCGCTGATCTCGGCGCCGCATTCCTCGGCGATCAGCGACCAGCGCCCGTCAAGCGTCTCGGCGGAGGCGATGCCGGCAGCGGCGAGGAAGCCGATCGAAGCAAGGACTGCACGGCGCATCTGACCAACCCTCCGAAGGCGCCGCGCGATTGCGACGGCCGCAGACTATTGCTGCCGCGCAGCGCGACGGGACGCAACCCTAGTCGAAATGCACGGAGCCGTCCCGGATCGCACGGTCGAGGAGATCGAGCGCGTCGCCGAGCTTCTCATCGATGATGTGGAGATACTCCGTCCAGTCGTGGAGGCCGGTGAGGTCCGCCTTGCCGTCGCTGACGCCCCTGAGGCCGATGATGGGCACGTCGAACCGGTCCGCGGCGCGCAGCACCGCGAACGATTCCATGTCCACCATCTCCGCCGCGATGCCGTCATAGGCGGCGCCGGTGACGATGTTGGCGCCGGTGGAAATCGACGCCGACCGGATGCCGGGAATCGCGAACGGAAGGCCGATCACGATGGGAAGGTCGGTGAAGGGGGTCTGCCCCTTCTCGAAGCCGAGCGCGGTCGCGTCCATGTCGCGATAGGAGACGCTGCGGATCTGGTAGAGGCCGGCGTGCTCGAGGCTGCGCGAACCCGCCGACCCCAGCGACACCACGGCATCGGGAAGCTTCTCCTCGGCCGCAAGGGCGGCCAGCGCCGCGGTCACCGCCACCGCCGCCTCGACCGGCCCCACGCCGGTGATCAGCGGCGTGATCCGGCGACGAAGATGCGGCCCGTATTCGTGCTCCGTCGCCATGGCGAAGAGCAGCCGGTGGCGCCCGATCTCGATGACGTGGCGTTCGGGATGTTCGGTGCTCACGGAATCCCCCTCGCCGATGATTCTAGAGCGTGCCGCGGCGAAAGTCGCCGCTCGACGGGCGGCTCGCTGCGGAACGCAGTCTCGCGACGCCTTGTAGGAAGCCGGCGTTCTGCTACGCTGGCTACAACTGTGAACCAAGGACCGCGCGCCCCGATCGTCGGCGTGCTGCGCGGCCGGGGGTGCCGAATTGGCAATGGGCGACGGCCTGCAGCGCGCGGGCCAGTACACGCCCGATCTGGGGCACGCGGAGGCCAGGGCCGCCGCAGCGCCTCCGTCCGTCACCGCGGACCGGACCGCGGGCGGGCAGTCGGGCACGGGACATCGGCCGCACGCGGCCGACAGCAGGCGGCCATCCGCGGCCAAGGCGCGTGGCAGCGGGCAGAGGCTTTACGCCGCGCTCGATCTCGGCACCAACAATTGCCGTCTCCTGATCGCGACGCCGCGCGACCGCGGCTTCCGCGTCGTCGATTCCTTCTCCCGGATCGTTCGCCTCGGCGAAGGCATTTCGGGCAGCGGCCGCCTCGCCGACGCCGCGATGGACCGGGCCATCCAGGCCCTGAAGGTCTGCAAGGCCAAGCTCGCAGCGCGCGACGTGCGTCGCTTCCGGCTGATCGCGACCGAAGCCTGCCGCCTCGCCAGCAACGGCCCCGCCTTCCTCGAGCGCGTGCGGGCGGAAACCGGCCTCGAGCTCGAGATCGTTTCCAGGGAGACCGAGGCCCGCCTTGCCGTCGCCGGCTGCGCCTCGCTGGTCGACCCCGACGCCTCCGGCGCGATCCTGTTCGACATCGGCGGCGGATCGAGCGAACTGGTGTGGCTCGACCTCGTGCAGCGCGACGGCGAGCCGCGGCGGCGGATTTCCGAGCGGGTCCGGTCGTGGCAGTCGCTGCCGATCGGCGTCGTCACGCTCTCGGAGCGCCATGGCGGCCAGGAGGTGTCGCGCGACACCTATGAGGCGATGGTCCTCGAAGTGTCCGCCCTCCTCGCGAAATTCCCGCAGATCGAGAAGCTCGACGAAGCCGCGGCAGCAGGCGGCGTCCACCTCCTCGGAACGTCCGGCACGGTCACGACGCTCGCCGGCGTCCATCTCGGGCTCGACCGCTACGACCGCCGCCAGGTCGACGGCCTGTGGATGACCAGCGACGAGGTGGATGCAACCATCCGGCAGCTTCGCGACACCGATTTCGCCGGCCGGATCGCCAATCCCTGCATCGGCCGCGAGCGCGCCGACCTCGTCCTCGCCGGCTGCGCAATCCTCGAAGCGGTGCGGCGCCGCTGGCGCTGCGAGCGGCTCCGCGTCGCCGATCGCGGGCTCCGCGAAGGCATTCTCGTCGAGATGATGACCGCGGACGGCGTCTGGCGCCGCAGGCGCCCCGACGCGGCGGAGCGGACCGTCGGCGCCGATGGCTGAACGCAGCGGCAGCGGCGCCCGGCAGCTCGCGGTCCGGGTCAAGACCGCCAAGAAGCGGAAGGCGTCGTCGGCGCGCTGGCTCGAGCGCCAGCTCAACGACCCCTATGTCGCCCGCGCCAAACGCGAGGGCTATCGCGCCCGCTCCGCCTACAAGCTGATCGAGATCGACGACCGCTTCCAGATCCTGTCGCCCGGACAGCGGGTCGTTGACCTTGGCGCCGCGCCCGGTGGCTGGTGCCAGGTCGCGGCGACGCGGGTGAAATCGTCGGCCGAGCGGCCGCTGGTGATCGGAATCGACTATCTCCCAATCGATCCGATCGCCGGCGTGGTCCTCCTGCAAAAGGATTTCCTCGATCCGGACGCGCCGCAGCTCATCCTCGATGCGCTGGGCGGCCCGCCGGACATCGTCCTGTCCGACATGGCTGCGCCGACGATCGGCCACCGGGCGACGGACCATCTCCGCACCGTCCACCTCTACGAGACGGCAGCGGCCTTCGCGATCGAATCGCTGGCGCCGGGCGGGCACTTTCTCGCCAAGGTGTTCCAGGGCGGGACCGAGCGTGACGTCCTCGCCTCGCTCAAGCAGCATTTCGCCACCGTCCAGCACGTGAAGCCCAAGGCGAGCCGATCCGAATCGGTCGAGCTCTACATGCTGGCGCGCGGCTTCAAGGGACGGTAGCGCGGTCGGGAACGTCGCCCACTTCCGCCGCCGTCACCTTGGCCTTGCCGTGCCCGGACATCTCCGCGCCGGCGTTCTTCGGCAGGAAGAAATAGACCAGCGCCGAAAGCGCGACGACGCCGCCGATGGCGATGAACGGCACGATGAAGTCCGTCCGCTCGAGGATCTCCGACCCGCCCGACGACAGCGTGAGGGCGATGGCCGCGTAGCTGATGCCGACGCTGAGCGAGAGCTGCTGGAACACCGACGTCATCGACGTCGCCCGGCTCATCCGCTCCGGCGTGACTTCGTCATAGGCGATCGAATTGAGGCTGGTGAACTGCAGCGAGCGGAAGAATCCGCCGATGAGGAGCAATGTCAGCATCACGGCGAGCGGCGTCATCGGCGTGAAGATGGCCGGGATCCCCGTGAAGACTCCGGCGACCAGCGACGTCCCGATGAGCACCGTCTTGAAGCCGAAGCGGCGGAGGATCGGGACTGCGACGAACTTCATCGCCATCGCGCCGATCGCGGTCACGAAGGTCACGAGGCCCGACTCGAACGCCGTCATGTCGAAGGCGACCTGGAGGAGGAGCGGCAGGAGGAACGGCGTCGCGCCGATGCCCATCCGGAAGAGGAAGCCGCCGATGATGCTGGCGCGGAATGTCTTCAGCTTGAGGAGCCGGAGATCGAGGATCGGCGCCGGCACCCGCAGGGCGTGGAGGATGTAGCCCGCGAGCAGGACGGCGCCGACCGCAAGCAGCGTCGCGACCAGCCATGGCGGGATCACCCCGAGGCCCAGTGATGTTGATCCAGTCACGAAGGTCGCAAGGCCGAACGCTACCAGGAAGAAGCCGCGGGCGTCGAACCTCTCCGGTTTCTCGTCGCGGATGTCGGGGAAGAAGATCGTGGCGAGGATCAGCCCGAGGATGCCGATCGGGATGTTGATCCAGAAGATCCAGCGCCAGTCGAAATAGGTCGTGATGAAGCCGCCGAGCGGCGGGCCGACCACGGGACCGATCAGCGCCGGGATCGTCAGCCACGCAAAGGCCTGGACGACCTCGGACTTCTTGACCGAGCGGAGGATCACGAGGCGGCCGACAGGCACCATCATCGCGCCGCCGATGCCTTGCGCGACGCGCGCCGCGACGAGCTCGCCGATCGATCCGGAAAGGCCGCACAACAGCGACGACACCGTGAACACGACCAGCGCGGCGCGGAACACGAGGCGGACGCCGAAGCGGTCCGCCAGCCAGCCCGACGCCGGGATGAACACCGCGAGCGACAGGAGGTAGCTCGTCAGCGCGAGCTTCATGTGGATGGGGCTTTCCCCGAACTCGGCCGCGATCGTGGGCAGCGCGGTCGAGAGCACCGTCGCGTCCAGGTTCTCCATGAACAGGGCGCAGGCGACGATAAGGGGAAGAAGGATGCGGTTCGGGATCATCTATTGACGCCGCGACGGGGGCGGCGGGCCCTTGTCGCATATGGTAGGGGAAACGGTCCACCATCACGCCGGGTTGCAGGGCTCGTATGCATGGACGCGCCCTTTCTTATCCGCGGGACGCATGTTATCTACCCGCGCCAATCTTCGCTTTCGACCGCCGCCGCCCAATGGAGCCATCCACTGGGCCTCTCGGCATTACCGGAGTTGGCATGGCCCAGATCATCGAAGCCTCGACCGGCCGCGAGGCACTCACCTTTGACGACGTCCTCCTCATTCCCGGTCCGTCCCGGGTCCTCCCCGCCGAAGTCGATGTCCGCACGCGCCTGACACGGACCATCGAGCTCAACCTGCCGATCATGTCCGCGGCGATGGACACGGTCACCGAAGCCCGGCTCGCCATCGCGATGGCCCAGGCCGGCGGCATCGGCGTCATCCACCGCAATCTGAAACCTGAAGCGCAGGCCGAGGCGGTCCGCCAGGTCAAGAAGTTCGAGTCCGGCATGGTCGTGAACCCGGTCACGATCGGTCCGAACGCCACCCTCGCCGAAGCCCTCGACCTGATGCGGGCGCATCGCATCTCCGGCATTCCGGTGGTCGAGGCCAATGGCGGCGGTCCGGGTCGTCTCGTCGGCATCCTCACCAACCGCGACGTCCGCTTCGCGACCAACCCCAAGCAGCCGGTCCGCGAGTTGATGACCCATGAGCGCCTCGTCACCGTGAACGAGAACGTCGCGCAGGACGAAGCCAAGCGCCTCCTCCACCAGCACCGGATCGAGAAGCTGCTCGTCGTGGACGATGCCTATCGCTGCGTCGGCCTCATCACGGTGAAGGACATCGAGAAGAGCCAGCTCAATCCGTCGGCCGTGAAGGACGCCCAGGGCCGGCTCCGGGTCGCGGCGGCGACCAGCGTCGGCAATGACGGCTTCGCCCGCTCCGAGCAGCTCGTCGATGCCGGGGTCGATCTCATCGTGGTCGACACCGCCCACGGCCATTCCGCGAAGGTGCTGGAGCAGGTCGACCGCGTGAAGCGGATGTCGAACAGCGTCGAGGTCGTGGCCGGCAACATCGCTACCGCCGACGGCGCCAAGGCGCTGATCGACGCCGGCGCGGATGCCATCAAGGTCGGCATCGGCCCGGGCTCGATCTGCACCACCCGCGTGGTCGCCGGCGTCGGTGTCCCGCAGCTCTCCGCAATCATGGACGCCGCCGAAGTCGGGGCGCGGGCCGGGATCCCGGTCATCGCCGATGGCGGCATCAAATATTCCGGCGACCTCGCCAAGGCGCTGGCGGCCGGCGCCTCCTGCGCCATGATCGGCTCGCTGCTGGCCGGTACCGAGGAAAGCCCCGGCGACGTCTATCTTCACCAGGGCCGCACCTACAAAGCCTATCGCGGCATGGGTTCGGTCGGCGCGATGGCCCGCGGCTCGGCGGACCGCTACTTCCAGGCCGAGGTGACGGACTCGCTGAAGCTGGTGCCGGAAGGGATCGAAGGCCAGGTCCCGTACAAGGGACCGGTCGCCACCGTGCTGCACCAGCTCGTCGGCGGCGTCCGCGCCTCGATGGGCTATGTCGGCGCCGCCACGCTCGAAGAATTCCGCGACCGCGCCCGCTTCGTCCGTATCTCCGGCGCTGGGCTCAGAGAGAGCCACGTCCATGACGTGCAGATCACCCGCGAAAGCCCGAACTATCCGGGCAATCTCTAGATCGTGCAGCGGCTGATCGCCTTTCTGGCAACCGCACGACCCGACGCCGCACGCGGCTTCTACCGGGACGTCCTCGACCTTCGCTTCGTGGAGGAGACCGAGTTCTCGCTGGTATTCATGTCGGGCGAGACGATGCTCCGCATCCAGAAGGTCGCCAAGGTCGCGCTGGGCGACGACACCTCGCTCGGCTGGGAGGTCGACGACCTCGCCGGCCGGCTCGAGACGCTGATCGCGAGGGGCGTGACCCCGCTCCGTTTCGACGGGACCGGCCAGGATCGCCTCGGAATCTGGACCGCATCGGACGGCACCCGCGTCGCCTGGATCAACGATCCCGACGGCAACATCCTCTCCTTCACGCAGTTTGCAGCAGCATGAATCCCGGCGCTCGCCTTGCGGCGGCAATCGAAGTCCTCGGCGACATCGACGCCCGCCACCGACCCGTTGCCGAGGCCCTCAAGGATTGGGGGAAATCGCACCGCTTTGCCGGCGTTGGCGATCGCTCGGCGATCGGCAATTTCGTCTATGACGCACTCCGCCGCCGCCGTTCCACCGCGTTCGTCATGCATGCCGAGACGCCCCGCGCCATCGTGCTCGGCACCGTCGGCCGCGAGATCGGCGCGACGCCGCTCGCTGCGATGATCGCGGACGCGCCGCATGCGCCCGACCCGCTGTCGGCGGAAGAAGCCGCCCGGATCGACGGCGCCGACCTGTCCGCGGCACCCGACGCCATCCGCGCCGACGTGCCGGACTGGATCGCCGACAAGCTGCGCCGTGCCTTCGGTGACACCTGGATCGCCGAGGCCGAGGCGTTGGCGGGGCGCCCTGCCCTCGACATCCGCGTCAACCGCCTCAAGGCCGACCGCGAGCGCGTCGCGCGCGACCTGGCGCAGGCCGAGTTTGTCCCGACGCCGTTCAGCCCCGACGGGCTCCGCGTGCCGCCCACGAGCGGCAACCGCCGCCATCCCAACGTCTCCGCCGAGCCCGCCTACCTGAAGGGCCTGTTCGAGATCCAGGACGAGGGCAGCCAGCTCGCCGCCCGTCTCGTCGGCGCCGAGCCCGGCCAGCAGGTGCTCGACCTCTGCGCCGGCGGCGGCGGCAAGACCCTCGCTCTCGCCGCCGCGATGGACAATCGCGGCCAGCTCCACGCCACCGACGCCGACAAGCACCGCCTCGCACCGATCTTCGACCGCCTGAAGCGGGCCGGCACCCGCAACGTCCAGGTTCATCCGGCGCGGACCGACCTCGCGCCGCTCGAAGGGACCATGGACCGCGTCCTCATCGATGCGCCCTGCACCGGCACCGGCACCTGGCGCCGCCGTCCGGACATCAAATGGCGGCTGACCGAGAAGGCGCTCGCCGATCGCATTGGCGAGCAGGCCGCCCTGTTGCGGCAGGGGGCCGCTTTTGTGCGATCCGGCGGCCGGCTGGTGTATGTGACATGCTCGCTGCTGCCGGACGAGAACACCGACAAGATCGCCGCCTTCCTCGCCGAGCATCCCGACTTCACCGCCCTCCCGGCCACGGCCGCCATCGCGGCCGCCGGCCTCGGTGAGGACGCCGCGCAGCGGCTCGGAGCCGCCGTGCTGGCGACCGCGGAGGGTCTGTTCATGACCCCGCTCCGGACCGCCACCGACGGCTTCTTCGTCGCCGTGCTCCAGCGCGCTTAGCCCGCAAGCTCCTCCGCCCGCTTCTTCGCGGCGAGCACGGCGCGGCGGAGGATGGGCGCGAGGCCGTCCTCGGCCATCAGGACCGCAAGGGCCGCAGCGGTCGTGCCGCCCTTCGAGGTCACGTTCTGGCGCAGCACCGCGGGCGCTTCGCCCGACTGTTCGAGGAGCGCGCCCGCGCCAGCGATGGTGGCATCGGCAAGTTTTCGCGACAGCACGGGATCGAGCCCGGCCTCGACCCCCGCCTCGGCGAGCGCCTCCGCGAGGAAGAACACATAGGCCGGCCCCGACCCGGAGACCGCCGTCACCGCATTGATGAGGCCCTCGTCATCGAGCCACTCGACCTGCCCCACCGCGGCGAGGAGATCGGTCGCAAAGCTCCGGGCATCGCCGACGGCGGGGGTCGCAACGGCGACGGTCATCCCCTTGCCGATCTGCGCCGGCGTATTGGGCATGGAGCGCACCACGCGGGCCGCGCCGAGGTCATGCTCGAGGACGGCGATCGTCGTGCCGGCGGCGATCGACAGGACCAGCGTATCGGGGCGGACGATCGCGCGGAGTTTCGGCAGCACCTCGCCCATCATCTGCGGCTTCACCGCGACGACGAGAACGCCGGCCGTCAGCCCGGCCTCCGGCTCCGCGGCCGCCGCGATCCCGTGGCGCTGCAGCAAAGCGGCCGAATCGGGCGGCGGCGCGGGATCGACGACGTGGACGGCATCGGCGCGGAGGCCTTGCGCCAGCCAGCCGGCGAGCATGGCCCCGCCCATTTTGCCGGCGCCGACAAGGACCAGCGGGCGATCGGCGGTGATCGTGGCAAGCGACATCGGGAACTCCTTTGGCCGGCGCGAGATTTCACGCTGGACGCTTCCCACGCAAGTGCGGGTTGAGGCAGCAGCGCCCCGCGGGTGATAAGGAACGTCCGAAGAGGAGAAGCCGGATGCGTCTGCTGGGTACGCTCACGTCACCCTATGTCCGAAAGGTCCGCGTGGTCGCCGAGGAGCTCGGCCTCGGCGCGAAGTTCGCCTTCGAGCCGCTGGTCATCGCCGACCAGCCGGCCGCTCTCGACGCCAACCCGCTGCGCAAGGTGCCGACCCTGATCACCGCCGACGGCGTCGCGATCTACGACTCGCCGGTCATCATGGAGTGGCTGGACGCCGAACACGGCAACAACCGCCTCCTTCCCACCGCCGGCAAGGCCCGCTGGGACGCGCTGACGATGGCCGCCCTCGCCGACGGCATCCTCGAGGCCGGCGCGCTGATCCGGACCGAGCGGGCGAAGCCCGAAGGGCAGCAGTCCGCCGGCGTCATCAAGCGCCAGACCGCGAAGATCGAAGCGGCCCTGTGGCACCTCGAAACCCACGCCGCGTGGCGGACCGCGCCGCTCGACCTCGGACAGATCGCGGCCGGCGTTGCGGTCGCCTGGCTCCATTTCCGCCTGCCGGAGTTCGCCCCGCCGCCGACGACCTATCCCGGGCTCGCCGCCTGGGCCGATGCCTTCGCGAAGCGGCCGTCGATGGTCGCGACCGCCCCGCCGCCCGGCTCCTGATGACCGCGAGCGCCGGAGTTTTCGCAATGACGGAACGATTCGGCGCGTGGGAGCCGATGGATACGGCGCCGCGGGACGGACGGCGCATCCTCGCCGTGGTCCGCACCAGCGAGCAATGGCCGGCCGAAGTCGAGCTGGTGCGCTGGGCGCGGCCGAAGCACCAGGCGGAGCACTGCTGGGTCGCGGCCGATTCCGGTCCGAACAGTGCGACCATCTTCGCCGAGCAGGAACTCGCCTTCTGGATGCCGTTGCCCGAAGCGCCCGAGGGCGTCTGACGCTGAACCGCGCGGCATGAACCGTCCGCCGTCGCGACCTCCATCAGTCCCCCTATCTCCATCACCGCCGGGCTTGACCCGGCGGTCTTGCAGCCCGTCGTCCAATGCTCGCGGAGGGGCGTCGGACGCGTCGGTCGCCCAGGGGAAGGTCGATTCCACGGACCGGCTGCACTCCCGCTCTTTAGATCCGGGCTCGCAGCCGCTCCCGCAAGCGCGTGGGGCACGGCTGCGAGGCCACCGGTCAAAGCCCGGTGGCGACGGAGCGTGGGGTCGGGCGGTGCCTGTCGCGGGGTCAGCTCGTCATCCGCGAAGCCGGAGCACAACGCCGCGACGCGCTTGCGCTGTCGCTAATATTTCGATATTTCTCGAAATATGGATGAATCACGCGCACTCGACGGCCTTTCCGCCCTCGGCCAGGAGAGCCGGCTCCGTATCTTCCGGCTCCTCGTGAAGGCGGGCCGCGAGGGTGTCGCCGCAGGATCGATCGCGGCGTCGCTCGGGATCGTGCCGAACACGCTGTCGACCCATCTCGACCTCCTCGTCCGTGCGGGCCTCGTGATCCGCCGCCGCGACGGGCGTGCGATCCTCTACGCCGCGCACTACCCCGGCATTTCGGGGCTCTTGTCCTTCCTGATGGAGGATTGCTGCGGCGGGCGGCCCGAACTCTGCGCGCCGGCGCTCAAGACGCTCGCCTGCGCCTGTTGACCGACCCCGTTTCCGTTCACCTGAGGCTCAGATGACTACGCCGACGCCGTACAACGTTCTCTTCCTTTGCACGGGCAATTCGGCCCGCTCGATCATCGCGGAGGCGATCCTGGCGAAGGAAGGCCAAGGCCGTTTCCGCGCCTTCTCCGCGGGCTCCTATCCGAAGGGCATGGTCAACCCGATGACGATCGTGCTCCTTTCCAATCTCGGTTTCGATACCAGCGCCTTCCGCTCCAAGAGCTGGGACGAGTTTTCGGGGCCGGACGCGCCGGACATGGATTTCGTCTTCACCGTCTGCGATGACGCGGCGGGCGAAGCCTGCCCGGTGTGGCCGGGCCATCCGATGACCGCGCACTGGGGCGTCCCCGACCCGGCGGCGGCGACCGGAAGCGACGCCGAGCGGATGATCGCGTTTACGGACGCGTACCGGATGCTCCACAACCGCATCTCGGTCTTCCTGGCGCTGCCGATCGAAACCATCGACAAGCTCGCTTTGAAGCAGCATCTCGCCGCCATCGGCGACATGCCGCGACATGCCTGAGCCGGCTGACCTGCGCCGAGTCCTTGCGGCGGAGGCGGCGGGCACGGCAATCCTCGTGATGGCGGTGGTCGGCTCCGGCATCATGGCCGAGCGGCTGACCGACGACATCGCCCTCGCGCTCCTCGCCAACACGATCGCGACCGCCGCCGCGCTCTTCGTCCTCGTGGCCGCGCTCGGTCCGGTCTCGGGAGCGCACCTGAACCCGGCCGTGACGCTGGCCTTCCTGCTCCGGCGCGAGATCTCCGCGCGCCCGGCGCTGGCGATGGTCGCGGCCCAGATCGCCGGCGGCCTTGCCGGCGTCGTCCTCGCAAATGCGATGTTCGGCGTCGCACCGCTCGCGCCGGGGACCGCCGCGAGGACCGGCGCCGGCCAGTGGCTAGGCGAGGCCATCGCCGCCTTCGGCCTCGTCGCGACCATCCTCCTCGTCCGCGCCCGCCGGCCGGACGCACTGCCCGCCGCCGTCGCCCTCTTCATCGCGTCGGCCTACTGGTTCACCGCCTCGACCTCCTTCGCCAATCCGGCGGTCGCCATCGCCCGCGCTCTGACGCCGACCTTCGCCGGCATCCGTCCGGTCGACGTCCCGCCCTTCGCCGTCGCCGAGCTCGCGGGCGCGGTTCTCGCGGTGCTGGCGGTCGGCTGGCTGTTAAGACCTGCGCAAAACGGCTGATCATCCGGCCCCGCCGGCTCGGGCGTGATACCTTCGGGGAACGAAGCGGCGCCGGCGCCGTTCACGCGACGAAGGAATTCCATGGACCGGAAGCCCGCCAAGACGAGCGCTGCCGCCCTCCCCTCCCGCGAGGAGCTGATCGCCTTCATCGCCGAGCATCCCGGCGAAGCGGGTAAGCGCGAGATCGCCCGCGCCTTCGGGATCAAGGGCGGCGCCAAGATCGCGCTGAAGCGCGTCCTCAAGGAGATGGAAGAAGGGGGTGCGATCAAGCGGAAGCAGAAGCGCCTGTCGCGGCCGGGCGACCTGCCGTCGGTCGCGGTTCTGATCGTCACGGAGCGGACGCGCGACGGCGAGCTGATCGCGGCGCCGTCGGACTGGGAGGAGGAGCGCGGCGACCCGCCGAAGGTGCTGATCCTGTCGGGCGGCGGGCGGAAGCCGAAGGAGCGCGGCCCGGCTCCGGGCGTCGGCGATCGCGTGCTGGCGAAGCTTGCGACGACGGTGCCCGAAGGGTCAGCCGCGACCTATTCCGGCTCAGTGATCCGGGTCATCGACCGGAAGCCGCAGACCTTCCTCGGCATCGTCCGGAAGACCGGCACCGAGTGGCGGCTAGAGCCCGTCGACAAGAAGCAGAAGGAAGCCGCGGTCCTCTCCCCCGATGCCCTTGAAGGCGCCAAGGACGGCGACCTCGTCTCGGCCGTCCTCATGTGGGGCCCGCGGCGGTCACTGCCGCTGGCGCGGGTGGATGCCGTCATCGGCTCGATGAAGGGCGAGAAGGCGGTGTCAATGATCGCCATCCACGCCCACGGCATTCCTTACATCTTTCCCGAGGCGGTTCTCGAAGAGGCGGCGAAGGCGCCGGCCCGGCTCTCGAAGAAGGACCGCGAGGATTGGCGCGACCTGGCCCTCGTCACGATCGACCCGCCGGATGCCAAGGACCATGACGACGCCGTTCACGCCGTCGCTGACGACGATCCCGAAAACAAGGGCGGCTATGTCTGCACCGTCGCGATCGCCGATGTCGGCTGGTACGTCCGCCCCGGTACCGCTCTCGACCGCGAAGCGCGGCTGAGGGGCAACTCGGTCTACTTCCCGGACCGCGTCGTCCCGATGCTGCCGGAGCGGATCTCGAACGACCTCTGTTCGCTTCGCGAGAAGAAGGATCGGGCGGCGCTCGCCGTCCGCATGGTGTTCGGCGCCGACGGCCGCAAGCGGAGCCACAGCTTCCACCGCATCCTGATGCGGTCTGCAGCCAAGCTCTCCTATGCCGAGGCGCAGGCGGCGTTCGACAAGGACGCCGATCCGGTGGGCGACGACCTCGGCGTCCCGGTGCTCCGCCCGCTATGGGCGGCGTACCAGACGCTCGCCCGCGGCCGCGCCGAACGTGAGCCGCTCGACCTCGACATCCGCGAGCGCAAGGTCATCGTCGGCAAAGACGGCGCGATCGAGCGGATCATCACGCCGGTGCCGCTCGAGGCGAACCGGCTGATCGAGGAGTTCATGATCCAGGCCAATGTCGCCGCGGCCGAGACGCTCGAGAAGGCGAAGTCACCCCTCGTCTACCGCATCCACGACGCGCCCTCGCTGGCGAAGCTCGAAGCGCTCCGCACCTTCCTCGCCTCGATCGATTCGACCTTCCCGAAATCCGGCAACCTCCGCCCCAGCCACTTCAACCAGGTGCTGAGCCGGCTCAAGGAAACCGAGCACGGCCAGATCATCCACGAGGTGGTGCTGCGGACCCAGAGCCAGGCCGAATACAGTCCCGCCAATATCGGCCATTTCGGACTCAATCTCCGGCGCTATGCGCATTTCACGTCGCCGATCCGGCGCTATGCCGACCTCATCGTCCATCGCGGCCTGATCCGGGCGCTGGGCCTCGGCGATGGCGGCCTTGCCGACGGCATCGAAGCCGTACTGGCCGAGATCGCCGCCGAGATTTCCGCCACGGAGCGGCGCGCGATGGCGGCGGAGCGCGACACGATCGACCGGCTGGTGGCGCACTGGCTGGCCGACCGCATCGGCGCCACCTTCACCGGCCGTATCGCGGGCGTCACCCGCGCCGGCCTCTTCGTGAAGCTCGACGAGACCGGCGCCGACGGCTTCGTTCCGATCAGCACCATCGGCAACGACTATTACGTGCACGACGAGGCGCGCCATGCCCTCGTGGGGAGGCAGAGCGGCGAACGCCACCGCCTCGGCGACACGGTCGAGGTGCGGCTCGTGGAGGTGGCGCCGGTCGCCGGGGCGCTGCGGTTCGAGCTGCTGACCGAGGGGAAGCGCGTGCCGACGAAGGAGCGACCCGGGTACTCACGCACTGGCCGGGGCACGCCGGTCACCGGAGCGCGAAAGCGGAGAGTTCCGAAGCGTTCAGTCCAGTCGCGGCGTTGACGAGTCTGTATTGACAATGTAAATACAGGCTCCTCCCGCAGCAGCTCCGGGGCGGAGCCCCCGTGGACGACAGAAGATGGCAACCCGTGCCCCTCGGAGGGAAGCGACACCGTCGCCCAAGCGCAGCGCGACGATCAATTTGAGGCTGCCGGAGAGCGCGAGGCGACTCATCGACGAGGCGGCCGCAGCCCTTGGCAAGACACGCACCGAATTCATGATCGACAGCGCGCAGCGGCGAGCGATCGACACGCTGCTCGACCGCCGGATCATCGAGCTCGACGCCGAGGAGTGGGAGCGCTTCGTTGCTGCGCTCGAGAATTCGCCGCCGCCGACGGAAAACCTCCGAAAGCTGATGCGGAAGAAACCGCTCTGGACGCGCTGAGCCGCCCTCGATGGCGACCGACCTCGCGTCGCTGAGCGCCCCCTCGCCGCTTCTGGCCGCACACGATGTCAGCGGCTTCTCCTGTGGACATGACGCGCTGGACGCCTGGCTGAAGGAGCGCGCCCTCAAGTCGGAGGGCCGCTCGGCACGCACGTTTGTCGTACTCGCCGGACAGGAGGTGGTTGGTTACTACAGCCTGGCGACCGGATCGGTCGCACGGGAGACTGCCCCGAGAAAAATCCGGGTCAACGCACCGGATCCTATTCCGATCGCCTTGATCGGTCGGCTCGCTGTAGATCGACGCCTCGCCGGTCACGGGATCGGATCGGCCATGCTGGCGGACGGGCTGAAGCGCATCCTCCAACTGTCCCTTTCGATCGGGTGCGCGGCGGCGGTCGTCCACGCCATCGACGAGAAGGCCATCGGCTTCTACCAGCGGATGGGGTTCGTCGCATGGCCACCTGACGGCCGGACTCTGTTTCTTCCGCTCGAGACGATCAGCGCCGCGCTTGGCCGCTAGGCAGGCCCACGGCGTCAGCTTCGCTCCGATAGCTCGAAAGCCGCAGCAAGCGAGACGGCGAGGCTTGGCGCGGGTCTGGCGCCGACGATTGCCGGCGCCAGAAACGGCAGCGTGGCCTAAGGTGTCAGCTCGACCGCCTTCGCCACGAACGGCCCCGGATCCGTCCCCGCCTGCATCGCATCGAAATGGGCCTCGACGATGTACGCGGTGTTGCCGATCTGGGCGACGCCGGCGGGGCCGGTGAAGCCGGCGGCGATCTCGGTGACCGTCGCCGTGTCGCCATCGACCGTCACCGACACGAGCCGGTTGCCGTACTGCTCGACGATGAGGAGCGCCGTCCCGTCCTCGGTGGTGCGCATACCGTCCGGACCCTGCAGCGGCTCGGAAAGGGTCAGCGCCGTGTAGGTGACGGGATCCTCCCCGAGATTGATCCGATAGAGCTCGCCGGTGAGGAGGTTGTTGGCGATCAGCGTGTCGCCGAGGAAGGCGATGCCGTCGATCCCGGCGATGGCCGGATCGGCCAGCACCACCTCGAGCCCGGCGTCGGTGAGGCGAAGGAGGCGGCCGGGGCCGGTCCCGCCGAAATTGAGATGCGAGACGTAGACCGTGCCGTCCGGGGCGACGGCGATGTCGGAACAGAAGCCGCCCTCGGGGAAGGCGTAGGAGCCGGTCTCGGTGCCGCTCGCAAGGTCGAAAGTCTTGAGCGTCGCCTCGTTCGAGCCGAACTCGCCGTTCGAGCAGACATAGACCGTGCTGCCCTGGACGAAGACCCCGGTGATGACCGGACCGATGCCGGTGATGAAGGGCTCGGCCGTGTCGCCGCCGGGCGCGACGCGGAAGACCGTTCCCTGGACGAAGCTGCCGATGAGCAGCGCGCCGTCCGGCGTCGAGGCGATGCTCTCGGGGAACACCCCGGTGCCGATCACGATTTCCGCCGGCTGAGCCTCGGCGGCCGTGGCAAGGCCGCCGACCAGGCTGAGTGTGGCAAGTCGGCGCAGTACCGTATGCAATCGCGTCATCAACGTCCTCCAACGGTTTCTTTGCCGCCGAGAGTTGGGGCGCCGCGCGCCGAGCCGCCACGTTGCGACGCAATAAATCTGACGTGGTGGAGGGCTAGCGTTTCCGCCTGTGGTCGCTTATCTGAGCCGGGCCGGATCGGCATCTCCCCGAACGCCAGGATCAGCCCATGTCCAAGAAGCGCGACGCGGTCGCGGAGTTCGTCCTGTTCGACGCGCATTACGAGGACGGCTCGCAGCGGTCCAACCGGCGCGTCCCGGCGGAGGCGCTCGCCTATCAGAACGATCCCAATGCCGCCGCCAAGGCGGTGCTCGAACAGCAGGACCGCGAAATCGCCGAAAAATCCGGCAAGCCTCCCATACCGATTCGGACCGTGAAGCGCACGCGCGCGAAATAGGTCCGGGTCGACACCAAGATACCCGACGAGAAAGGATGATACGTGGGTTACAAGGAACAGAATTTTGCTGACCGCCGCTCGACGGCCAACGATGCCCGGAAGGCGCAGCTCGCCGCGTTCATGACGCGGCCGAAAGACGACGATCCCAAGGTCCAGGAACGGCTCGCCGCCCGCAAGGCGATCGCCGAGGCGCGCGCCGCGCGCGAGGCCGAGCGCGAGCAGCGCCGGCAGGAAGAGCTGGCCCGGAAGGCCGCCGAGGAAGCAGCCCGGCTTGCGGCACTTGAGGCCGAGCGGATTGCCGAGGAAGAGCGCCGGAAGGCCGAAGAGGCCGCCCGCAAGGAATCGCGCCTCGCCGAGGCCGCCGCCGCCCTCGCTCTGATGGCGGAGCAGAAGGCCAAGCGCGACGCACGCTACGCCGCCCGCAAGGCCAGGACCGCGCGATAGGAGGACCTGCCCTCTGTCTCGGATGGTGCCCCGAGCGCCGCTGTTGCGGTATATCTGCGCCGGCTAAGCGGCCAAACGGGGGTGTCCGATGAGCTGGTACGACTTCTTCAAGTTCGTGCACGTCGCCGCATCGATCGTCTGGGTCGGCGGCGGGCTCACCTTTGTCGCGCTCGTCGCGATGGCGAACCGCAAGGGCGACCAGGCCGAAGTCCTCCGCATCTTCAAGACGATGATCCCCTACGCGAACCGCGTGTTCATGCAGGCCGCCATCGTCGCCCTCGTCTCGGGCATCGTGATGCTCCTGATCCTGCCGCAGATCGGCTGGGGTTCGCCGTGGATCCTGTTCGGCCTGCTCGGCTTTGCCGTGACCGGCTATCTCGGCGGGTCCCAGCTCGGCCCGCGGTCCGCCAGGATCATCGAGCTCGAAGCCAAGGAAGGCGCAAGTCCCGCCACGATGGCCCTCGTGGCCGAGGTCACGAAGATCGCGCGTTTCGACATCATCCTGATGTTCACCATCGTCGCCGACATGGTCATCAAGCCGATGTGGCCGAACTGGATCGTCGTGGTCCTGTTCATCGCGATCGTCGGCGGCGCCGGCTACTATTTCCTCGCGCCGATCCTGCGCCCGCCGACGGCGCAGCCGCCGACGACGCAGCCGCCGGTCAGCGCCTAGGATCTTCGCAGCGGTCCGCAGAGCCCGCGCGGCCATGCGTCAACGTGGCCGCCGCCGCGAACGCTTTGCCGCATCGTGTCATCGTGGCAAGAAGGTCATCTTGCTTGGTACCGGCACCTGAAGAGCCGGGGTTGGGAGGAGACGCTGGTGGAAGCAACTTTCGACAGCACCGACAACCACCGGCCGCCGAAGGGTTCCGCGGCAGCCGATCATTCTTCCCGGAGCATGATGACCGTCGTCTATGAATCGGACAGCCGCCTGGCAGCCGAACCGGAGGTCCCCGCCGAAAAGCGGGACGTCTGGCGGGCGATGCTTCGCGGCGTCAAATGCCGCTGCCCGAACTGCGGGACGGGCAAGCTCTTCACCTCCTACCTCAAGGTCGCGCCCACCTGCCCGCATTGCGGCGAAGACCTGAGCCAGCATCGCGCCGACGACCTGCCGCCGTACCTCACCATCGTGATCGTCGGGCACATCGTCGTCCCGCTGATCCTGTTCGTCGAGAAGCGCTGGCCGCTCGGCACGACTGCCAATCTCCTGATCTGGCTGCCGATCACGCTGATCCTCTGCCTCCTGCTGCTGCCGCCGACCAAGGGCGCGGTGGTCGGTCTGCAGTGGGCCCTCCGGATGCACGGCTTCGACCGGAGCCGGCATACGCATGACGATCCGGACGTCGAGTTCGACGAGCCCGAGCCGGGCATCGCCCAGGTTCCGGCGCGGCAGTAGCGCGGCGCCGGACCCGTTTGGAACGGCCGCCGGGCCCTCGCGTTGCGGCCTCAGGCACAGCAGCGGAGGGTCGGCGATGGCAATCACGACGTCCGAGGTCGAGGCGTTCTTCGCCGCCTACGGCAAGCGCAGCGACGATGCCCTGCACGATCCTCCGGTCGAGGACGTCGACGGGGTCGTCGCATCGTTCGCACCGTACTTCGTCGGAGCCAGCCCGAAGGGTGTCCTCGGCGGCGCCAATGACGCTGCCTTTCGTGACGCCGTGCCGAAGGGTTTTGCCCGCTACCGCGCGATCGGCGGCACGGCGATGACCGTCACCGCGGTCGACGTCACGCTGTTCGACGAGTGGAGCGCGATGGCGCGGGTCGGCTGGCGGTTCGCCTATACCCGGCCCGGCGACGGCACGAGCGGGACAATCGCGTTCGCCAACCACTATTTCCTCAACAAGGCGGACGGCCACCTCCGCATCTTCGCTTATGTGACGCCGGACGAGGAGGGCGCGATGCGCGAGCACGGCCTCATTCCGTGACCGGTCGGCTGCTGCCGCGATCGTTCTTGTTTTGTTCGGCCGTCTGCTGTACGGTCTCGCAGGGTGCTGGCGAGCCGGTCTGAGCGACTGCCGAGGCCTTGGTCGCTTCGGGAGGCTCCATCGCCAGTGCCAAGCGAGCTTGTAGGTGTCGCTGCCGAAATCGGTGCGTGAACCCGCAGGAATGAAGGCGAGGACGAAATGGAACTGAAGCGCGGCCGGCTCATCGATCACGTGCATCTGCGGGCCGTCGACCTTGCGGCGACCAAGCGGTTCTACCGCGCCACGCTCGAGACGCTGGGGATCGAGGTCGTCGAGGCGGAGGACTACCTCTATGCCGACGAGGTGTGGATCGACCGCGGCGACACGCCGAGCCGGGTCCACCTCGCCTTCCAGGCTGCGGACCAGGCCGCAGTTGACCGCTGGTACGAAGCGGGCCTTGCCGCCGGCGGCCGCGACAACGGGCCGCCCGGTGAGCGGCACTATCATCCCGGTTACTACGCGGCGTTCCTGCTCGACCCCGATGGCAACAATGTCGAGGCGGTTTTCCACGGACCGAGCACGCGATCCGCGGACGCTGTGATCGTCACGCCGATCGGCCGCTGACGCCCTCCGCTTTCTTGACTTCCGCGGCGCGATGGGTAGTTATCCCAGCCAATTCGAGGCTGCCCTAGCGGCCGCGACCCTTTCCCGTTGAGATTGTCATGGCCAAGAGCAACACGATCAAGATCAAGCTCGTCAGCTCGGCGGACACGGGCTTCTTCTACGTGACCAAGAAGAATGCTCGGACCAAGACCGAGAAGATGACCGTCAAGAAGTACGACCCGGTCGTGCGCAAGCACGTCGACTTCCGCGAGGCGAAGATCAAGTAGCCCTCGCGCCGACCGCGCCGGAAACGAAAAAAGGCACCGCTCGCGGTGCCTTTTTGTTTGGCCGAAAGTGGCCGGCCCGGAACGGGTGAGGAGGCCACTCGAATCGTTCCGGGCCGGGCCAACCCCACAGACCCAGGAGATGCGGCGGACCTGAGAACCGCAGGGTATCGAAAACCGTGTCGGGGCGGACGCCACCGCCAGCGAGGGCAGACCTCGATGGTCGAAACCTTATCTCCGCCCCTGAGGAAAGCAACAGGTCACGCTGCGCTGCAGCGTCAAATTTCTTCTGCGCTCAGCCGTCGCCGATATAGGCCTTCACCGTCTCGATGAACTTCGCGATCGAGATAGGCTTGGAGAGGTATGCCTCGCAGCCGCCCTCCCTGATCCGGTCCTCGTCCCCCTTCATGGCGAAGGCGGTGATGGCGATGATGGGGATCGCGCGGAGCTCGTCGTCCTCCTTGATCCACTTCGTGACCTCGAGGCCCGATACCTCCGGCAACTGGATGTCCATCAGGATCAAATCGGGGCGGTACCGGCGCGCGAGGCCGATCGCGTCGAGGCCGCTCCTGGTCTGGATCGTCGCGTAGCCCGACGCCTCCAGGAGGTCGTGGAAGAGCTTCATGTTGAGTTCGTTGTCTTCGACGACGAGGACGGTCTTGGCCATTGCCCGCGGTTCCTGCGACGCACCCGACGCGGCGGGGCGTGCTTCCTTCTCCATCCGGATGGCGGCGGACGCAACACTGTGAGGATCGCCCGCCCGCCCCGCGATCGGGTGGGGTTGGCCGACGGGACCGCCGGTAGCGTCGCCGCCTTGCTCGCGCCCAAAGCCGTTACCATCTAGGGTTTTGGTCGACCGGACACACCAACCGCGGGAGGGCGGAATGGGCCTGTTCCGCTGGTTCGAGACGAGGATCGACCCGTTCCGGTCGACGCCGCAGCGCGACCCGCCGGGCAACGTCTGGCGCTTCTACTGGCACTATCTCCGCCAGATCCCGGTCGCCGGCGGCGCCCTCCTTCTTCTGGGGGCGATCATCCCGATCCTCGATACGCTGCTGTTCGTCACGATCGGCCGCGTCGTCGATGCGATGAGCGCTACGCCGTCAGGCAGCGGCTCGTGGAACGCGGTCGGGTCGCTCCTGGCGATGGTGGCCGGCCTCCTCATTCTCGGGGTCGTCTTCGGCCTCGGGCATATGTTGCTGCAGATGCTGACGCTGACCGGGCCGTTCCACAACCTCGTCCGCTGGCAGGCGCACAACCGCATCATGCGCCGCGCGATGCGGTTCTTTCAGGGCGAGGCCTCCGGGCGGATCGGCACGCACCTCATCGAAGTCGGCAACACCTTGCCGGCAACGCTGTTCGGCACGGTGAACCAGCTCTGGTCCACGGTCATCCTGATCGTGTCCGTCGGCGTGGTGTTCGCGAGCCTCTATTGGCTGTTCCTCGTCCCCTTGCTGCTTTGGCTCGCGAGCTATGCCGTCATCGTCCGCTATTTCATGCCGGTGATCCGGAAGCGCGCGGCTGCCCATTTCGAGGCCTTCTCGCAAAACCAGGGACGCTTCGTCGACACCTACGCCAACATCACCACCGTAAAGCTGTTCCACGGGGCCGCCATCGAGGACGGCTTCCTCAAAGGCGGCCTCGTGTCGATGATGTCGACCAACTGGCGGCTGATGAGGATGTATATCTGGCAGTGGCTTGCCGTGCATGTCCTCGAGGCCGGGCTCCTCCTGTCGGTCTTCGCCATCGCGATCGCCCTTTGGATTGCCGGCACCGTGCCGCTCGGCGCGATCGTTGTCGCCACCGGCCTTGCGATCCGCCTCCAGCAGTCCGGCTATGCGATCGTCGGCGGCTTCGCCGGGATCGCCCAGTCGGTGGGCACCGTGCAGAACACGATGAAGTCGATCGTGCCGAGCGAGCCCGAGCCGGCGCGGCCGGCGGCGTCCGGTCCGCCGATCGTCGAAGGCCGCATCGCCTTCGAGGATGTCGCCTTTAAATATCCGACCGGCGACGAGGTCCTGTCGGACCTCTCCTTCACCCTCCCCGCCCGCGGCAGCCTCGGCATCGTTGGCCTCTCCGGGGCGGGCAAGAGCACCATCATCAACCTCATCACCGGGCTCTACGCGCCGCAGTCGGGACGGATCACGATCGACGGCATGGACATCGCCGGCATGTCCGAGACCCAGCTCCTGGGATCGCTCTCGGTCGTCAGCCAGGACCCCTCGCTCTTCAACCGGAGCGTCCGCGACAATGTCGGCTATGGCCGGCCGGGGGCGAGCGACGAGGAGCTGATGGCCGCCCTCGCCTCGGCATCCGCCGCCGACTTCGTGTCGAAGCTGGTGGATGCCGCCGGCCGGAAAGGCCTCGACGCGATGGTCGGCGAGCGCGGCATCCGCCTGTCGGGCGGCCAGCGCCAGCGCATCGCGATCGCCCGCGCGCTGCTGAAGGACACGCCGATCCTGATCCTCGACGAGCCGACCTCGGCGCTCGATTCCGAAACCGAAAGCGCGATCCAGTCGACGCTCGCGCAGCTGATGGAGCGGAAGACGCAGATCGTCGTCGCCCACCGCGTCTCGACCATCGCCCGGATGGACAAGATCATCGTCCTCGACCGCGGACGGGTCGCGGAGGAAGGCCCGCACGACGCCCTCGTCGCGCTCGGCGGTGCCTATGCCGGCTTCTGGAAACGCCAGTCGACGACGACGGGCGCCGCCGATGCGGTCGCCGCGCTGCCGCCGCGGGAGTAGCCCGCCCTACCCCGCCTTGCGGCTCGGGGCGGGCCGCGGGTCGTCGCGGTCGTCCTCGCGGTCGGCGAGCGCCGCGAGCCTCGCGAGCTCCTCCTCGTCGAGAGCGAGCGCCGCCGCGGCGCCGTCGCGCTGGACGCGGAGTTCGCCCGCCGACGCCTTGAGGTTGTCGCGGCGCTGGTGGGCCGCCTTGGCGAAGGTCGAATAGGCGAAGTGATTGACGTCGGTGATCCCTGTCCGCGCCTCCTCGGCGGCGACCTGGGCGGTCAGCTCGGCCGACATCCGTTCGAACTCGGCAATCATCCCGTCGATCTGCGCCAGTTGCCGGCGCTTCTCCTCGACCTGGAACCGCTTCAGCCGAACGATACCGTCACGCGATTTCATCAACGCCAGCTCCCGGGCCGATCGGGTCCCGCCATGACGCGCGGATTCGAGGGCCGCGCGGCCATGACCACAGTGCAAAGCACTGGACTATCGGCACTTCTTGTCGCTTTCTTACCGTCCGGACGGCTTTGGACACCGCCGGTAACCCTTCGTTTACGTATGGCGTTAATCATGCCTCCGAAGGGCTTAAGGCAGCGTAAATCCGACCGCAGGGCGAACCGAAAAGGGTGAGTCGGCTGAATCGGTTAGCGCCCGAAGCTGCGAGCCGGAGAGAAGGAATTCCGACGCCGATTCAGCTGGGTTTTTCAAAGGCGTGAGCCAGTTTTTTCAACAGGGCTGGCGCCTCGATTCCCGGTCGAATCAGGAAGTGTTAACCAACGATCGGTAGCGTTCGATTCGGGGTTAATCGCTTCCTTAGGCGCCGGCTGGTATGGACCCGCGCCGAAGGCCGGGACCGCCAACCAGGGGATGGGTATGCGAGTTCTGCTGATCGAGGATGACAGCGCCACCGCGCAGAGCATCGAGCTGATGCTGAAGTCGGAGGACTTCAACGTCTACACGACCGATCTCGGCGAAGAGGGCGTCGATCTCGGCAAGCTCTACGACTACGACATCATCCTCCTCGACCTGAACCTGCCCGACATGTCCGGCTACGAGGTGCTCCGCGCCCTCCGGCTGTCGAAGGTGAAGACGCCGATCCTCATCCTGTCGGGCCTTGCCGGCATCGAGGACAAGGTCCGGGGCCTCGGCTTCGGCGCCGACGACTACATGACGAAGCCCTTCCACAAGGACGAGCTCGTCGCCCGCATCCACGCCATCGTCCGCCGCTCGAAGGGCCACGCCCAGTCGGTCATTTCGACCGGCGAGTTGACGGTGAACCTCGACACCAAGACGGTGGAGGTCCACAGCCAGCGCGTCCATCTGACCGGCAAGGAGTACCAGATGCTGGAGCTCCTGAGCCTTCGGAAAGGCACGACGCTGACCAAGGAGATGTTCCTCAACCATCTCTATGGCGGCATGGACGAGCCGGAGCTGAAGATCATCGACGTCTTCATCTGCAAGCTCCGCAAGAAGCTCGCGGCGGCCACCGGTGGCGAGAACTATATCGAGACCGTGTGGGGCCGCGGCTATGTGCTGCGCGAGCCCGACGAAGGCCAGATGCGCGCCAGCGCCTAGCGCCGCCACCCGTTCCCAACAGCCCCGCTTCGGCGGGGCTTTTTTCGTTTTTGGGCCGCGGCAGGCCGGTCGGTCAGCGGACCGGACTTGACTCTCATTTCGATAATTAGCTAATTGTCGAATCATGAGCAGCGTCTTCAAGGCCCTTTCAGATCCCACGCGCCGCCAGGTGCTGCAGCTCCTGCGCAAGGGGCCGCTGAGCGCGGGCGCGCTGTGCGATCACTTCGCCGTCTCGAAGCCGACGATGTCGGCTCACTTCGCGGTGCTGAAGGAGGCCGACCTCGTCGATACCGAGAGGGCCGGCAAGTCCGTCATCTATCACCTGAAGCTCTCGGTCCTCGAGGAGGCGCTGCTGGGCTTCGCGCAGTCGTTCGGCCTTGGCGAGAAAGCCTCGCCAGGCAAGATGGAGACTCAGTCATGAAGAAGGAAATCGTGACCGCCCTCGCCTGGGCCGGCGGAATCATCGCCGTCGCCCTTGCCGCGGCCTTCGCGCGCGGCCAAGGCACCATCGGCGGCGACACGGCCACACGCGTGGTCATGGCCATGATCGGGCTGATGGTGGTCTATTTCGGCAACCGCCTGCCGAAGAAGGTGGTCCCCAACGCGCATGGCAGCAGGGCGGTCCGCATCGGCGGCTGGGCCCTCGTGCTGAGCGGGCTAATCTATGCCGCGCTATGGGCCTTCGCGCCGATCCCGGTTGCACGCACCGTCGGAACGGGCGCGGTCGCCGTCGCCATCATCGTGATGCTGGTCGCGGTGACGCGGGGCTATCGCGCCTACGTCCAGGCCGCAGCGAGCAAGGCCGACCGCTGACCTCAGTGCAGCCGCGACGAGGGCGGCGGCAGATCCATCGGGACGATCACCGGCGAGGCCATGTCGCCGTTGCGGTCGACGGCGGCCTCGGCGACCGCGCGGATGCGGGTGACGAGGCGCGCGGCGTCGCGGGTCGCATTCTCAGGGGCGCCGGGACCGCCGAGCACCACCACGCACGGCTTCGACTGGACCCCGGCCAGCGCCGCCAGCACCTCGCGGCAGCGCTCGTCCTCGATGCTGAGCCGCACGGCGACAAGATCGGGGCCGCAGCGGGCGGCGTCGGTCCCGACGCGGCGGAGATCGCGGCTCTGGCCGACCACGGCCATGTCGCGGTCCATGTCGATGGCACGCGCAAGCGCAGCCCCGCTCACAGGCTCGGCGTCGACCACGAGCACGCGGAGCGGATCGGTCACCGGTCCTGATCGCGCCGCCCTCCGGATGGCGACGCCTTCGAGCCAACGCTTCACGAAACCCTGTCCCTGAAATCGAAACCGGATGGTCCGGCTGCGGCGCCCCGCTCTGCTTGGTGCAAAGGCTTCATCGAGGCAAGACCCGCGGTTTGCGCCATGATTGGGTCGCCCACAAGACGCGGCCGACAAAAGGTACCCCCGTCCAACGCAAACGAACGCGACGGCATCAGGCCGCGCCGGCGGCCGATATCGCCCCGTCCCAATAGCGGAGCGGCATCGCAAGGCTGCGAGCGCCGTTCGCGGCGTCGGTAAACGCGACGCCGAGCGTCCCGATGCGCGCCGCGAGAGCCGAAGCACTCTCGGTGGACGGCACGCCGTCATCGCGAACCGAAAGGCGGAGGACCGCGCTGGCGACCGTTGCCTCGACGACCACGGTCGCGGCAGGCGCCTTGCCCGCGCAGAGGCGGGTCATCGGGTCCTCGACCTGGTGGAGGACGGTATCGCGGAGCACGGCGAGGAGCGCGGGGATGATCCGCGCCACATCCTCGGTGGCAAGCCGCACCGGCGGCACCAGGAGCTGGAGCATGGCGAGGCGCCCGTGGAGCCCGGCGAGCTCGGACACGAACGGCCGAAGATGCTCGAGCGCGTCGCCGAGGAGCCAGAGGGGCGCCATTGGGGATTCATCGCGATCCGCCGCGCCGGTCAGCCCGGTCGAAAACCGTTCGTCGAAGAAGGATGTCATCTGGCGGAAAGGACCCGGAAAACTGGCGCGACGCCCAAGCGAGTCGCTGGCGCGGAGCTTCGGGGGGAAATGGTTAATGGAGCCTGAAACGCGCCGTGCGGCGGCGCCACCGGCGATCTCCTACGCCGCTGCGGCCGAGGCCGGGCGGGCCAGGATCGTCACGGTCTCGCCCTCGAGGCCCGCGCCAACGGTCATGTTCGCCAGCCGGGCCAGAAGGCCGGCGTAATAGGGCTGGATCATGTGCGCGTCGATCGCGAGGCCCGCGATCTCGCCGGGCACCAGCTGCTCGAATGCGGGGGGAATGCGTGCACTCGGCCCGGTTGAGTCCAGCCGGAAGGTAGGCCCGTCACCCGCGATCGCGACCTCGACCTTGATGGCGCCGCCACGCGGTATCGCTGCGGTCGCGAGGAGGAGGAGGTTGAGGAGGAGCTTCACCTGGTTCTTGGGCATCAGCGCGCGGGGCGCCTCCCAGGCCAGTTGGGGCTTCTCGAGCTCCATCAGGCCGCGCGCCACCTTCTCCGCGTCGCCGAGGTCGATCTCGGCGCCGGCGCTGCCGGCGGCGCCGAAGGCGATGCGCGCGAATTGCAGCTTGGCCGAGGCCTGGGTGGCGCTCTTCCGGATCAGGTCGAAGGCGAAGGTCCGCGTCTCCTCGTCGGCATCGTCGTCGAGGACTTCGAGCCCGTTGATGATGGCGCCGACCGGGTTGATCACGTCGTGGCAGACGCGGCTGCACAGCAGCGCCGCAAGGTCGTGCGCTTCCAGCTCGATAGCCTCCGACATGCTCGTTTCCTTCGAATCAAACCCGGCGATGCCCGAACGCGTACACCTTGCGTTCCGCGGACGGCAAACGCCGGGGGCGCTCCGACGACGCCGTCCACCGCTTTGCGGCGCCGCCCCGCGAGGGGGACCACACTATCGTCAGGAATCTCTTAACCTTATTGACTATCGTGGTTACCAGACCCTGAACGCCAACTCGCCGCGCGCCGCGCGCAAATCGCAGAAACCAGCGGTTTTCCTCGCTTCCAAGTGGAGATCGTGACCATGATTCGTTCGTTCGTGACGCGTTTCGCCGCAATGTTGGCCGTCGTCGCGGCCCTCTCGGGGCTCGGCTCGGCGCCCGCAGCGGCGCAAGCCAACAACCAGTACACCGGCGACCAGCTCGTGGCGGCCGGCACGAGCTTCTTCACCCAGGTCTCGGGCAATCTCGCCGCCGTCATCGAAGAGGCGATCAGCCGGTTCGGGCTGCCGAACGGCTACATCCTCGGGCAGACCGCGGGCGGCGCCTTCATCGGCGGCGTCCGCATCGGCGAGGGAACGCTGATCACCCAGAATGCGGGGACCGTGCCGGTCTACTGGATCGGCCCGTCGGTCGGCTTCGACATCGGCGGCGACGCCTCCCAGACCATGATGCTGGTGTACAATCTTCCGGACATCAACTCGATCTACAACCGCTTCTATGGCGTGAGCGGCACGGCCTATGTGGTCGGCGGCGTCGGCATGACGGTGCTCACTAACCAAAACATCACTCTTGTCCCGATCGTGTCTGGCGTTGGCGCCCGCATCGGCCTTAGCATGGGCTATCTGAAGTTTACCCCGGAGCGGACCGCCAATCCGTTCTGAGGCCCGGTCCAGCCGAGGCTCACCCTGAGTTGCCGGCGAAGTTGGATGTTTCCGACTTCGCCCCAATGAAGGTGGGGTTTGCGGAGCCCGGGAGCACGGGCGGGATCGGAGGGCGGGCCTTTGATCGAAGCCGCAATGTATTTTGCGCTCGGCCTGGCCGTTGCCGGGCTGATGGCGCTCATGATCGCGCCGTTCCTGTGGCGACGGGCCGTGCGTCTTACCCGCGCCCGCATCGAGCATACCCTCCCCCGCAACCTCTCCGAGATCCAGGCCGAGAAGGACCAGCTCCGGGCGGAGTTCGCGATGTCGACACGGCGGCTCGAGCTGTCGGTCGAGCGCTTGCGTGAAAAGGCCGGCGAGCACCTGACCGAGATCGGCCAGAAGCAGGAGCTGATCCGGCGGCTGGCGGAGGAACAGGCGAAGCGCGTCGCCGCACTCGACCAGCTCGAGGCCCGCGAGGCCGAGCTCGACAAGCTGCTGAAGCGCCGCGAGGAGCGGCTTACCGAAGCTTCGGCCGAGCTCGAAGCGACCAGGAACAACCTTGCCGAGCGCGGACGAGCGCTCGAACAGCTCGAACAGACGCTGAAGCGGCTCAACGCGGCGAGCGAGCAGAAGACCGTGGAACTCGTCGCCAAAGGCACGGAAATCGACAATCTGCGCGACCAGCTCGTCGCAGCGCGGTCCAAGCAGACCGCGCTCGAGATCGAGCGGGCGCGGGCGACCGCGACGCTGTCGGAGGCGCATTCCGCCCGGGCGATGGACGCTCAGCGGATGGAATCCCTCGAGCGCCAGTTCGCCCGGCTCGAGGCTCTCCGCCAGGAGCATGCGATCGAGCTCAGCGAGCGCGATGCGGAGATCAGCCGTCTCGCCGACGAGCTCGCCGCCCGCGCCGCCGCGCAGGAGGAGGCGGAGGCGCGGCTCACCGAGACCGAGGCGGCATATGCGGAGGCCAGCGCGCATCTCGCGGACATGGCGCTGCAGCTCGACGAGGTCTCGCGGCGCCACGAGGCCGACATCCTCGGCGACGCCATGGTTGGCCTCGATGCCGAACGGACCGCGATCGCAGCGCAGCTCGCCGCCCTCCAGGAGGCCCACGACCGGCTCGCGGTGGAGAATGCGGAGCTCCGGCGGATATCGGGCACCGAATGGGAGCAGGAGCGGGTCGAGAACGCCATGCTCCGCGAGCGGCTGAATGACGTCGCCGGCGACGTCGCGCGGCTGACGCGCTCCTATCGCGGGGAGCTCGGCCTTGGCGAACTTGCCGCCCTTGGCGCCACCGAGAAGCCGGACCGGCCGCCGCGGGGCGACTCCGGACGGTCGCTCACGGCGCGGATCAGGGCGCGGCAACGTTCCGCCTAGCGGCGGCAGCCGCTTTGCCGCCATCATCCCCGCCCACTGATGGAAACACCAGCACGGCGGCGGCGTCATCCCGTGAAATTGCCTCGTGCCCTGCACCCATTGCACAAACGGTGTCACGGATTTTCAGGAAGGACATGATGTCTGGCTCGTTGATGCGGCGGATCGGAATTGCCTCCTTCGCCGCGCTGCTCGGCCTTCTCGCCGCAGCCGCCGCGACCCCGTCCGCGGCACAGTCGATCCAGGCCCGGGTCACCACCGACGTCAACGCCCGGTCCGGCCCGGGCAACGAGTACGGCGTGCTCTACGTCATCCCGCGCAACACCATCGTCACCGTCACGCGCTGCACGCAGGATCGCATCTGGTGCGAGGCGCAATACGGGACCCGCACCGGCTGGTCCGCGGCGCAGTACCTCGAGGCGCTCGGCACGCCCACGCCCACCCCAACTCCCACGCCGGTGCCGGTGCCCGTGCCGACTCCCACCCCGCCCCCCACGCCCGTGCCGACCCCGACGCCCGGCCAGCCCGGCGTCGTTCAGCCCGGCGTTGGCCAGGGCCAATTGTTCCAGCAGTTCCTCAACCAGCTCTTCGGCCAGCCCACGCCGGTTCCGGGCCAGCCGATCCAGCCGCCGACCCCGGCCCGGCCGCGGACGCCGGCGGCCAACGAGGTCTGCTTCTACAAGGAAGCCGATTTCCTCGGCGACTTCTTCTGCGCCCGCATGGGCCAGTCGGACGCCACGCTCGCCGCGGACTGGAACGACCAGATCTCGTCGCTGCGGATCGGCACCGACGCGACCGTGCAGGTGTGTGGGGACGCCAATTTCACCGGCTGGTGCCAGACCTATGTCGACGACATCGCGCGGCTCGGCGGGACGAGGAACGACTCGATCTCATCGTTCCGGGCGGTGGTGGCGACCGCAACGCCCACACCCACCCCCACGCCGACACCAACGCCGCAGCCGGTCGCCCAGGTCTGCTTCTTCGAAGGCGTGTTCTACTCGGGTGCGAGCTTCTGCGTGCCGGCCGGACAGGCGTACCAGTTCCTGCCGACGGCCTGGAACAACCGGATCTCGTCGATCCGGATCGACGGCCGCCTCGCGGTCCAGGTCTGCGGCGACTACAACTACAATGGCTGGTGCGAGGAATACACGGTGAGCCTGCCGCAGCTCCCGGCCGGCCGCGACGACACGATTTCATCGGCGAGGGTGCGGGCGCTTTAGCGGCCGGATACGAAAAAGGCCGCCCTCGATGAGGCGGCCTTTTTCGCAATGCTCGACGGAGTTAGCGCCGGCGGAACTGCTGCGGGCGCTTCTGTCCCGGAGGACCGCCGCCACCCTCGGTGCGGTGACGGAAATTGATCCGTCCCTTCTCGAGATCGTAGGGCGTCATCTCCACCGTCACCCGGTCGCCGGCGAGGGTGCGGATGTGGTTCTTCCGCATCTTGCCGCCGGCGTAAGCGAGGATCTGGTGGTCGTTATCCAACCGCACGCGGTAGTTCCCGTCCGGGAGCACCTCGGTTACGACGCCCTCGAATTCGAGCAGCTCTTCCTTTGCCATTGTTCGTCCTTTCAGCTTTTCCGGCGTCGCTGGCGCCCGGATTGCGCGCGGTCTGCGCGGTCCGGACCGGCCGTCCGAGGAATTCGACCCCGGAGATTTCCTTCGTTCCTTCAGCTCCCGACCCGCGGCCGGCGTGATCCGGGCGGTGCCGCGGCCGGCCGCGATCGCGCGGCGGCTTGCGGTTCACCGGCCGGGAATCGGCCCGCTTGTGCGGCTCCGCCACCTGCGGCACGGCCGCAAGCGTGATCCCCACGGGCGGGGCCATGACCGGGATCGCCTGCCGGGTGAGCTTTTCGATGTCCCGCAGATAAGCCCTCTCGTCGCCGCTGCAAAGCGAGATCGCAATCCCTTCGCTTCCCGCGCGCGCGGTGCGGCCGATCCGGTGGACGTAGCTCTCCGGCTCGTTCGGCAGCTCGTAGTTGAAGACGTGCGTGATGTTGGTGACATCGATGCCGCGCGCGGCGATGTCGGTCGCGACGAGGACGCGGATCCGTCCGTCGCGGAACCCGCCCAGCGCCTTGTCGCGCTGCGGCTGGCTCTTGTTGCCGTGGATCGCCTGGGCGCCGATGCCGTCGCGGTCAAGGTTCTTCACGACGCGGTCGGCGCCGCGCTTGGTGCGGGTGAAGACGAGCGCCCGGTCGACCCCCTCGCCCGACAGGAGCGCAGTGAGCGCCTGCTGCTTCTCGCCGGCCGGAACGTGGATGACATGCTGGACGACGCGGTCGGCAGTCTTCGACACCGGCGTCACCGACACCGTGGCGGGGTCGCGCAGCAGCGTCTTGGCGAGGCTGTCGATCGCCTTTGGCATCGTCGCCGAGAAGAACAGGCTCTGCCGCTTGTTCGGCAAGTGCCGCGAGATCTCCCGGATGGCGTGGATGAAGCCCATGTCGAGCATGCGGTCGGCCTCATCGAGGACGAGGATTTCGACGGCGTCGAGGCGAACCGATCCCGTCTTCATGTGGTCGACGAGGCGGCCGGGCGTCGCGATCAGGACGTCGACGCCGCGGGCAAGGGCGCGGATCTGCGCCCGCATCGAGACGCCGCCGATGACGACGGCCGTGGTGAGGTCGAGGTGCCGGCCATAGGCCTGGAACCGCTCGCCGATCTGGTTGGAGAGCTCGCGCGTCGGCGACAGCACCAGGATGCGGGCGCTCTTCGCGACCAGCGGCCGCGGGGCGGTTGCGAGGCGGCTGAGGATCGGGAGGGCGAACGCGGCGGTCTTGCCGGTGCCGGTCTGCGCGATGCCGAGGAGATCCCGGCCGGCGAGAACGTGAGGAATGGCCTGGGCCTGGATGGGGGTCGGCGTGACGTGACGCTCCTGGGCGAGCGCCTTGAGGATCGGCTCGTGCAAGCCGAAATCAGTGAAGGAAACCAAAGCAGGTCTTTCAAAATGCAGCCGCCCGCGGCGCTCTTCGGACAGAGTCCGGGCGCCGGCGGCTTTGGGGCTTGAGAACCCCGCGTGCCGGGAACTCGATTGATTGGGTGAAAGGGCTGGCCGATGACGCGCTTGGCGTCTCGTTCACGCGGCCACAGCGGCTAAATGGGGCAGTTGGCCCCAATAAGCAATGGTTAGCCGCGATATTCGTGGTGCGTTGCAAAATCGCAGCGGACACACCATCTTAGGGGGCGCAGCGGGCCCGCCTCCCCCGGCCCGTCACTTTTCACATGCCTGACCAGCGTCCCGAATTTGCCGGGATTCCCGTCGACAAGATGGAAGGTGCCTGATGAGCAACGTCAAGGACGAGACGGACGCCATACGCAATGCGCGCCTCCTCCGCGCCGAGAGCGCGGAGCGTGATGCCGCGCTTGCGCGCGCCGAATATGCCGCACGGGAAGCCGCCATCGATCTTCGCACCCTGGAGTTGCGCAAGCTTCGCCTGGAGCGCGATGCAGCGCTGGCCCGCGCGGCGGTGAGGGCAGCCAACGCCGCCAAGCGCAAGGCCGAAGCGGCCATTGCCGAGGCTCCCTCCGTCCCGATCCGGACTGCCCGAACCGGCGCGACGGAAGGCCAGCCTTCCCAGGCCGTGAAGGCGCCGGCAAAGGCAGCGCTGACCAAGAAGGCGCCCACGACGACAGCGCCCGCTGCGCCGCCTCCATCCAAAGTTGCCAAGACCGCCCCGACGAAGAAGGAAGCCGTAGCGTCGAAAAGGGCAGCCGCGCTCTCGAAGGAAAGCGCTAAGGCAGCCAGGACGCCGGTTTCCGGGACGAAGCCGAAGACATCGTCCAAGGCCGCGGCCCCAGCCGCGAAGACGAAGGCCCCAACGGCAAAGGCCAAGGCACCCGCCGCAAAGGCCAAGGCGCCGTCGGCAAAGGCGAAGGCACCGGTCGCGAAGACCAAGGCCGCGGCCGGCAAGACCAAGACCGCGGCTTCGAAGGGAAGTGCGAAGGCCGCAAAACCGGCCGCGAAGGCCCCAGCCAAGTCGGCCAAGAAGGCAGGATCCGGCAGGACTGCCCAGAAATCGGCAAAGCCGACGGCCTCCTCCGCCAACGGAAAGACGGCCGCCAGATCAGCCTCCGCGGGAAACGCGAAGGGCTCTCCAAAAGGCCCGAAGGCCCCCGCGCCGACAACCTCCGCGCGCAAGACGCCATCGGCCAGGACGGCCGCCTCGCGACCGTCGCCGCCGAAGGATTCCGGACGGTCAGCGGCGCGGCAGGCACGGGGCGCCTGACGGGGCCCGATATCGTCGCGACGGGGTATCAATTCCCGCGGCGCTGGACTATATCAGCGCCAGTTCGCTTTCAGGCAGCCCGCACGCACAGACGTTGATGACAACGGCTGGCGGCGTTGTTGCCATTCTCCAATGATCGGCCCGGCCCACGCACTTCGAGGGCGCCGCCGGGTCAAGTCTCAGGAACGACAGAAGGAATCCTCAATGCTGGTGATGGTTCGCGACAACAACGTCGACCAGGCCCTCAAGGCCCTCAAGCGGAAGCTGCAGCGCGAAGGCGTGTTCCGCGAGATGAAGCGGCGCAAGTCCTACGAGAAGCCGTCCGAGAAGCGGGCGCGCGAGAAGGGCGAGGCGATCCGCCGGAACCGCAAGGCTGCCCGCAAGGTCGCGATTCGCGAAGGTCTCATCGCTGCTCCCAAGCCGAAGCCGCGGACATTCGGCGGCGGCGCGCCGGGCTACCGGTAGCCGTCCCGGAACCTCGCCAACGCTCGTCCGTTCCCTCCGAAAGGAGATGAGCGATGGACGAGATCACCGCGAGGGTCCGGAGGACCATCGGAGCGCCGCCGGCCGTGGTCTGGGCGGCGCTGACGGATGCGTCCAAGCTGAAAGCGTTCTTTCTCGGCGCCGATGTCGAGACCGACTGGGCCGTCGGCCACCCGATCATCTTCAGCGGCGAATTCAACGGCAAGGCGTACCGCGACAAGGGCGAGATCCTCGAATTCGCGGAGGAACGCCGGCTGAGCTTCTCGCACTACAGCCCGGTCACGGGCGCTGCCGACACTCCCGAGAACTACCACGTCGTCACCTTTGACCTCGTGCCCGTGATGGGCGTGACCGAGGTGACGCTCACGCAGAGCAACCTCACCGGCGGCGTCCGGGAGTCCGACCTGACGAACCGCCCCGAGTTCGAACGGAACTGGACGACCCTTCTCGAGGGCCTGGACCGCGTCGTGACCGGTTCGGCGGCCGCGTGACGGCGCCTCCGACGCCCTCCTTTTTGTCGCCGCGCCCGTTGCGCCGCCGCCATCGCGGTGCCATCTCGACCCGTGACCGGAGAAACTTGGGGAACGCGTGATGGCGGATGACGGCAAGACCTTCAAGAAGGCCCCGCCCCGGAAGGCCGCCAAAGGGCGGAAGGTCGCGATTTCCGCCGAAGCGCGCGAGATAGACGCGGCCGAGATCCGCCTCCGCGACGAACGCGAGAAGAACTACGGTCTGTTCCTCGCTCCCGAGGACACGAAGCGCCGCTAGGTGCCGCGGGTATCGCCGGCAGACGGCGCGTCGGTGCCGGCGTCCCACCCCCACCATCGGCGCATGTCTCGGCAGGCCCCTTTCGTGTTAGGCAAGGGGCCATCGCGTGATCCTTCGGAGGGCACGAAAATGAGCGACGCGCCGATTTCCCGAGGCTTCTTTCGCCGCAAGGAGCGCGACGATTTCGGCGGCCGGCTGCCGCCCGGCCAGCACCTCGTGACCGACTTCCCCGTCCTGTCGGCAGGCCCGACGCCGGTGCCGGACCTCGCGCGCTGGAGTTTTTCGCTCCGCCGCGGCGGCCAGATCATCGCGCGATGGAACTGGCAGGAGTTCAACGCCCTGCCCCAGACCGACCTCACGGTCGACATCCACTGCGTCACGACCTGGTCGAAATTCGACACGAGATGGCGCGGCGTCCTCGTCGACACCCTGTTCACCGTGGCGGGGATCGAGGACCCGTCCGGCTACGCGATGCTCCATTGCGAGGGCGGCTACACCACCAACGTCCCGATCGCCGACCTCGTCAACGGCAAGGCGATGGTCGCCACGATTTATGACGGCCAGCCCTTGCCGCCGCCCCATGGCGGGCCGGCGCGCATGCTGGTGCCCCATCTCTATTTTTGGAAGAGCGCGAAATGGGTGAAGTCGCTCGACTTCATGGACAGCGACGCTCCCGGCTTCTGGGAGCAGCTCGGCTATCACATCTACGGCGATCCGTTCCGTGAACAGCGCTATGCGGGCGACTGAAGAGCCCGGCCTCCCCGGCGGCCGCCTCCTGTGGCGCACCGCCACGGTCCTCGAGCTCATCGAAGAGACGCCGCAGGTCCGCAGCCTCGTGCTCGACGTGCCGGGCTGGCCCGGACATCGCGCCGGGCAGCATGTCGACGTGCGCCTGACCGGCGAGGACGGCTACCAGGCGCAGCGCAGCTATTCGATCGCCTCGCCGCCCGAGGAACGCACCCTGACGCTGACGGTGCAGCGCCTCAGCGACGGCGAGGTGTCGCCGTACCTTGCGACCGCGGTCGTTCCCGGGGACCAGTTCGAGATCAGAGGCCCGATCGGCGGCCACTTCGTGTGGACGACGGAGATGGGCGGACCGCTGTTCCTGATCGCCGGCGGCTCAGGCATCGCCCCGCTGATGGCGATGCTGCGGCATCGGCAGGCGGTGGGATCGCAGATCCCCGCTCTCCTCCTCTATTCGTCGCGCACCAACAACGACATCATCTACCGCGACGAGCTCGAGCAGCTGGCGGCGGCCGGGAACGGCCTGTCGGTCATCCATACGATCACCGACATTCCGTGGCCGAGCTGGGCCGGCTACACGCGCCGGATCGATGCGGCGATGCTGACCGAGGTGGGCATTCCGCCGGCCGAGCATCCGCACATCTACATCTGCGGACCGACCGGACTCGTGGAAGCCGCGGCGCGGCTCCTGGTCGAGCTCGGCCACGACCCGACGGCAATCAAGACCGAGCGGTTCGGTCCGACCGGAACCTGAGGAGAGGGAGGAGAGCATGGCGGAGAACGTTGCCGACTTCATCCCGGTGGACGGCAACGCCGTCGCCGGCGACCTCGACGGGCTGTTCGCGTTCGACGTCACGACCGCAAGGGTATCGTGCGACGGCTGCGGCCGCGTCGCCGAGATCGGCGCGGTCCGTGTCTATGGCGGCGCGATGGGCTCGATCTTCCGCTGCACGAATTGCGACACTGCCGTGTTCCGCCTGGTGCGGACGCCCCATGGCTTCGTGATGGACATGCGCGGCGCCAAGGCGTTCCGGGTCGGCTGACGCCGGTTACCCTGCCCGCGCGAGGCTTGGAGCGGGAACGGGATGACCGAGTTCGACCGCCATCTCGATCCAGGCGTCGATGGCGTCCTTGACGTTGGCGATCGCTTCCTCCGGCGTGCTGCCGTCGGACATGCATCCGGGAAGGTCGGGGACGCGAGCGGCGAACCCGCCGCCATCCTCTGCCGGGAGCGGCTCGACGACCACGCTGTATCTAAGGGTGCTCAAGCGACGCTACCTCGTCGAGGAACCTGACCAGATCCCGAATATGGGAGGCTTGATCGGCCGGCGATGGGGGATCGTCAACATCCTCGCCATGGCCGGGTGACCGATCCGATAGTGAGACCCTCCCCCGCGTGGAGCCTCGCATCGTAGACCATAGTCGCGGCACATGGCGGCCACGTCGTCGATCGACCAATTGGCGAACGGATTTTCACGCAACCGCACCAGCCGCTTGGTATGGCCGACTCCGAAACGCTTCCGCCCCCGAGCGGCAACCGAGAATCCACCCCCCCCTACCGGAACCGGTCGAGCGCGGCATTGGCCGCGCCCGACACAGTCCCGTTCAAGCCTACATCGGGAACATCGGGGCATTCGGATCGAAGGCGAAGAAGGCCTCGATCGTCTCCACGAGCCAGCCATTGGCGTCGATGACGACGCCGATATGAGTGGTGCCGGGCAGGACCGCGAGCTGGTCCTCGGTGAGGCCGACATAGTCGCCGCCGACGTCGCCGCCGAGAAGCTGGAACATCTCCACGGCCTGGTCGAGGGTGACGACGTCGGCGTCGCCGACGACGATCAGCGTCGGCGCGGCGATCCCGGCGACCTGCTCCGGCGTCCAGCCGGTGAACGAAAACTCGAGCTCCTTGATCTTGTCGACTACCGCAGGGAAGGCATTCGGATCGGGGGCGACGGCATTGAAGGCGTCGCGCATGAAGCCGTCGAAATCCTCCGCGCGCATCGCTTCGACGCCGGGCAACAGTTCAGCGCGGTAGCCTTCGGCGTTGAAGGCGGTCGATGCCAGCACAAGCTTGTTGACCCGCTCGGGATAGCTGATCCCGATTTCGAGCGCGACCGACGCGCCCATCGAGTAGCCGACGACGTCCGCCTGCTCGATGCCGAGATGATCCATCACGCCGATCACGTCGCTTGCGAAAGCCGCGTAGGTGAAGGGGCGGCCGATGTCCTCCGTATGGCCGTGACCCTGGAACTCGACCGCGATCACCTGGTGGTTCTGCGCCAGCGTGGTCAGCGTGTTGCCCCAGAGGCTGATCGGGGCGAAGGCACCGTGGAGAAGTAGCAGTGGCTCTCCCGTGCCGTGGATCTCGTAATACATCGACAGCCCGTTGACCTCGGCGTAGCCGGTCTGCGGCGCTTCCTGCGCGAAGGCCACGGGGGCCGCGATGACGAGCGCCGCGGCGGCGATGGTGGTCCTGAACATTGGGTCTCTCCTCTCTGCGTTTGGACAAGGGCTTGCCGTTCCGGGAGACGGGCTCGTCTCCCGGACGTCACTTCCAACCGGTATTTAACCGATAGGTTGTTAACTGATTGGTTTAATATCGGCGATGGGCTGGCATGTCAAGCGCTTGGCGGGCGGCCGAGGGGACTGCGCATTCCGAATGCGCCCCCTGCCACACACTCCGTTTGAGCCTCCCCCCGGTGGAAGGTTGCGACTGACAAGGAGCAAGCTTCGGTAGGGGGACGGCGGTTCGGCGGGCATCACTGCCCATCAATGGTCTCCACCCGAACGGGCTGCGCGCGTTCGACCTCCCCACCAGGGGGAGGTTCAGCCTAGGGTGATGCGAGAATCCCGGATCAGGCGGCCAGCAACTGGTACGTCGCGAGTTCGCGATACAGCGGCGATGCCTGAAGCAGCTCGGCGTGCGTGCCGCTCGCGACGACCTTGCCGGCGTCGAGGACGATGATGCGGTCGGAGTCGACAACGGTCGCCAGGCGATGGGCGACCACCAGCACCGTCCGCTCGGCGCCGGCCTTGCGGAGCGCTTCCTGCAGCACCGCCTCGGTGCGGGCGTCGACCGACGAGGTCGGCTCGTCGAGGAGGAGGAGGTCCGACCCGGCGAGGAGCGCGCGCGCCCAGGCGAGGCGCTGGCGCTGGCCGCCGGAGAGGAGGACGCCGCCGTCGCCAACGGCCATGTTGAGACCCTCCGCCGATCGGTCGATCAGGGACGACAGGCCGACCGCGTCGAGCACGGCGAGGAGTTCGGCGTCGGTCGCATCGGTGGCCGCGAGCCGGAGGTTCGACTCCAGCGACCCGGCCAGCACCGGCGCTTCCTGCTCGACATAGGCGATGCGGCGGCGGAGGTCCGACCGCCGCATCGCCCGCACATCGGCCCCATCGAAGCGGATCGTGCCTGAGGTCGGGTCGTAGAACCGTTCGATCAGCGCGAGGACCGAGGACTTCCCCGCTCCCGACGGACCGACGATCGCCGTGCGCGAGCCGCGTTCCACGTGAAACGATACGCCGCGAAGGACGGGCGGCCCTTCGGCATAGGCGAAGCCGACGTCGTCGAATTCGAGGAGCGGCGCCCCGGACGGCGGCGGCTCATCCTGCACCGATGACGGAGACAGCCGGGCTTCGTCGGCCTCCTCGAGCGGCAGCTTCAGCACCTCCTGCATCCGGTCGAGCGCGGCGAGGCCGGCCTGGATCGTGGTGAAGGCCCCGATCGCCGAGCCGAGCGGCAGGACGAGCGCGAAGAGGTAAAGAAGGAAGGCGACGAGATCGCCTATCTCCATCGCGCCGGTGACGACGCGGTAGCCGCCATAGCCGAGCACGATGACGAACGCGCCCTGGATGCAGATCGACATGATCGGCTGCACGAAGGCGCCGAGCGCCGCCATCCGGACGCCCTGCCGGTAGACCTTCTCCGCCTCGCCGCTGACCCGCTCCGACTCCCGCTCCACGGCGCCGGACGCCCGCACGGTGCGGATCGCGCCGAGGACGCGCTCGACCGCAGCGGTCATGTCGCCCACGCTGTTCTGCGCTTGGCGGCTCGCGTTCCGCATCGCAAGGCCGAGCCCGAGGACGGCGACCGTGCCGATCAGGATCGCGACCAGCGTGATGCCGAGGAGGAGCGGGTCGATCGTCGCCATGAGGACGACCGCGCCGAAGAACATCAGGACCGACGAGACGATGTCGAAGAGGCCCGAGGTGATGACCGACCGGAACAGCGTCGTATCGGCGCCGACCCGGCTGATCAGGTCGCCGACCCGCCGATGATCGAAGGTTGCGATCGGCAGGCGGAAGAGATGCGAGACCATCGACCGCCGCGCCCCGAGCACGACACCTTCCGCCGTGCGCCGGAGGAGGAACGACTGGAGCGCACCGAAGGCGGCGCCGCCGATGGTGACGGCGATGAGAAGGATGAGCGGCGTCGAAAGCTCGATGTCCTGCCCGACCCCGTTGATCAGCGTCTGGAGGATCAGGGGCTGGAACAGCGCGAGGCCGCTCGCGACCAGCGACACGACCATGATGATTGCGATCGTCGTCTTGTGGTCGGCGATGTATGGCCAGACATCGCGGAGCTTGGCGCGGGTCTTCCGCGCTGGCGCGTCGGCGATAGGAGCTTTGGCCGCCTCGCCTTCGCCCTGCCGCTCGGGCAAGGCACGATCCTCGTCGCGCATTCTCGTTCCTGCCCTGCTTGGTTGGCTTTGCCGGCAGCGGAGAGATAGGAACGGCCTCCCGTCATCACCAGCTACCGGAACGGGGGAAGCTGCGCTGCGCGTGTCCGCGCTCGCCGCGGCCTCGGCCTCTTGGGGGAAGCCGCGGCGCCGAAAGGTCTCCGCCCGCCAGCTGCCGCCAAAGCGCAACGCCCTGAAGATTTCCGCGACACAGATGGTAAGAAGGCCGCCTCCGATGCGACAATGGCCCGGCGGACCGCCCGGCAAGGCGGGCCAACCGAAGGCGCCGCCTCACTGCCCGCGCCGCATCGGGACGAGGGTTGCCGAAGACCGATGAAGTTCCTCGCCCGGCTGACCATCTTCGACTTCGCGCTCGTCATTGCGTTCGTCATCGTCGGCGCGATCTGGGCCGGGCAGCGCTCGGCTCCGGCGCCTGAGGCCGCCTTCCAACCGGCGGTGACGGCCACCGCCCCGACCGCCGCCGAGGCGACCGATGCGGCGGTGGACGCGATCGTTGCGGCCGACGGCCCCGCCTTCGTCGCCGCCCTCCTCGACGTGGCGAATGCCGCCGGCGACACCGGAAACATCGAGGCGATGGCGGCGGTCGCGGCGTTTGCGGACGCCTTCGCGGGAGGCGACGACCGGACCTACGAGAACGCGGCGCTCCGGCTCGAGGAGATGGCCGACGACCCCGTCGTCGGACCGCTGGTGCGCCGGATGAGCACGGCCTTCGTCTCGGCCGTCATGGACTTTCCCGTCGGTCCGGCAGCGCAGGGTACCGAGTGGGCGCAAATCCTCGTGCTGCCCACTGGCGACACGCCGATCATCGGCCCGTTGCCGGGTTCGGTGACCTGGAGCGTCACGCCGGACGGGGCGATGGTTGCCGGCGCGATCACGATCCCCGACGGCCCGCTGACCGGAACCGTCACCATCGCCGCCGCGAGCGCACCCGGCACCGATATCGACATCGTCGCCGCGTTTGGCGGCCCGCTCGCGCTGGCCCCGATCGCCCGCATCGACTCCGTCTCCCACGGCGATGGCCGGCTGGCCTATGACGAGCCGTTCGATGCCGACCTCCGGATCGACGGACCCTGGCAGGTCACCGCAGGACTATCGTCGGCGTCGTCGGGCAATATCTTCGCCCTCCGGGAGGCCGAAACCCTGGCGTGGAGCGGCGTGCTCGCGGATGGCGGGCGTTTCGTCATTCGCGTGGTGATGGGCGACACGGGCCGCAGGGCCATCGAGGAACTCGACCGCACCGGGCGGCTGTGACGGGGAGAGCGGCGCCGGGGACTTTCCTTTGGCCCCGCAGGCTGTACTGTCCGCCGTCGATCGCGCCCAGATCCTTGGGGCTGTAGGGGAACGTTCTGCCATGCGTTTCGGCCGCGCCGTCCTGACCGGCCTTCTGGCGCTCTGCCCGGCTTTCGCGGCCTCCGCCCAGGAGCAGCATTTCGGCCCGTTCGTCTTCGATCCCGCGCGGCCCGGGGTCGGTCTCCTCTCCGGCGCCATGGAGCGCGGCACGTTCGCCGGCTTCGTCGATCTCCTCGCCGCCGAGCCGCGGTTGCACACGCTCGTCCTCGACAGCCCCGGCGGGCTCGATGTCGATTCGCGCCGCATCGCCGACCTTGTCGACGCCCTCGGCATCGACACCGTCGTGCCGGACAACGCGATCTGCTTCTCCGCCTGCGCCACGATCTATTTTGCCGGCAAGAACCGCATCGCGCTCGGCCGGCTCGGCGTGCACCGGAGCTCGTCCGAGGAGGAGTTCCTGGACCGCGGCGAGCTGCACGATCTGATCGCCGTCCGCATCGAGTCCTGGTTCCACTATGGCGTGCCGCCGGAGGTGCTGATCGTCACCTATCGGACGCCCGCGGAGGACATCTACGTCTTCTCCGAGCAGGAGCTCGAAGAATGGGAGCTGAACCGGGGCAGCGTCGCCGCCATGCGCGGCATCGACGACACTTATCTCCTCGCCCTCGCCGACCAGCGCAGCGCGAACCTCTACAAGGACGCCTTCGGGCGCGAGGAGGAGGAGAGCTTCGACGGGCGGGTGACCTGGCGGCTCGCCGCCGGCGATACGGACTTGCCGGTGGTGGAAGCGACCGTCGACATCCCTGCCGGCGGCATGCAGGCCGTCATCCGCTTCCGTGACGATCCGGTCGAAGGCAGCCAGTTCATCGACATCACCTTCGATACCGGGACCGACCCCGTCGCCACGCTCGACAACGTCATCGTGAATTCCGGCGGCGCGAACGCCCTCGCCTTCTTCGGGCGGTTCCATGCGCCGGGGGAGAACACCTTCACCTTCGAGCTCAGCGAGCGCTGGGAGGAGCGGAACCTGCCGCTCCTCCTCGAACGCGAGGAGCTGACCTTCCTCATCACCTATGAGAGCGGCCGCGAGGCGACGCTGACCCTCGACCGCACCGCCACCGCGGATGCGGTCTTCGCCGAAGCTGCAGCGGCGTGGGACACGATCGCCCCCGACCGGGATCCCGACGACCGCGCCATCCTCGTGATGCCCGACGAGACCGGGACCCTCGTCGAGCATGTCGGCCGCATCATCTGGACGATCGACGAGCCGTTCGTGCAGGCCGCCGCGCTCTTCCTCTTCGACGATCTCGACCTCGCCGGCCGCCTCACCCTCGAACGCAACTCGTCCCGCGATGTCGGGCACACGGCGCGGATCACGTGGTCGGCTCCCCGCCCGACCTGGTCCGGCGATCGTCTCGGCACCGCCGGATCGTTCGGGTTCAGGGTGGATGCCGAAGCGCCGTTCGGGATCTTCGAGGGCGAGCCTCTGACCGAAGGCATTACCTACCGGTTCCAGATCGCGCCCGACGCGGGCACCGAAGGACTGCTCGAGAGCGCGCGGTGGCTGGAATGGAGGATCGACTATCCGGGCGGCCAGGGCTGGCTGGCCCTCGAAGTCGGCACCAACGGCGCCGACATCATCCACGAAATCACGGACCGGTGGGTCGACTGATGCGGCGTCTCCTCAAGATCACGCTCGCCGGGGCATTCGCGCTCGCCACGGCAGGAGCCGCCACCGCGCAGGATTTCGCGCCCTTCGCGATCGACCCGGCCGATCCGACGGTCCTCCGCCTCGACGGCGACATCGTTGGTGGCACGGCCGAGACGTTCGAGGCGGCGCTCGCGGCCTATCCCGATGTGCGCCAGATCGTCCTCCGCGGCGAGGGCGACACCTTCGAGGACGCGCTCGCGATCGCCGGCCGGGTCCACGAGCTTGGGCTGGCAACCCGCGTCGAGGCGAACTCGTTCTGCTTCTTCGCCTGCGGCCTCATCTACCTCGCCGGCACCGAACGGAAGACGGAAGGCATCGTCGGCGTCGGCATCCTCCTGCCGAGCACCAACAATCTCGCGGCGGCGCAAATGGGCCTTGCCGATCTTGTCGAGCTGCTCCTCACCTTCGACCTCTCGCCCGAGATTATGTCCGCGCTGCTCCAGACCCGGCCAGGCAGCATGTACGCCTTCTCGCCTCACGAGATCGCGCGCTTCGGCCTCGACCGGCCGGCCGTCGACGGGCCGGCGGGCTACGACGCCGCGCCCTACGCGATCCTCTATGAGCATGCCCCTGAAGGCCCGCCGGAAACGGCCTGGCCGAGCTTCCCCGCCACCGCGACCTGGAGCGTCGACGATAGCGGCCCGCTGCCGGCCCTGATCCTCACCGCCGAGGCGCCCGACCGGAGCCTCGTGCTGACGGCGACCTTCACGGCAACGCCGCGCGAGAATGCCGAGCCGCTGTTCGCCGTCGACGTCTCGTTCCGGCTCGGCGACAACTTCCTCGGCACCGGCATCGAGTTCGTGGTGCTCCTTGCCCGCAATTTTGAGGGCACCGGCGGCATCGGGGGCTTCGACAATGGCGAGGAGCGGGTTCCGAACCAGTTCCATTTCGCGCTCGACGACCATGCCCTCACCTGGCCGACCCTGAAGGTCCATCTCGAACGCCGCTGGATGAGCTTCGTCCTCGGTTATGAGAACGCCGATGCCGCCGAGCTCCTCATCGAGGTGGGCGAAGCGGGACGGGCGGTGATCGATCCGGTGCTGGCGGCCTGGCAGGCCGCGGACGAGGCAGCGCCGCTGACGGCGATCGTGCCGGACGAACCGCGCCAGCCGCCTCCGCCCAAGCCGGTGCCGGGATAAGCGTAGCGCCGCGCCCGGGCGCAACACCGTCCCGACCTCGCCCTGGCGGGAAGTGTTGCGTGGTTGCGTTCTGAGCTGGCGAAGGCACTCCGACCTCGCACCCTCGGTCGTTGAGGGACGGTGTGACACATGAGGTCTGTGCTGGCTGCAGACGCCCCGGGTCGGTCCCGCCTTCGAAGCAATACTCCCCGCGGGCGCCCGCCTCGAGTGACGACGAGGCGTCACTGCGGGAGGTACGAGACCCCCGCCCCGCCGATTGTCGTTAGCGCTTGAAGTGTTGCCCCACGCGTGATCAAGAGGGCCGCGCTCGACGGGAGCGGCGGCAGGAGGGCGAGACATGGCCAAGGCGGGCAAGACGGAGATCGGGCCGATCTTCCGCTGCAGCGGCATCAACCAGACCGGGACGTTCGACCACGGCAAGCTCGGCTTCGTGCAACTGGTCGAGGCCGGCGGTGCGATGCTGACGATCGCCTTCCCGCCGCGCGCCGGGGCCGAGCTCGCCAACCGTTTCGCCGCCGCGGGCGATATGGCCGAGCACCAGCTCGCGGGAAGCCCCGGCCCGGACAAGGAGAAGGCGCCACCCGCGCCGATGGTCACCGACCACCAGGCCGTCCTCTCGGACGACGGCGACAGCATCGTCCTGACGGTCATGTCCGGAATGGTGCCGCTCGCGGTGAAGCTTTCCAAGAGCCGCGCCGCGAAGGTCCGTCAAACGCTGGAGGAGCTCGAGGCGAAGATCGGGTGAGAGAGCGAATAGCGAATAGCGAGCGGCGAGAGATAAGCTTGCCGCTACTCGCTACTCACCAACCGGAACGAACGCCGCCACCTCGCGATCGATCCGGGCGATCTCAGCCGCCGTAAGCTCGTTCTTCACCGCGTCGCGGGCGGTGGGGGCGTTGTCGGCGGTCCCTGCGATCGCGGCCAGGGACAACCAGTAATAGGCCGTCGCATAGTCGACCTCGGTGCCTTCGCCGAGGCCGTACATCACGCCGAGATCGTATTGCGCGGCGCCATGGCCGGCTTCGGCGGCGATCGTGTACCAGTAGAGCGCCTCCGCGAAATCCGGTCCGACCGCGTTCTCGTAGATGAAGATGTCGCCGAGCTCCTGCGCGGCGTCGATGTGGCCGCGCTCGGCCGCCAGCCGGAACCAGCGCTCGGCCTCCACGAGGTCGAGCGGCAGCGCGCCGTAGGCGAACAGGAGGCCGATCTGGTGGAAGGCCTCGATGTCCTCCTGCTCGGCGGCGAGCATGAACCATTCGAGCGCTTCCACGCCATCCTCCGGGACGCCCTGCCCGCCGGCATGCATGATGCCGATGTTGGTCTGGGCTGTGGCGTTGCCCTGGTCGGCGGCCAGCGTGTACCAGCGCAGCGCCTCCGCATCGTTCTGCTTGAGGCCCTGGCCGGTGAAGTAGAGGTAGCCGAGGTTGAGCTGGGCCTCGGCCAGCCCGCCTTCGGCCGCGATCCGGTACCACCGCGCCGACTCCGCGTGGTCCGCGGTCACCCCGCCATCGCCGTAGAAATAGCGAAGCCCGAGCTCGAACGCGGCCTCGAGATCGCCGGCGTCCACCCGTGTCACGAGCTGGGTGAGCGGCAGGTCGACATAGGGGACGGCGGCGGGCTTCTGCTGGCCAAAGGCAGGAGTCGCGAGCGCGGCAAGCAGCGCGACGACGAGTGCGATCCGACGGTGCTTCATCTGGTCCCCCTTCGCGGCTCCGCATTCATTCAAGCGCAGGGGGCGGTGCGAGGCAACGGCCGGCTGGCGGGGAAAAGGGCCTCCACCCGCGGAGCGGCACGGCCTGGGGCCGAAGCGGGCGGTTGCGCTGGCCGACCGCGTGGAGGCAAGGGGGAGGAACGGCTCCCACGGGAAGGGGGAGGGGTTCCCCTTCCCTGGTAGACGGCGCGGCGCCCGTCGGAGCGCCGCGCCCGATTGCGCTACATCGCGCCGGCGATGTCCTCGGGCAGCGCGAAGACGTAGAGCGTCGAACCCGACCGGCGGTACCGGTTGGCGTTGTCCGGCGCGTCGTCGAGGTTGACGGCAGTATTGGCGGCCGCCGAGGACGCGATGATCGCGACATACTGGCGGCCATCGGGTCCGATGTAGGTGATTGGCGATTGGTTGAAGTTGGAGCCCGTCCGGAAGGTCCAGGCGATCTCGCCATTGGTGGCGTTCACCGCACGGAAGAGACCATCGCTGGGAGCGCCCTGGAACAAGAGGTCCGTCGCGGTGGCCATGATCGGCGCGTGATTGCCGACGGGCGCCGGCAGCGACCACACGGTGCGGCCGGAGACCGGATCGTTCGCCTGGAGCTCACCCTGGTGGTCGCCCGGCCCGCCCTCGAGGTTGACGAAGGGGTTGGTCGCCGGGCCCCCGAACTGGAGCAGCGTGTAGCCCTCGCCCGGCACGTACTCGCCGGCGATGACGTGGAACGAGAAGCAGCCGTTGAGGGCGGACGTGTAGAGAAGCCCCGTCCGCGGCGACCAGGCGTCGTTCTGCCAGTTACGGGCGAAGATGCCCGGGCAGATGTCGGTTACCTCGGTCCCGGTGTAGTCGAGCACGGTTTCGCCGTTCGGAAGACGGCCGGGATCGGCCTGGGTATAGTTCCGGCGGTCCTCGACGTCCGTGAACATCCACTTGTCGATATTGTAGCTCGGCCGGCCAGTTTCGAGATCAACCGCGCCGCGGACGTTGTTGAACACGAACGGCCACGGCTCATTGATGATCTCGCCGGTGGCGCGGTCCCAGACGTAGAAATAGCCGACGCGAGCAGCCTTGAGGGCGGCCTGGCGCATCTCGCCACCGATCTCGAGGTCGACGAGTTGCGTTGTCAGCGGCTCGTCATAGTCCCACGGGTCGGCCGGGGTGATGTTGTAGGCCCAGATCAGCTCGCCCGTGGTGGCATCGCGTGCCATTTGCGAGGCGCACCAGTTGTTCTTGTAGTCCATGAGGCCGCCATTCTCGTCGAGATTGATGACGCCCCATTCGCGGCGGTAATCCGGGTTCCACGGACCGCAATTGCCGGTCGAGTAGTAGAAGTAATTCAGCTCCGGATCCCAGGTGAAATAGCCCCATACGGTGCCGCCGCCACGGCGCCACGAGTCGCCGTACCAAGTCGCGAGCGAACCGACCCTGTCGTCGGCATAGAACGGGTTGAACCGCGGACCGATGCCGACTTCGTTGTCCGGACCCATGGAGTACATGACCCACTGCAGATTGCCGGTGTTGATGTCGAACGCCTGCACCTTGCCGCGGACGCCGCGCTCACCGCCGGCATTGCCGGCGATGACGAGGTCGCCGACGACCAGCATGTTGCCGACGGTGGTCTCGCCGATCGACAGGTCGGCGCCGACCGTGCGCCACACCGCTTCACCGGTTTCGGCGTCGAGGCCGAACACCTGGCCGTCGAGCGTGTTGAAGAAGATCTTTCCCTCGGCGTAGTTGAGGCCGCGGGTCTGCGCGCCGCAGCAACCTTGCCGGGTTGCCTCCTCGACATTCATGTCGGGGCGGAATTCCCACTTGATGACGCCGTTCTGGGTCAGGTCGAGGGCGTAGACGTAGTTCGGCTTCGGCGAGACGATGTACATGGTGTCGCCGACCACGAGCGGCGAAGCCTCGTGCGAATCAAGGATGCCGATCTGCCAGGTCCAGGCGATCTGAAGCTGGTCGACATTGTCGAGCGTGATCTGGTCGAGGGTCGAGTAGTTCCAGCCATTATACGTGATGTTCGGCATTACGACGTTCGCCGGGTCGTTCTGCAGAGCCGTCACATCGTCATTGGCGAGCGCAGTTCCTCCAAGACCTGCACCAGCGGCCAAGGCAATCGTCGAGACACTCACAGTGCGAAGACGACGGCCTGGCATTCTCGAATGCAAGTTCATCATTCCCTCCCTTTTCTGCGTGACTTTCGATGCTTCTCGATGTGTGAGCGGGTTGCGTCGTTCCGTCCCGAACGACGTCGATCCTCCTTTCCCGATGTCGATCCTTGGTCCCGCGCGGATGCGCCGTGCGGGACGCGCGGTGTCCGCGGCTAACCGGGCCCGCGCGTCTGCGCGACGTTGCCTTCGGTGACGATGCCGAAGCTGTTGCCCCAGGAATTGCGCACGAAGGTCGCGATGCTCGCGATCTCGCGGTCGCTGAGGCGGTTGAACGGCGGCATGCCGTGCGCCGGGCTGCCCTGAAGGATCTGGTTGATGAGGCCGCCGGCGCGGCTCACCATCGCAGAGGTCGGCAGCGTCGGACCAGCGCCGCCCTGACCCTGGTCGCCGTGGCAGACCTGGCAGTTGCGGCGGTAGTTGTCGGCCCCCTCGTCCATCAGCGCGGCCATGAGCGCCGCGGTGTCCTGAGCCGGGGTGGCGGCCGCGGCCGCCGCCGGGGCGGCCGGCGGTACCGGAGCCTGGGCCGCCTCCTCCGGCATCTCGACGACGCGGACGAAGAAGGGCGGCGGCGGCGGAGCGTTGGGATCGAACAGCGGCCCGAAAATCGCCTCCACGATGTAGATCGTGTCGTCGATCACGGCGACGCCGGTCGGCGTGTCGTACCCGTCGGCGATGTCGGTGACGGTGACCGTATCGCCCTCGATCTCGAGGAGCGCGATGCGTCCGGCCTGGTTCTCGGCGACGACAAGCGCCGTCCCGTCCGCCGTGGTTCGCATGCCGTCCGGACCCGCGAGGGGCCGGGAAGTCGTCAGTGTGGCATAGGTGCCGGCCGTCGGATCGATCCGGTACATCGCACCGGTCTGGACGTCGTTGGCGTAGAGGACGTCGCCGATATAGGCGATGCCGTCGATACCTGCGATCGCGGTGTCGGCGATGACCTCCGTCAGCTCGGTCGCGTCGGGCGCCAGCGCGAGGACGCGGCCCGTGTCCGAGGTGTCGGTGACGTACGCCGTCCCATCGGCGGCAACGGCGATGTCGTTGCAGAGCCCGCCGCCGGGGAAGACGTAGGAGCCGGTCTGAGCTGCAGTGGCAAGGTCATAGGTGAGAAGGGTCGCCTGTCCGGACCCGAATGGACCGTTGGAGCAGACATAGGCCGTGTCGCCGGCGGCGAAGACGCCGAGCACCAACCCGCCCTCGGGAAGGCCGCTGATCCAGGGCTCCGCAGTCGTCGCACCCGGCGCGACGCGCAACACGATGTTCTGGGCAACGCTGCCGATTAGCAGCCCGCCGTCGGGCGTAGCGGCAATGCTTTCAGGATGGACGCGCTCGCCTAGCGGGATTTCGCCCGGCGCTTGCGCGTGCGACGGGCTGGAGAGTGCTGCAGCCAACAGACCGCCGGCCAGCGCCGTGCTAGCGGCGTAGATCGGGAATTTCAGGTTCATCCCTCGTTATCTCCATGGGTTAGTGTGGGCTGAGGTTTCACGGCAACAGCCGGCCGAGCCAGCCGCCGTCAGGCGCCCAACAAAACGCAAAATGGAAATCGATTCCTCCCACAAGAATCGTTCCCACCGATTCTTGGATTCTCAAGACTCCGGATCGGTGGAGGGGGCCAATGGGCCCCGGGTCAAGCCCGGGGAGGAGTGGGTTTGCAGGCTGTGCTCCGACCGAGAGGCTGAACCACCCAACAGTCTGCTTTGCGGAGAAGTCGAACGGACAGCGCCCGTGCGACGCCGAGCCTGTTGCTCACCCCCCCACGCGCTCCGCCAAGGCGGCGCTTCGCGGGCCAAGCTCCACGGTCTCCGCCGAAAGGGGGGGAGAAGGGCGTGAGAGGCCGTGCAGGCGCCCCCCACGCCCGACCGCCCGCTGCATCGACACCGCGGATCGGCGCCGAGCCTTAGAATAGCACGGACATCACGAGGGCGAGGCTCCCGCCGGCGAGCGTTGCCGCGACGAGGGCGAGGAGGCCGTCGCGGAGGAAGATCGCAAGGCCGAACGCCGCCAGCGCGAGCGCCGGAATTGTAGCGGCGAACGGGATCAGCTCGAGCGGCGGGATCAGGATGACCAGCATCAGGCACAGCGCCGCAATGACGCGCGCGAAGACGCCCTCGGTCAGGAAGCCGAGCCGCCGCCGGAAGACGCGATCGACCCGCTGGCTCAGCGGCCGGACCTTGTTGACGGCCGAAAGCAGCCGCTCGCGCCCGATCGACCGGTTGAGCAGGAAGCGCGGCAGCCAGATCCGCGGCATGCCGACGAAAAGCTGGGCGGCGACGAGGCCGATCATCAGCGCGATGATGGTGGGGAGCGTCGGGATCACCCCGAGCGGCGAGGCGATCATCAGCGCGGCGAGCGCAATGAACGGGCCGAACGAGCGCTCGCCGACGACGGCAAGGACGTCGGCGACGAAGACACGCGAACCGGACCCGGCGCGGGCCAGGCGGTCGAGGAGATCCTCGAGCGATCCCGGTGCGGCCCGCGGCCGGTAGAGCTCGATCGCGCGGCGCGGCAGGGGCGTGGGCATGGCAGCCTCCGAAATGGGTTGAGCGAGGCGCACTTCCCCGGTCCCGCCTGCGTGGGGGCGCAGGCGGGCGGGGGAGGTACAGGTCGTCGTTGAGGCGCGGCGAGTAGGACGTGGACTCAGCTGGTCGAAGTCGGAAACATCCGACTTCGACTAGGGCGTCGAGGTCCGCGGCGTGCGCGCGGGCTGTTCGAGGTCGCGGAAGGCCCGGTTGAGGCGGAACTCCTCCGAGGTCACCGCCCGCTCCATCTCCGCCAGGCGGCCGTCGATGGCGCGGAACTTGTGCTTGAACATGTGCATGGTGACCTTCGGCTTGGTCGACACCGAGCGCCAGAATTCCTCGTCGCGCGCGGAGCGGCCGACCGGCGGGTCCTCGGATCGGAGGACGAGCATCGCCATGAAGTAGAGGAACACCGTCACCGGCATGAACAGGATGAAGGCGAGGAAGGTCAGGATTCGGACCTTCCATAGCGTCCAGCCGAAATATTCGGCGAAGCCGCCGCAGACGCCGGCGATCATCCGGTGCCGCCGGCTCCGCCGCAGGCGATGCGGGTTGGGCGACGGGCGGTCCATCCGCCCGGCATCCCGGTAGTAGTGATGATGGTGGTGGTGATGATGCTCGGACTGATCAGCCATTGCGGTCGCGCCAGTTCGGCGCCTCCTTGTCGAGGATCGTCTCGAGGGATCGCACCCTCCCCTCCAGCGAATTGGCGGTCTGCCAGAGATCTTCGAGCAGCCGCTCGTCGTCCGACGACAGGGTCCGCATTTTCCGCCATTCCGTGATGTAGTGCATGATGATCGCGATGGGCGCGACCACCGTCACCGCCAGGATGGCGACTACCCAGATACCCTCCATGAAGGGCGTCTCCCTGGTTGGGGCTTAGCCCGGACTACGCCCCGCCAGCGCGATCGGACACGCGCTGCTTGAGCTGCGCGAGTTCGGCGTTGACCGCGTCCTCGGCCTCGAGCTCGGCGAACTGCTCGTTGAGCGACCGCGGCCGCCCGGTGGCGTAGACCTCGGCCTCCGCCTCGAGCTCGTCAACCTTGCGCTCGAACTGGTCGTAGCGCGCCACCGCGTCCTCGACCCTGCTCGAATAGACCAGGCGATTGACGCGGATGCGGTCGCTGGCCGCCTGGCGGCGGATCTCGACCGAGCGCTGCTTGGCCTTGGCTTCCTTCAGCTTGGCCTGGAGCTGGCTGAGGTCCTCGGTCGACTTCGCGATCGACTCCTCGATCGCCTTCAGCTCGTTGGTCAGCATGTCGGCCATCTCGCCGGCCTTGCGGCGGGCGACCAGCGCGCCGCGGGCGAGGTCGTCGCGGCCGCGTTCGACGGCAAGCTCGGCCTTCCGCGCCCACTCGTCATGGCGCTGCTGGAAGTCGGAGCGCTTCCGCTCGATCTCCTTCTTGTCGGCGATCGCGCGCGCCGCGGAGGAGCGGACCTCGACCAGCGTATCCTCCATCTCCTGGATGATGAGGCGCATGATCTTTTCGGGGTCCTCGGCGCGGTCGAGGAGCGCGTTGATGTTCGAATTCACGATGTCGGACAGGCGGGAGAAAACACCCATGGTTCCGTTCCCTAGAGAATGATGGCGCCGAGGGCGAAGCCCAGGGCGAAGACCAGCCAGATCGTCTCGGGCTCGCGGACCCAGTCCGGCAGCGAATCCCGGTTGCTTTCGACGAACCGGCCGAGGCGGGAGAAGGCACTCATCGCGGCCGCCTAGAGGAGGAACGCGCCGACGATGAAGCCAAGGATGAAGATCAGCCAGCCGCGACTGATCGTGATGGTGTGCTCGCGGCTCATCCGCACGCCCGGCCAGCGCTCCCCGTAGCGTCTTTCATAGGTCTGCATGTCGTCCCCTTGGGCTTGCGAGCCGCGGTCGGCGGCCCTTCATGCCAATCCTATTGCGAAGGCCGTGCCAAGTGATGCCAGAGGGTTTTATCATATTGATTTCACTGATGATTCTCCCCGATGACGTCATCCTTCCGGCACAACGATACGGTGGATAGCGCCGACTTGTTGGCATTTTTCACCACATTGTTTAGTATTGGGGACCATGTCGAAGTCGCCACCTGACGTGACCGCTCCTCTTCACCTCCCCCCGGCGGGGAGAGGTCGGATCGACACCAGCGAACTCGGCTGTTGCCGAGTTCGCTGCCAGAGTGCCGAAGTCGGAAACATCCGACTTCGGTGCGGATCGATCCGGGTGAGGGGGTGCACCCCCTCGGGGGCGGAATCCTTCACCCGATCCGTCGCTTGCGTGACGGCTCGACCTCTCCCCGCCGGGGAGAGGTGGGAGGTTGCCGCCGCGCCTCGGCCACGCGCAAACGTCTCCAAGAGGGGCGCTGGTGTCGGGGCCCTCGCGCCGCGGTGCGGCCAACGATGATCGCGCCCGAAACCGAGTCCGCCGGCCTCCTCGGTCAGGCGCCGGCCTTCCTCGACGCCCTCGCGCATGCCTCGGCCGCGGCGCCGCTCGACCGGCCGCTCCTCATCATCGGCGAGCGTGGCTGCGGCAAGGAGCTGTTCGCGGAGCGCATCCATTTCCTGTCGCGGCGGTGGGACCAGCCGCTGGTCAAGGTCAATTGCGCGGCCCTCGCCGACGAACTCCTCGACAGCGAGCTGTTCGGCCATGAGGCCGGCGCCTTCACCGGCGCCACCAGGCGCCACATCGGCCGCTTCGAGCGCGCCGATGGCGGCACCCTCTTCCTCGACGAGATCGGCTCCGCCTCGCTCCGGGTGCAGGAGAAGGTGCTCCGGGTCATCGAATATGGTGAGTTCGAGCGGGTCGGCGGCAGCGAGACGCGGACCTGCAATGTCCGCGTCCTCGGCGCGACCAATGTCGACCTCCCCGCGCGCGCCGCCGCCGGCTCCTTCCGCTCGGATCTCCTCGACCGTCTCGCCTTCGACGTCGTGACCCTGCCGCCGCTCCGGGCACGAAGAAGCGACATCCCGGTGCTCGCGGCCGAGTTCGGCCGGGCATTCGCCCACGAGATCGACCAGCCCTTTCCCGGCTTCTCGCGCGAGGCGGAAACCATGCTTCTCGGCCATGGCTGGCCGGGAAACGTCCGCGAGCTCAAGAATGTGGTCGAGCGCGCCGTGTATCGGCACTTCGCCACGGAATCGCCGGCAGGATCGATCGCCGACGTCCAGCTCGATCCGTTTGCGTCGCCGCATCGCCCCGACTCTCCGGCGGTCAAGGCCGCGGCCGTCCGGACGCCGGCGAGCCCCGAGCCCCCGCCCCGGGCGTCCGATTTCGGGGCCGCGGTTGCGGCGTTCGAGGCCGGCATCCTGAGATCGGCGCTGGACGCCGCCCTCGGCAACCAGCGCCGCGCCGCCGCCGCCCTTTCGCTCACCTATGACCAGCTCCGCGGACTCCTCAAGAAGCACGGGCTGGTCGCAAGGAGGCCGTCCGCTGCAACCGCGACGACAGGTCCGGGCGACGATGTCGCCCGCTAAGCGCCAGAAGCCGGCCGCCTGAATGAACCACTCATCGGCCGTTCACGTTAGGAGGCGTAGCGAGGCGTACCCAAGGGGAGGTGGGCTGTTCGTCGAAAGGTCGCCAATGAAACGCATCGTCCTCGCCGCCGCCCTTCTGATTGCCGGCATCGGCGCGGCCCACGCCCAGGCCGGGCTCCGGCTCGGCACCCCCACCTATGGCGGCACCGGATGCCCTCAGGGCACCGCCAGCGCCGTTCTCAGCTCCGATGGCCAGTCGCTCAGTATCTTCTACGACCAGTACCGTGCCGCGACCGGCAACGGGCGGTCGTTCGACCGCAAGAGCTGCAACCTCGCGATTCCGCTCGATGTGCCGTCGGGCTATTCGGTCTCGGTGCTGACGGTCGACTACCGCGGCTTCAACCAGCTTCCCGCAGGCGCGAGCTCGGTCTTCACCGTTGAATATTTCTTTGCCGGCGGCCAGGGGCCGCGCTTCACGCGCACCTTCAACGGACCGCGGACCCAGGACTTCTTCATCCGCAACGAGCTCACCGCGGCAAGCACCGTGTGGTCGGCCTGCGGCCAGGACGTGATCCTCCGCACCAACTCGTCGGTTCGCGTGACCGCGCCGGGCGGCCGCGCGGCCGAAGCCACGGTCGACACCGAAGACATCGCGGCGGCGCTGGTCTACCGGCTGCAGTGGCGGCGCTGCTAGCCGATGCTTTGCCGGCTTCGTGTGGTCCTCCATAATTTGATCACACGGCTAATGACTTTGGGGAGGGAGCAAACAGCAAGGGGCGCCGCTCCGAACGGCGGGGTCGGGCGCGCGCCGCCCGTCCTCTCCTTCGTGAACGGCGCCTGAACCGGAGTCTCAGGCCGCATTCAGCCCTCCTCTGTTATCCCAACCGTGCACGAAGGACCCCCGCCTTCGGCCCAACCAAAGGGAACTACCCCTCATGAAGCGTAAGATTCTTGCCCTCGCCCTTGCGGCCGTGACGGCTTCCGTGTCGGTCGCGCAGGCGCAGACGCCCGGCATCACCCTCGGCACGCCGGAGACCGGCGGCAATGGCTGCCCGGCCGGCACCGTGTCGTCCGTGCTGGCGCCGGACGCCCGCAGCCTCTCGATCTTCTTCGACGCCTATTTCGTCGAAGCCGGCGGCACCACCGGCCGCTCCTTCGAGCGCAAGAGCTGCAATGTCGGCATCCCGGTGAACGTGCCCCAGGGCTTCAGCGTGTCGGTGATCGGCATCGACTACCGCGGCTTCAACGCGCTGCCGGCGGGCGCGCTGTCCCAGTTCAACGTCGAGTATTTCTTCGCCGGCACCCGCGGTCCGACCTTCAACCGGACCTTCCGCGGCGCGCTGACCGACGAGTACCTGATCCACAACGACATCGTCGCCGCCGCCCAGGTGTGGTCGGCCTGCGGCGCGGACGTCATCCTCCGCACCAACACCTCGATGCGCGTCCAGACGGTTGCGAATCGCGAAGCGATGGCGACGGTCGATACCCAGGACGTCGACGCGGCGCTCGTCTACCTGCTGCAGTGGCAGACGTGCCGTTAACCATCCGTTTGCCGTAAGCGGAACTGACTGGAACGGCCGGCTTTGCCGGCCGTTCTGCTGCGTGAAACAGGTTCGGGGCACATGAAAACGAAACTCGGTCTGCTGGCTGCCGCGATCGTTCTGTCGACCTCCCCTGCCCTCGCCGTGGACGTCTGCGCCAATGGCATCCCGACCGACTACAGCGTCGGCCACGCACCCGACGGCCTGTCCCATTTCGCGGCCTTCAACAATTTCGTCATCGAGATCGATGGCGGCGAACCGGCCACCGCGACTGCCACCTGCCGCGCCGAGATCGCGCCGGGCGATCCGACCGGCTATAGCGTCTTCACCGCCGACTATCGGGGCTTCGCCCTCCTCGACGCCGGGCAGACCGCGACATTCACCGCCGTCGGCCCCGACGGCACGCCGTTCGAGCTGACGCTGAACGGTCCGACGGACGGAGACTTCGACCCGCGGCAGTTCGTCGGCACCGCACCGGGGGAAGCGCTCGTCGTTGATCTCTCGCTGACGCTCGATGCCGGGGAACCCGGCGCTCCTTTCACCACGGCCTTCCTCGACACCGCCGACTTCGCCCGCGTCGGCTTCACGACCTTCGGCGCGGTCCAGGCGTCGATCGACCAGCTCGCCGCCGAGACCGCCGCCGTCCTCGGCCAGCTCGCCGGCACCGCGGATCTCCTCCTCGGCGTGCTGCGGCCGATTGAGGGACCGGACGAAGCCGGCGTGATCGCCGCCGCGGGCTCGGGCCTTCTCGGGGCCACCGGCCGCTACAATCTGAGGCCCGGTCTCGGGATCCTGGGCGGCGTCGCCCTGTTCACCCAGTCCGCGCCCGGCGTCGAGATCGGCCCGTCCGTGCTCCTTGCCGGCGCGGTGCGCTACGTGTCGCCGAGCCCGACGCCATTGCGCTTCCTGGTCGAGGGCGCAGCCTACGCGGCGCCGAGCCTCGACCTCACCTATTCGCGGCAGTACCAGAACATCGACGAGATCGTGGCGGTCGAGCAGGCCGCGACCGGCTTCCTCCTGGGCAGCCGCCTGCGTGCCGGGATCCTTTACGACCTCAACGATCGCAACGAAATCGCCCTGACCGCGGCGGTGTCCCATAGCAGCATCGCCGTGCGCGGCTATGAGGAAGAGGTCAGCCTCGACAATCTCTTCGCGGCCACGCTATCCGACAGCCGCGCCGGCCGGAGCGCGATCGAGGCCCAGCTCGCCTGGACGATGGCGCTGGCCGAGACTCTCGACGTCACCTTCACCGGGACCGTGGGGCGCACCTTCACGAACAGGAACGGCATCGCGGCGGACGTCGCCTTCGTCGACACCGTCGCCGCCGAACTCCCCGCCGGCCCCTATGTTCAGCTCGGCGCCCGCCTGGGCTGGCAGCCCAGCGAGCGGACCACGGTCGAGGCCTTTGCCCTGACGCGGCACGGTCCGGAGATCGGCACTCACACCCAGTTCGGCGCGGCGCTTCGGCTCAGCTTCTAGTCTGGCCGCAGACCCGCTCGCGGATTTCGCGCCGGGAGTCGCACAAGCGAAGGCCCGGCCGACATCCGCCGACCGGGCCTTTCTTCGAACGAACGACGCTGCGCGCTCACTTGCCCCGCAGCGTGTCTTTCAGTCCGCCGACCGCGTTCTGCACCTTGCCGGCGGCCTTGTCGGCCTTCCCTTCGGCCTGCAATTTCCTGTCGCCCATCACCTTGCCAGCGGCTTCCTTGACGGCGCCCTTGGCCTGCTTGGCGGAACCTTCGATCCGATCCTTGTCCACGATGATTCTCCCGTACGCGGCGCGACGATCGCGCCTCGCGAAATCAACGCGAGGTGCCGAGGCGCGGTTCCGGAATCGCGCGGGGTTGATCAGGCCCCGCAGTCGGCCTTTGCGCCGAGGAGGGGACGTGGCGGTGCGGCCCACCTCTCCCCGGTGGGGAGAGGCCGAGCCGTCGCGCAAGCGACGGATCGGGTGAGGGAGTTCTGGCCTCGAGGGGGTGCCTCCCTCACCCGGATCGACCCGCTTCGCGCGTCGATCCGACCTCTCCCCGCCGGGGAGAGGTGAAGGGGGAGTCCTCTCGCCCACGCGGGAATAGCTTGCGAGAACCGCGCAAAGCAATCCGCGTCTCATGCCCCTTGACACCCACCCCTCGGGACCAATACTTAAGTTCATGCTTAACCATCAGCCCGCCCCTATCGACGTCATGTTCCAGGCCCTCGCCGACCCGACGCGACGCCTCATGGTCGAGCGGCTCTCGCAAGGTCCGCTGTCGGTCAGCGCCCTCGCCGAGCCGTTCGACATGTCGCTCCCGGCGGTCGTCCAGCACCTCAAGGTGCTGGAGACGAGCGGCCTCGTCCGGACCCGGAAGGTTGGCCGCGTAAGAACCTGCAGCGTCGAGACGGAGGGCCTTCAGATGGTCGAGCGCTGGATCAACGAACGCCGTCGGCTCTGGGAGCGTCGCCTCGATCGCCTTGGCGACTACCTCGACTCCCTCCCCGACGACCCCGAGTGAGGACACGACACATGCAGCGATCCGTCACCCATGGCACCTTCAAGCTCGAGCGGAGCTACAAGGCGGCGCCATCGAAAGTCTACCGCGCCTTCGCCGACGCCGAAGCGAAGCGGAAATGGTTCGTCGGCCCGCCGGACTGGATCGAGGGCGAGGTGTCGCTCGACTTCCGCGTCGGTGGCTACGAGATCAACGAAGGCGGCCCGGAAGGCGGCCCGATAAGCCGCTTCGTCTGCCTCTACCAGGACATCATCCCGAACGAGCGCTTCATTTACACCTACGAGATGTTCCACGACGCCAAGCGCATCTCGGTGTCGCTGGCGACGATGGAGCTCCGGCCCGAAGGGAGTGGCACGCGCCTGGTGCTGACCGAGCAGGGCGCGTTTCTCGACGGCTTCGACGATCCCACGGTCCGCGAGGAAGGCACCAGGGGCCTCCTCGAACAGCTGGCGGTCGCCCTTGACGAAGCACCGGCCGAACGGAGCCTCGCATGAGCGCCCCGGTCAACACCGGGACGTTCGCCCTCGAGCGCACTTACAAGGCGAGCCCCGCCAAGGTCTGGGGCGCGTGGTCGAGCGAGAAGGCCAAAGGCGCGTGGTTCATGCCGCCGCCGACCGGCGGCCGCAGCAGCTACAGCCTCGACTTCCGCGTCGGCGGCCGCGAGGTCAACGAAGGCGATGCCGGCGAGGGCTTCTCATACAAGTACGACGCGCTCTATTTCGACATCATCCCGAACGAGCGCATCATCTACTCCTATGAGATGCTTTTCGGCGGCGTCCGCGTCTCGACCTCGCTCGCCACGATCGAGCTCAAGCCGAGCGGCACGGGCACCCGCCTGAAGATCACCGAACAGGGTGCCTTTCTCGACGGCACGGACTCTCCAGAAGCGCGACGGGCGGGAACGGAAATCCTGCTCCGAAATCTGAGCGAAGCGCTCGGAGAAGCTGAAGAAGCTTAGGAAATCCCCGCCGCATACGCTGCGGCGGATCCCGAAAATATCTTCGCAACGAAATGTCGACCGCGACGAACCCGGTTCGTCGTGAACGGGAAGGCGCGTGCCGGACGGGCGGCGAACAGGGCGCCTCGATGGACAGGAGAAACACCATGAATGCCCGGATCGACGGCCGCACCAAGTGGCTGGCTCTCATCATCCTCTGCCTCGGCGACCTCATGATCGTCCTCGATTCCACGATCGTGAACGTCGCCCTGCCCTCGATCCGCGCCGATCTCGGCTTCTCCGAGACGTCGCTGGTCTGGGTCGTCAACGCCTACATGCTCACCTTCGGCGGCTTCCTCCTCCTCGGCGGCAAACTTGGCGACATTTTTGGCCACCGCCGCATGTTCTTCGCCGGCATCGTCGTCTTCACCATCGCGTCGGCCGCCTGCGGCTTCGCGAACTCGCAAGGGATGCTGATCGTCGCCCGCGCGGCGCAGGGTTTTGGCGGCGCCGTCGTCTCGGCGGTCGCGCTCTCGCTGATCATGACGCTCTTCACAGAGGACAAGGAGCGCGCCAGGGCGATGGGCTTCTTCGGCTTCGTGATGGCCGGCGGCGGCAGCCTCGGCGTGCTGCTCGGCGGCGTCCTCACCGACGCGATAAGCTGGCACTCGATCTTCCTGGTCAATTTGCCGATCGGCGCCGCGGTGCTTGCCGTCGGCCTCGCCTTGCTGCCGAAGGATGCGACGCGCGGCCAGCGTGAACGGGTCGACGTCTGGGGCGCCGCGACCATCACCGGCGCCCTCCTCCTCGCGGTCTATGCGGTCGTCAACGGCAATGAGGCGGGCTGGACCTCGGCGCAGACCCTCGGCTTCCTCGGCGGCGCAGTGGTCCTCTTCGGTGCCTTCATCACCATCGAGCTCCGGGTCGCGAACCCGCTGGTTCCGCTCGGCCTCTTCAAGCTGCGCAACCTTGCGACCGCCAATGTGATCGGCGTCCTGTGGTCGGGCGCGATGTTCACCTGGTTCTTCATCGCCGCGCTCTATCTGCAGCTCGTGCTCGGCTATGACCCGCTCGAGGTCGGCCTCGCCTTCCTGCCGGCCAATCTCATCATGGGCGCGTTCTCGCTCGGCCTCTCGGCCAAGATCGTGAACCGCTGGGGCAACCGCATCCCGCTCACCATCGGCATGGCGCTGGTCGCAATCGGCCTCCTTTGGTTCGCCCGCGCCCCGCTCGACGGCGGCCTGTTCGCCGACGTGCTGCCCGGCATGATCCTTCTCGGCGTCGGCGTCGGCCTTGCGTTCAACCCGGTGCTGCTGTCGGCGATGAGCGACGTCGCCCCGGAGAAGGCGGGCCTCGCCTCGGGCGTCGCCAACACCTCGTTCATGATGGGCGGCGCGCTCGGCCTTGCGATCCTCGCGGCCCTCGCCGCCGGCCGCACCGAGACCCTCGCGGCATCCGGCGTCGAGACCCTCGCCGCGCTGAACGGCGGCTACCACATCGCCTTCATCGCCGGCGCCATCGCCGCCGCGATCGCAGCAATCCTCGCCTTCGTCTTCCTCAGCCGCAAGCCGGCTGCGGAAGCGCAGGGCAGCGGCGCCGTCGTCCACGCGCACTGACGCGGCCCGCGCTGACTGCGAAGGGGCGGCCCCGGCCGCCCCTCTTTTCTTTGGCGAGGCGAATGCGGCGGCTTACGGGGCGCGGCGCGTTCCCGAGCCTCCCCTTACGGCAAGGCGATCACATATGAGCGGCGTCGCATCGGCAGGTCGGCGGCCCCGGTCCTCTCCCTGCAAGGAGATTGTTGCGAGGTTCGGGCCTCTCGTCGGAACAAGGCGCATCAGCTCACTCCTCCCCGGGCTTGAGCCGGGGTCCATTGGCCCCTCGACCAATCCGAAGTGTGAGAATCCGGGAGATTCCGCGTCGGCGAAACGCCCAATGGGCCCCGGGTCAAGCCCGGGGAGGAGGTCGTTGATGGGTCTGACCCGCAACTGGTCCGCTGCCGCGCACCCCGTAAGGGGGGAGAACAGCGGAGGACAGGCCTCGACCCTGCGGGGCGTCGAATACCGCCATGGCCCGCAAGGCGACCCCGCCATAGGCGATAGCCCCGCCTTGCATGGGGAGCCCGGGACGGTGGCAGCAGCGCCAGCCGTTCTTGCCGCCGTCCCCGCCTGGTGCACGAACTCGTGCGCGAGCGCGGCGACCGCTGTTACCATCCATCCCAGGTGGCGCCCTCAGGCGTCAGCGGGACGCAACGAGGACGATGGCGAAGATCTCCGCAATTGCGGTCGCGATGACTCTGGGGACCGCAGCCTTCCTCACGGGATCCATCGCGGTGGACGCCGCGCCGAGAAGCCCTGCTCCTCCCGTCGTGGCTACCGACCCCGGCCCGCAGTGTCAGGAACCGAGGCTCTTCGAGCTGACCGGTGAGACCGTGGTCGTGAACCCCGACGGTTGCGATGCGCGCTGGTACGTCCGCCGCGGCTGCGCCGCCCTTATCGTCAAAGACATGCCGATCGTCATCCGATGGTGTGCCGAAGACGGCCCGGAGCCGATCCCGCGCCTGAATATCTATGAGGCGCATTCCATCACCACGGTCCCTGCCGCGGCCCCGACCTTCCGCACGCCGTTCAGGGCCCTCTACGAAATCGGACTGGGAGGAGAGGCAACGATCGAGATGGTGCCCTGTCCGTCCGCCGCGTCCCGCGCCGACGCTACGGCCTGTTGAACCGGCTGCCGCGCCACAGTCCGGCTCTCACAAGCAACCTCTCGCCGCCCTTTGATCCAGATCGCGCTACGCGCGACTCGCGGCCACGCAACGCCTTCTGACCGGCCTCCGGTTGACCATACGCGTCGTTCCGATATGTTATGTTATAACATACGCATTGGAAACCATCATGCGCGCGCACGACGAACGCCTGCCCGTCACCGTCCTTTCGGGGTTCCTGGGCGCAGGCAAAACCACACTTCTCAATCACATCCTCAACAATCGCCAAGGCCGGCGCGTCGCGGTCATGGTCAATGACATGAGCGAGGTGAACATAGACGCCGACCTCATTCGCGAAGGGGGCGGGAACCTGTCCCATACCGACGAAAAGCTCGTCGAACTGACCAATGGCTGCATCTGCTGCACTCTGCGCGACGACCTTCTGTCTGAGGTCGGACGTCTCGCGCGGGCCCAGCGCTTCGACTACCTCCTCATCGAAGGAACTGGGGTCGCCGAGCCGTTGCCGATCGCGAGCACGTTCTCGTTCCGCGATGAAGCCGGGAACAGCCTGTCCGATCTGGCGCGGCTGGACACGATGGTCACCGTGGTCGACGCCGTGAACCTCCTTCACGATTTCGGCTCTCATGACCTGCTGCGTGACCGCGGGGAGGCGGCCGGTACCGGCGACGAGCGGACGATCGTCGATCTTCTCGTCGAGCAGATCGAGTTCGCCGATGTCATCGTCGTCAACAAGGCTTCGGACGTGACCGTGGACGAGCGGGCCAGGGTCCGCGGGGTCATCGCGTCCCTCAATTCCGATGCGCGGGTGTTGGAGGCGGATTTCGGCCGCGTACCCCTCGCGGAAGTGCTCGATACAGGACGTTTCGCCGAGGATAAGGCCGAGCAGCACCCCCGCTGGTTCAAGGAGCTCTACGGCTTTCGCGATCACGTGCCCGAAACCGAGGAATACGGGATTCGCAGCTTCGTCTACCGGGCGCGGCGGCCCTTCGCCCCCGATCGGCTGAATGCCTTCATCAACGCCACATGGCCGGGACTCATCCGTGCCAAAGGCCATTTCTGGCTTGCGACCCGGCCGGACTGGGTCGGAGAGCTCTCGCTTGCCGGGGCCATCGCCCGGGTAGAGCCGATGGGTTCATGGTGGGCCGCCGTGCCGCGCGAGCGATGGCCGGATCAGCCGGCATGGCAGGAATCGGTGCGGAAACACTGGCACCGGGTCTGGGGCGACCGGCGTCAGGAACTTGTCTTCATCGGCATCGACATGGACGAGCGCGCGATGCGTGAGGCGCTCGACGATGCCCTCGTAGGGCCGGAGAACCCGCCGCGGTTCAACCCCGTGCCGTTCCGCACCCTCGCCGACCCATTTCCGCATTGGACGGCCCAGCGAACCGCTTAGTCCTCCGGCGCTTCGACGTCCTGACCGGCGAACTCGATCGCGCGCTCGCGCTGACGGCGGCCTACAGCGTTGACGGAAACTTCGCCGACCCCCGGCCGCGCATCGCCGTCGCTGGTGAAACGATCGTGGTCACCGATCCGCTGGCGGGCGTGCTTCGTCTTGTCGACGCCGGAACGTTCGAACCTGCCGGCGAGATAGCCGTCGAGGGCGTTCCATTCGGCATCGTGGCAGCCGGCGGGGAAGGCGCCACGCACTAGCCCTTTGGCAATGCGAGCCCGGCGGGATAGGGGCACCGCCGGGCTCGGTTCTCCCGAGGTCAAAGCAACGCGCTGACGTTTCGCGGCCCCAACGCCCCGCCGGCGCGCCTAGTGCGCGTGCTCGTGCGCCACGGCGTCGGGCGCCTGCACGAGAACATGGAACGTCATTTCGCCGGCGTTCTGCAGCGTCATCGTCAGCTCGAACTCGGTACCCTCCACCAGCGGCTCGGTGAGGCCGCGGAGGGCGATGCCAAGGCCGTTCGGGTCGAAGGTGAACGCGCCGGGCGGGAGGTCGAAGTCCGGGACCGGCACCATTTCGATGAGGCCGTTCTGGATCGTCAGGCCGACCAGCTCGACCGAGGTCGCGATTTCGGTCGAGAAGCCGACGACGCGATCGGCGAGCCCGTCATTGAGGATCTCGACGAAGGCGAGCGTGTCGGCGCCGGCGGCGGCTGCGCGGGCCCAGGGATGCTCGATCGTGATCGGCCCGAAGGTGAAGACATGCTCGTCCTCCTGCGCGAAGGCAGGCGAGACGGCGAGGCCGGCAAACAGCGCGGCGATGGCAAGGCGCATGAGAAGCTCCGTGGATGTGGACGGCAAGGCTATGCCGCGCCCCGCAACGCCTCGACGACAGGCCGGCGGTAGAGCAGCGCGGCGGGGAGGAGCGCGAGGATCGCGCCGGCCGCGGTGAGGATGACCGCAAGCCAGATCTCAGTGCTGCCTACGGAGGCGGAGAGCGCGATGCCGCTGGCGCGGGAGAGGATCGAGGAGACGACGCCGGTCAGGAGCGCGGCGACTCCGAGGCCGATGAAGCTGCCGAGGGCGATCAGCCCGAAGCCGAACGTCCAGGCGACGGCGAAGACATAGGGCCGCGACGCGCCGAGCGCGCGCAGCACCGCAAAGCGCTGCCGGTAGAGCTGCATCAGGATCAGGAGGCCCGCCAGCACGGCCGCGACCAGGAGCACCTCGGTCGCGATCGCAAGCCATGTCATGACGGTCCGGACGTCGCCGAGCAGTTCGTAGAGCTGGACCAGCACCTCGGCCGGGAAGAAGGCGGTCGTCTCGACCGTCCGGTATTCGCCACGCAGGCCGTAGGCGGCGGCAAGCGACGCCGGCTTCAGGACGGCAGCGGGAATCCCCGGCATGACGTCGAGGTCGAAGGGCGGGCCGATCACGTTCGGATCGTCGACCGCATGGCCGGTGCCGAGATTGTGGACGGTCCAGGTGAACTCGATCGGCACCATGATCGCGCGGTCCCAGGGCGAGCCGGTAGCGCCGATACGCCCGACGACCGTCAGCTCCGCCCCGTGATGCGTGCCGTCGAGGGTCTCGACGCCATGGCCGTGTGATGCCTGGAAAATGTCGCCGATGCGGAGCGGGGAGTTCGCGCCAACCACCGCCTCGTAGCGGTTCGCGAACACCCGCCCCTCGACCACCCCGCCACCGAGATCGCCGACCAGCGCGGCGATCGTGCCCACGACGGGGTCGCCGTCCACTGAATCGCCAAAGCCGATCGGCGCGACGTAGTCGGCGCGATCCTCGATCATCAGAGTACGGAGCGCCTCGCCCTCGATCAGCTCGACCGAGCCGGGCTGGAGATAGACGACGCGAAGCAGGAGGTCGGTCTGGCTCGCCGGCCGGGCGACGATGAGGTCGAACCCTTCCGCCGCCCGCGCGCTGCCGCTGCGGAGCCCCCGCTCCTGCGCCGTGATCGCCGCGCCGATCCCGACCGCGAGTGCGATCAGTCCGACAAAGGCGCCGCAGATGACGACGTGCCGGCGCGCCATCCCGAAGACCAGGGGAAGCGGATTCATCATGCGGCGATCGCCTCGGCGGCGATCAGCCGGCCGTGCTCGAGGCCGAACACCGGGCTCGAGCGCCGCAACACCTCGCGGTCGTGGCTCGCGACCACCACGGTCCGGCCCTCGAGGGCGAGACGGGCGAGGATGGTGATGAGGTCGTCGGCCGCGGCGGCGTCGAGCGAGGCGGTCGGCTCGTCGGCGAGGATCACCGGCGGGTCGAAGAGCAGCGCGCGGGCGATCGCGACTCGCTGGCGCTCGCCGCGCGACAGGAGATCGACCGAGCGGCGTTCGAGCGGGACGCCGAGGTCGCGCAGCAGTTGCTCGCCGCGGTCCGGCCGTGGCCGTTCGCCCCCGAAGGTGCCCGGGAGCGTGACGTTGGCCAGCGGCGACAGCTCCGGGATGAGGTGGAAGTCCTGGAAGATGAAGCCGACGCGGCGGCGGCGCCAGGCGTCGCGCCGGGTCTCGGACAGCTTGTAGATGTCCTCGCCGTCGAAGCGCACCGTACCGCGCTGCGGCGGCAGGAGCCCCGCGAGCACGTAGAGCAGCGTCGACTTGCCCGAGCCGGACGGACCGCGCACCGCCGTCACCTTCCCCGGCTCCGGCGCGAAGCGGGGCAGGTCAAGGACCGTGAAGTTTTGCGCCGAACGATCGGCAAAGGAGAGGGCGATCCCCTCGGCGACCAGCATCGCTCAGACGCGCTGGAAGGAGGCGTTCGTGATCCTGAGGAAGCTGACGAAGCCGGTCTCGGGATCGGTCGTGAAGCCGGTCTCGAAGACGCCCTCGACGCGGATCGGCCGGTTGAACGGCACCGCCGAAATGACACCGCTGGTCAGGACCAGAACGATGTCGTCCGGCCATTGCAGCTCGGTCTCGCAGAACGGGCAGACCGCCATGGGCTGCGCGGTCAGGACGAAGAAGGATGCCTCGGCCTTGAGCGGCGGCGCCATGTAGCCGGTCATCTGCACCGGCTGGCCGGCGAGCCCCTCAGCCAGGGGCGTCAGCACCGTCTCGCGCTGGTAGAGGTCGCTGAAGGCGAGCGGCGTCGCCGCAAAGGCAAGCCGCGGTGCCGTCACCAGCGCGCCGCCTGCAGCGGCCGCGGTGAGGAAGAAGCCTCGTCTGGTCAGCATGGTCGCATTCCGGAAAGGAAAGAGGGACCGACAATGCGGTCCCTCCTCTACACTTTTATGACGCTGCCGCGAGCCTAGCGGCCGAGGCCGGAGGCGTAGGACAGCACCGAGTAGATGTAGTTCTGCTCGATCGTGCCGGCGATGAGGTGCGCCCACGGGCCGGAAGCGTACACGGCAACGTCGTCGCCGGCATGCGTCTCCGACGAAATCGGGACGGTCGCCTGCTGCAGGAAGTTCACGTCCGTGGTGTCGACCGCGGTGAGGTCCGTGCGGGCGATGGCCTCGGGCGTGGTCTGCCCTTCGGCGAGGCCCGGGAACACGGCGCCCGGACCGTTGGCATAGCCGAGCGTGGTATAGGGCAGGCCGTCGGCCGCGAGGACGAGCTCGCCGCCCTCGACGACGAGGCCGAGGATGTCGTTGCCGCGGTCCGGGTACCCCGCGATCGACATCGTATGGCTGTGGTCGGCCGTGACGACGATCAGCGTCTCATTCGGGTCGGTCATCTCCATGGCCGTCGCGATCGCCTCGTTGAGGGCGATGGCATCGGCGAGCGCGCGGGCGGCGTTGCCGGCATGGTGGGCGTGGTCGATGCGGCCACCCTCGACCATGAGGACGTAGCCATTCTCGTTCTGCGACAGGCGGGTGATCGCCGCCGCGGTCATCTCGGCGATCGACGGCTCGCCGGCGGTGTCGTTGGCGCGGTCCGCCTCATACTCCATGTGGTCGCGCTCGAAGAGGCCGAGGACGCGCGGGGCGCTCGCCCAGTCGATCGCGTTGAACTCTTCGGCGTTGGTCACGTAGAGGTGATTGTTGTCGATCGCGGTCCACTCAGCGGTCAGGTCGCGCCCGTCGGTGCGGTTCCCCATGCGGCTCGTGTCTTCGATGTCGGCAACAGTGTCAGGCGTGAAGAAGGCGCGGCCGCCGCCGAGGATGACCTCGAAGCCGTCGCCGGCCGGCCACGCGATCAGCTGCGAGGCGATGTCGGTGCAGCCTTCCGGAGCGGTCGCTTCCCAGTTGCGATCGGCGGTGTGGGCGTAGGTCGCGGCCGGGGTCGCGTGGGTGATGCGGGCGGTCGAGATCACGCCGGTCGCGTAGCCGGCGGCCTCGGCGAGCTCGAAGATCGTGGTGACTTCATTGCCGGCCTCGGCCGCGCAATCCTGATAAGCCACCGATGAGTTGAGACCGATGACGCCGTTGCGGGTCTTCACACCGGTGACCATCGCGGTCGCCGTCGGCGCGGAGTCGGAGACCTGGCCATCATGGCTGTAGGTCTTCGCGAGCGCGAGGTAGGGGAGGCGGTCGACGGCGATCTGGTGCGATTCGCCGTCGACGCCCATCCGCTGCCCTTCGAGGATGCGCGCCGCGGTGATGGTGGCAACGCTCATGCCGTCGCCGACGAAGAGGATGATGTTGCGGGCCTGGCCCTCGATCGGCGCTGGCCGGTCGATCATGGCCTGGAGGGTCGCCTCCGCGGCGGTGAAGTAGGCGTCGTTGGCCTGCGGCAGCGTCGGCGCGGTCTGCGCGATCGCGATGCCGGCGACGGCGAAAGCCGACGCACTGGCCATGAGCAGTGCGGTGAGACGAAGCATGATCTCTATCCCTTGTGGTCGAATGCCAAGGTCCGCCCCCAGTTGGCGGCCTGCGCCCGTGCTAGTCGGGATGGGCAACAGCCCGGCGACGCCACCATGACGGCTCGGATTCGTCCGTGTGACGCTGGCGTGACCGCTGCAGCGGCTTCGGCTGCGCGGCGATGCGCCCCTCCCCTTCTGGGTGTGAGGAGGGGCGCTCCGACCCGCCGGGATAGGAGGCGGACGGCTCGCGTCTAGCATCGGCGCCAAGCGTCAACGCGCGTTGTTATCGTATATCATACGACTTACGGCAGGAAGGGGTTGCCGCTCGCCGGGCTGCCCACGCGACTTCGCGTTGGACATCATGGCGACCCGCACCGCGCGATGCGGGCAAGGCGCGGAACGCAGAGCACCAAAAGCCTAGTTTGGCTCCCTGTCGCCGAACCGCAACAAAACTGTGCCTCTATTGCCGCCCTTTAACGCTACGGCTCGCAATGGGACGACTTGCCATCGTTGCGGGTATCCCTGCGCTCGGAGCCATTCCGGCGGCAGGGGGCCAAGTGCCTCGCGCCCTGCGGCGCGAGGGCGCCGACGCGAAACTGCACCATCCGCTGCGAACTCACAGGAAGCCGCAGGCGCGCGGGAAGGGAGGGCGCACGAAGGGCCTCCGCCAGAAGGTCCCGGCTCTGGCCCGCCTTCTCCTGGCCATCCCCGCCGCGGGCCTCGCGATGGCGGCAGCCGACGCTGGAGCGGAGGCGCCGGCAGGAGTGGCCGCCTTGTTCTCGCCGAGCCCGGCGTGCGTCGCCGCCTTCGACGAGCGGGTTCAGCCGATTCTCAACCTGCGTTGCGTCCAGTGTCACCAGGGGTCTGTCGGGGATGCGGGTCTCTCGCTGCAGGGCGCGGGGACGGCGGAGCGTATCGTCCTGGCTCCGAGCGCCGGCTCGCGGCTCAACCTCGTTGAACCCGGGCGCCCGGAGGAGAGCTATCTCTATCTCAAGATCACCGGCCGGCAGGGCGAGGTGAACGGCCTGGGGGCAAGGATGCCTCTCATCGGCGGCAGGCTCAGCGACGCGCGGACACAGACAATCCGCGAATGGATCGAGGGCTGCACGGTCGTGCCACGGGATCGCTAGCACGCCCTCTGGTCACCCCCCGAAATGTCGCCTGGTACGTCACCGGCCTGTCATCTGCCGTCCGTACGAATTGGACCAATTCCACTCTCCAAGGGAGGCAGGTCTATGAAGAATCCGGACGGAACGAGGTTGTCGGCGGACGATTGGGACGAGATGATGTTCCCGCGCCCGACGGTGCAGGAATTCGATCGGATCGTCGACCGGGCGATCTCACGCCGAGGGTTCCTCGGCGCGCTGACGATCGGATCGGGCGCGGCGATAATGGGCGCGACGTTCTTCAAGGGCATTGAGGCCTATGCCCAGCAGACCACCACTTTCGCGTTCGAAGGCATCGCGGCCCAGACCGACGGCACCGTCCACGTCCCGGAGGGTTACGACTGGCGCGTTCTGGTACGCTGGGGCGATCCACTTTTCTCCGACGCCGCGGAATTCAACCACGAGACCGGCGGCTCCCTCGAAGACTCCGACCGCGTCTTCGGCGAGAACACCGATGGCATGGAGCTGTTCAGCATCGACGGCCACGAAGTCCTCGTCGTGAACAGCGAGTATACCAACAACGACATCAACCTTCCCCACACCGACGGCACGCCGCAGAGCGCGGATGACGTCCTTAAGCTGCAGAACCTCCAGGGCGTGAACATCCTCGAAATCGCCGAAGGCGAGGATGGCTGGTCGGTCGTTGTCGACAGCCCGTACAACCGGCGCATCACCCACAACACGCCCATGAGCATCGAAGGCCCTGCGGCCGGCCACGACCTCCTGAAGACCGAGGCCGACCCGACCGGAACGATGTCGCTCGGCACGTTCAACAATTGTGGTTCGGGCCGGACTCCCTGGGGCACCTACCTGACCTGCGAGGAGAATTTCAACGGCTACTTCGGCGCCAATGACGGCCTGCCGACCGACGAGGTCGTTGCGGCGGGATATCAGCGCTACGGCATCGCGGCCGGCGGCGGCGGCTACAACTACCACTCTTTCGACCCGCGTTTCGACGTGTCGGTCAATCCGAACGAACCGCACCGCGCCGGCTATGTCGTCGAAATCGATCCGTCCGACCCGAATTCGACGCCGGTCAAGCGCACCGCCTTGGGCCGCTTCAAGCACGAGAACGCCGCTTCGGTCCTCGCTACGGATGGACGTGTGGTCGTCTACATGGGCGACGACGAGCGGGGCGAGTTCCTCTACAAGTGGGTCTCGCGCGACATCTACATGCCCGGAGGCGATACCTCGACGCTTCTGAACGAGGGCACGCTGTACGTCGCCCGGTTCAGCGACGACATGACGGGCGAATGGGTGGCGCTGACTCCTGAGGCGACCGGCATGACGGCCGCCGAGATCGCCATCTTCACCCGCACTGCCGCCTCGGCGGTGAGCGCGACGACAATGGACCGGCCGGAATGGGTTTCGGTCAACCCAGTCTCCAGCGAGGCCTATTGCTGCCTGACCAATAACAGCAATCGCGGCGTTACCAATGCGGACGGCACCGTGCGCACCAATGCCGGCGGCGACCCCATGACCGTCAACGGCGTCAATCCGCGCGAGATGAACAACTACGGCCAGATCGTGCGCTGGCGTCCGGCCGGCGGCGATCATGCCACCGAGGCCTTCGAGTGGGACCTCTACGTCATGGCGGGCAATCCGACCGTGGCGGAGGGCGCCTACGCCGGCAGCGGCAACATCAACCCCAGCAACCTCTTCAACTCGCCGGACGCGGTGGTTGTCGACGCGACCGGGGTGGTGTGGATTCAGACCGACGGCTCGGACTCGAACGAAGGCGAATACGCCAACATGGGCAACAACCAGATGCTTGCGGGCGACCCGGTCACCGGCGAGATCCGGCGCTTCCTCACCGGCCCTTCTGGTTGCGAAGTGACCGGCCTGTGCTGGTCCTCCGACCGGCGGACGATGTTCGTCGGCATCCAGCATCCGGGCGCGCCCTTCCCCGACGGCGAGGGCATGCTGCCGCGTTCGGCCATCATCGCCGTGAGGCGCGACGACGGCGCGATGGTCGGCTAGCCGCACCGGCACAACGCTTGTTGAGAGGGGCGCACTCCTGTGCGCCCCTTTTTCAATTTCCGGAGGGCATCCCCGTAGGCCAGGCGCGAGTGGATGGGGGCGGCGATCTGTCCTCGACAGCGATCCCCCGCGCCTGATCGCGGCGCCCTTCCAGGCCCCGGGCCGGAACAGGCATTGCGTCAATGCGGAGCGACGCAGAGCTTGGGGATCCTTGAAACGGTCGACGCCGTCCGGTCCCAAGCCGGCGCTAGCCACGGCCTAGCCGTTCCTCGGGCTCCGGCGCGTCGCCGTGCGGCCGCGCCTCCCCTTCTTCGCGAAGAACGGCGGACTGTGGCAAGGAAGCGATGGACCGGCGCGGCCTGCCCTTTGCATCTTAGGACCGCGCTGGCAGGTTGCGGCCGGCGGGTGGCCGAGGGGAGCGACGAATGAACGAGATGGTGACGACGTCGGGCCGGCTCACGCCCCCGGTGGACCCGGTGCGCGACCACCTTCTCGGCGGCGGCCCGGCCTCCGAGGCCACTCTCGTCGAGTTCGGCTCCTATGCCTGCCCGCATTGCCGTGCCGCCAACGAGCACATTGCCGGCGTCCGCGGTGAGATGGGCGACCGCCTCCGCTACGTGTTCCGCCACCGGCCGATCACCGGCAGCCACCTCGCCCGCCGGGCGGCGGAGCTCGCCGAGCGGGCCCGTGACCAGGACCAGTTCTGGCAGGCCCACATCACGCTAATGACGCGTTCGGCGCGGCTGACGGAGGAAGACCTCGACTTCGTCGCCCGCGAGCTCGGCCTTCCCAACGAGACCCCGGATGAAGCGGCCGCGGAAGCGGCCCGCGCCAAGGCGCGGGTCGACGAGGACGTCGCGAGCGCGGCGGCGAGCGGCGTCCGGTTCACGCCGACCTTCTTCATCAACCACCGCCGCTATGACGGCGCCTGGGACGAGAGCTCGATCCTCGACGCCATGGCCGGCCGGCTCGGCACCCGCGTCCGCGCGGCGACGTCCGACTTCGTCGGCTGGGGCCCCTCGGCCGGTCTCCTCCTCCTCTTCGCCACCGTCGTCGCGCTGATCGTCTCCAACACCAATTGGGGCGAGTCCTTCCTCCAATTCTGGGAGACCGAGGTCGGCCTCTCCTTCGGCAGCGGCGACTTCCACATGTCGCTGCTGCACTGGATCAATGACGGCCTCCTGACGATCTTCTTCCTGGTCGTCGGGCTCGAGATCAAACGCGAGTTCACGGTCGGCCATCTCGCCAACCGGCGAGCGGCCGCGTTGCCGATCGCAGCCGCGATCGGCGGCATGGCGATCCCGATCGGCATCTACCTTGCCGTCATCCCCACCGGCCCGTGGGCGGATGGCTGGGGCATGGTGATGGCGACCGACACGGCCTTTGCGATCGCCCTCATGGTGCTCCTCGGCAACCGAATCCCGGTCGAGCTTCGCGTCTTCCTGACGGCGGCGGCGATCATCGACGACGTCGGTGCGGTGCTCGTCGTCACGTTCTTCTATTCCGACGCCCTCAGCCTGCCCTATCTCCTGGCGGCGGGCCTCGTGACGCTCGCCCTCGCCACGCTCAACCGGACCGCGGTCTACCGGCTGGCGCCCTATCTCGTCCTCGGCGTGATCCTGTGGTTCTGCGTCTACTCGGCCGGCATCCACGCGACGCTCGCCGGGATCATCCTCGCGCTGTTCGTGCCGACCCGGCCGCCGGCCAACCTCCCCGCGCTGATGACGCAGGCCAACGCGATCATCGCGTCGGAGGCGAAGCACGAGGGCGAGGTCCTGCGCACCGGTCCGTCCGAGCCGGCCCTTCGCGCGCTCGACGAAATCAACGACCGCCTCGAATCGCCGGCCGACCGGCTGCTGCGGCGGGCGGGCGCGCGGTCGAGCTACTTCGTGCTGCCGGTCTTCGCGCTCGCCAATGCCGGCGTCGTCATCACTGGCAATGTCTTCGAAGGCCATGGCACGCTGATCTTCACGATCATCGCCGGCCTAGCGCTCGGCAAGCCGGTCGGCTTCCTCCTCGCCTCGTTCCTCGCGGTGCGGTTCAAGATCGCGACCAAGCCCAGCGCCTATAGCTGGCGCCAACTCCTCGGCGCGGGCGCGCTGGCCGGCATCGGCTTCACGATGTCGCTGTTCATCGCCAGCCAGGGCCTGCCCGATCCGGAGGACTTCGCCGCCGCCAAGATTGCGATCTTCCTGGCCTCGATCGTCGCGGCCGTGGTCGGCGTGGCGCTGCTGTGGAACGCGGAGCGGCGCCGGGTGGGGAATACGGAGACCGACGACCACACGGCGGTGTGAGCATCGGTCGCGGCCGCATGACTCCGCGGCAAACTCCGCTTGAACCTCCCCCTGGCGGGGAGGTCGAACGGGCGGAGCCCGTTCGGGTGGGGGCTGGGACCATCATCTATGGGCGGCGATCCACGGCAACCGCTGTCCCCCCCGAAGCGGAGCAGGTCGCTACGCCGGATAGATCCGCCACCGCCGCGGGCGGAACGACAGGGTGTCCCCCACCGACGGGTTCACGTCCGCCGCGACCTCGATCTCCACCCGATCGCGGGCGGGGCCGACGACCACCTCGATGCGCCGGCCGCCGCCATTGCGGCGCACGATGGTTGCCGTCCCGGTGACCGAGAGCGGCCCCGGCTCCACCAGCTCGACGTCGTGCGGCCGCATGTAGAGCTTGGCCGGGCCATCCGGCACGCCGGGCGCCGCAAGGCGGAGCGAGCGGCCCTCGAACACCGCCTCGCCGTTCTCGACCGTGATCGGCAGCGAACTCGATTCGCCGATGAAGGAGAACACGAAGGGCGAGGCCGGGCTGTCGTAGATGTCGTCGGCGCCGCCGATCTGCTCGATCCTGCCCTGGCTCATCACAACCACGCGGTCGGCCAGCTCAAGCGCCTCTTCCTGGTCGTGAGTCACGAACACGGTGGTGTGGCCGGTCTTGTCGTGGATCTCGCGGAGCCAGCGGCGGAGGTCGCGGCGCACCTGGGCGTCGAGCGCGCCGAACGGCTCGTCGAGGAGCAGCACCCGCGGTTCGATCGCGAGGGCGCGGGCGAGCGCCACGCGCTGGCGCTGGCCGCCCGAGAGCTGCGCCGGATAGCGGTTCTCAAGCCCCGAGAGCTGGACGAGGTCGAGGAGCTCGGAGGCGCGCTTCCTGATCTCGCTCCGCTTCGGCCGCCGCCGCGCCGGCCGGACCCTCAGGCCGAAGCCGATATTCTCGGCCACCGTGAGGTGGCGGAACAGGGCGTAGTGCTGGAAGACGAAGCCGACATTGCGCTCCTGGATGGTGCGATGCGAGGCGTCCTCGTCGCCGAAATAGATCGACCCTTCGGTGGTCTGCTCGAGGCCCGCGATCAGGCGCAGCAGCGTCGTCTTGCCCGAGCCCGACGGCCCGAGCAACGCGATCAGCTCGCCGGAGCGGATTGTTAGCGAGACGTCGTGGAGCGCCGGGAACTGGCCGAACTCCTTGCGGACGTTCGCGATGCGGATTTCCATGCCTGTCTCCCGATGAGGCACGAACGCGTCCGCGCGCCGTTCGCCGTTTCCGCCGCTATGGGAAAGCCTGACCGGCGCGGCGTCAACCTCCCCCGCCTGAGGGGAGCGCAGCCGCCGCGGGCCATTCTCCCGGGCCGCCGCCCCGGCGGTTTCGTCGAGCGTGTTCAGCATCGGGAATCCTAGTGCATCGAGCGGGACTTGAGGTGGTCGCCATAGCGCCACTCAAGGACGGTCTTGAGGATCAGGGTGACGAGGGCGAGGAGCGCGAGGACCGACGCGACGGAGAAGGCTGCGACCGTCGCGTACTCGTTGTAGAGGATCTCGACATGGAGCGGCATGGTGTTGGTCATGCCGCGGATCTTGCCGGAGATGACCGCCACCGCGCCGAACTCGCCCATCGCTCGGGCGTTGCAGAGAAGGACGCCATAGAGGAGCGCCCATTTCACGTTGGGCAGCGTGACGAAGAGGAACGTCTTGAAGCCCTTGGCGCCGAGCGACAGCGCCGCCTCCTCGTCCCCCGTGCCCTGCGCCTGCATCAGCGGGATGAGCTGGCGGGCGACGAAAGGGAAGGTCACGAAGATCGTGGCGAGCACGATGCCCGGGACTGCGAAGGCAATGCGGATGTCGTTCTCGATCAGCCACGGACCGAGGTAGCCCTGCGCGCCGAAGAGCAGCAGATAGACGAGGCCGGCAATGACCGGCGAGACCGAGAATGGCAGGTCGATCAGGGTGATGAGGAACGCCTTCCCCTTGAAGTCGAACTTCGCGATCGCCCAGGCCGCGGCGAGGCCGAAGACGATGTTGGCGGGGACCGCGATCGCCGCGATCAGGAGCGTCAGCCCGATGGCCGACTTGCTGTCGGGCGTCTGGAGCGCCGCGAAATAGGCGGCAAGTCCCTCGGACAGCGCCTCGCTGAAGACGAGGACGAGCGGCAGCAGCAGGAAGACGCCGGCGAAGAGAAGCCCGACCGCGATCAGGAGGATCCGGACCCACGGCGCCTCGGCCGTCGCCGCGCGCAGCCGCCGCCGGGGCGGCCCGCCCGCAGGCATGGTCAGAGGGATGTCGGCGTCGTCTCTGAGGGCGGCGTCAGACATTGCCGAGCCTCCGCCGGCCCCAGGCCTGGATCAGGTTGATGACCAGCAGCAGCGCGAACGAGATCAGGAGCATCGTCGTAGCGATCGCCGCCGCGCCGGCGTAGTTGAACTCCTCGAGCTTGATGACGATGAGGAGCGGCGCGATCTCCGACACGAACGGCAGATTGCCGGCGATGAAGATGACCGATCCGTACTCGCCCACGGCCCGCGCGAGCGCGAGCGCAAAGCCGGTGAGCACTGCCGGAAGCAGCGCCGGCAGGATGACCCGCGTCGCCGTCTTCCAGCGCCCTGCCCCGAGCGTCGCCGCCGCCTCCTCGTACTCGCGGTCGAAATCCTGCAGCACGGGCTGCACGGTGCGGACGACGAAGGGGAGGCCGATGAAGATGAGCGCGATCGTGATGCCGATCGGCGTATAGGCGATGCGGAGGTCGAAGGTGTTGAGGAAGAACTCACCGAGCCAGCCGTTGCGGGCGTAGAGCGCGGTGAGCGCGATGCCGGCAACCGCCGTCGGGAGCGCGAAAGGGAGGTCGATGATCGCATCGACGAACCGGCGGCCCGGGAACCGATAGCGCACCAGGACCCAGGCCAGGATCACGCCGAACACGACGTTGACCGTCGCCGCGATCAACGACAGCACGAAGGAGGTCCGGAGCGCCGCGAGCGTCCGCGGCGCGGTGGCGAGCTCCCAGAACTCCGAAAGGCCGAGCGAGGCGCTGCGCAGCACGAGGGCCGCAAGCGGGATCAGCACGATCAGGCTGAGATAGGTCAGCGCAAAGCCAAACGTCATCCCGAAGCCCGGGATGACGCTTGGCCGCTTGAGCGCTCGGAGGGATAGCGCCATAAGGCTGGTCGAGGTCCTTGCTAGGGGGCCGCGTAGATCTGGTCGAAGATGGCGCCGTCGGCGAAGAACCGGGGCTGCGCTTCGGCCCAGCCGTTGAAGTGGTCGATCGTGACGAGCTCGATCTCCTGGAACCGGGCCAGATCGGCCGGGTCGGCGAATTCGGGCAGCGACGGCCGGTAGAAATTGGCGGCCGCGATCCGCTGGCCTTCCTCGCTGTAGAGGTAGCGAAGATACTCCGTGGCCACTTCGGTGGTGCCGTGCGCGGCGGCGTTCCGCGTGACCACCGCGACCGGCGGCTCGGCGAGGATCGACAGAGTCGGATAGACGATCTCGAACTCGCCTTCGCCGAGCTCTTCGAGGGCGAGATAGGCCTCGTTCTCCCAGGCAAGGAGGACGTCGCCGATGCCGCGCTCGACGAAGGTCTGGGTCGAGCCGCGGGCGCCGGTGTCGAGGACGGGAACATTCCCGTAGAGGTCAGCGACGAACTGCTGCGCGACAGCCTGGTCGCCATTGTTCTGGGCCTCGGCCCAGGCCCAGGCGGCGAGGAAGTTCCAGCGCGCACCGCCCGAGGTCTTCGGGTTCGGCGTGATGACCTCGATGCCCTCGCGGACGAGGTCGCCCCAATCCTGGATGTTCTCCGGATTGCCGGCGCGGACGAGGAACACGATCGTCGAGGTGTAGGGCGCGGAATTGTTCGGGAGCAGCGTGCGCCAGTTCGGATCGATGAGGCCGGTCGCCGCGATCTGGTTGATGTCGCCTTCGAGCGCCAGCGTCACGACGTCGGCCTGGAGGCCGTCGATGACCGCGCGGGCCTGCGAGCCCGAGCCGCCATGCGACTGCTGGATAGTGACGGTCTGGCCGGTGGTCGTCTGCCAGTGGGCGGCGAAGGCTTCGTTGAACACCCGATAGAGCTCGCGGGTCGGGTCGTAGGACACGTTGAGGAGTTCGAGGGTCTGGGCTTTGGCCGTGAGGACAGGCGTGACCGCGAGGGCTGCGACGGCAACAGCGCCGAATACCCCGCTAAGCAGGCGTTTCTTCATTGGGAGGGTCTCCAGCTGGCGCCGGCCGTTACGTCGGTCGCAGCGCGCGGTGATCTAACGCCCAAAATCCTACCTGTTTAGTCGTGTATTGGAACGAACGCGACGGGGAGTATTAGCAAACACCCTAGTCGCGACCAGCCGAAAAAATCGGCGGCCGCGGAAAAAAATTCTCCAAGCAGTCCGTTTTGCCCGTACCGCCTTCAGGCCGCTTCCTCCGACGCCGCCTCCGCCAGCGCGCCGAGCGGCACCTTCCCGAGCAACGCATCGGCGATGGTGGCGTGGTCGAGCACGTCGCGCATGGAATCGGCCACGGCGGAAAACACCCGCCGGATCTCGCAATCCTGCTCGCTCTGGCAATCCTCGCAGCGGCGATAGGCGATGCGGCTGAGGCAGGGCAGCGGCGCGATCGGCCCGTCGATGAGCCGCAGCACCTGGCCGAAGGTGATCTCCGTCGCCGGCTTCAGCAGCGCATAGCCGCCGAGCCGCCCGCGCCGGCTGTGCACGAGCCCGTCATGCTTGAGGTCGAGGAGGATCTGCTCGAGGAATTTCCGCGGAATGTTCTGCGCCTCCGCGATCTCAGAGATGACGAGGCTGTCGCCGGAGCGGGCGAGGGCGACGAGCGCGCGGAGGGCGTATTTGGCCTTTTGGGAGATCATGCGAAATCCCTACCACATTGGTAGAGATGGCCGGAAGGTCTCTAGTCTCGCGGTCGCAGCCGGGCAACGAGCGAAGACGAGCAAGGATTGCCGGAAGACCCGACGGAGCCCGATTTGCCCCTCGGAGACCACCATGGACAACGACACGACGAGGTCTGCCGACCTGTTCCTTCCCCTCGTGCCCGCGCCCGCTCCCGCTTGTACGACGAGCATGCCTCCCGTATTCTTCGGGGGCTCGGTCGTGGGGGGACGTGTGGGCATCGACCGCCGCCAATTCCTGACAGCAGCGACGGCAATCGTCGTTCTGCCTTCGGTGGCGCGGGCGCAGCGACGGATGCCCTTCGTGGCGGTCATGATTGGTGCCCTTCCGCCGCCTGACCCCAGCGGCGTCGCGTGGGCTGATGCGGTGGTGGAAGGGCTTCGCGGCCAGGGCTGGCGCGTCGGCGAGAATGTCACCATCGAGTTCCGGTTCACCGCCGGGGAGCAAAGTCTCACGCTGCGCTATTCGTCCGAACTCGTCGCCATGGAGCCCGATGTCTTCGTTACCGGCACGCCCATGAACGCCCTCGCCGTTCGTGCGCTCACCACCGCCATTCCGCTGGTATTCGTCGCGGTCGGGGATCCTATCGGCGACGGACTGGTGCGGAGCTATCCGGAACCGGGGGGCAATACGACCGGCATCACCCACCTCGAAAACTCCGTGGGTGGCCGCATGGTCGACATCCTCATGGAAATCGCGCCGTCAACGCGCGTTGTCGGCTATCTGACGAACCCTGACACGTCCCCCCTCCCGATGCTGCCGTTCGTCGAGGAATCGGCCGCGGGGCACGGAGTGGGGGTCGTCGTCATCGACGTTCGTTCGACAGGCGAAGTCCTGCCGGCGCTGACGGAGTTCGCCAGGCGGAAGCACCCGGGTCTCGTCCTCGCCCCCAACAACTGGGTGCATAACAACGGCAGCGCCTTTGTGGACGCGATCAACGCGCTCGGGATTCCGGCCGTCTACCCTGCCCACCGCATGGTGGTTGCGGGCGGCCTCATTGGCGTGGGCACTTACACGACGGAACTCTTCCGGGTCGGCGGCGAGTATGCAGGCATGATCCTGAATGGCCATGCGCCAAGAGACCTGCCGGTGCAGGTCGCCCCTTTCAGCGTGATGTTGAACCTGCGTACGGCGGCGGCGTCCGGTCTCGCGATCCCTTCCACGCTGTACGCCATCGTTGAGCAGTTCATCGAATAGCGAGCACAACAGAGACACAAAAATGGCGCGGCACGCGCTATTACCTCCACCGCTCGGAAGGAGGCTGGGCTAACATTGGGGATGCGGCCGGCGATCGCGGCGTTCACCGCGCTACTGGCGACAACCTTGGCGATGGGACCGGCTCATGCGCAGGATCGCGTCCTACGCGCGGGCGGCACTGGCGTCCAGGCGCCGATGCATTACGTCTCCGAGGACGGCACGGTCACGGGGATCGTCGTCGATCTCCTGGCGGCTATCGCGGCAGACGTTGGTTTCGAGGTTGAACATGTGGTCCCCGTGCCGCATGGCGACCTGGTGACGGCCCTCACTGAGCAAGCCATCGATATCACCGGCGGCACGTTCGCGGTGACGTCCGAGCGCGCCGCGCTGGTGGCGTTTTCCATTCCCTACATGATCCAGGGCGAGGCGCTCGTGATCCGGCGCGACGACCCCGGCAGCTACCGAAGCCTCGGCGATTTCCGCGGCAAGCGTATCGGCGTCATCCGCGGGTCCAGCTATGTCCCGCTTGTAGAGGGCCCGCCGCCCGGGACTTTCGCCGAGATCAGGTACTATGAGCTTACCAGCGACCTGATGGCGGCCCTGTCGCGCGGCGAGGTCGACGGCGTGGTCTACGGTTTTCCGATCGCCGCCTTCGATCTGCTCGGCGGCGCCTACCCCGAATTGATGCTGGCGCCTGGCTATGTTGCGGCGGCCACGCACCTCTACGCCTTCGGACTGCGCAAGGAGGACCAGGAGCTGGTGGATGCGATCAACGTCTCCCTCGAAAACATGATGGCAGACGGACGGATCAGGGGGATATTCACGCGGTACGGCCTGCCCTACGAGGATTACACGCGGTAGCCGCGACCCGGGTCTGCGTTGCAGAGGCGCGAATTCATCCAGCTTGGAATAGCCGGCGCGGCGGCCGGGATGACGACGCTCGCGTCCGCGCAGCAACGGCCGCGGGTCGTCGGCGCCATCATGAGCGGGCGAGAGGGGGCAACCGAAACGCGGAGATTGCTTGACGCGCTCCGGGCCGGGCTTGCGGATGAGGGCTGGTTGGAATCGGGCAGCCTCGTGGTCGCGGTCAGATTTGAAGCCGTGGACGCGGCGAGCGCCGCCCGGGCTGCATCGGACCTTCTCGCGCTGGCGCCGGACGCAGTCCTCGCCAACACGAACATCGTGACCGAAGAGGTCCTTCGCCTCACGCGATCAATTCCGGTCGTTTTCATGACCGTCGGCGACCCCATCGACGCCGGCTTTGTCGCGAGCTACGCGCACCCCGGAAGCAACGCAACGGGCTTCACCGATTTCGAACCGTCGCACACCGGCAAATGGCTGGGATTCCTGCGCGAAACATTCCCAGACCTCGAGCGGGTCGGACTGTTGTTCAACCCCAGCAGCGCTCCGCGCAATGGCTGGTTCTACCTCACCGCGTTCATGACAGATGCGCTTGCGATGGGGATCGAACCGCTGGCGATTCGCATTCGCAGCCGGGCCGAGATCGAGAGCGCCGTAGCCGTTCAGGCGGACCTCCCGGGAACCGGACTCATCGTGGCCCCGGACGCGTTCACAATGGTCAACCGGGAGCCGATCCTGGCGGCCATCAACGACAACCGCCTTCCGGCGATCTACCCCTATTCAACCTACGCCGAGGAAGGTGGCCTCATTTCCTATGCCGTCGACATGGCCGACGTGTTTCGCCGGGGAGGCGCATATCTCGGCCGCATCCTCAATGGCGAAGGGCCGATGAGCCTGCCGGTCCAGGCACCCAGCCGCTTCGAGCTGGTCGTGAACCTCGCGGCCGCCACCCATCTCGGAGTCACCTTTCCGCCGGCACTCCTTGTCTCGGCCGATCGCGTCGTGGAGTGAACCGCCACCGCGCTCGCGTGCGAACTTGATAGATCGGCCTCCCTGTGACGCGCGTCACATGCCGCGATCGCGCGCGGCGGCGAAGGTCCCTCCGGACGCATTTCCGCGTTCGATCCGAGAGGGGAGCACGTGAAGGATGATCAACAGAATAGCCTTGTCCGCCCTGATCTGCGTCGTCGGTATTGCGCCGGCCCTGGCGCAGGACGAAACGTTCGATGTCGGTATCTGGAACCAGGGCCCCTACGGCGGCGATCCGCCCGCCGGCCTGTGCTTCGATCTCATGGAGGCGATCGCCGAGCGGAGCGGCCTCGTCTTCAACTATGTGCCCATGCCGGCGCTGGAGCTCATTCCGGCCGTCGCGGCCGACACGCTCGACCTCGAATGCTCCGCACTCGCCGCACCGGGCCGGCGCGATCCCGGCGTGGTCTTCATCGGACCGATCCTCACCAATCTCCAGACCATGCTCGTCCCCGAGATCGACACCACGGACTATGCCGGCATCGCGGACTTCGAGGGAAAACGGATCGGGACGACGCTCAATCCGGGGCGGCAGACATTCCTCGAAGAGGCGGGCTACGAACCGGTGACCTTCGACAATGCACCGGCGGCCGGCGCCGCTCTTGCCGCCGGCGAGATCGATGCGTGGCTGGTCAACGGAGCGGAGGCGCCGCGCCTCGCCACGGAAACACCGGGCTTGCGCATCGTGCAGACCTTCAGCTCGACGCTGGTGAACTACGGCATGATCGGCATCGGCGACGGGCAGTTCGAGCTCATCGGGCAGATCGCCCAGGCCCTCGAGGCCCTGAAGATCGACGGCACCCTCGATGCGATCGCCGATCGGCACAGCGTACCGCGGGCTCCGTTCTAGGACCCGGATCGCCGCGGGCCGGGGACCGCCCCGCCCCGCGCCCCGCGTGGGCCCATTGGCGCTTCCGGCGCCCGCTATGCCGGGCGGCACAGCGAAATCAGACGGGAACGTGTCTTCTGGTTCAACCTGAGCGCGAGAAGGCGGACGGGAGGAAGAGGAGGAGGAACCTTCCGCGAGGCCAAGCTCATCGCAAACGAAACGCTCACTGCGATCTCGCCGGCCACGGCCTCACCCCGCCGGTGGCGGCTGCAGAGTGACTGTCCCCGCTGACCTCCGCGATGGACCGGGGGACTTCGGCCCCCGGTCCCCTCGTTTTGAGCGCCAGTGCTGATAGGCACTGCAACGGGAGCCACGCCGCGCTATATGGCGCCGGATAGCGGCGTTCGGGCCGCCAGCACGCGCGACCGTCATGACCACCGCCCTCGACACCCTCCTCCGCAATTCGCCGGTGCAGCCCTACGAGACGCGCCGGACCTTTGCGATCATCTCGCATCCCGACGCCGGCAAGACGACGCTGACCGAGCAACTCCTCCTCGCCGGCGGCGCGATCCACCTTGCCGGCCGCATCCGCTCCAAGGGCGGCGGGCGCGCCACGCGGTCGGACTGGATGGAGATCGAGCAGAAGCGCGGCATCTCGGTCACGAGCTCGGTGATGACCTTCGAGCGCGACGGGATCACCTTCAACCTCCTCGACACCCCCGGCCACGCCGACTTCTCGGAGGATACCTACCGCACGCTGACGGCCGTCGATTCCGCGATCATGGTGCTCGACGCCGCCAAGGGCATCGAGAGCCAGACGCGAAAGCTGTTCGAGGTCTGCCGTCTCCGCGACATCCCGATCGTCACCTTCATCAACAAGGTCGACCGCGAAGGCCTCGACCCGCTGGCGCTGATGGACGAGATCGCCGACACGCTCGCGCTCGACGTGACGCCGATGAGCTGGCCGCTCGGCATGGGCGTCGATTTCCGCGGCCTCCTCGACCTCAATAGCGGCGGCATGATCCTGCCGGACGGCCATCGCGGCGCGCTCCGCTTCGACGACCCCGACGACATCGTGCCAAGTGCCGAGCAGGCCGCCGACCTCTCCTTCTCGACGGCGCTCGAAGGCCTGAAGCTCGCCCGCGCCGCCCTCCCCGGCTTCGACCTCGGCGCGTTCCGTGACGGCATGCTGACGCCGGTCTTCTACGGCTCGGCGCTGAAGGGCCTCGGCGTGCAGGAGCTCCTCGACGCCGTGGCCGCTTGGTCCCCGCCGCCGCAGCCGCAGCCCGCCGAGCCTGAGCTGGTCTCGCCGGACCGCGACGAGGTCACCGGCTTCGTCTTCAAGGTCCAGTCCAACATGGACCCCAACCATCGCGACCGCGTCGCCTTCGTCCGCATGTGCTCGGGCACTTTCCGCCGCGGCATGAAGCTGCGCCATGTCCGCAGCGGCAAGGACATGACGGTGGCGAACCCGGTGCTGTTCATGGCGCGCGACCGCGAGACTGCGGACGAGGCGGTCGCGGGCGACATCGTCGGCATCCCCAATCACGGCACGCTGTCGGTCGGCGACACGTTGACCGAGGGCTCCGCCATCACCTTCACCGGCATCCCCGACTTCGCGCCGGAAATCCTCCGCCGCGTCCGGCCGACCGACGTGATGCGGTCCAAGCAGCTCGTGAAGGGCCTCCACGACCTCGCCGAGGAAGGCGTCGCCCAGATCTTCCGCCCGACCATCGGCAGCAACTGGTTTGTTGGCGTCGTCGGCACCCTGCAGCTCGAGGTGCTGTCGTCGCGCCTCGCCAACGAATACGGCACCGAGGTCGTGCTGGAGCAGGCCGGCGCCGACATGGCGCGCTGGGTCGCCTCCGACGATCCGGTGAAGCTGAAGGCATTCGTCGCCGCCAACCGCTCCGTCCTCGCCGAAGACCGCAGTGGCGCCCCGGTCTACCTCGCGCCGAACCGGTTCATGCTCGACCGGATGCAGAAGGACTGGCCGGAGATCCGGTTCCTGACGACGAAGGAACGCGGGCGGGGCGGGTAAGCAGTACGCAAGGCGCGGCCCCCCGGGTTCTGGGGAGTCCATCCGAGCACACCTCCCCGGGCTTGACCCGGGGTCTATTAGCCCATCCACGCCGAAGGCTTCGCCAATCAGCGCCGAATCCGGTGCACGGCCAATGGACCCCGGCGCAAGGCCGGGGAGGAGTCCGTTGTTGGGCTGATCGAATCCGCTTCGACCGATCTCGACTGCGGGTCCAAGGACTCTCCGCTCACCCCCCTTGACACCCCCTCGCCTCTCGTCCATAACCAAATCGTTCTATAACCATTCGGTCATGGACATGAACGACGCCCAGCTCGATGCCACCTTCGCCGCGCTCGCCGATCCGACCCGTCGGGCGATCCTTGCCCGTCTGGCGCTCGGCGAAGTGTCGGTGATGGAGCTCGCGGAGCCGTTCGCGATGAGCCAGCCGGCGATCTCGAAGCACCTCAAGGTGCTTGAGCGCGCGGGGCTCGTCACGCGGGGCCGCGATGCGCAGCGGCGACCGGTCCGGCTCCGGGCCGCGCCGCTCGCCGAGGCCAATGGCTGGATCGAGACCTACCGCAGGCATTGGGAGACCGCGTTTGGCCGCCTCGATGCGCTGCTCGAAGAATTGCAGCAACCGCAACCCGAGAAGCCCTAGGGAGACTCCGATGAACAAGATCACCCCGTTCCTTTGGTTCGACGATAACGCCGAAGACGCGATCAACTTCTACGTGTCGATCTTCAAGGACTCGAAAATCATCGGCATGCAGCGCTATCCGGAAGGCGCGCCGCCGCCGGCCCGCCCAGGCGACGTGATGTCGGCCACGTTCGAGCTTGCCGGCCAGCGCTTCATGGCTCTCAATGCCGGCCCGCAGTTCCAGTTCAACGAGGCGATCTCGATGTATGTCGACTGCAAGGACCAGGCGGAGATCGACTACTACTGGAACGCGCTCCTCAAGGGGGGCGGCGAGGAGTCGATGTGCGGCTGGCTCAAGGACCGGTTCGGCCTCTCCTGGCAGATCGTGCCGAACGAGCTGCCGTCCCTGCTTCAGCGCGGGGCGATGAACGCCATGCTCCAGATGCGGAAGCTCGACCTGTCGGTGCTCCGCGCCGCCGCGAACTGAGTACGCCGATGCCGAGCCTCGCCGAGACGCTGACCATCATCCCGCATGGCGACCGCGAGATCATCATCAAGCGGTCGTTCAAGGCGCCGCGGCAGCTGGTCTTCGACGCCTGGACCAAGCCGGAGCTGATCCGGCGCTGGCAGGCGGGACCCGAAGGCTGGGTGATGACGGCCTGCGACGTCGACCTCCGCGTCGGCGGCCGCGTGCGCTTCGAGTGGGAGCGACCCCAGAGCGGGATGAAGATGGGGCTGACCGGGATCTACCAGGACGTCGTCGTCCCCGCCCGCCTCGTCTGCACCGAAATCTTCGACGAGGACTGGACCGGCGGCGAGACGCTCTCGACGCTAGTCTTCACCGAGGCCGGCGGAATGACGACCACCACCAACACCATCCGCTACCTCTCGCCGGAGGGCCGCGCCCAGGCGCTGCAGTCCGGCATGGAGACGGGGATGGCCGAAGGCTACCGGAAGCTCGACGACATCTTCGCGGCGCTCGTCGCGGAGTGAAGAAGGCCGCCGCGCCATTCTGGGCGGCTCACCCACTCTCCGGTCCGCGGGATGCGATCCGAACGGGGACTCTTGCATCGGTCGCCTGGCTCGCAGGCGCACAGCGGTTCCGTGGTTCGCCCACCTCTCCCCGGCGGGGAGAGGTCGAGCCGTGGCGTAAGCGACGGATCGGGTGAGGGAATCCAGCCTCGAGGGGGTGCATCCCCCTCACCCGAAACGAGCCGCTTTGCGCGTCGTTTCGACCTCTCCCCGCCGGGGACAGGTGGAGTCAGCGGCGCGCGCCGCCACATCCGCCGAACAGCGCAAAGTGCTCCTAACGCGGCGGCACGCCGGTCCCGACGCCCGGCAAGGTGCTCTCCAGCGCGCCGCCAAGAGCTGACGCCGCCGCGAGGATGCCGATACCGATCAGGGCTGCGATCAGACCGTATTCGATGACCGCCGAGCCGGATTCGTCCTTGGCGAAGCGAGTAAATAGGGCCTTCATGGGATAATCTCCGTCCGCAAATCTGTTTGATCTTGGCTGCCTGGCCATCCGGTGGCGCGTCGTTCTTTTGACTACATCGCTCCGCGACGCTGATCACTCTAGGCGCGAGGTGATGATCAAAGGTTAATGCGGACGACTTTGGGATACCCTCCGATTAACTTCCGTTTAAGGAAATGATCTGTAAACCATGAGCCCGCGATCGCCGGAAACCTAAGCAGCGCTGCGGGTTTCACGCCATCGGGACGTCCGTTTGCCTCCCGGCCGGCGGACGGAGCGGAAACGAACCAATAACCACCGCGTACAATCGCGTTCGGGGACCCAACGTCTCGACCGCCGCGAAATTGGCGACTAGCGTCCAACCCGCTCGCGGGAGGGTGACATGCGGTTTCCTGATCGAAAGGCATTCGAGGCGCTGCGCAGCCAGTTCCACGGCGCGCTGATCGAGCCGGACGACCCCGGCTACGGCCCGACCCGGACCATCTTCAACGCGATGATCGACCGGCGGCCGGCGATCATCGCTCAGTGCGCGACCCGCGAGGACGTTGGCGCCGCCGTCCTTTTCGCGAAGCATCACGACCTCGAGCTCGCCGTCCGCGGCGGCGGGCACTCCGTCGCCGGCAAGAGCCTCACCGAGGGCGGGCTCGTCATCGACCTTCGCACCATGCACGTTGCGACCGTGGATCCCGAGGCGATGACGGTAACGGTCGGCGGCGGCGCCACGATGAGCCATCTCGACCGCGCCACGCAGCCCTTTGGCCTTGCGACCACCGGCGGCCGGGTCTCGACCACCGGCGTCGGCGGCTTCACCCTCGGTGGCGGCGGCGGCTGGCTCGACCGGCTGTTCGGCCTCGCCTGCGACAACCTCATCTCGGCCGAGATCGTCACCGCCGATGGCGGCGTCGTCACCGCGTCGGAGGACGAGAACCCGGACCTCTTCTGGGCGCTTCATGGCGGCGGCGGCAATTTCGGCGTCGCGACCTCGCTGACGCTCCGCCTCTATGAGCTCGACACCGTCACGGTGGCGTTCCTGTTCTGGGATCCCGACCGCGGCGTGGACGTCCTCAAAGCCTATCGGGACTTCATGGCCGACGCGCCGGACGAGATCGGCGGCGGCGCGATCTTCCTCACCGCCCCGGCGATGGAAGCAGTGCCGACCCGCCTCGTCGGCCACCTCGCCTTCCTCACCTACATCGTCTTCGCCGGACCCGAAGACGAGGCGCGGAAGGTGATGGCGCCGCTGCTCGGCCTCGAGCCGGACGGCTCATCGATTGCCGAGATGGCCTACGCCGACATGCAGTGCTCGCTCGACGACCCGCCGGGGATGCGGAACTATTGGTCGGCCGAGTACCTGTCGGGCCTGCCGGACGCTGCCGTGGAGACCTTCGTGCGCCGGGCCGACAGCATGATCATCCCGTCGAGCTCGCAGCACGTCCTCTTTCCTGGCGGCGGCAGCGTGGCGCGCGAGACCGCGGATTGGCCGATCCCGTGGCGCCGCGCGCCCTGGTGCGTCCACCCGTTCGGCCTGTGGACCGACCCGGCGGACGACGCCCGCGGCATCAAATGGGCGAAGGACGTCCAGGCCGACATGAAGCCGTGGGCAACCGGCGACGTCTATCTCAACTTCATCGGCGACGAAGGCCCGGACCGCATCGTCGCCGGCCTCGGCCGCGACAACCACCGCCGATTGGCGGAGGTGAAGGCGACCTGGGACCCGCAGAATCTGTTCCGGCTCAACCACAATATTGCGCCGGCAAGGGCCGCCGCCGAATAGCGCGCTCCATCGCGGGCGGGCGAAGAGCTCAGAGCTGCGCGACGTCGCCGACGCCGTCGAGGGCGTAGATGTCGCTGCGGAACTGGACGACCCCGGACTCGGTACCCCAGGCCGTCACATAGGCGAAGAACAGCTTCGGCTGGGCCGCCACCGACACGTCGAGCCGCTCGCCCGAATTGAACATCGTCTCGACCTGGTTGCGGTTCCAGCCCTGGTTGCCGGCGAGGATCCACGTCACGAGCTGGCGGACGTTCTGGACGCGCACGCAGCCCGAGGAGTCGAAGCGGTAGTCGTTGCCGAACAGCACCTTGTTCGGCGTATCGTGGAGATACACCGAATGCGGGTTCGGGAAGTTGATCTTGCACGAGCCGAGCGAATTGAAGTCGCCCGGATCCTGGCGGAATGTGTAGCGCGTCGCCTCGTCGGAGTACCAGTCGACCTGGCCCGGCGGGATCTCGACGCCGTTGCCGTTGTAGATACGGATGCGCTGGTCGGTCAGGTAGTTCGGCTCGCGCTGCATCAATGGGATCAGGTCGCGCCGGATGATCGATGCCGGCACCGTCCAGAACGGGTTGAAGTTGATCTGGACGATGTTCGATTCGAGCTGCGGCGACGGGCGGTCGACGCGGCCGACCACCGCGGTGTGCCGCGACACGATCGTCCCGTTCTCAACGGCCTCGATCTCGGCGCCGGGAAGGTTCACCATCACGAAGCGGTTCGCGGTCCGCGCCGTGAGGTCCGCGACGCGCTGGCGGTTGGCGATGAGCTGGCCGAGGCGGATGTTCGCCGCGACGTTCATCGCCGCGAGCGTGTTCGGCCCTACGATGCCGTCCGACGGGATGCCGTGGCGGGTCTGGAAGCGGCGCACCGAGGCTTCGACGAAGGTGTCGAACACGTCCGAATTGCCGGCGAGCGGATCAAGGTCGGCGGAGATGATCAGGCGTTGGCGCATGATCGACACGGCCGGCGCCTGCATGCCGAGGCGGAGCGTCTGGTCGGCCGGCACGACCGGCCAGCCGCCACGGCCGACGATCGCCTGGTATTGCGCGATGGCGGGATCCATCGAGGCAACGACCTGCGGTGACAGGATCGGCCGCGATGTGATGAGGTTGGCTTCGTCGAGCCCGCCGGCGTCGAAGCGCTGGTTCCACTCCTGCGCCCGCGCCACCGCAGGCAGCGAGCCCATCAGGGCGGTGCCCGCCGCAAGCTGCATCAGGCTCCGCCGGGTGAATCCCCCCGCGAGGCCGCGGTCGTTCGCATCGGCTTTCTTCAAGAAGTCACCTCAGTCCCAGCTGCGCCGGCCTCTGGCCTTCGGCGCCTTCCGGACAGGCCTAGAAGGCGAACCCTAACAAGGAGTTCCGATGGGCTCGGCGGCGTCCCAGTCGTCAGGCTCCTTCATACTCCCAATATGGCGCTTTGATGATTCCAGCCGCAGTCAAACCGCCGTGACGGCAACACGCCCGCCGCCTGTGGCAATTCTGCTGAGATCAGGCACTCGGAGCGGTGCTGCCTCATAAGAAGATACATGAGCGGGCCGATGCGCCCCGCCGTCTCCTCCTCTCGGTCAGAGAGTTGAAAAGGATACTTTGGGAGTCCCTCCCCGGGTGGCCAAGTCGCGCTTTGGAACCCCCAGATCGCAACTGCGAATGCCGCGCCCACGGCTCAGCCGAACTCAATGTCGGCTAAAATACAATATTGCTTTAAATTACGTTTAAGGCTTAAATCGCTGCCAGACGAATCCATCGGCCGTTCGGAACCAGGAGCAAAGATGAGCCGCGACGCCGCGTTTGTTGAATACGCCCTGTTCGCATTTCTTGAAGATGTCCTTGAACTTGAACAGCTTTATCCGGTCATTGTCATGACCTCGGAGGAGCTGAAGGCTGTTCTCAATATCCCGGAAAGGCTGCGACCCGAGCGCATCAGTAAGATTCGGACACTCTGCGCGGCTCAGGAAATCGGCTACGCCGTAATTGGCAACGACCACATATTCTTCAAAGGCCTGAGCCCTCGCAGGTTCGAGCGAGGAGAACTCGACTCCTTTGTCCGAAGCGTGGACGAGTTCGAGGACGTGTATGGCAGCAAAAAGGCCGAGGATATGTATCGGCTAGGGGCCTACCACGGCATATTCACCAATCCGGACAAAGTTCGCCAGGTGCGTGGCGGTAAGCCCAAGCGCGGCAACAAGAAGGAGCAGATCGGTTCCGAGTAAGGAGGGCGGCCGGATTGCATCGACTTCGATCGAGCACTTAGCGCGCGGTCGAGATGAGGGGGCAACGCGAAGAACGCGCAGGACGGCTCACAGCCGGTAGAGGATCTGGTCGTTCCAGAAGCGGTCGAGGCGCTGCATGGAGCGGTTCAGCATCTGGAAGTCTTCGGCGCCTATCCCGCCGACCTGGTCGATGGACCGCATGTGCCGGTCGTAGAGCGCGCCGACCACCGAGGCGATCTCCTGGCCCTTCTCGGTCAGGCGGACCCGGACCGAGCGGCGGTCCATCCGCGAGCGCTGATGGTGGACATAACCGGCGTCGACCAGCTTCTTGAGGTTGTAGGAGACGTTGGTGCCGAGATAGTAGCCGCGGCTCCGAAGCTCGCCGGCGGTCAGCTCGGCATCGCCAATGTTGAAGAGGAGGAGGGCCTGGACGGCGTTGACGTCGGAGCGGCCGGCGCGGTCGAACTCGTCCTTGACGACATCGAGCAGCCGGCGATGCAGACGCTCGACCAAGGTCAATGCTTCGAGATACAGCGACTTCATCTGGGACGGCTCAGGTGTCGTCGAAACAACCTTGAGTGCCGTGTTGCTGCGCCGGGCGTTGATCATGGACCTCTATCTCCGTCGTCTTGGGGCGTTCTGCCTTGTCCTTGAGAGCGACCTTAGTCGGCGGCCTTGAACATCGGCTTAAGCGGCACGCTTAATGCCGGATTACTGGCGGGATTCTGCGGTTAGGTAACTAATTCGTTGTCGGGCGGTGGCAGTGGACCGAACGCGCGGCCGCGCCGCGCGCGCCCTCGACAGGGTTCGGTCAGCCTACCAACAGTCTCCTTTCCCGGGCTTGACCCGGGACCCAATGGCGATCCGGCAACGGCGGTGCCCGAAGGCGAGACGCTGCCGAGCCGCGAGGCCAATGGGTCCCGGGTCAAGCCCGGGAAGGGGGGTGTGGATGGTCTTTCCCGACCCCGGAGATTTTGCCCGCCCCGCCCTCAATGCTAAACTGCCCTCCACTCCCCTCGCTCACCCGGACCCCGCCCCATGAACCAGGATCGCCGGCCTATCCCGGCCGACCCACAGACTGCTTCCGACATCGCCGAGATCCT
>JBFXAJ010000012.1:0-100998 GCA_050184415.1 Bauldia sp.
CCCTGGGTCCCAGCCTGCGCTGGGACGGGAGCGTGGGCGACGGCCACGGACCACAACGCGCGGAGCCCGCCGCACGTTCGCGGGCGCGCGGACTGGCGGAGCCTCACCCCAACACCGTCCCAGCGCAAGCTGGGACCCCGGGGCACCGGGCTCGAACCGCAGCGGCTTGCCTTGCCCTCCGAGCCGACGACAGCCGCCGCCGCGCAACTGACACATCACCGAGAAAGGGCCGTCACGGGCGACCGCTAGTCCTCCTCCAATCCCACCGGAGGAGCTCCCATGAAAGCCGCCAAGACCGTTGCCGTCGCCCTTGCTGGCATCCTGCTGGCCTCGACCGCGCACGCGCAGGTCGCCAACCTCGCCTATCTCGGCACCTACACCCAGCCGACCGGCCTCCTCCTCAATGGCGCGGAGTTCGGCGGCATTTCCGGCCTTGATTTCGATCCGGCGACCGGGCTGTTCTACGCCATCTCCGACGACCGCGCCGAGCGCGGGCCGGCGCGCTTCTACACGCTGCGCCTTACGATCGACGAGACCGGCATCCACACGCTCGACATCGTCTCCACGGTCGAGATCATGGGCGCTGACGGCCCGTTCGCTGCCGCGGGCCTCGACGGTGAGAGCATCCGCTTCGATGTCGCGCGCGGCACGCTGTTCTGGTCGAGCGAGCGCGACGCCGACAACGTTCCCGGCATCTTCGAGGTCGGCACCGACGGCGCCTTCATCGGCGCGCTCGCGGTGCCGGCCTACTACCTCCCGGCCGGCGACACCGTCGGCACCTACGGCAACCTCGCCTTCGAGGGCCTGACGCTGTCCGCCGACGGCAACATGCTGTTCGCAACCACCGAGAACGCACTCGCCCAGGACGGCCTTCGCGCCACCCTCGAAGGGGGCTCGCGCTCGCGCCTGATCGCGTTCGACCTCGCGACCGGTGCGCCGACCGCCGAGTACGTCTATCTCACCGACCCGATCTTCACCGCGGCGACGACCGAGCCGGCGTTCAACGACAACGGCATTTCCGAGATCCTCGCCGTCGGCGATTCGGAGTTCCTGGTCGTCGAGCGCTCGTTCGCCTCGGGTGTCGGCAACCAGATCAGCCTCTACCTCGCCACCCTCGACGGGGCGACCGACATCCTCGGCGCGGAGATCGCGCCGGCCGATGCGGTGCCGATGGAGAAGAGCCTGCTCCTGACGATCGCGGAGGGCGATTTCGGCGTCGACGTCGACAACATCGAATCGGTCACCTTCGGTCCGGAAATCGGCGGCAAGCGCACGCTGATCATCGCCTCGGACAACAACTTCTCCGCGGCCCAGTTCACCCAGTTCGTCGCCTTCACCTTCGAATAGGTTGTCGCACCGGCGAAAATAGAGGCCGCCTTTCGGGACGGCCTCTTGCATTTCCGGGGTTCGAGGCCGATCTACCAGCCTCGTGCGCTGCGGCTCAGGGCTGCCGGAAGGCAGTCATCGCGCCGCAGGACGAGCCTCGAAATCGTCCCGGGAAGGGGTTGACCCGTCCGGGGCGAATAAGTAGGTTCCGCGCACTTTTCGACAGGTCGTAGGCCCTCACGTTCCACGGCGCCATGCCACCGGAACCACGAGGCCTAAACGCTGACGAACAACATCGCGAAGTCCTGAATCGCAAGATCGCAGCGAGAGCTGCGGTCCTCTGCTGTTTCGAAGCGCCGAGCCAAATGGGTGGCAAGGCGCTTGGTTTTTATTGATGCGTCGCCGGTGGCCGGCGGCGAAGAAGCCGAGTGAAAGGCGCTGAATGCCGACGATCAATCAGCTCATTCGCAAGCCGCGGCAGGAGCCCGCACGGCGGAACAAGGTTCCGGCGCTGCAGCAGAACCCGCAGAAGCGCGGCGTCTGCACCCGCGTCTACACCACGACCCCGAAGAAGCCGAACTCGGCGCTCCGCAAGGTCGCGAAGGTCCGCCTGCAGAATGGGTTCGAGGTCATCGGCTACATTCCGGGCGAGGGCCACAACCTCCAGGAACACTCGGTGGTCATGATCCGCGGCGGCCGCGTGAAGGACCTTCCGGGCGTCCGCTACCACATCATCCGCGGCGTTCTCGACACGCAGGGCGTCAAGGATCGCCGCCAGCGCCGGTCGAAGTACGGCGCCAAGCGTCCGAAGTAAGCGGAGAGAGATCGCATGTCCCGACGCCACCGTGCCGAGAAGCGCGACATCATCCCGGACGCCAAATATGGCGACGCGGTGGTGTCGAAGTTCATGAATTCGATCATGCGCGACGGCAAGAAGTCGGCCGCCGAGACCATCGTCTATGGCGCCTTCGACGTCATCCAGAGCCGCGCCAAGCAGGATCCCCTCGCGGTCTTCAAGCAGGCGCTGGACAATGTCGCGCCGCAGATCGAAGTCCGGTCGCGCCGCGTCGGCGGCGCCACCTACCAGGTCCCGGTCGAGGTTCGCATCTCCCGCCGCCAGGCGCTCGCCATCCGCTGGCTGCTGACCGCCGCCCGCGGCCGCAACGAGAAGACCATGGTCGACCGCCTGTCGGGCGAGCTGATGGACGCCGCCAACAACCGCGGCAACGCCGTCAAGAAGCGCGAAGACACCCACCGGATGGCCGAGGCCAACCGCGCGTTCTCGCATTACCGCTGGTAGGACCGATCATGGCTCGCCAAGACAAAATCGAGGACTACCGCAACTTCGGCATCATGGCGCACATCGATGCCGGCAAGACGACGACGACCGAGCGCATCCTCTACTACACCGGCAAGATCCATAAGATCGGCGAGGTCCACGAAGGTGCGGCCACGACCGACTACATGGAGCAGGAGCAGGAGCGCGGCATCACCATAACGTCGGCCGCGATCACGACCTACTGGAAGCGCGACGATCACAATTACCGCCTGAACGTCATCGACACCCCCGGCCACGTCGACTTCACGATCGAGGTCGAGCGTTCGCTGCGCGTGCTGGACGGCGCGGTATGCGTCCTCGACTCCAACCAGGGCGTCGAGCCGCAGACCGAGACCGTGTGGCGGCAGGGCGACAAGTACCGCGTCCCGCGCATCGTCTTCTGCAACAAGATGGACAAGATCGGCGCGTCGTTCCAGCAGTGCCTGGACGACATCAAGACCCGTCTTGGCGCGCGTGCCGTTCCGATCCAGCTCCCGATCGGTGCCGAGAGCTCCTTCAAGGGCATCGTCGACCTCGTCCGCATGAAGGCGGTGATCTGGGAAGACGAGACCCTCGGCGCGAAGTTCCACGACGAGGACATCCCGGCGGACATGCAGGCCGCCGCGGAGGCCGCTCGCCTCGCGCTCGTCGAAGCCGCAGTCGAGATGGATGAGGCCGCCCTCGAGGCCTACCTCAACGGCGACATGCCGGACACCGCGACGCTGAAGAAGTGCATCCGGAAGGCCGTGCTGACCTCGGCGTGGTTCCCGGTGCTCGCCGGTTCCGCCTTCAAGAACAAGGGCGTGCAGACGCTCCTTGATGCGGTGGTCGACTACCTGCCGTCGCCCGTCGACGTGCCGCCGACCACCGGCGTCGATCCGGACAAGGGCACCGAGATGGTGCGCCAGTCGTCCGACGCCGAGCCGCTGTCGATGCTCGCCTTCAAGATCCTCGAGGACAAGTACGGCATCCTCACCTTCGCACGCGTCTATTCGGGCATCGTGACCAAGGGCATGTCCGTCATGAACTCGACCAAGGAGCGGACGGAGCGCATCGGCCGCATGGTCCAGATGCAGGCCAATGAGCGCATCGAGATCGACGAGGCGTATGCCGGCGACATCGTGGCGTTCGTGGGCCTGAAGGACACGCGGACGGGCGACACGTTGTGCGACCCGAACAAGCCGATCATCCTCGAGAAGATGGAGTTCCCGGCGCCCGTCATCGAAATGGCGGTCGAGGCCGCGTCGAAGGCCGACCAGGAGAAGCTCGGCGTCGCGCTGCAGAAGCTGGCGTCCGAGGACCCGTCCTTCAACGTCTCGACCGACCAGGAGTCGGGCCAGACGATCATCAAGGGGATGGGCGAGCTCCACCTCGACATCAAGGTCGATATCCTTCGGAGAGCTCCGTACAACATCAAGGTGAATGTCGGCGCGCCGCAGGTGGCCTATCGCGAGACCATCACCCGCAAGGCCGAGATCGACTACACCCACAAGAAGCAGACCGGCGGTTCGGGCCAGTTCGCCCGCGTGAAGCTCGAGATCGAGCCGAACGAGGCCGGCGCCGGCTTCCTGTTCGAGAGCAAGATCATCGGCGGTGCGGTGCCGAAGGAATACATCCCCGGCGTCGAGAAGGGCGTCGCGAGCGTCCTTTCCAACGGCGTGATCGCCGGCTTCCCGCTCCTCGACGTCAAGGTCTCGCTGGTTGACGGCGCCTATCACGACGTCGATTCGAGCGTGCTCGCCTTCGAGATCGCCTCCCGCGCCGCCTTCCGCGAGGGCGTGCAGAAGGCTGCGCCGAAGCTCCTAGAGCCGATCATGAAGGTCGAGGTGACGTCGCCGGAAGATTACGTCGGATCGGTCATCGGCGATCTCAACTCCCGCCGCGGCCAGATCCAGGGCCAGGACATGCGCGGCAACGCGAACATCATCCAGGCGTTCGTGCCGCTCGCGAACATGTTCGGCTACGTCAATACCCTTCGTTCCATGAGCCAGGGCCGCGCATCCTACACGATGCAGTTCGACCACTACGAACAGGTTCCGCAGGCCGTGGCCCAGGAGATCCAGGCGAAGTTCGCCTGAGCTCCTAAGATACCAGTTTAGAGAGACGGAGAGCCCCAATGGCTAAAGCTAAGTTCGAGCGCAACAAGCCGCACGTAAACATCGGCACCATCGGTCACGTCGACCACGGCAAGACATCGCTGACGGCAGCGATCACGAAGGTGCTCGCGGAAACCGGCGGGGCGACCTTCAAGGCCTATGACGAGATCGACGCAGCACCTGAAGAGAAGGCGCGCGGCATCACGATCAACACCGCCCATGTCGAGTACGAGACGCAGAACCGGCATTACGCCCATGTCGACTGCCCCGGCCACGCCGACTACGTGAAGAACATGATCACGGGCGCCGCGCAGATGGACGGCGCGATCCTGGTCGTGTCCGCCGCCGACGGCCCGATGCCGCAGACCCGCGAGCACATCCTCCTCGCCTATAATGTCGGCGTTCCGGCTCTCGTCGTGTTCCTGAACAAGGCCGACATGGTCGACGATCCGGAGCTGCTCGAGCTCGTCGAGCTCGAGGTCCGCGAGCTCCTCACCAAGTACGGCTTCCCGGGCGACAAAATCCCGTTCGTCAAGGGCTCGGCTACCGAGGCGCTCAACAACGGCGACCCGAAGCTCGGCCATGACGCGGTCCTCGAGCTCATGCGTGAGGTCGACGCCTATATCCCGACCCCGGAGCGTCCGGTCGACAAGCCGTTCATGATGGCGATCGAAGACGTGTTCTCGATCTCGGGCCGTGGCACCGTGGTGACCGGCCGTGTCGATCGCGGCATCATCAAGGTCGGCGAGGAAGTCGAGATCGTCGGCATCCGGCCGACGGTGAAGACGACCGTCACCGGTGTCGAGATGTTCCGCAAGCTCCTCGACCAGGGCCAGGCCGGCGACAACATCGGCGCGCTGCTTCGCGGCATCGACCGTGAAGGCGTCGAGCGCGGCCAGGTGCTCGCCAAGCCGGGTTCGATCACCCCGCACACCAACTTCAAGGCCGAGGCTTACATCCTCACCAAGGAGGAGGGCGGCCGCCACACGCCGTTCTTCACCAACTATCGGCCGCAGTTCTACTTCCGCACCACCGACGTCACCGGCGTCGTCCAGCTGCCGGAAGGGACCGAGATGGTCATGCCGGGCGACAACATCACGATGACGATCGAGCTGATTTCGCCGATCGCGATGGAGGAGCGTCTCCGCTTCGCCATCCGCGAGGGCGGCCGCACGGTCGGATCGGGCGTCGTCACCGAGATCATCAAGTAGTCCCGGACGACAGGACAGAGGACAGACAAAGGAGAGAAGGACTGAACGAAGAAGAAGGATGCGGGCTGCCGCCGTCCTTCCCTCCGAAAATCAGTCCTCTGAACGCCCATGAACGGCCAGAACATCAGGATCCGACTTAAAGCCTTCGATCACCGGATCCTCGATTCGTCGACGCGGGAAATCGTGTCGACCGCGAAGCGGACCGGCGCGCGGGTACGCGGGCCGATCCCGCTGCCCACGCGGATCGAGAAGTTTACCGTCAACCGCTCGCCCCATGTCGACAAGAAGAGCCGCGAGCAGTTCGAGATGCGCACCCACAAGCGCCTTCTCGATATCGTCGACCCGACGCCGCAGACCGTGGACGCGCTGATGAAGCTCGACCTCGCGGCCGGCGTCGACGTCGAGATCAAGCTTTAACGGAACAGCCATGCGCGCAGGCGTCATCACACAGAAGGTCGGCATGACCCGGGTCTACACGGAGGCCGGCGAGCAGGTGCCTGTCACCGTGCTCCGGCTCGACGGGTGCCAGGTCGTGGCCCACCGGACCGAAGAGAAGAACGGCTACACCGCGCTGCAGCTCGGCGCCGGCCTTGCGAAGGTGAAGCGGACGGGCAAGGCCCTCCGCGGCCACTTCGCGATCGCCCAGGTCGAGCCGAAGCGGAAGGTCGTCGAGTTCCGGGTTTCGCCCGACAACATGATCGACATCGGAGCCGAGCTCACCGCCGATCATTTCGTCGCCGGCCAGTTCGTCGACGTGACCGGCACGTCGATCGGCAAGGGCTTTGCCGGTTCGATGAAGCGCCACAATTTCCGTGGTGGCCGCGCCACCCACGGCAACTCGGTGTCGCACCGCACCCACGGCTCGACCGGCCAGCGCCAGGACCCCGGCAAGGTGTTCAAGGGCAAGAAGATGGCCGGCCACATGGGTGACGAGCGCGTCACCACGCAGAACCTCAAGGTCGTCCGGACCGACGTCGAGCGCGGCCTGATCATGGTCGAGGGTTCGGTGCCCGGTTCGAAGGGCGGCTGGATCCTGGTCCGCGACGCCGTCAAGCGCGCGCTGCCCGATGGCGTGCCGACGCCGGGGTCGTTCCGGAAGCGCGGCGACGCCGCGGCCTCGGCCGCCGAGCCTGTCACGGCCGAAGCGCCGGCTGCCGACGAGAAGGGTGCCGAATAATGGACGTCAAGGTTCAGACGCTCGACGGCGGCGACGCGGGTTCGATCTCGCTCTCCGATGACGTGTTCGGCCTCGAGCCGCGCGCGGACATCCTGCAGCGCATGGTCCGCTACCAGCTCTCGAAGCGGCAGGCTGGCACGCACAAGACCAAGACGCGCGGCGAGATCAACCGCACCAAGGCCAAGGCGTACAAGCAGAAGGGCACCGGCCAGGCCCGCCACGGCGCCAAGTCCGCCCCGCAGTTCCGCGGCGGCGGCAAGGCGTTCGGCCCGGTCGTGCGCAGCCACGCCCATGAGCTGCCGAAGAAGGTGCGCCAGCTCGCGCTGAAGCACGCCCTCTCGGCGAAGGCCAAGGAGGACGGCATCGTCGTCGTCGAGGCGCTGACGATCGAGACCGCGAAGACGAAGGCGCTCAAGGCGACCTTCGCCAATCTCGGCCTCGGCAACGCGCTCCTCATCGGCGGCGACACGATCGACGACGGTTTCCGGCTGGCGGCGCGCAACATCGAGAACATCGACGTGCTGCCGGTCCAGGGCATCAACGTCTACGACATTCTGCGCCGGCAGAAGCTGGTGCTGACCAGGGCCGCCGTCGAGGCGCTTCAGGAGCGGCTGAAGTGAAACAGAGCCACTACGACATCATCCGCAGCCCGGTCATCACCGAGAAGAGCACGGCCGCGACCGAGCAGGACAAGGTGATCTTCAACGTCGCCAGGGACGCCACCAAGCCCCAGATCAAGGAGGCCGTGGAGGCGCTGTTCCGCGTGAAGGTGACCGCCGTGAACACGCTCAATCGCAAGGGTAAGCTCAAGCGGTTCCGCAACATGCTGGGCCGCCAGAACGACGTGAAGCGCGCGATCGTGACCCTCGCCGAGGGCCAGTCGATCGACGTGACCACGGGTCTCTAGAGGCGGACGACAGATGGCACTCAAGACCTACAAGCCGACGACGCCGAGCCAGCGCCAGCTGGTGACGGTGTCGCGCGTCGGCCTCCATAAGGGCGGGCCGGTCAAGGCGCTGACGGTCGGGCTCAGCAGCTCGGGCGGCCGCAACAATCTCGGCCGGATGACGGCGCGCCGCCGTGGTGGTGGCCACAAGCGCACCTATCGCATCATCGACTTCAAGCGCTCGAAGCTCGATGTCGCCGCGACCGTCGAGCGCCTGGAGTACGATCCGAACCGTTCGGCTTTCATCGCGCTCATCCGCTACGACGACGGCGAGCAGAGCTACATCCTCGCCCCGCAGCGCCTCAATGTCGGCGACCAGGTCATCGCCTCCAAGGCCGCCGACGTGAAGCCGGGCAATGCGATGCCGCTCGGCGCGATGCCGGTGGGCACGATCGTCCACAATGTCGAGCTGAAGACGGGGAAGGGCGGCCAGATCGCCCGTTCGGCCGGTTCCTACGCGCAGTATGTCGGCCGCGACGAAGGCTACGCGATCCTGAAGCTGAACTCGGGCGAGCAGCGTCTCGTCCTCCAGAGCTGCTTCGCGACCGTCGGCGCCGTCTCGAACCCGGACCACTCGAACGTCGTGATCGGCAAGGCCGGCCGGCAGCGCTGGCTCGGCACCCGTCCGAGCGTCCGCGGCGTCGTCATGAACCCGATCGACCATCCGCATGGCGGCGGCGAGGGCAAGACCTCGGGCGGCCGTCATCCCGTGACCCCCTGGGGCAAGCCGACCAAGGGCAAGAAGACCCGGTCGAACAAGTCGACCGACAAGTTCATCGCCCGCAGCCGCCACCTCAGGAAGAAGTAGAGGATTCCGTCGTGACCCGCTCAGTCTGGAAGGGCCCCTTCGTCGACGGCTACCTCCTCCGCAAGGCGGAGAAGTCCCGTTCGTCCGGGCGCAACGAAGTCATCAAGATCTGGAGCCGCCGCTCCACGATCCTGCCGCAGTTCGTCGGCCTCACCTTCGGCGTCCACAACGGCAACAAGCACGTGCCGGTGATGGTCAACGAGGACATGGTCGGCCACAAGTTCGGCGAATTCGCTCCCACGCGGACCTATTACGGCCACGCGGCGGACAAGAAGGCGAAGAGGAAGTAGTCATGAGCAAGCCGAAGCGCGAGCGGGCGCTGAAGGACAACGAGGCTCGCGCCGAGCTTCGCATGGTCCGCGTCTCGCCGCAGAAGCTGAACCTCGTCGCCGGCCTGATCCGCGGCAAGAAGGTCGGGACGGCGATCGCCGACCTGACCTTCAGCCGGAAGCGCATCGCCGGCCCGGTCAAGAAGCTCCTTGAGTCGGCCGTGGCGAATGCGGAGAACAACCACTCGCTCGACGTCGATTCGCTCGTCGTCGCAGAGGCTTATGTCGGAAAATCGATCGTCATGAAGCGGTGGACGCCGCGCGCCCGCGGCCGTGTCGGCCGCGTCCACAAGCCGTTCTCGCACATGACCATCGTCGTCCGCGAAGTTGAGGAAAGCGCCTGATGGGCCAGAAAGTTAACCCGATCGGTCTGCGGCTCGGCATCAACCGCACCTGGGACTCGCGCTGGTTCGCCAACAAGGGCGAGTACGGCAAGCTCCTCCACGAGGACATGAAGGTCCGCGAGGGCCTCATGGAGGATCTTAAGCAGGCCGCGGTCTCCAAGATCGTGATCGAGCGTCCGCACAAGAAGGCGCGGGTGACGATCCATTCGGCGCGCCCGGGCATCGTGATCGGCAAGAAGGGCTCGGACATCGAGAAGCTTCGCAAGAAGGTCTCGTCGATGACCGACTCCGAGGTCCATATCAACATCGTGGAGGTCCGGAAGCCCGAGCTCGACGCCAACCTCGTCGCCGCTTCGATCGCCCAGCAGCTCGAGCGCCGCGTGGCGTTCCGCCGGGCCATGAAGCGCGCGGTGCAGTCGGCGATGCGCCTCGGCGCCGAGGGCATCCGCATCACCTGCAGCGGCCGTCTCGGTGGCGCGGAGATCGCGCGGACCGAGTGGTACCGCGAGGGCCGCGTGCCGCTCCACACGCTGCGCGCCGACATCGATTTCGGCGTTGCCACCGCGATGACCGCGTATGGCACCTGCGGGGTGAAGGTGTGGATCTTCAAGGGCGAGATCCTCGAGCACGACCCGATGGCGTCCGAGCGGCGGCAGACCGAGGGCGACCAGCAGCCGAGCGGCGGCGAGCGTCGCCGGCGGCAGCAGGACGCCACGGCGTAAGAGAGTAGAAGAACAATGCTGCAGCCAAAACGGACGAAGTTCCGCAAGCAGTTCAAGGGCCGGATTCACGGCGTCGCAAAGGGCGGCACCGACCTGAATTTCGGCGGCTTCGGCCTCAAGGCCCTTGAGCCCGAGCGGGTCACCGCACGGCAGATCGAGGCGGCCCGCCGCGCCATCACGCGCCACATGAAGCGCGCCGGCCGCGTTTGGATCCGGGTGTTCCCGGACGTGCCGGTGTCGAAGAAGCCGACCGAGGTCCGCATGGGCAAGGGCAAGGGCACGCCGGAATTCTGGGCGGCCAGGATCAAGCCCGGGCGGATCATGTTCGAGATCGATGGCGTCAACGAGGAGACCGCCCGCGAGGCGCTTCGTCTGGGCGCCGCGAAGCTCCCGATCAGGACGCGGTTCGTCCAGCGCATCGCCGACTAGGTCGAGCAGGGATTTCGGAGACGGCAATGAAGGCCGAAGAGTACAGGAAGATGACTGCCGACGAGCGGAGCGACGAACTCGCCTCGCTCAAGAAGGAGCAGTTCAATCTCCGCTTCCAGCGGGCCTCGGGCCAGCTGAACAACACGTCGCGCGTCAAGACGGTGCGCCGTGACATTGCCCGTCTGAAGACGCTGGCCGCCCAGGATCGGGCGAGCTCGGCCAAGAGCTAGGAAGAAGACATGCCGAAGCGCATCCTTCAGGGTGTCGTCGTCAGCGACAAGCAGGACAAGACGGTGGTGGTGCGCGTCGAGCGCCGCTTCACCCACCCGGTCATGACCAAGACGATCCGCCGATCGAAGAAGTACCAGGCGCACGACGCTGAGAACAAGTTCAAGGTCGGCGACCAGGTCTCGATCGAGGAGTCGGTTCCGATCTCCAAGAACAAGCGCTGGGTCGTCATCGACACCGGCAAGGGCACGACCGAGTAAGGCACGCGCCGGCGGCGACAGGAAAAGATAAGGCGACAAGCCATGATTCAGATGCAGACCAACCTCGACGTCGCCGACAATTCCGGTGCGCGCCGCGTCATGTGCATCAAGGTGCTCGGCGGCTCGAAGCGGAAATATGCCGCCGTGGGCGACATCATCGTCGTCTCGATCAAGGAGGCGATCCCCCGCGGCCGCGTGAAGAAGGGCGACGTCATGAAGGCGGTCGTCGTGCGCACCGCCAAGGACATCCGCCGTCCCGACGGCAGCGTGATCCGGTTCGACCGCAACGCGGCCGTGCTGATCAACAACCAGCAGGAGCCAGTCGGCACCCGCATCTTCGGGCCGGTGCCGCGCGAGCTCCGCGCCCGCAATCACATGAAGATCATTTCGCTCGCGCCGGAGGTGTTGTAGTGGCCGCCAAGATCCGCAAGGGCGACAAGGTCGCCGTGCTCGCCGGCCGCGACAAGGGCAAGACCGGCGAAGTGCTGGAGGTCCGTCCGGCCGACGGGACCGCGCTGGTGCGCGGCGTCCATGTCGGCCGCCGCCACCAGAAGCAGACCGCATCGCAGCAGGGCGGCATCGTCTCGAAGGAGATGCCGATCCACCTGTCCAACCTCGCGCATGTCGACCCCAAGGACGACAAGCCGACCCGGGTTGGTTTCAAGTTCGTCGGCGAGGGTGAGGACCGCAAGAAGGTCCGCTTCGCCAAGCGCTCCGGAGAGTTGATCGATGGCTGAGGCAGCTTACCAGCCGCGGCTGAAGTCCCATTACGAGAACAAGGTTCGCCCGGCTCTCGTGAAGGAGTTCGGCTACAAGAACCCGATGGAAGTTCCCCGCATCGACAAGATCGTCCTCAACATGGGCGTCGGCGAGGCGGTGAACGACACCAAGAAGGTGACGCTCGCGCTCGCGGACCTCGCGCTGATCGCCGGCCAGAAGCCTGCGGTGTCCCGCGCGCGGAAATCGATCGCGACCTTCAAGGTGCGCGAGAACATGCCGCTCGGCGGCCGGGTGACGCTGCGCAAGACACGGATGTACGAGTTCCTCGACCGGCTCGTCCACATCGCGCTGCCCCGCGTCCGCGACTTCCGCGGGCTGAATCCGAAGAGCTTCGATGGCCGTGGCAACTTCGCCATGGGCATCAAGGAGCACATCATTTTCCCCGAGATCAACTACGACCAGGTCGACCAGGTTTGGGGTCTGGACGTGATCGTCTGCACGACCGCGAAGACGGATGACGAGGCCCGGGCGCTGCTGCGCGGCTTTGAGTTTCCGTTCCGCACTGCCGGCGCGAAGGACTGAGCGAGGATCCGATGGCCAAGAAGAGCTCCGTTGAGAAGAACAACCACCGCCGCGAGCTGGTGGCTCAGTACGCCGACCGCCGCAATCGCCTGAAGGCGATCGCGCAGGACGAGAATCTGTCGCTCGAGGAGCGGTTCCAGGCCCAGCTCAAGCTGGCCGAGCTGCCGCGCAACTCGTCGCCGACCCGCATCAAGAACCGGTGCGAGATCACCGGCCGGCCGCGGGCCTACTACCGCAAGCTCCGCATGTCGCGCGTCGCGCTGCGTGAGCTGGGCTCGAAGGGGATGATCCCCGGGCTCGTGAAGTCGAGCTGGTAAGGAGACCGGACTTCGATGGTTTTGACCGATCCACTAGGCGATATGCTCACCCGGATCCGGAACGCGCAGCTTCGGCACAAGTCGAAGGTGTCGACCCCGGCGTCCAGCTTCCGGCAGCGCGTCCTCGACGTCCTTCAGTCCGAGGGATATATCCGCGGCTATTCGTCGATCGAGCAGGACGGCCGCTCGGAGTTCGAGATCGAGCTCAAATATTATGACGGCAAGCCGGTGATCCGCGAGATCAACCGGGTGTCGCGTCCGGGCCGCCGCGTCTACGCCTCGGTCGATGCGCTGCCGCGGGTCGCCAACGGCCTCGGCGTGTCGATCCTCTCGACGCCGAAGGGCGTCATGTCGGACAACGACGCCCGCGAGCAGAACGTCGGCGGCGAGATCCTCTGCCAGGTGTTCTAGGACGCCGGCGAAAAAGTACGAACGGAACGAAACGATGTCTCGTATTGGCAAAAAGGCGGTGTCGTTGCCGAACGGCGTGACCGCCACCGTCAACGGCCAGAAGGTGTCCGTGAAGGGCCCGAAGGGCGAGCTCGCCTTCACGGCGACCGACACCGTCACCGTCGTGATGAACGACGGCGGCATCAAGGTCGAGCCGGTGGATGATTCCAAGCCGGCGCGCTCGGCCTGGGGCATGTCGCGGACGCAGATCGCGAACCTCATCAAGGGCGTGACCACCGGGTACGAGCGGAAGCTCGAGATATCAGGCGTCGGCTATCGCGCGGCCGTGCAGGGCAAGGAGCTCCAGCTGGCGCTCGGCTACAGCCACGACGTGCGCTACGCGATCCCGGCCGGGATCACGATCACGACGCCGAAGCCGACCGAGATCCTGATCGCGGGCATCGACAAGCAGCGTGTCGGCCAGGTCGCCGCGGAGATCCGCGACTACCGGCGGCCCGAGCCCTACAAGGGCAAGGGCATCAAGTACTCGGACGAAGTCGTCCGGCGCAAAGAAGGCAAGAAGAAGTAGGGGCGGGAGATCATGCACCTTTCCCAGAGCGAGCGTCGTGCTCGTCGCGTCCGCCGGACCCTTCGGTCCACCGGACGCCCGCGGCTGAGCGTGTTCCGCTCGTCCAAGCACATCTACGCGCAGATCATCGACGATGCCGCCGGCCGCACCCTCGCCGCCGCGTCCTCGCTCGAGAAGGATCGCCGCGAGAATGGCGGGACCGACAAGGAAGCGGCCACCGCCATCGGCAAGCTGATCGCCGAGCGGGCGCTCGCGGCCGGCGTGAAGGATGTCGTCTTCGACCGCGGCCCGTATCTTTATCACGGCCGGGTCCAGGCGCTCGCCGAGGGCGCGCGCGAGGGCGGGCTTAATTTCTGATCGCGTCTTGACCCGGCCTGTCCGGCGGACGACATGAGCGAACGAGTTTTGAGGTCACATGGCTAGAGAGCGAGACCGGGACGACCGCGAGCGCGACAGCGAGTTTGTCGACAAGCTGGTCCACATCAACCGCGTCGCCAAGGTGGTGAAGGGCGGCAAGCGGTTCGGCTTTGCCGCGCTCGTTGTCGTCGGCGACCAGAAGGGCCGCGTCGGCTTCGGCCATGGCAAGGCCCGCGAGGTTCCGGAAGCGATCCGCAAGGCCACCGAGGCGGCGAAGCGCGGCATGATCCGCGTTCCGCTCCGCGAGGGCCGGACGCTCCATCACGACGTGAGCGGCCGCCATGGCGCGGGCCGCGTCCACGTCCGCGCCGCTCCTCCCGGCACCGGCATCATCGCCGGCGGCCCGATGCGCGCGGTGTTCGAGACCGTCGGCATCCAGGACGTGGTCGCGAAGTCGCTCGGCTCGTCGAACCCCTACAACATGGTGCGCGCGACCTTCGACGCGCTTGCCCATGAGGACAGCCCGCGGTCGGTCGCCGCGCGCCGCGGCATGAAGGTCTCGACCCTTCAGGCGCGCCGACGCGACGTCGATCCGGACGCGGCGGCTGAAGCGTAGGGCAGGGCGACGATGGCCAAGAGCGAATCCACCAAGACCATCACGATCGAGCAGATCGCGAGCCCGCAGCGCCGTCCCGGCGAGCAGCGCGCGACCCTGATCGGTCTCCGTCTCAACAAGATCCGCCGCCGGTCGACGCTGCAGGACACCCCCGCGGTCCGCGGGATGATCGGCAAGGTCGGCCACCTCGTTCGCATCGTCAACGAGGCCTAGCGGTACTCACGCCTTCGGGCGGCATGGTTCAGTCCGAGGGGACAGACGTGAAACTCAACGAACTCAACGACGTTCCGGGCGCTACGAAGACGCGGAAGCGCGTCGGCCGCGGCATCGGCTCGGGCAAGGGCAAGACCGCCGGCCGTGGCGGCAAGGGCCAGACGGCGCGCACCGGCGTCGCCATCAAGGGCTTCGAAGGCGGCCAGATGCCTCTGCATCGCCGCCTGCCGAAGCGCGGCTTCACCAACATCTTCCGCAAGGACTTCAACGAGGTCGGCCTCAACCGCATCCAGGCGGCGATCGACGCTGGCAAGCTCGACGCGTCGCAGCCGGTGACGGCCGATGCGCTCAGAGCAGCGGGCGTGATCCGGCGCGTGAAGGACGGCGTCCGCATCCTCGGCAACGGCGAAGTGACCGCCGCGCTGGCCTTCGAGGTCGCCGGCACCACCAAGCCTGCGGCTGCGGCGATCGAGAAGGCGGGCGGGTCGGTCAAGACCGTCTAAGGCCCGGCCCTCATCGGGCCGTGCACTGGAGTAAGCGACGATGGCATCAGCGGCTGAACAACTCGTAGCCAATCTGAATTTCGGCGCTTTTTCCAAGGCCGAGGCGCTTAAGAAGCGGATCTGGTTCACCCTCGGCGCGCTGATCATCTACCGGCTCGGCACCTATGTGCCGATGCCCGGCATCAATCCGACCGCCTTTGCCGATGCCTTCGCGGGCGCTGCCGGCGGCGTCCTCGGCCTCTTCAACATGTTCGCCGGCGGCGCCGTCGAGCGCATGGCGATCCTTGCGCTCGGCATCATGCCGTACATCTCCGCGTCGATCGTGATGCAGCTCGCGAGCTCGCTCATCCCGCGGCTCGAGGCGATCAAGAAGGAAGGCGAGTCCGGCCGGAAGATCATCAACCAGTACACCCGCTACGGCACCGTGATCCTGGCGGTGCTGCAGTCCTATGCGATCGCGATCGGCCTCGAGAGCGGCACCAACATCGTCACCGATCCGGGCTGGTTCTTCCGCATCTCGACCATCATCACGCTGACTGGCGGCTGTATGTTCCTGATGTGGCTCGGCGAGCAGATCACCGCGCGCGGCATCGGCAACGGCATCTCGCTCATCATCTTCACCGGCATCGTCGCGGGCTTCCCGGCCTCGATCACGCAGACCCTCGAGCTCGGCCGCCAGGGCGCGCTGTCGACCGGCGTGATGCTCGGGATCGTGGTTCTCCTCGTCGCGATCGTCGCCTTCATCGTCTTCGTCGAGCGCGCCCAGCGGCGGCTCCTGATCCAGTATCCGAAGCGACAGGTCGGCAACCGGATGTTCCAGGGCGAGTCCTCGCACCTGCCGCTGAAGCTCAACACCGCCGGCGTCATCCCGCCGATCTTCGCCTCGTCGCTGCTGCTCCTGCCGGCGACGATCGCGGGCTTCAGCGCGACCGGCGCCACGGGCTGGGTCGCCTCGCTGACGGCGATCCTCGGCCATGGCCAGCCGCTGTACATGATCCTGTACGGCCTCCTGATCATCTTCTTCGCCTTCTTCTACACGGCGATCGTGTTCAACCCGACCGACACGGCCGACAATCTGAAGCGCCATGGCGGGTTCATCCCGGGCATCCGTCCGGGGCAGAAGACGGCGGAATACATCGACTTCGTGCTGACCCGGATCACGGTGGTCGGCGCGCTCTACCTCGTGATCGTCTGCCTCGTGCCGGAGTTCGTGATCGCCCAGACCGGCATCCCGTTCTATCTCGGCGGCACCTCGCTCCTGATCGTCGTCAGCGTCACGATGGACACCGTCTCGCAGATCCAGGGCCATCTCCTTGCCCATCAGTATGAGGGGCTGGTCAAGAAGGCCAAGCTGCGCGGCAAGAAGAGATGAGGATCGTTCTCTTCGGCGCACCGGGGTCCGGGAAAGGGACGCAGGCGGCGCTTCTCAAGACGCGCCATGGCATCCCGCATCTGTCGACAGGCGACATGCTGCGTGACGCGGTCGCGGCGGGCACGGAGGTCGGCAAGCGGGCGAAGGCGATCATCGATCGCGGCGAGCTCGTGCCGGATGATGTGGTGGTCGGCGTCGTCGCGGACCGTATTGCCCAGCCGGACGCTGCCCGCGGCTTCATCCTCGACGGATTCCCGCGGACGGTCGGGCAGGCCGACAGCCTGACCGACCTCCTCGAGGAACGCGGCCTTGCCCTCGACGCGGTGCTCGAACTGAGCGTCGACGAGGAGGTGCTGCTCGGTCGGGTGACGAGGCGGGCGGCCGACATGGGTGCCAGCGCGCGCGCCGACGACAACCCGGAGGCGCTGAAACGCCGCCTGATCGCGTTCCGCGAGCAGAGCGCGCCGGTGGCGGAGCACTACAGGAAGGCGGGTCTCCTTCATACCATCGACGGGATGAAGTCGATCGAGGAGGTGACTGCGGCGATTGAGCGTGCCCTTTCGCACGTTCGGCCGCGGGTGGAAGGTTGAGCTCCGGTTGACGGAGCGACGAGACGTCGCTATCTACCCGCGACATCTCGCTTCAGGAATCGTCGGTGGCGGCCCTAAAGGTGGCCGGACGCCGACATAATGCTTTCGCTGGCTCGGCGGTCCGGCTCCGGACCGTCGCGGCGTTCGAGGAGTGAATAGAATTGGCCCGCATCGCAGGCGTCAACATCCCGACCAACAAGCGCGTCGTCATCGCGCTGCAGTACATTCACGGCATCGGGCCGAAGCGCGCCGAGGAGATCATCCAGAAGGTGAACATCCCGGCCGACCGCCGCGTCAACCAGCTCTCGGACGCGGAGGTCATCCAGATCCGTGAGGCGATCGACCACGATTACGTGGTGGAGGGCGACCTCCGCCGCGAGGTGGCGATGAACATCAAGCGGCTGATGGACCTCGGCAGCTACCGCGGCCTTCGTCATCGCCGCGGTCTTCCGGTGCGCGGCCAGCGTACGCATACCAATGCCCGTACCCGCAAGGGCCCCGCCAAGGCGATCGCGGGCAAGAAGAAGTAAGAGGCGAATAGGGAATAGCGAATGGCGAAATAGGGCCTCCGCCCGCTATTCGCTACCGACTACCCGCTATTCGCTTCTCTGGTGTAGCCGCTGGCATTACGGCGGCGTCGATATCGTTACAGGATAGAAAATGGCCAAGGATACCACCCGCGTCCGTCGTCGCGAGCGCAAGAACATCGCGTCGGGCGTGGCTCATGTGAACTCGACGTTCAACAACACGATGATCACCATCACCGACGCCCAGGGCAACACGATCTCCTGGTCGTCGGCCGGCACGATGGGCTTCAAGGGCTCGCGCAAGTCGACCCCGTATGCCGCGCAGATGGCAGCGGAGGACGCCGCCCGCAAGGCGAGCGAGCATGGCATGCGGACGCTCGAAGTCGAGGTCTCCGGTCCCGGCTCGGGCCGCGAGTCCGCGCTTCGCGCGCTCCAGTCCGCCGGGTTCACCGTCACCTCGATCCGCGACGTGACCCCGATCCCGCACAATGGCTGCCGCCCGCGGAAGCGTCGCCGCGTCTAGTACGAGGCCCAACAGTGCCGGCTGACCGGAAGAATCCGCTTCCGGTCTTCACCGCCGTTCCGGCGGTTGATCGCTGACCGAAAGGAATCACCACCGTGATCCGTAGAAACTGGCAAGAGCTCATCAAGCCGAACGCGCTCGAGACGGTCGCAGGCTCCGACCCGAAGCGCTTCGCAACCGTCGTCGCCGAGCCGCTCGAGCGCGGCTTCGGCCTCACGCTCGGCAACGCGCTCCGTCGCGTCCTCCTGTCGTCGCTCCAGGGCGCGGCGGTCACGTCCGTCCAGATCGACGGCGTGCTGCACGAGTTCTCGTCGATTCCGGGCGTCCGCGAGGACGTCACCGACATCGTCCTCAACATCAAGGAAATCGCCATCAAGATGCAGGGCGAAGGCCCGAAGCGGATGGTGGTGCGGAAGCAGGGGCCGGGCGTCGTCACCGCCGGCGACATCCAGACCGTCGGCGACATCGAGATCCTCAACCCGGACCTCGTCCTCTGCACGCTCGACGACGGCGCCGAGATCCGCATGGAGTTCACGGTCAACACCGGCAAGGGCTACGTCGCCGCCGACGTGAACCGTCCCGAGGACGCCCCGATCGGCCTCATCCCGGTCGACAGCCTGTTCTCGCCGATCCGGAAAGTCTCCTACAAGGTCGAGAACACCCGCGAGGGCCAGGTGCTCGACTATGACAAGCTCACGCTGTCGGTCGAGACCAACGGCTCCATCCGTCCCGACGACGCGATCGCCTATGCGGCTCGCATCCTCCAGGACCAGCTCTCGATCTTCGTGACCTTCGAGGAGCCGGCCAAGGAAGTCGCAGCCGAGGCGATCCCGGAGCTCGCGTTCAACCCGGCCCTCCTCAAGAAGGTCGACGAGCTCGAACTGTCGGTGCGTTCGGCGAACTGCCTGAAGAACGACAACATTGTCTACATCGGCGACCTCATCCAGAAGACCGAGGCCGAGATGCTCAGGACGCCAAATTTCGGCCGGAAGTCGCTGAACGAGATCAAGGAAGTCCTCGCGCAGATGGGCCTCCATCTCGGTATGGAAGTCCCGAACTGGCCGCCCGAGAACATCGACGACCTCGCCAAGCGGTACGAAGACCACTACTAGTTCCGGCGCCCGCGGCGTGAGCCGCCGGCAAGAGAAGCGGCAGAGCCGCCAGAGAAGTTTGAGGAGAGGGCGATGCGCCACGGCAATCGAGGCCGCAGACTGAACCGCAGTGCGAGCCACCGGAAGGCGATGTTCGCCAACATGGCGGCGTCGCTGATCACGCACGAGCAGATCGTGACGACGCTGCCGAAGGCGAAGGACCTGCGGCCGATCATCGAGAAGCTGATCACGCTCGGCAAGCGCGGCGACCTGCACGCCCGCCGCGTCGTCGCCTCGCGCGTCCGCGACGAAGCCGCAGTGAAGAAGCTGTTCGAGACGATCGGCCCACGCTACGCCTCGCGCGCGGGCGGCTACAGCCGCGTGCTCAAGGCCGGCTTCCGCTACGGCGACAATGCTCCGCTAGCGGTGATCGAGCTGGTGGATCGCGATCCGGACGCCAAGGGCGCCGCCGACCGCGCCCGCCACGAGGCCGAGGCAGCGACGTCCGAGGACGCTGCCTAGCGGCAATTCGCCGATGGATTAGGATGAAGGGGCGGCTCTGACCGCCCCTTTTTCTTTTGCGCAGGTGTCGGCGATGGCGGGTGACAGGGTTCTCGTGACCGGCGCACGGGGGTTCATCGCCAAACAGGTGATCGCCGAACTCCTCCGCGATGGCTATTCGGTGCGCGGGACCATCCGCGATGCGAAGGCCGAAGCCGAGGTCCGTGCCGCCGTCGGCGGCGCGGTCGGCAACCGGGCGCAGTTCCCGGATGCGCTCAGCTTCGCCACGGCCGACCTCCTCGCCGATGCCGGCTGGGCCGAGGCCGCCGCGGGCTGCCGGTATGTCATCCACCTCGCGTCACCCTTTCCGGCAGTCCAGCCGAAGGACTCGGCCGCGATCGTCCGCCCTGCGGTCGACGGGACGCGGCGTGTCCTCGCCGCCGCCAAGGCCGCCGGCGTCGGGCGGGTCGTCCTGACATCGTCGGTTGTCGCCGTCGTTTCGGGCCGATTCGACAAGGAGCTCTTCGACGAGAGCGACTGGTCCGACACCACGTTCCCGCGGATCACGCCGTACCAGCTATCGAAGACACTGGCGGAACGCGCGGCCTGGAACTTCGCCCGTGAGGCCGACCTGCCGCTCGCCGTCCTCAACCCCGCCCAAGTCTTCGGACCCCCGCTGGACGCCAATCTCGACACGTCGGGCTACATCATCGCCTCGCAGCTTCGCGGCCGCTTTCCCGCGGTCGCCAACTACGGCTTCCCGATCGTGGACGTGCGCGACGTGGCGACGGCGCATGTCGCGGCGCTGACGAATCGCGAAGCGCTCGGCCAAAGGATCATCCTCGCCGACGAGTTCACCTGGCTGATCGAGATCGCGCGATGGCTCGGGGAGGCATTCCCCGCCTATCGCAGCAAGGTGCCGCGCCGCGTCCTTCCCAATTTCGTGGCACGGCTGGCGACGCCCTTCGTGCCGGAGCTCGGGACGCTCAGGGCCGATCTCGGGCGTCCCTGGCCGGTGACGCACGCGAAGGCCGAGCGGATTTTCGGGATGCGCTTCCGGCCCGCCCGCGAAGCGGTCATTGCGATGGCCGAGGCGCTGATCGCGCTCCGCGCGGTGCCGTGACTGTCTTTCGCCCCACGGAACGCCTATCCTTCATCCGGGTGGCGACCCAACTGAAGGTACTTTGGGGGATGCGTATCGGTTCTACGTTTCGCGCGGTTCGGGCCGCGGCGATGACGGCTGCCTGCGTCGGCGGGGTCATCGTCCTCGGCGTGGGCGCCGCGAATGCCCAGCAGGCCGGGATCGTCGATCGCGTGGTGCCCCAGACCGCCCTTGACGTCCGGCTGTCCTTCGCGCCGATCGTGCAGACCGTGTCGCCGGCGGTCGTCAACGTCTATGCGCGCCAGCTTCCTGAGAACCGCGACGCGTTCTGGGAGCAGTTCGGCAACAATGCGCGGATGCGGCAGTCGCTCGGCTCGGGCGTGATCGTCGATGCGTCCGGCATCGTGATCACCAACTTCCACGTGATTGCCGACGCCAACGACATCCGCATCGCGATGACAGACGGCACCGAGCTGCCGGCCGAGATTCTCCTGGTCGAGGAGCAGCTCGACCTCGCCGTGCTCCGGATTCCGGAGCGGGACGAGCCCTATCCGATGGTGCCGCTCGACGACTCCGACAAGCTCCTCGTCGGCGACCTCGTGCTGGCGATCGGTAACCCGTTCGGCGTCGGCCAGACCGTCACCAGCGGCATTGTCTCCGCGCTCGGCCGGACCCTTGCCCGCGCCGAGGATAACCAGTTCTTCATCCAGACCGACGCCGCCATCATTCCCGGCAATTCCGGCGGCGCGCTGGTCGACCTCGGCGGCGGCCTCGTCGGGATCAACACGGCGATCTACTCACGGAACGGTGCCTCAGTCGGCATCGGCTTCGCGATCCCCTCGAACCTCGTCGCGCTCGTCATCCATGCCGCGCTCAACGGCGACACGCTGCACCGCCCGTGGATCGGCGCCGGCTACACGCCGCTGACGCTGGTGGAGGCCGAGGAGATGGGCCTTCGCAGCAACCACGGCGCGGTCGTCACGTTCGTGACGCCGGATAGCCCGGCTGCAATGGCGGGGCTTGCGGTCGGCGATGCGGTGCTGACGGTCAACGGCATGGCGATCGACCACCCGTCGGGACTCACCTACCGTATGCTCCTTCTCGGCCTCGAAGGCGAGGTCACGCTCGGCATCGCCCGCGGCAATGAGCGGCTCGATCTCGCCGTGGTGCCGGCCGAGGCGCCCGAGACGGTGCCGCGCGACGCGCTCCAGCTTCCGGGCCGGACGCCGTTCACCGGCGCGACGCTCCTGAACCTTTCGCCGCTCGTGGCGCAGGAGGTCGGCTATGCACAGGAACCTGTCGGCGTAATCGTCTCGGCCGTGCTGGAGAGTTCCTTCGCCGCGACCGCCGGCCTTGCGCCGGGCGATGTCATCGCCTCCGTCAACGGCACGGCGATCACCGACACCGCCCAGCTCGCCGAGCTCATCGTCGGCGGCGGTACGGAGTGGCTGATCGAGGTTCTCCGCGACGGCCGCATGCTGCGGTCGAGCTTTTCGCTGCGGCGGTGATCGTGACGACGCTGTTCGAGGCTGCGAGGATGGACGAGGCCGCGCCGCGGCCACTCGCCGACCGCCTGCGGCCGCAGCGCCTCGCCGACGTCGTGGGACAGGATCACCTCCTCGGCCCGGACGGGGCGCTGACGCGGATCATCGCCTCGGGCACGCTCGGCTCGCTGATCCTGTGGGGTCCTCCGGGCACGGGCAAGACGACGGTGGCGCGACTGATCGCGAAGGAAGCCGGGCTGCATTTCGAGCAGCTCTCCGCCGTGTTCTCCGGCGTTGCCGACCTCAAGAAGACCTTCGCCGCCGCGCGCGCCCGGCGTGAGGCGGGGCAGGCGACCGTGCTGTTCGTGGACGAGATCCACCGCTTCAACCGCGCTCAGCAGGACAGCTTCCTGCCGGTGATCGAGGACGGCACGATCTCGCTGATCGGTGCCACCACCGAGAACCCGTCCTTCGAGCTCAACGCGGCGCTCCTGTCCCGCGCCCGCGTGCTGACCTTTCATCCGCTCGACGAAGACGCGCTGGCCGTGCTCCTGGCGCGGGCGGAGTCCGCCGAGGGCAAGAAGCTCCCCCTGACGGACGAGGCCCGCGGCCTGCTGGTGCGCCTCGCCGACCGCGACGGGCGCGCCGTGCTGACTCTTGCCGAAGAGGTGTGGCGCGCGGCGCGTCCGAACGAGACGATCGACGCGCCGAAGCTGCTGGAAGTCGTGCAGCGGCGGGCGCCGCTCTACGACAAGAGCCAGGACGGGCACTACAACCTGATCTCGGCGCTGCATAAGTCGGTGCGCGGCTCGGACCCCGACGCCGCGCTCTATTACCTCGCCCGCATGTTCGACGCCGGCGAGGACCCGCTCTATCTCGGCCGCCGGCTGGTGCGGATGGCGGTGGAGGACATCGGCCTCGCCGACCCTCAGGCGCTCGTCATCGCCAATGCCGCCAAGGACGCCTACGACTTCCTCGGCAGTCCCGAGGGTGAGCTGGCCTTCGCGCAGGCCTGCGTCTATCTCGCCACTGCGCCCAAATCGAACGCCGTCTATCGCGCCTTCGGCGCCGCCACGGCGAGCGCCAAGGAGAACGGCTCGCTCCTGCCGCCGAAACACATCCTCAATGCGCCGACCAAGCTGATGAAGGGCGAAGGCTACGGCCGCGGCTACGAATACGACCACGACGCCCCCGAAGCGTTCTCCGGCCAGGACTATTTCCCCGAGGCGATGGGCCGGCAGACCTACTACGACCCGCCGGACCGCGGCTTCGAGCGCGAGATAAGGAAGCGGCTGGACTATTGGGCGAAGCTGCGGAAGGAGCGGGGCGGGGGCTGAGTCTGTCGGCAACCTCCCGAGCCTTCCCCTTGAGGGGAGGCGGAAGCTTGCGACTGGAAGGAGCAAGCTTCGGAGGGGGCTGGGCCATTCCGGCGGCGCGGCACTTGGGGAAAGTCCCAGACCCCCCACGGTTTCGCTTCGGCTTCGCCTGGCGAAAGCCCGCTCCCCCTCAAGGGGGAGCTGGGGCCGTGCTTGGGGGCTCGGCCGCACCGGACCCTCCCGCCGCGACGACGGCGCCAACCCCGCCGCGCCCCTATGACGCGCGGTTCAACGAAAGGTGAGGGGCCGCTTTACGCCGAACTCCTGTAAGCCGGTGCCGCGCCTCGGCGCGTCCGCGGCAGAGTTGGATCCGGCTCCATGGACATCACGTATGGCGGCACCTTCATCGCCGGCCTCCTGAGCTTCGTCTCGCCCTGCGTGCTGCCGCTCGTTGTCCCCTATCTCACCTTCATCGCCGGCGTGACGCTGGACGATCTCACCGACGAGTTCTCCTCGCGCGACACCCGGATCCGCGCTTTCCGTGCGTCGATCGCCTTCGTCCTCGGCCTCGCGACCATCTTCGTCCTTCTCGGCGCCGGCGCAGGGCTGTTCGGCCGGACGCTGCGCCAGATCGAGCCGGTGATCCCGATCTTCGGCGCCGAGATTGGCCTGTTCTCGCTCCTCGGGGGGCTCGTCATCATCCTGATGGGCCTTCATTTCATCGGGCTCTTCCGCATCGGCTTCCTCGATCGCGAGGCGCGGTTCCAGGTGCGGCGGAAGCCGTCGGGGCCGCTCGGCTCGTACATCATCGGCGTCGCCTTCGCGTTCGGCTGGACGCCGTGCATCGGACCGGTGCTCGGCACCGTCCTCGGCATTGCCGGCAGCCGCGACAGCGCCGGCTACGGCGCGCTGCTCCTCTTCGTCTATGCGATGGGGCTGGGGCTGCCTTTCGTGATCGCAGCGCTGTTCGCTGGCCCCTTCATGAACTGGATGAAGCGGTTCCGCCGCCACATGGGGACCGTCGAGAAGGTGATGGGCGGGCTTCTCGTCATCACCGGGTTCCTGTTCCTGTTCGGGCAGATGACGGCATTCTCGAACTGGCTCTTGCGCACCTTCCCGGGGCTCCAGTCGATCGGCTGACCCGATTGCCGCCTTGATCGGTGGCCATCGCGGGTACATTTCCCGCGTCCGATTCCACGATTCTCCGGCAGGAGCAGCCATGACAGCGCGGTCGTGCCAGGTCGTCATCCTCGCGGCAGGCGAGGGGACGCGGATGAAGTCGTCCCTCTCCAAGGTCATGCATCCCGTAGCGGGCCTGCCGATGCTGGGGCATGTCCTGGCGGCGGCGGGCGCAGCGGGGGCCGATCGGATCGCGGTCGTGCGGGGACCTGCCTCGGAGGACATCGCGAAGCTCGTCAATGGTGCGATGTCCGCGGCGGAAACGTTCATCCAGGCCGAGCGCCGCGGTACTGCCCATGCGGTGCTCGCCGCTCGCCACGCCCTGCAGACCGCCGCAGATGACGTTCTCGTCGTCTATGGCGACACGCCGCTGATCCGTGCCGAGACCCTCGCGGAGCTTCGGCAAGCGATCGCCTCGGGCGCGTCGATCGCGGTGCTCGGCTTCAATGCCGCCGACCCGACCGGCTACGGCCGCCTCCTGATCGAGGACGGCCAGCTTGGTGCGATCCGCGAGGAGCGGGACGCGAGCCCCGAGGAGCGCCAGGTCGGCCTGTGCAACGCCGGCGCCATGGCCTTCGCCGGTGCCACGATGCTGTCGATCCTCGACCGCATCGGCACCGACAACGCCAAGGGCGAGTACTACCTCACCGACGCCGTCGGCATAGCGAACGAGGATGGGCTCCGCGTGGTCGTGGTCGAGGCGGACGAGGACGAGGTCCGCGGCGTCAACACGCGGAAGGAGCTCGCGGCGGTCGAGGCGGTCTTCCAGAGCCGCGCCCGCGATGCGGCGATGGATGGCGGCGCGACGCTCGTGGCGCCCGAGACCGTGTTCTTCGCCTACGACACGAAAATCGGCCGCGACGTCGTCATCGAGCCCAACGTTGTCTTCGGCCCCGGCGTCGTCCTCGATGACGGCGCGATCGTCCACGCCTTCTGCCACGTCGAGGGCGCGCGCATCGCCCGCGGTGCCACCATCGGTCCGTTCGCACGGCTCCGCCCGGGCACGGTGCTCCATGAGAAGGCGAAGGCCGGCAATTTCGTCGAGATCAAGAATGCGGACATCGCCGCGGGAGCCAAGGTGAACCACCTCTCCTATATCGGCGACGCCAGCGTCGGCGCGAACGCCAACATCGGCGCGGGGACCATCACCTGCAACTATGACGGCATCAACAAGTACCGCACCGAGATCGGCGCCGGCGCCTTCGTCGGGTCCGACAGCGCGCTCGTCGCGCCGGTGCGGATCGGGGACAATGCCTATATCGGCTCCGGCAGCGTGATCACCGACGATGTTCCGGACGGCGCGCTGGCAATAGCCCGGGGCCGGCAGGTGAACAAGCCGGGCTGGACGGCGGCGTTTCGGGCGAAGCAGGCTGCAAGCCGGAAATCTGATTGAAACCATTTGTGAACCAGTCTGCCGAAATCCAGCCATTTCTGGCCGGCTAGCGTATTGGCAGGCAGTTCGCCTTCGTGGGGTGGTTGTTCGATGTGCGGGATCGTCGGGATTCTCGGACGTGAAGCGGTTGCGCCGCAGCTCGTGGAAGCGCTGCGGCGGCTCGAATATCGCGGCTATGATTCGGCCGGCGTCGCCACGCTGGAGCGCGGCCGGCTCCATCGCCGCCGTGCCGAAGGCAAGCTGTCGCGGCTCGCGACCCGCCTCGCGCACGAGCCGCTTGCCGGCCGTTCCGGCATCGGCCACACCCGCTGGGCAACGCATGGCGCGCCGACCGAGGGCAACGCCCATCCGCACGCGACGGATCGCGTGGCGCTGGTTCACAACGGCATCATCGAGAATTTCCGCGAGCTCCGGAAGGAGGTCGAAGCCGCCGGGCGGACGCTGGCCTCCGAGACCGACTCCGAGATCATCGCCCATCTCATCACGATGGAGCTCGAGAAGGGCCTGTCGCCGACCGACGCGGTGAAGGAGACCCTCGGCCGGCTGCAGGGCGCGTTCGCGCTCGCGATCATCTTCGACGGCGAGGACGACCTTATGATCGCCGCGCGCCGCGGCAGCCCGCTCGCCATCGGCCGCGGCAAGGGCGAGGTCTATCTCGGCTCCGACGCCATCGCGCTCGCCCCGTTCACCAACGCCATCACCTATCTCGACGACGGCGACTGGGCGGTCATGCGCCGCTCGGGCGTTACGATCTACGACCAGGACAATAACCCGGTGCAGCGGCCGGAGGTTCGCAGCGTTGGCACGAGCCTCCTCGTCGACAAGGGCAACCACCGGCACTTCATGGCGAAGGAGATCGCCGAGCAGCCCGAGGTCGTCGGCTACACGCTCGCGAACTATCTCGACTTCGCCGCCGGCAAGGTTCTGCTGCCGGACACCATCGATTTCCGGAGCCTCGAGCGCCTGTCGATCACCGCCTGCGGCACGGCCTATTATGCGGGCCTCGTCGCCAAATACTGGTTCGAGCGCCTGGCGCGGCTCCCGGTCGACGTCGATATCGCGTCGGAGTTCCGCTACCGCGAGATGCCGCTCGCCAGGGGCGGCGCCTCGCTCGTGATCTCGCAGTCCGGCGAGACCGCCGACACGCTCGCCTCGCTAAGATACGCCAAGGAGATGGGGCAGACCGTCGGGGCGGTGGTCAACGTCCACCAGTCGACGATCGCCCGCGAAGCCAACGTCCTCCTACCGACCCTTGCTGGCCCGGAAATCGGCGTCGCCTCCACGAAGGCGTTCACCTGCCAGCTCGCGGTGCTCGCGTCGCTTGCGGTGGGAGCCGGCGTCGCGCGCGGCGTCCTCTCGCGCTCCGACGAGGAGAATCTGGTCCAGGCGCTCAGCGAGGTGCCGCGGATGATGGCGCAGGCCTTGAAGCTGGAGGCCGAGATCGAGGCGCTGGCGCCGGTCATCGGAGCGACGAGCCACGTCCTCTATCTCGGCCGCGGCACCAACTATCCGATCGCGCTCGAAGGCGCGCTGAAGCTCAAGGAAATCTCCTACATCCACGCCGAGGGCTACGCCGCGGGCGAGCTCAAGCACGGGCCGATCGCGCTTGTCGATGCCGAGATGCCGGTGATCGTGATCGCGCCTTACGACCGCATCTTCGACAAGACGGTGTCGAACATGCAGGAAGTGGCGGCCCGCGGCGGCCGCTTCATCCTCATCACCGACGAGAAGGGCAGGGAGGCCGCGCCGGCCTCGACGCTGGCGACGATCGTGCTGCCTGAAATGCCGGCAACCATCACGCCGCTGGTCTATGCGGTTCCGGTGCAACTCCTTGCCTACCACACCGCCGTTTTCATGGGCACCGACGTCGATCAGCCGCGGAATCTCGCGAAATCGGTGACCGTGGAGTAGCTCGCAGAGGGCCGTCATACACCCCACATAGAGCCAAAATATCCGCTTTCGGCGGAACGCTCCGTCTGCGAGACTCGGGACAGGGCGCGGATTGAAGCCGGCTGGGCCGGCAAGGATGGGGTGTCCACCGATGTGGACCCGGCTGCGCAACTACTTCCTGACGGGCGTCGTCATCACGGCGCCGATCGGCGCGACGATCTGGATCGTCTGGTCGGTGATCGACTGGATCGACAGCATCGTCACGCCGCTGATCCCGGCGCAGGCGAACCCGGAGAGCTACCTCCGCTTCACGATCCCCGGCTTCGGCGTCGTCGCGGCCGTCATCCTCCTGACGGCTATCGGCTTCCTGGCCGCCAACCTGGTCGGCCGGACGCTGCTGCGCGGCGGTGAGAAGATCGTCGACCGCGTGCCGGTCATCCGCGTGGTCTACCGCGCGATCAAGCAGATCGCGGAGACCGTCCTCGCCGACCGCACCAAGAACTTCAAGAATGTCGGCCTCATCGAGTATCCCCGGAAGGGCCTCTTCGCCCTCTGCCTTGTGACGACCGAGTCGCGCGGCGAGGTCGCCCGCCGCGTGGGCGAGGGGACCGAGAAGGTCTATGCCTGCGTGGTTCCGCCCTCGCCGGTGCCCACCGCCGGCATGCTGCTGTTCGTGCGCGAGAGCGAGCTCACCATCCTCGACATGACCGTGGAGGAGGGGGTGAAGATGATCGTCTCGATGGGCCTCGTCGTCCCGGATCCGGCTGCGCTGCCGCGGCTCGAGAAGAAGCCGCGGGGTAAGGCAGCGGTCGCGCAACCTGGGCCAGAGGAGCCGGCGCCGGCCGAATAGGTTCGCGCCCGGCTTCGAGCGACCGCAACCGCTAGTCCCAAGCAAAAGGCCCCGCACTACATGCGGGGCCTTTCATGAGAGCCGGCTTCATCCCACGAAGGGGTAGGCCGTTACGCTGGCTGCCAGCTCAACCCAACTAACGCAGGTCGGGCATCCTTGTTCCCGATTTCTGCGAAGAGAATGTGACGGCCTCGCTCAGCCCGCCCGCAACAACCGGACCGCGGCGTCCCGGCCGAAGAGATACAACAAGTTGCGGGTTGCTTCGGCGCGTGGCCCCTCAAGGTCCGGATCGTCTTCGATCATCTGGCGGGCATCGTCGCGCGCCTTCTCCATGACGTCGGCGTGGACCTCGAGCGACGCGAGGCGGAAGCCCGGCGCACCGGCCTGCCTCGTCCCCAGGATCTCACCTTCGCCGCGAAGCCGGAGGTCCTCCTCGGCGATGCGGAAGCCATCGTCGGTCTCGCGGAGGATTTCGAGGCGGGCGCGGGCCGTGGGTCCGAGCGGCGGCCTGTAGAGGAGGAGGCAGGTCGCCGCCTCCGTGCCGCGCCCGACGCGGCCGCGGAGTTGATGGAGCTGAGCGAGGCCGAAGCGCTCGGCGTGCTCTATGACCATGATCGACGCATCCGGCACGTCGACGCCGACCTCGATGACGGTCGTTGCGACAAGGACCCGTGTCTTCCCGGTGCGGAAGCGCTCCATCTCCTCGTCCTTCTCGGCCGGGCTCATCCGCCCGTGGACGAGGCCGACCTTCTGGCCGAGCATGTCCGACAGCGTCTCGGCGCGCACCTGCGCCGACATGAGGTCAGATTCCTCGGACTCCTCGACTAGCGGCGTGACCCAGAACACCTTGCCGCCGCCGTCGGTGGCCGCCGCGATGCGGCCGACCACTTCGTCGAGGCGTTCGGTGGAGACGATCCGGGTCTCGACCTTCTTCCGGCCCGCCGGCTTTTCCTGCAATTGCGACGCGTCCATGTCGCCAAAAGTGGTCAGTACCAGCGACCGCGGGATCGGCGTCGCCGTCATCACGAGGACATCCGTCGCGTTGCCCTTGGCGGCGAGGGCGAGGCGCTGCTGGACGCCGAAGCGATGCTGCTCGTCCACGACGGCAAGGCCGAGATCGCGGAAGCGCACGCCCTCCTGGAAGAGGGCATGCGTGCCGATCAGGATGTCGATGCCGCTATTGCCGCCCAGGAGGTCGTCGCCCTCCGCGGCGAGGTCGGTCAGGATGCGGTCGCGCGAGGCTCGGGTCTCGCGGCCGGTGAGGACCGCCATCCGAAGTCCGGAGGCTTCGGCAAGCGGACCGATCGTCTCGGCGTGCTGGCGGGCGAGGATCTCGGTCGGCGCCATCAGCGCCGCCTGGCTCCCGGTCTCGACGACACTGGCCATCGCGAGGAGCGCCACGATCGTCTTGCCGGAGCCGACGTCGCCCTGGAGCAGCCGGAGCATCCGCTCGGGCTTGGCGAGGTCGGCGTCGATCTCGGCGACCGCCCGCTCCTGGTCCCCGGTCAGGGCATGCGGGAAGGCCTCCCGGATGCGCGCCGCGAGAGCGCCGGTGCCGATCCTCGATTGTCCCGCGCTCCGGCGCATGTGGGCGCGGGTCAGCGCCAGCGTGACCTGATCGGCCAGGAACTCGTCATAGGCGAGGCGGACGCGGTTCGGGCTCCGCGCGTCGATGGCGGCGGGAGCCGCGGGATGGTGCGTCGCGACCAGCGCCTCCTTGAGGCTGGTCCAGCCCTCGGCCGCCATCCGCTCCGGGCCGATCCATTCCGGCAGGTCCGGGATCGCCTCGAGCGCGCCGTCGATGGCCTTGAGGATCGTCTTCTTCGCAAGGCCGGCGGTCATCGGATAGACCGGCTCGACTGTCGGCAGCTCCGAGAGCTCGCGGTCCGAGACGACATAGTCCGGGTGGACCATCTGCGGCCGGCCGTTGAACCACTCCACCGTGCCACTGACATGAACTTTTCCGCCGACCGGCAGCCGCTTCTCGAGGAACGGCCGGTTCGCGTGGAAATAGACTAGAGCCATCTCGCCGGTGTCGTCGTGGATCATCACGCGGTACGGCATCCGCGGCTGGTGGCGGGGCGGCGGGAGATGGCGGTCTACCCGTCCGGTGATGGTCACGACCGCACCTTCGGGCGACCGCGCGATGCCGGGGCGGCGGCTGCGGTCAATCACGCCCGACGGGAGGTGGAACAGAAGGTCCACGACGCGCGGCGTGAAGTCGTCGGCACGGTCGAGGAGGCGGGCGAGGAGCGTCGCCACCTTCGGCCCGACGCCTTCAAGGCTCGTGACCGGTGCAAAGAGCGGATTGAGGATCGCCGGCCGCATCGTGCCTCCTTGTCCGGCAAGCGGATGCGACCGTAAAGCGGCAAATGGCCGAGGCTGACAGCGCCCGCGGCAGGCGCTATATCGCCACCTGATCCGGACTGCAGGATGACGGACAAACCCTTATCGACCGGCGGGCTTGACGCCCGGCGGCGCCGCATCCATTTCCGGGTCCGGCGCCGCGGGATGGTCGAGCTCGACATCCTCTTGGGGCGTTTCGCCGATGCCCGGCTCGCCGCACTGTCATCTGACGATCTCGACCGCTTCGAAAAACTCCTCGACGTGCCGGATCAGGAGCTCTTCCGCTGGATCACCGAGGACGATGTGCCGATCGGCCATCGTTCTGCGTTGATGTCCGACCTCATTGCCTTTCACGAACGCCGATGAACGTTGCCACCCCCATGAAGTCGAATGCGCGGACCCTTGCGGATGTCCTCGCGCGGACGCGCGTCACGCTCGCCGGCGTTCCCACCGGCTTCGACGGCAAGGTCATCGCCGACCTTCTCCGCGTCGCGCAGGGCAAAGGCCTCCGCCATCTTGTCGTTCTCGCGCGCGACGGCAACCGGCTGACCGAGATCGAGAGCGCGATCCGCTACTTCGCCCCCGAAGCGGAGCCTCTGGTGTTCCCCGCCTGGGACTGCATGCCCTACGACCGCGTGTCGCCGCACCCGACGATCGTCGCGCGGCGCATGGCGACCCTCGCCACGCTGTCCCGAGCGCCGAAGGACGGCGCCCCGCCGACGATCCTCCTCACGACCGTCAACGCCGCCGTGCAGCGGGTTCCGGCGCTGGAAGAGGTGGCCGGCGACGCGCTCTTCCTCAAGGCCGGCGGGCAGGTCGATGTCGACGGCATCATCCGCTGGCTCGAAGGCCACGGCTTCTCGCGGTCGTCCACCGTGCGCGAACCGGCGGAATACGCGGTCCGCGGCGGGATCATCGACCTCTTCCCGGCCGGCCTGCCGGAGCCGGTGCGGCTCGACTTCTTCGGCGACACGCTGGAGACGATCCGGCGCTTCAGCTCGGAGAACCAGCGCACGACCGGCCAGCTCTCGGCGCTGGAGCTGGTGCCGACCAGCGAGCTCGCGCTCGATACGGCGGCCATCGCGCGTTTCCGCGAAGGCTACGTAAAACTGTTTGGCGCCGCCGACCGCACTGACATCCTCTACCAGGCGGTCAGCGAAGGTCGCCGCGTGCCGGGCATGGAGCACTGGCTGCCGCTGCTCGCGGAGCGGCTCGGCACGCTGTTCGACTTCGTGCCGGACGCGCCGTGGGTGATCGACCATCTCGCCGACGAGGCGGTGACCGAGCGGCTCAAGGAGATCCGCGACCACTATGACGCCCGCGTCGCCTCGGAAGCCGAGCGCGAAAGCCCGGTGCCGTATCACCCGATGCCGCCGGACCGCCTCTATGTGACCGTGCCCGAATGGCAGGCGCTGACCGGCCAGCGGCCCCACATCTCGTTGTCGCCGTTCGTCTCCGAAGGCGACACGGTGATCGATCTCGGCGGCCGGCAGGGCCGCAGCTTCGCCGCCGAGCGAGCGGCGGAAGGCGTCAACGTGTTCGATGCCGCCATCGCTCACACCGCGGAATTGCGGAAAGCCGGCAAGCGGGTCGTGATCGCGTCATGGACCGACGGCTCGCGCGAGCGCATGGCGCAGGTCCTCCTCGACCGCGGGCTGACGCAACAGGCCATCGCGAACCACTGGTCCGCCGCGTCCCGTCTGCCGAAGGAAACCGTCGCGCTCTCGACCTTGCCGCTCGAAACCGGCTTCGAGACCGCGGAATTCGCCCTCATCGGCGAGCAGGACATCCTCGGCGATCGCCTGGTTAGGCCGCGGCGCCGCGTCTCGAAGGGCTCCGACTTCCTTCGCGAGGTCAACAGCCTCTCGGCCGGCGACCTCGTCGTCCACGTCGACCATGGCATCGGCCGTTTCGCCCGGCTCGTCACGATCGAGGCGGCGGGCGCGCCGCGCGACTGCCTCGAGATCACCTATGCCGGCGGCGACAAGCTCTATCTCCCGGTCGAGAACATCGAGCTCCTGACCCGCTACGGCTCGGAAGAGAGCGACGTCGCGCTCGACAAGCTCGGCGGCCTCGGCTGGCAGACCCGGAAGGCGAAGCTCAAGAAGCGCATCCGCGAGATGGCGGCGCAGCTCATCAAGGTGGCTGCGGCGCGCATGCTCAAGACCGCGCCGGTGCTGGTGCCGCCCGAAGGCGTCTATGACGAGTTCGCGGCCCGCTTCCCTTATGAGGAGACCGACGACCAGATGGCCGCGATCGAGGCTGTCGCCGGGGACCTTGCCTCGGGCCGGCCGATGGACCGGCTCGTCTGCGGCGACGTCGGCTTCGGCAAGACCGAGGTCGCGCTGCGGGCGGCGTTCATTGCCGCCCTCTCCGGCAAGCAAGTCGCCGTCGTCGTGCCGACGACGCTGCTCGCGCGCCAGCACAGCAAGACCTTCCGCGCCCGATTCGCGCCGTTTCCGGTCCGCGTCGGCTCGCTCTCGCGCCTCGTGGGCGCCAAGGACGCCGCGGCAACCCGCGAAGGCCTCGCCAACGGCACCATCGACATCGTCGTCGGAACCCACGCCCTGCTCGCCAAGACCATCAAGTTCCGCGACCTCGGCCTCCTGATCGTGGACGAGGAGCAGCATTTCGGCGTGAAGCATAAGGAGCGGCTCAAGGAGCTCCGCTCCGACGTTCATGTCCTGACGCTGTCGGCGACGCCGATTCCGCGGACGCTGCAACTCGCGCTGACCGGCGTCCGCGAGCTGTCGATGATAACGACGCCGCCGGTCGACCGCCTCGCGGTCCGCACCTTCATCACGCCTTTCGACCCGCTCAGCGTCCGCGAGGCGCTGCTCCGCGAGCGCTACCGCGGCGGCCAGAGTTTCTATGTCTGCCCGCGCATCTCCGATCTCGGCGAGGCCAAGGCCTTCCTCGACCAGCACGTGCCCGAGGTGAAGGTCGCCGTCGCCCATGGCCAGCTTCCGGCGGGCGAGCTCGACGACATCATGAGCGCCTTCTACGACGGCGCCTATGACGTGCTGCTGTCGACGACGATCGTCGAATCGGGCCTCGATATTCCGACCGCCAACACGATGATCATCCATCGCGCCGACATGTTCGGCCTCGCGCAGCTCTACCAGCTTCGCGGCCGCATCGGCCGGTCCAAGACCCGCGCCTATGCGCTCTTCACGGTTCCCCCGGACAAGCAGCTGACCCCGAACGCCGAGCGGCGGCTCAAGGTGCTGCAGTCGCTGGACACCCTTGGCGCCGGCTTCCAGCTCGCGAGCCACGACCTCGACATCCGCGGCGCCGGCAACCTCCTCGGCGAGGAGCAGTCGGGGCACATCAAGGAAGTCGGCTACGAGCTCTACCAGCAGATGCTGGAGGATGCCGTCGCATCGCTCAAGGAGGGCGGCACGGAGGTCGAGGAAGGCCAGTGGTCGCCGCAGATCACTGTCGGCACTCCGGTCATGATTCCAGAATCTTACGTGCCGGACCTCAACCTTCGGATGACCCTCTATCGCCGCCTCGCGGATCTCGGCGACGCCGCGTCGATCGACGGCTTCGGCGCCGAGCTGATCGACCGGTTCGGCCCAATGCCGAGCGAGGTCGAGCACCTCCTCAAGATCCTGCTCATCAAATCGCTGTGCCGGATCGCCAATGTCGAGAAGCTCGACGCCGGGCCGCGCGGGGCGACGATCGCCCTTCGTGCCAACACCTTCCCCAACCCGGCCGGTCTCGTCCGCTGGATCACCGAGCAGGGCAGCCTCGCCAAGATCCGCCCGGACCAGAAGATCGTCGTGATCCGCGACTGGGAGCAGCCCGAAAAGCGGCTCGGCGGTGTCGCAGTTCTGATGACGCAGCTCGCCCGGCTGGCCGAATCCGCGAAGGCGGCTACGTGAGCGCGAGGAGGGGCGAAGACGGCTGGTCTTGGCGGCCGATTCGCTCTAAGCATGCGCACCCGCGGGACGCCTTTTTGCCTCATTCGGCGGCCATGCCGGTGCGCCTTGCCGCTGGTTTCAGCGGGCCTTTGATGTCGGCCGATCAAAAGGGGAATGCCAGAATATGCTTACCAGGATGCACGGAAGAACCCGCTGGCGCGCGGCCGTAGCGGCTTCGGCACTGGCGCTCAGCCCCGTGGTCGCTGCCGCACCGAGCTACGCCCAGGAGGCGGCTCCGGCCGCGCCCGCCGTTGCCCCGGCCACGGCCGGCGGGTGGAACAAGTTCTGCCAGACGCAGGGTGAGCGGGAAATCTGTTCCGTCGTCTTCCAGATCGTGGCCGATGGCGGCCAGTTCATCGCCCAGGCCGCTCTCAACCAGGAGACCGGCACCGGCCAGATCCTTCTTTCGATCATGGTCCGCACCGGCCTCCTGATCCAGCCGGGCATCCAGGTCCAGATCGACAACAATTCGCCGACCGCGGTTCCGATCCTCCTGTGCGATACCAGCATCTGCATCTCGGAGACCCAGGTCGACGCCAATTTCGTCAATGCCCTCAAGGCCGGCGGCACGCTGACGCTCAGCACGCTCGCGCCCGACAACAACCAGCCGAACGGCGCCCGTCAGAACAACTTCCCGATGACGCTGGTCGGCTTCACCGCGACCTATGACGGCCCCGGCATGACGCCGGACCAGGCGCAGGCGCGCCAGGACGAGCTGAACCAGGCGTTGCAGGATCGCGCCGCCGCTGCCCGCCAGCGGCTCATCGAGCAGCAGCAGCAGGCGACGACGCCCGGCGCGGCGCCGGCCACGCCCGCCGCTCCGCCGGCGGCCCCCTAGGCCCTGTCAGGTCTGACGTTTTCAAAGCCGCCGGCGGGTCGCTCCGCCGGCGGTTTTGCTTTCAGCGCAGGCCAAGGCCCTGGCGGATCAGCGCCCGGCGGAGGAACGGCATCCGCGACAGCGCTAGGAGTCCTACGCCCCGTGCCGCCTGGACCGGCAGCGCCGCCGACAGCAGCGAGCGGTTGAGGAGGCCGACCGCCAGCTTTCGCGTGCCGACGTCGCGGCCCCGGTCCCGGGCGTAGGCAGCGAGCGTTGCGGCGGCACCGGGATCGTCGCCGTCATCGAGCAGTGCGACCAGCGCCCGGATATCGCGGAGCGTGAGATTGAAGCCCTGGGCGGCGATCGGCGGCAGGACGTGCGCGGCCTCGCCGATCAGCACCACGCGATCGGCGGTCAGGCGCTCGGCCTCCGCGGTGAGGAGAGGGAACGTCTGCGCCGGTCCGTCAAGTGTCATCGCGCCGAGGAACGAATGACCGGTCGCCTCGATGCGGGCCGCGAGCACGTCGGCTGCCAGCGCCTTGAGATACTCGGCTTCCGCGATCGGCATCACCCACACCAGCGCGGAACGGCGGCCGGGAAGAGGAACCAGCGTGAACGGCCCCCCGTCGGTGTGGAACTCGGTGGAGATGTCGCCATGCGGAGCGGTGTGGCGGAGGTTGCAGACGAGCGCCGCCTGCGTCGGCTCGTCGGCCCTGAAGCCGATCCCGAGCGCCCGGCGGATCGTCGAGCTCCGCCCGTCGGCGGCCACTGCGAGCCGGACATGGACCGTCTCCGCCGCCGTCTCGATGGCAACGGCATCGACGGTCGCGGCGATGCCGGTGGCGGCGGCGCCGATCCGACGCACGCCTGAATCGTCGATCGCGGCGTCGAGGGCCGCCAGCATGGTCTCGTTCGGCACATTGTGGCCGAACGCCTCGACCCCGATCTCCTCAGCGCGGAAAAGCACCTCGGGCGCGCGGATCAGCCGGTCGGTGCCGTCGACGATCCGGATCCCGCGGAGCGGCTGCGCGGCGTCGGCCAGCGCCGGCCAGATGCCGAGGCCGCGCATGATGTCCACGGACTCGCCGAGAAGCGCCGTCGTGCGGCGGTCGGTCGGACGGCCGGGCGCGACGAGCGCCACGCTCCGTCCGGAGCGGCGCAGCGCAAGGGCCGCGACGAGGCCTGCGAGGCCGCCGCCGATGACGGCGACGTCGAACGGTGCGTCAGGCCGCGGGGACGTTGGTTCTCGCAAAGGTACCGCCCTGGCTCCAGAACTGCATCGCCGCGCCGGCACCCCAGGAGCCGGCGAGCATCGCCACGACGAACAGGATAACGTCGCCGGGCACAAGGCCAAGATCCGCGATCGCCGGGCCGGGGCAGAAACCCGATATGCCCCAGCCGATCCCGAACACCGCCGAGCCGAACACGAGCTTCCGGTCGACCTTCCCGGCCCGCGGCCACACGAATGCCGGCGCGAGGAGCGGTGCCGTCAGCGGCCGCGCAAGCCGGTAGAACAGGATCATGACGACGAGGCCGGCGCCCATGACGAAAGCAAGGCTCGGGTCCCAATTCCCGTCGAAGATGGTTGCGACGTCGAGGAACGCCTTGACCTTCTGCGGGTCGGTCATCTGCGCGATGGCAAGGCCGACGCCGAAGACGATGCCGGCGCCGGCCGCTACGGCCACCTGAAGGATCGCGCGCCGGCTCACAGGACGTGCCTCACGAGATAGACGGTGAGGATCGCCGTCGCCATGAAGGTGGCGACCGCCACGATCGACCGCGTCGAGAACCGGGCAAGGCCGCAAATGCCGTGACCGGACGTGCAACCGCCGCCGACCTTGGTGCCGATGCCGACGAGAAGCCCCGCACCGATGGCGGCGATCGGCGCGAGGCCGACGACAGGCGCGGCGCCGCTGACTTCGGCGAACAGTTGCGGCGCGATGGCGGTGCCCAGGATGGCGCCGACCGGCAGGCCGACGAGGAAGGCGATCCGCCACCCGCTGTTGTGCGGCCGGAGCGGGAACAGCCCGCCGAAGAGGCCCGAAATCCCGGCGGTGCGGCCGTTGAGGAGCCAGAGGAGCCCCGCGGCAAGGCCGATGAGGGCACCGCCGGCTGCGGCGGAAAGCGGCGTGAAATCAGTCATGACAGTACTCCCCGGCCCCTTGCTGACGGAGCAGGCCCTTCTATTTTGTTGATGTACGGGACGCCATGGCGGCGAACTGTGCTGCCTCGGCGCCCGGGCGGGCGCCGGGCGGCGTGGACGACACGGCCGCCCGCACCGGACCGCGCCACCATGGATTTCTCCTGGGTTTCCGATCCCGCCATCTGGACCGGTCTTGCCACCCTGACGGTGATGGAGATCGTCCTCGGTATCGACAACATCGTCTTCATCTCGGTTCTCGTCAGCCGGCTCCCGATCGACCAGGCCAAGCGCGCCCGCCAGATCGGCCTTCTTCTCGCGCTCGGATTCCGGATCGTCTTCCTGCTGCTCCTGACGTGGCTTATCGGCCTGTCGCAGGACCTGTTCACGCTGTTCGGCGAGCCGTTCTCCTGGCGCGACCTGATCCTGCTGGCCGGCGGCCTGTTCCTGGTCGTCAAGGCAACGCTCGAGATCCACAAGGGGGTCGAGGGCGAGGACGAAGAGGGCCCTGGAACCGGCCAGCGGAGGATGTTCGGGGCGGTCGTCGCCCAGATCATCCTCATCGACATCGTCTTCTCGGTCGATTCGATCATCACCGCGATCGGCATGGTCGAGAGCGTCGGCGTCATGATCGCCGCCGTCGTGATCGCGATGGCGGTCATGTATGTCGCGTCGGGCCCGATCGCGACCTTCGTCCACAACCACCCGACGACGAAGATGCTGGCGCTGGCGTTCCTGTTCATGATCGGTGCGGCACTCATCGCCGATGCCCTCGGCCATCATATCGAGCGCGGCTACATCTACGCGGCGATGGGATTTTCGGCTTTCGTCGAGATTCTGAACGTTCTTGCCAAGCGGAACCGCGGCCGTAGGCAGCAGAGCCGTACCGAAGGCTCGGGCCACTGATGACGGCCGGCACGCACCGGGCCCGCGCCGTCCGCATCCATGCAGGCGGCGGACCGGAGGTCCTCCGCTACGACGAGATCGAACTGGCGGAGCCGGGACCGGGCGAGGTGCTGGTCAGGCAGACCGCGATCGGGGTGAACTTCCTCGACATCTACCAGCGCCGCGGCGTCTACAGCACGCCGATGCCGTTCGTCGGCGGCAATGAGGGCGTCGGCATCGTCGAGGCGACCGGCCCCGGCGTCACCGGCCTCGCAGTGGGCGACCGGGTCGGCTACGCCATGGTCATCGGCGCCTATGCCGACCGCCGGCTGATCGCGGCGCACCGGCTCGTCCCGATCCCGGACGACGTGGACGATTTGATGGCCGCCGCCGCGCTCCTCAAGGGCATGACCGCCGAGTTCCTGCTCCACCGGACGGTCCGGATCGAGCCGGGCCAGACGATCCTCATCCACGCAGCGGCCGGCGGCGTGGGCCTCATCCTCTGCCAATGGGGGAGCGCCCTCGGCGCGACGGTAATCGGGACGGTGGGCTCGCCCGAGAAGGCGGCGCTGGCATCCGCCAATGGCTGCCACCACGTGATCGACTACCGCACCGAATCCTTCGTCGACCGCGTGCGGTCGCTCACGTCGGGGCGGGGCGCGGACGTCGTCTACGATTCCGTCGGCGCCGATACTTTCATGGCCTCGCTCGATGCCGTCCGCCGCCGCGGGATGCTGGTGACTTTCGGCCAATCGTCCGGCGTCGTGCCGGAGATCAGCCCGTTGCTGCTGTCGCGCAAGGGATCGCTCTATTTGACGCGGCCGACCATCGCGGACTACATCGCCGACCGGGCCGAACTCATCGACAGCGCGAGCCGGCTGTTTGCCGCCATTTCGTCCGGCACGATCCGCATCCGCATCGACCGCACCCTGCCGCTGGCCGATGCCGCCGCAGCCCACCGAGCGCTGGAGGGCCGGGAGACCACGGGCTCCGTGGTATTGGTCCCTTAACGCGGACGCAGCAAACGCCGTTGATCGGCGCCTAAGCCTCGGTCATTCTGGAAGAATTCCATCAGCTTCGGCTGTGGGGGGCATTCGCCTTTCGGCGGAGGGCGGCATTGATAGTGCGAGTTCCACCCGGTCCGGCGCGCCTGTGGGGACCGGCGCGCTGTCCGGCAGGCCGGCGCTGACGGGCGATGCGGCAGTCGATCCGGCTCCTCAGGCGGGGACAGGTCGTCGAGCTGGTTCCGGCGGCCCCGACCGCCACGCTGCTCGATCACCTTCGCAATGACGAGTTCCTGCATGCCGCGAAGGAGGCGTGCCAGGACGCCGCCTGCGGTGCGTGCACGGTCGTCGTGGGGCGGATCGATCGCGACGGCCGGCTCCGACGGAGCGCGGTGAATGCCTGTGCCCTGACCCTGGCCCAGGCGGACGGCTGGGAGGTCTTCACGCTCGAGGATCTGCGCGACGGGCCCGAGGGCCTTCATCCGATGCAGCAGGCTCTTGCCGAGGCCAATGCCGCCCCATGCGGATTCTGCACGCCCGGGATGGTGATGAGCCTCTTTGCGCTGTCGGAGCAGGCGAAGGAACACGGCCACGTCGCGGTCGAGAATGCGATCGCCGGCAATCTCTGCCGCTGCAGTGGCTACCGTCCCATCGTCGATGCCGGCGTGGCCGCCCTCGAGAAAGGGCGGCCGAACCGGTTGCGCCGGCAGGACGCGGCGGTCGAGAGCCAGCTGAGCGGCATCGCCGATCATCCAGAACCGATCTTCATCGACGGCGAAGCGGGAGCGATCATCGCCCCGACGCTCATCGAGGACGTCTTCAAGGCGCTCGCGGAGCGGCCCGCCGCGCGCATCGTCGCCGGCGGCACCGCGCTCCACCTCGAGCGCGAAAGCGAAGGCGACCGGATCCTGCTCGGCCACGTCCCGCGGCTGCGCCGGATTGAGGATTCGGACGAGCGGCTCACGGTTGGCGCTGCCGTCACTCTCGACGAGTTCGCGGATGCGATCGCCGGCTTCGATCCGGATTTCAAAAGCGTCGTCCGTTCGATCGGCAGCCCGCAGATACGCTCCGTGGCCACCGTCGGGGGGAATGTGCTGGCCCCAGCGCCCTGGGGCGACATCGCGGCGCTCCTCATCGCGGTCGGCGGCGCCGTGACGCTGGCCACGAAGGACGCCTCGCGGACGCTTGAGGTCGAGGAGCTGTTCGATCGCAGCGGCAGGCCCGTTCTCGAGCCTGGCGAGCTCCTGACCGAGGTCGTGGTGCCGAAGGTGCGGGCCGGCGCGGACTTCCGGGCGTTCCGGGTCGCGCGGCGCGAAAGCATGGCGGCTGGGGTCATCGTCGCGGCGTTCCTCTTCGTCGTCACCGACGGACGGATCGCATCGTGCCGCGTCGCCTTCGGTGGGCTCGACTCCGCCGCGCGCCGGAGCCCCGCCGTCGAGGAGGCGCTCAAGGGCGGCGAGCCGCTCGACCGGACGATCTGGGCCCGCGCCTTCACCGCGCTCCGGGCCGACTTCAAGCCACCCAGCGACGTCCGGGCTGGGCCCAAGTATCGGCTCGAGACCGCGCAGGCGCTCCTCGGCAAGGCGCTGATTGAGGTCGGCAGCGGGTCCGATCGCAGGACCCGCCTTCGCGGTTTCCGGACGGAAGCGGCCGATGGCTCCGCCTGACGATCCCGCGACCGTCGGCGCGGAGCCGCCGGCGGAGCCTGCCCGGGCCATGGGCCTCGCCGAGGTCCGCGGCGGAGTCCGCTTCGTCGGCGACATGCCGATCCCGCCCGACACGCTGTTCGTCGCGCCCGGCCTGTCGTCGGTCGCTGCGGGCCGGCTCGTCCGGGTCGACCTCCATCCGGTCAAGAAGGCCGCCGGCGTCGTGGCCGTCCTGACCGCATCCGACATCCCGGGCGAGAACGACGCCAGCGTTGGCGGCACCGGCGATCAGCCGGTGATCGCGGCGGGCGATGCCCGTTTCTTCGGCGAGGTCCTGTTCGCCGTGGTCGCCCGATCGACCGCCGAGGCCCGGCTGGCAGCGATGGCCGCCCGGGTGACGACCGCGCCCGCGATCGCGGTGACCGACCTCGAGCACGCACTTGCGGGGGAAGCGCGACTTCTCGATACGCGCGTCCTCGAGAGCGGATCGGCCGCCGACGCCATCCAGCGCAGCGATCGTCGCGTGCTTGGCCAGATGAAGATCGAGGGTCACGCCGTCTTCGCACTCGAGCCGGTGGCCATCCTCGCGGTGCCCGATGCGCAAGGCGGCGTCACCGTCACGGTGGCAGCCGAGGACCCCGGTGCCGTCCGGCGCGTGGTTGCGCGGGTTCTCGCGATCGCGGAGGCGATGGTGACCGTCGTCGTGCCGCGGCTCGGCGGGGGCTTCGGCGGACGCCGCTCTGCACCGCTCCACTGGGCAGCGCTCGCCGCCGTCGCCGCGCACCGCACCGGCCGCGCGGCGCTCCTTCGGCTCGACCGCGACGACGAGATGTCGAGCATCGGCCGCCGCCACGACTTCAAGATCACCTATCGGGTCGGCTTCGACGGGGAGGGGCTGATCACGGCGGTCGACGCGACCTTCGCAGCGCGCTGCGGCAACGCGCCGGACCGCTCCGGCTTCGTCCTCGACCGCGTCCTCCTCCACGCCGACAATACCTATCACTACCCTGCCTTCCGGCTGGCCGCCGAAGCGGTGGCGACCAACACGCCCGCGGCAGTCGCGACGCGCGGCGTCGGCGCGGAGGGCGTCCTCTTCGCCGAGCGCATGATGGACAATGTCGCCGTCAGCCTCAGCGTTGATCCGCTCGAGATCCGCAAGAAGAACCTCTATGCGCAGGCGCCGCGGGATCGCGCGCCGTCCGGCCACGTCATCGACGCCGGTCTCCTCGAGGGCATGCTCGCCGAGATCGAGCGGACCTCGAACTATGCGCGCCGCCGCCGCGCGATCGCCGAGTTCAACCGGACGAGCCCGATTCTGAAGCGGGGCCTCGCGCTTGTGCCGCTGCGCTACGGCGTCGGCTCGCCGCTCGACGGGCCCGGCGCCGCCTTTGTGGCGCTCGAGACCGATGGCTCGGTCCGGTTCGGCCTTTCGCTTGCCGAGGGCGGGCAGGGCGCCGGCGACAAGGCCGCCGCGCTCGTAGCGCGGGCATTCGGCATCGAGGAAGCGCGGATCGTCCGGGAGACGTCCGATGGCACGACGCTCGGGGCGGCGGGCGCGACCGGCGTCGACCAGGCATTGCTGGCGGTCCTCGACGCCTGCCGAAACCTCAAGGACGCGCTGTTCGATTTCATCGAGGAAATCCTCGCGACCGATCGCGAGCGCGTGGAGTTCGCCGACGGCATCGTCCGCCTGAGCGACCGCGAGATGCCGCTTCGGGAGCTGGTCGCTCTGGCCGCCGCCGCCGCGGTGCCTCTTGCCGCCTTCGGGACCGGCCGCATGCCGCGGCTCGACTGGACGCCGGAGCGCGGCGCCGCCGCTCGTGCGTTCCACTACCAGGTGTTCGCCGCAGCGACCGCCGAGGTCACCGTCGACGTGATGACCGGGGAGCTCCGCGTCGATCGCGTCGACATCCTGATGGATGCCGGCCGTCCGCTCGATCCCCTCATCGATCGCGGGCTCGTCGAGGGCGGATTCGCGGCCGGCCTCGGCTGGCTCACTATGGAGGAGTTCGTCGCCGAGGCCGCGGGCCGCCCGCTTGCCGTCGGCGCCTCGACCTACCTGATTCCCACGGCGGCCGAGATGCCGGCCGACCTTCGCGTCGCGTTCTATCAGTCGAGCGGCAATGCGGAAGACACCGCCTATCGCTCGAAGGACGTTTCGGACGCGTCGATGCTGACGGCGATCTCCGTCTTCTGCGCGATCTCCGATGCAGTCGGGAGCCTCAAGCCCGGCACCATGCCTCGCCTCCACGCCCCGGCGACGCCGGAGGCGATCATGCGGGCGGTGCGGGCGTTCTCCGACGGCGAGGCCTGACCTCGTGTAGCCGGCTTGCTTCGCTGGCTATGAATCTCGCACTTGCAGCATCGCTGACTGCGTCCTTTCTGCATCAGTTGGTTAATAAATCGTTAGCTTGTGAGCCTAACGAGTATATGAGCGCTCGACTGACCCCTGGTTGCTGTGCGTAGATTGGCACGGGTCGGGGGTCTTCAATGCGATTCACGGGGTTAATCGCCGCGGCGGCTGTGCTGCTGTGGGGCGCGGCGTCACCGGCGGCGGCTCAGAGCGGCGAGCCCTCCCCGGACTATCTGATTGCCTGCAATCAGTATGGCTCCGGCTACTACAGGTTCCACGACAGCACGGTCTGTTTCCACGCCGATACGGGCCAAACGCTGCCGGCTCTCTATTACGATCCGACCGAGATCGGACTGACGGAGCTCGCCGCTCGCGCCGCCGCGTTCGAGGAAGCCGCGCGTGCCGCGCTCGGCGGCGTGGCTATGAATCTTGCAATGCCGACCCCGATGCTCCCCAGCGATCAGCGCTTCGCGTTCGGCGTCAATTGGGGAACCTATGAGGGGCAGCACGCAGTCGGCCTCACCGGTGCGCTCGCGGTGGGGAATACGGCCGCGTTGACGGCGGGTGCGGGGATGGGATTCGGCCAGCGGAACTTCGCGTTCCGAGGCGGCCTTCAGCTGGATTTCTAACGGCGGCCCTGCAGACGGGCGCTCGAGGTGTGGCAAATGCGACAGGCAATGGCTTTCGGTCTAATCGGCCTTGCGGTGCTCTGCGCCTCGGCGCCGGCAACATCCGCGCCCGTAGAATATGTGAAGGTCTGCGACGATTTCGGCACCGGGTTCTTCTACATCCCGGGGACGGAGATCTGCGTCAATCCCGATACAGGCGTCACCAAGACGCTGACGGAGATCGGTGAGGTGACCGGTCAGATTTCGCTCGCTGCGCGCATCGCGGACGCTGAGGCGGCATTCGCGGCCGCGGTGCAGGGCACGGCGATCGGCCTCGCGACGCCGAACCCGATCCTGCCCGACGGCCAGGGCTACGCGGTCGGCATCAATTGGGGCACCTACGAAGGGACCAACGCCCTGGGGGTCGCCGGTGTCTTCGCCATCAACAACAACCTGATGGTGACCGGCGGCTTCGGGATCGGGTTCGGCACCGGCACAGCCACCTTCGGCGCGCGCGCCGGGCTCAACATATCCGGCGGCGTCCGCTGACCTGAACGGTATTGCCGTGCGTGTTGCCGCGGAGACGCTTCCGACGGCTGGCGGGCGTCCACAGGAAGAATTCGGCGGGCTGCCGATGGGGGCTGACATGAAGAGATTTGCTGCGCTTGCCATTGTTGCCGCTGCCGCGCTGCCGGGGGTGTCTGCACGAGCTGCCGAACCCGAGGTTGCTGTCGCGGTCGCCGTCCCCGCTCCAGTCGAGCCCTGGCCGGGTTTCTATGCTGGCGTCCATCTCGGCTTCGGCATCGGCACCGAGTACGACACCCAGAGCGCCATGTTCGAGGACGCCGAGGCTGTCGGCGACGAGTTCCCGATCCGCGGCCCGCTGGCCGGTTTTCACATCGGCTTCAATGTTGCTGCCGGGAGCTTCGTGTTCGGCGTCGAGAGCGACCTCGACTGGACCCGCATCGCGGGCAGCATCGACTACTCATATCTCAACAGGCTGCGGACGGGCACTCTGAGCTTCAGGACCGACCTTCAGAGCTCGGCCCGCATCCGCGCGGGGGTCACCGTGGGCGGGGACAACTCGCTGATCTACGCCACCGGCGGCATCATCTTTGCCCGCGGCACGATCACTGATGACGGCTTTATTAGGAGTGTTCCACTCGGTCCCGTCAGCGAGTCCCAGTGGCTCCGCGGCTATACCTTCGGCGGCGGCTTCGAGCAGATGTTCGCCACCGGGATCTCCGCCCGCCTCGAGATACGGCACAGCCGCTTCGGCGCCGAAGATTTCGCGCACGCCTACAATTTCAATGGGGAACCGTTCGAGGTCCACTTCAACCAGACCACGGCGACCCTCGGCCTGACGATGCATTACTAGCGCCGAGGCAGGCAGCGACAGAACAGCCTCACCCCGCTGCCGGCGCCCCCGACGATCGCGCCACCACCGGAGACGACCGCCGCGGCCATCGCCGGACCGTGGCAATCTCGGCCCGGTTCGGCTATGTCCGCCGGGCGTGGCCTGGCCGCGCGATGCGGGCGGGTGGCCGAGCGGTTGAAGGCAGCGGTCTTGAAAACCGCCAGACGGGCAACCGTCTCGTGGGTTCGAATCCCACCCCGCCCGCCACCTAATAGGGACACGCCGCAGAGCGCGGCTGCACCCTTCGCCTGACCAGCGTGACGCCGCTTCCCGTGCCTACTCCACCTGCGCAAAATTGGCGTGCGCGACCACGAGCCACTGGTCGCCTTCGCGGCGGAACACCGTCAGCCGTGGCGCCTGCACCTCGACCGTGCGACCGTCGAGCGTCGCGTTGAGGTGGAGGATGTAGCGGGCGACCATGAGGTCGCCTTGCGACGTCACGTGGAGGTCCGAGAGGCCCAGGAACTCGCTGATCGTGAGGAATTCCCCGGCGATATAGTCCTCGCGGCCGTGACCGATGCCAGTCGCCCGCTGGATTTGGAATTCCGGGGCGAGGATCGTCATCAGCACGTCGCGGTCGGCGGCCTGCACGGCGTTGACATAGGCCATGATCGCCGCCTCGGCCTCCTCATCCGTGACCTGGGCGGAGGCGGGGAGGGCGATCGCCGCCGACAACGCGATGGCGATCATGAACCCCCTGAAAGGCGACATAGGCGGCTCCCCAGCCCGTGACGGACAGTCATGGCGATGGCTGCACGGCGGCGCCGGCGTCGTCAAGTTCAGCGGCTTAGCGCCGCCTGAGGCCAGGCGGTGCCTCCTCCGGGGGATGCCGGACTTTTGTGCGCCGCCGCACCGAGCGGCTGCCTGCCGTCCTTCGGCCGGCGCACCGACGCTGCGCGTGATGGACGGCTGCGGGTTCCCGGGGCAGCATGGAGACCTTGTGGCTGGGAGGTTGAACGATGACGCGTCGCCTGATCGCCGTGACCGCGGCATTTCTCGCAGGGATAATCGCCGCACACGGGCAACCGGCACCGGGCGAACCCCCGCCGCCACCCGGCCCCGTGCAGCCACCGCCGGCCGGGGGTGGAGGGGAGATACCCGCGCCCGGCGCCGAGCCGACCTTCGGCACCGTCGCCCTCAACTCCGACTTCCGTCCCGACCCCTATCGCGTCGAGGTCACCGCGGGCGGGCCGATCGACGCCTCCACGCTGGGGAATGGCTGCAGCGGCTGGATCAGCAGGGCGCCGACCTTCAGCGTCCTCTATTCGCCCGAGACCGTCGGCGAATGGCCGCTGATCTTCACGGCGATGTCGGAACGGGCGGATATCGTCCTCGCGGTCCGCGAGCCGGTCGGCATCTGGCACTGCAATGACGACACCGAAGGCACCGACCCGCTGGTCCGGCTCGAGAACCCGACCTATGGCGAGTACACGATCTGGGTCGGCACCTATGACGTCAGCCCGGACCAGCCGGCCACGCTGTTCATCTCCGAAGTCGTCACCGGCTGGGACGGCATCGTCTATCCCGCCGAGGAGCCGAACCCGGTCCTGATCGAACAGGAGATGCGGTTCATGGACATGTTCGGCGAGGTCCGCCAGGGCCGGGTCGAGCTCCGCACCGGCTTCCAGCCCGATCCGCACACACTGACGGTGACGGCCGGCGGCGACCGCCCGGCGATGGGCGGATGCCCGGGCTACAATGGCGGGCCCCCGGACTTCCTCGTCGCGTTCACCGCCGGTGAGTATCCGCTGATCTTCACGACCTATTCCGACACCGACACGACGCTGATGGTGATGGGGCCGGAAAGCGACCCCATCTGCGTGGACGACACCTTCGGCCACGATCCGCTCATCCGCATCGACAACCCGCAGACCGGCGTCTACGCGGTCTGGATCGGCACCTACGCGGCGGGGGCGGTTGAGGGTGTCCGGTTCGAGATTTCGGAGCGGGCCGACCTTCGTCAGTAGGCTGCCTCCCGGCTCAAATCGCGAGCGGCGCGCGCGTAGTCTTCCTTGCAGACGAGCCGGTCCGGGCGAGGCAACCGGCCCGGTTCGCTTAGTGCTGCCTGCCGGCAATTCGGGTTCCGACCGCTCGCGGGATCGCCGGACCTGCCGAGAGACTTTCGGATCGATGTCGAGCGCCAACAGAGGTCTGGTGTCCATGGAGATGCGCGTGCCGGCAAAGATCATCGGCAGGCGGCGCAGGCAGATCGAGATGAAGCTGACAAAACGCTGACAAGCTTATCCCCAGAGCCTCGCTGGCTGGGCTAGAAAATGCCCAGATTAGCCGGTTGGATTGATCCTGCTGATTCGATGGCTGGGGCAAACGAATCGAGGTCCGAAATGGAAGAGTCTCTCGCCATCCAGAACATCGAGGCGTTCTGCCGGCTCTGGTCCGAGGAACCCGATGAGACCAGGCTGCAGGTGCTGGTCGAGATCCTTGGCTCATCCTCCGGCAATGAAGCGGCCGCTAAATCCTCGGAGGCGTCGGACCGCCCGCAGGCGAGCTAGCTGCGGGTCGTACAGACATTGACGAAGGACTGAGCCCCCGTCCGTCACGGTTGGGGCGGCTCGAACGCGAACACGATCACGTTCGCCATCGCCGGGTGCCGGTCGATGATGAAGCGCGAGCCCGCCACATTGGTGTACTGGCAGACCTCGGCGCCGAGACATTCGCCGGTAAGGCCGGGGAAGAACGGCTCGACGAAGGTCTCGAACGTCTCGCGAGTCTCCTCCGCCGTGACGGTGCGACCCACGGCTTCCGGGGTCGGTGACCCCTTCCTTCGCTCGGTCACGAGTTTGAGGCCCTGGCGGGTCGTTCCGAGGGCCGGGAAGCCGTAGATCGGCAATTCCCGTGGACGAGCCAGATGAAGACCGGGAAGCGGCTCGGCCGCAGCAGCGCCAGCGCATCCTCGTCGCGGACGGCGAACCAGTAGAGGACCTGCCGCCGGATCTCGAAGAGCGAGGCGAACGGGGCGCCCAGCAAATCCGGCAGCCAGGCGCCGGCGGTCACCACCAGCCGGGCGGCCTCGTGACGACGGAAGAACCTCCATGAGATCGAGGCCTCCCTGCCGCGTTGCTGGCGGCGCCTCGATAGCGTTGGCGCGGCCGCCGATGGCTATTCGGCGGCCGTTTCCGAGGCAGCGGCATCGAGGCCGGACGAGCCGGTCCAGCGCGCCAGGACCCGCGCTGCCTGCCGCGAGGCCCACCCCGGCGAGGCGATGGCGGCGAAGGACACCAGGAGGAGGATGAGGCTCACCCAGCTCGCGAAATAGCCGAGGAGGAGGGCGACCGAGTCGAAGACGGCAACGAAGAGGTAGATCCACTTCATGCCGCGAAAGCCCGCCGGGTCGTAGTCGGGCGACAGCAGCGCACGTTTCTCTGCGTAAACCCAGAGCAGCCAGAAGAGGGCGGGGAGCAGCACGAACGTACTGAGGTAAAGCGCGACCGGGAGCGTTTCCTCGGGACCGGGCACGTGCTCGGCCAGAAGGGCGGTCGGGATCGGCGTGCCGGCGACGAGAAGAAGGATCAGCCCGTTGATCCAGAGAAGGCCGGTGTCGACCCGATCGACGAACTGGAAGATGCGGTGATGGTTCACCCAGATCACAAGCAGCGTCGTAAAGCCGATCGGGTAGGCGATGATCGCCTGCCACTCATGGATCAGATGGTCGACCAGCGTCGTGCCGGGCTCGCTCACCTTGGTGGCGGCGACGACGTCGATGGTCAGAAGCGTCAAGGCGATCGCGAACACGCCGTCGCTGAGGAACTCCACGCGCTGCGTCGTGTGCACCGGTTTGGACTTCACGGCTGCTCCTGCGCCCAAGGGCTTGAGTACTGGACGGCGGGCGGCCAAGAACGATCAGCTCGCGGTCGAAATAGTCCGGCTCGACCGCCGCGTTGATGTTTTGAAGCCCCGCCGAGTGAAGCCGTAGCGCAAAGCAGCCTCCGGTGGAACTGGTCGGGCGGTTTCGTCGTTGATTGCCTTCAGGCGTGTGTTGTGGAGGACGCTCGTTGGGGCGCCCGGGATCCGCGGGGGCGGGACGGTTTCGAGTGCTGACATGGGGAGCGGTGCTGGTGCCGCTCGCCATTGCCATCGCGTGGGCGGCCCTGAGCTGGCCCGAAGCCGCGCGGCAGGCCCGGGCCGAGGCCGAGGTCAACGCGACCCTGGTGCAGCAATACGTGCAGCGGGTCCTCCAGTCCGAGGAGAACCTGATCGCGCATCTGTCCACGCTGCTTGCGGAGGTGGACCTGTCGGAGGTCGAACGGGACGCTGCCAACAGCTATCTCCAGCAGCTCGTGTCGGCGTTCGAATTCACGAAGTTCGTCGCGATCGCCTCCCCGGAAGGCGAGCTCCTGTTCACGGGCGGCGAGGGCTTCGATGTCATCGAGGAGAACCGGGACCGGCTGGCCGCGATGACGGCCAGCCCCGACACAGGTCTTCACGTCGACCGCTGGCTCGATGCACGGGGCACGGACGTGCTCGTCATCTACTCCCGCGAGAACAACCTGGTCGCGGCGGTCGACATCGAGGTCATCCTCGATTTCCTCGCCGAGACGACCACGGTCGTCCAATCGTCCGCCGCGCTGGTCCGCAATGACGGGCGGATCCTCATCCGCTATTCCAACCCCGAAGGACTCGCGCCGCCCTATGACGTCGCGCTGACGGCGCCGCCCTTGTCAGCCTTCGCGCAGAATGACACGGGGGCGTTCGATGCGACGTCAACGCTCGACGATCGCGCCCGGCTGTTCGGCTTCGCCCGGATCGGCGAGACGCCGATCTATGCCACCTTCGGCTACCCCCGCTCATTCGTCGCCGCCGGCTGGGTCGCCGATGTCGCCCCGATCACGGCGCTTCTTCTCCTCGCCTCGGCGCTTGCTCTCTTCGGCATCCGCCAGTCCGCGCGCAGCGTCGAGCTCGCTCAGCAGCGCCAGCGCCTCGAGTTCGACCGGCGTGCGCTGGTCGAGGCCGAGAAACGGGCGAACGAGCATGAGGTGCTGCTCAAGGAGCTGCACCACCGCACGAAGAACAACCTCCAGGCGATCCAGTCGCTCATCGCCCTGCGGCTCAACAGCAGCGTGGCCGAGCGCGAAGCTTTTGCGGCGATCCAGCAGCGGGTCTGGGCGATCGCCGAGGTCCACGACCTCCTCTACAGCAGCGACAATCTCCGCAACCTCAGCCTGACGGAGTTTCTCCGCGCGGCCTGCCGGAACGCGGCATTGATCCCGCCCGAGAAGCACATCGCCGTCACGTGCAAGGCGGATGAGGTCGACATCGAGATCCACCAGGCCGTGCCGGTCGCGCTCGTCGTCGTCGAGCTCATCACCAACGCCACCAAGCACGCCTATTCCGGCGTGGCCGATCCGCGCCTCCTCGTGCGCCTACGCCGCGATGGCGATTGCGTCGAACTCACGATCAGCGACAACGGCGTGGGCCTGCCGCACGACGCTCGCGCCGGTGCCGGCGTGTCCGGTCTCCGCATGGTGGAAGCCCTCCTCGTCCAGTTCGGCGGCAAGATGCACGTCGAGGCGGGAGAGGGCACCACCTACCGGGTCAGCTTTCCGCTCGCCCTCGCCGACCCGGCCTCGGTACACTGAGGCGGCTCTTGCGGCGCGGGCTCCTCCCGGCGGCGCTTTTTTCCGAAGGCCCGTCGATTCCGACCCGCCTTGTTCGTCGGATAAGCGGGGCGCCACGGATGGGCGCCGAACACCAGATGGAGCAGGCATATGCGCAAGCTGACCGCGGGACTTTTCCATGCCATCGACGGCGTCGTGGAAGCGCCGGACCAGTGGCAGTTCGACTCGTTTGACGAGGATCTCGGCAACGACCTCGGCAAGGTGATCGATCGCGTCGACACGGTGATCCTCGGCCGCGTCGGCTACCAGGAATGGGCCGGTTATTGGCCGACCGCCTCGATCGACGAAGGCTTTGGCGCGTTCATCAACAATGTCCCGAAATTCGTGGCGTCGCGGACCCTCAAGGGGCCGCTCGACTGGAGCAACTCGACGCTGATCGAGGGCGACGCGGAGGCGTTCGTCCGCGACCTCAAGAGCGGGGAGGGCGGCGAGATCGCGGTCATGGGCGGCTTCTCGCTGGTGAGGCAGTTCCTGTTCGCCGGGCTCCTCGACGAGCTGACCCTCATCACGCACCCGGTCGTCGCCGGACAGAGTCGCCGTCATCTCTTCAAGCCCGATGATCCGGTAACGCGTCTCCGCCTCATCAACCTGTCGCGGACGCGGAAAGGCAACGTGGTGTCGACCTACGGCGTTGCATAGCAAGCCGCACGGCTGATTGCGGCCAAAACGCGTGAGGTCATCAAAATGACGTTGCTGACGTGGGCTATTATCGCGCTTGTGATTGCCGTCGTTGCCGGTGCCTTGGGATTCACCGGCATTTCCGCGGCGGCCGGGACCATCGCCCGACTGCTGTTCGGGATCTTCCTGGTCATCTTCATCGTCCTCTTGATCCTTCACCTCGTGAACGGCTAGCGCCCCCTCCGGCCGCGACGGAAAAAGGAAAAGGTCTGGCGGTAGCCCCGCCAGACCTTCCTTGAGGAGAGCCGGCGCGGGTAGCGCGCCGGCCTGACCGCCTATTGCGCGGTGGCCACCGTCTCCGGGAGCGCGAACACGTAGAGTGTCGAGCCCGCCCGGCGATAGCGCGCGGCGGCGTCGGGAGCGGCGTCGAAGTTGACGGCAGTGTTGTTGGAGGCCGCCGACGCGACCACCGCGAGATACTGCCGCCCGTCCGGGCCGGTGTAGGTGATCGGCGTTCCCTCGAAGGACGAGCCGGTCCGGTACTCCCAGACGACGTTGCCATTGGTAGCGTCGAACCCGCGCACGACGCCCGTGTCCTGGCCGCCCTGGAACAGGAGGTCGCCGGCCGTCGCAAGGATCGGCGTGGCGCTGCCCTGGATCGACTGCCACGCCCAGACGGTATTGCCGGCAACCGGGTCGTTGGCCTGGAGCTGGGAGTTGTAGTCCACCAGCTGGCCGTCGAGGCCTGCCCGCGGGATCGGGTTCGCGCCGACCTGGACGCGCAGGCGATAGGCCTCGCCGGGCACGTAGTCGCCCGCTTCCATGCGCAGCACGGAGCAACTCGTGTTCGTCGCGGTGTAGAGGAGGCCCGTCCGGGGCGACCAGGCGTCGTTTTGCCAGTTGCGGGCTGATGTGCCCGGGCAATAGGCGACCTCGGTTCCGGTATAGTCGGGAACCGTCGTTCCGTCGGGACGGCGGCCGGGGTCGGCCTGCGTGTAGTTCCGGCGGTCCTCGACGTCGGTGAACATCCACTTGTCGATGTCGTAGAGAGCGCGGCCGGTCGCGAGGTCGACATAGGGCGCCGGGCGGATGTCCTGATACTCGAACATCCAGGGCTCGTTGATGATCTCGCCAGTGGCGCGGTCCCAGACGTAGAAGATGCCGGAGCGCGAGGCCTTCACCGCAGTCTGCCGCATCGTGCCGCCGATCTCGAGGTCGATGAGCGGGGTGATCAGCGGCTCGTCGAGATCCCACATGTCGGCGGGAGTGATGTTGTAGGCCCAGATCAGCTCGCCGGTGGTCGCGTCACGGGCGAGCTGCCCGGCGCACCAGTTGTTGCGATAGTCGATGAGGCCGCCATTCTCGTCGAGATTCACGACGCCCCATTCACGGCGATAGTCCGGGTTCCACGGACCGCAATTGCCGGTGGAATAGTAGAGGAGATTGATCTCCGGATCCCAGGTGAAATAGCCCCACACCGTGCCGCCGCCGCGGCGCCAGCTGTCGCCATACCATGTGGTGAGCGAGCCGACCTTGTCGTCCTCGTAGAACGGATTGAAGCGCGGGCCGATGCCGACTTCATTGTCGGGGCCCATGGAGTACATGACCCACTGCAGATTGCCGTTGTCGATGTCGAAGGCCTGGATCTTGCCGCGGACGCCGTACTCGCCACCGGCATTGCCGGTGATGAAGAGGTTGTTCACGACGAGGCCGTTGCCGACGAGGGTCTCGCCGATGGAAATATCGGCGCCGACCGAGCGCCACAGGGCCTCGCCGGTTGCCGCATCAAGGCCGAACACCTGGCCGTCGAGTGTTTGGTAGAAGATCTTGCCTTCGGCGTAGTAGAGGGCGCGGGTCTGGGCGCCGCAGCACGCGACGCGGACCGCCTCCTCCATGTTCATGTCGGGGCGGAATTCCCACTTGATGAGACCGTCCTGCGTCAGGTCGAGGGCGTAGACGTAGTTCGGCTTCGGGGTCACGATGTACATCGTGTCGCCGATGACGATCGGCGGCGCTTCATGCTCGTCGAGGATGCCGAGCTGCCAGGTCCACGCGACCTGGAGCTGATCGACGTTGTCGAGGGTGATCTGGTTGAGTTCGGAGTAATTCCAGCCGTTGTAGGTGATCGACGGCATCAGGACGTTGGCCGGGTCGGCCGCGAGCGCGAGGACATCCTCATTGGCGCTGGCCGTCCCTGCGATGCCGTAGCCGCCGGCGACGGCCACGAGCGACGTCGTTGCTTTCAAGAATCTGCGCAATCTTTCCTCCCATATTGTTCAGTCGTGGTTTGCTTTGCTTGCACCACTGCTGTCAGTCAGGGTCTCGTCGAGGCGCCTCCTTTCCTGTGGCCCGCTGTTTCGCCAGGTGGAGTCTGGCGCGCGCCCGCCGAACGGGGCGCCTTCAGCCGGCGCAAACCAAAACGTCCCGGGGCTGCAATCTGAGGGCAGCCCGCGCTTGTGCTCAGGTTATCGGGCCGGCACGGCGTACCGGTCAGCTCCGATCGCCGGAGCAATCCACATGGTCCCGACGGCAGCAGCCATCGTCGCCACCGCGCCGCCATAACCCGGACGGGGGAATTGGCGACCTCGATCATCGCAACATGATCGATCCGGGGTGTCAATCGCGCGGAGGCGTTGATTTCACGAGGTTCAGAGGCCTACGCGGCAGCTCCGGTCCGCTCACGATCTGATTTCTGGAGGCAGCTACGGACAGCTGATTGACCCGTGCGGGGGATCGTCCGTCTCGGCACGCTGTCCGGCCGCGGTGAATGCCGTGCTACGCTGAGCCTCGCACCGAAGGCGGCCATGGACAAGACCGAGCGGCTTTTCTCCGTCATGGACGCGCTGCGCCGCCATCGCCGTCCGGTCACCGCGGCCGAGCTGGCGGCCGAGCAGAGCGTCTCGGTCCGGACGCTCTATCGCGATGTCCAGACCCTCATCGGCCGCGACGGGCGCCGGCCATCGCGAGCTGCCTAATCCGACGCCCACGGCCGGCGTGATCTTCCCGGACGATTTCCGCTCGGTCCGTGCCTTTGCGGCGCGTTCGAACAACGTCGTGCTGGACGGAGATGCCGCGCGGCGGCCATTTCGCAGCGGTCGGCGAACCCGCTCTCCTGGTCGGGGAAATGCGCGCCTTCTTCCCGACCGTCGCCTGGTCGAAGTCGGATGTTCCGACTTCGACCAGTAAGTCCATTCCCCTAGGGAAAAAAGAGGCGGAGCGGGGGTAGCCGCTCCGCCCTCAGGAGGGTCGAGCCACGGGCTCTCGCCCGCGGCTCAGCCTTGTTCGAACTATTGCGCAGCCACGGTTTCCGGCAGGGCGAACACGTAGAGCGTGCTGCCCGAGCGGCGGTAGCGGTTGGCGTTGTCCGGCGTCGCGTCGATGGCGACGGCGGTGTTGGTGGCGGCCGACGACGCGATGATCGCGAGGTACTGGCGGCCGTCGGGGCCGATATAGGTGATCGGCGACTGATTGAACCGCGAGCCGGTGCGGAACTCCCACACGATCTCGCCGTTCGTCGCGTTGAACGCGCGGAGCACGCCCTTGTCGACGCCGCCCTGGAACAGGAGGTCGGTGGCGGTCGCCATGATCGGCATCTGGTTGCCCTGGGTCCAGCCATGGCGCCAGGCGAAGGCATTGCCCTCGACGTCGATGGCGCCGAGGAAGCCGCCGGCGAACTCGGCGTCGGCCGGGATCAGCTCGCCGTAATTGTCGGCGGTGTGGTCCGGATAGGCGCGCGGGATCGCGGCCGTGCCGGCGCCGCGCTGCAGCGTGTAGCCTTCGCCGGGGGTGAACTCACCCTCGATGACGACTTCGGTGCGGCAGCCGACCTGGTAGGCCGTGTAGAGCATGCCGGTGCGCGGCGAGTAGGCATCGTTCTGCCAGTTGCGGGCGTTGATCGACGGGCAGACAGTGACTTCGGTACCGGTGTAGTCGGTCACCGTCGTGCCGTCGGGGAGACGGCCCGGATCGGCCTCGGTGTAGTTCCGGCGGTCCTCGACGTTGGTGAAGGTCCAGGCGTCGATGTTCTGCCGGGCACGGCCGGTCTCGAGATTGTAGCCGTTCGACCAGTTCACATAGACCGTCGGCCACGGGTCGTTCAGCAACTCGCCGGTGTCCCGGTTCCACTGGAAGAAGTAGCCGTTGCGAGCCGAGCGGATGACCGCGTCGACGCCATTGACGGTGACGAGCGGGTTGATCAGCGGCTCGTCATAGTCCCACGGATCGGCCGGGGTGTTGTTGAACGCCCAGATCAGCTCGCCGGTGGTGGCATCGCGCGCAAGGGTCGAGGCGCACCAGTTGTTGCGGTAGTCGACGAGGCCGCCGTCTTCGTCGAGCGTGACCACGCCCCACTCACGACGGTAGTCCGGGTTCCACGGACCGCAATTGCCGGTGGAGTAGTAGAAGGCGTTCCGCTCGAGGTCGGCGGTGATGTAGCCCCACACGGTACCGCCGCCACGACGCCAGCTGTCGCCGTACCAGGTCGACAGCGAGTCCTGGTTGTCGGGGTAGTGCGCCTGGTAGGCGGCGCCGATGCCGACTTCGTTGTCCGGGCCCATGTTGTACATGACCCACTGCAGCTGTCCGGAGTTGATGTCGAACGCCTGGACCTTGCCGCGGACGCCGCGCTCGCCGCCGGCATTGCCGCCGATGAGGAGGTTGTTGACCACGACCATGTTGCCGACGGTGGTCTCACCGATCGACAGGTCGGCACCGACGGTGCGCCAGAGCGCCTCGCCGGTGGCCGCATCGAGGCCGAAGAACTGGCCGTCGAGCGTGTTGAAGAAGATCTTGCCCTCGGCATAGTTGAGGCCGCGGGTCTGGGCGCCGCAGCAGCCCTGGCGGGTTGCTTCCTCGACATTCATGTCGGGGCGGAATTCCCACTTGATGACGCCGTTCTGGGTCAGGTCGAGCGCGTACACGTAGTTCGGCTTCGGCGAGACGATGTACATGGTGTCGCCGACGACGAGCGGCGAAGCCTCGTGCGAATCGAGGATGCCGACCTGCCACGTCCACGCGACCTGGAGGTCGGTGACGTTGTCGAGCGTGATCTGGTCGAGCAGCGAGTAGTTCCAGCCGGCATAGTTGATCGACGGCATCACGACGTTCGCCGGATCGGCAACGAGCGCGACGACGTCGTCATTGGCGAGCGCGGAGCCCGCAATGCCGCAGCCGGCCGCGACGGCCGCCAGCGACGCGGACGCGCGCAAAGTAGTGCGTAAAGACATACCCTCTTCCTCCGGAGTTGTTCTGCTTTCAGCGCTTTTGTTGTTCGTCACGGCGAACGCCGCGCAAATCGCGCGGTCAGGCCCCCATGGCGGACCCGGAAGGTAGGGCTGGGCGGACGGAGTGTCTTACCCCGGTCAGGTGACAGCCGACGCCGCCGCTCGGGCAGGCTCCGGAACACCGCTCGGAATGGCCAAGACCGGGAAAACCGAAGGAAATGATTAGGGCGACGAATACCCCGTAGATGTCTTGAGCCGGCTTATCTCCGGCCGGGGGGCCAATCGGCGAGTTGGTTAACTAACCCGTTCGGGTGACAGGACCGATCGCATGCAATCGAACTTGTGATCGCATCCGTCTCTGCGCGGTGCCGGTGGCGGAGGAGGGAGGGTATGTGGAGGTCCACCTCCGCCACCGATTGCCGGCCCCGGGCTCGCGCTGAAAAGCCGGGGCCGGGCATCCGGCTACATCGCTCCGGCGACCGCGTCGGGGAGGGCGAACACGTACAGGGTGCTGCCCGAGCGACGGTACCGGTTGGCGTTGTCCGGAGCCGCGTCGTAGGCCACGGCCGTGTTGGTGGCCGCGTTCGAGGCGATGATCGCGAGGTACTGCTTGCCGTCATGCAGATAGGTGATCGGCGACTGCTGGAACTGCGAGCCGGTGCGGAACTCCCACACGATGTCGCCGTTCGTCGCGTTCAGCGCCCGCATGACACCCTTGTCGTCACCGCCCTGGAACAGGAGGTCGCCGGCCGTGGCCATGATCGGGTTCTGGTTGCCTTGCTGCCACGGATGCCGCCAGGCGAAATCGTTGCCTTCGACGTCGATGGCGCCGAGGAAGCCGCCGGCGAAATCGGCACCGGCTTCGACGTTCTCGCCGTAGTTGGCGGCGTTGTGGTCGGGGAACGGCCGCGGGATCGGAGGCGTGCCGGCGCCGCGCACCAGCGTGTAGCCCTCGCCGGGGGTGAACTCGCCCTCGGTCACGACCTGGGCGCGGCAGCCGATGACGTAGGCCGTGTAGAGAAGGCCCGTCCGCGGCGAGTAGGCGTCGTTCATCCAGTTGCGGGCGTTGATCGACGGGCAGACGTCAACCTCGGTGCCGGTGTAGTCGGTCACGGTGGTGCCGTCGGCGTTCCGGCCGGGATCGACCTGGGTGTACATCCGGCGATCGTCCACGTCGGTGAACATCCAGGTGTCGATGTTCATCCGGGCGCGGCCGGTCTCGAGGTTGTAGCCGTTCGACCAGTTCACATAGACCGTCGGGAACGGGTCGTTGATGAGCTCGCCCGTGTCGCGGTCCCACTCGAAGAAGTAGCCGTTGCGAGCCGAGCGGATGACCGCGTCGGTGCCGTTGACGGTGACGAGCGGGTTGATCAGCGGCTCGTCATAGTCCCACGCGTCGGCCGGCGTGTTGTTGAACGCCCAGATCAGCTCGCCGGTGGTGGCATTGCGGGCGAGGGTCGAGGCGCACCAGTTGTTGCGGTAGTCGACGAGGCCGCCGTCCTCATCGAGGTTCACGACGCCCCATTCACGACGGTAGTCCGGGTTCCACGGACCGCAATTGCCAGTCGAATAGTAGAAAGCGTTCCGCTCGAGATCGGCGGTGAAGTAGCCCCACACGGTGCCGCCGCCACGGCGCCAGGAATCGCCGTACCATGTCGAAAGCGACGTCTGGTTGTCGGGGTAGAAGGCCTGGTAGTTCGGGCCGATGCCGACTTCGTTGTCCGGGCCCATGTTGTACATGACCCACTGGAGCTGCCCGGTGTTGATGTCGAACGCCTGGACCTTGCCGCGGACGCCGCGCTCGCCGCCGGCATTGCCGCCGATGAGGAGATCGCCGACGACGATCTGGTTGCCGACGGTGGTCTCACCGATCGACAGGTCGCCGCCGACGGTGCGCCAGAGCGCCTCACCGGTCTCGGCGTCAAGGCCGAAGAACTGGCCGTCGAGGGTGTTGAAGAAGATCTTGCCCTCGGCGTAGTTGAGGCCGCGGGTCTGGGCACCGCAGCAGCCCTGACGGGTCGCCTCCTCGACATTCATGTCGGGGCGGAATTCCCACTTGATGACGCCGTTCTGGGTCAGGTCGAGCGCATAGACGTAGTTCGGCTTCGGCGAGACGATGTACATCGTGTCGCCGACCACGAGCGGCGAGGCCTCGTGCGAATCGAGGATGCCGACCTGCCAGGTCCAGGCGACCTGAAGATCCGCCACGTTATCGAGCGTGATCTGGTCGAGTTCCGAGTAGTTCCAGCCGGCGTAGTTGATCGACGGCATCACCACGTTTGCCGGATCGTTCGACAGCGCGACGACGTCATCATTGGCGAGCGCCGAGCCCGCAATGCCGCAGCCGGCCGCGACCGCGGCCAGTGATGCGGACGCGCGCAGAGACTTGCGCAGGGACATGCCCTTTTCCTCCGTGATTGTTCGATTGCTAGCGCAATTTGCTTGTTGGTTACCCGCTGCAACGGCAAGCCGCAGCAACGCTGCAGTTCCCGCCCCTCGGTGAGGCCGGAACCTATGGAGGTACAGAATATCTGTCTTGACCCGCCCAGGTGAGATCAGCGTGTTGCCGAGAATTCCGCCTTTAATACCGAAAAATACCGCAAACGGGGCAAATAGACCGTGGCCCGTTCGGGTGAATATCAGCGCAATCCCGTGCCGGGGCGGGCCATCGGCGTGACGATCGTGCGAGCGGCTTACCCAAATCAGGGAGCGATAGGGGCCAAAGTCACGACACTGTGCGAACATCGTGAGGGTCCATAACGGACCATCGGAGGACGCCGATGCCCGAGCCGCGCTTCAGAGCCGCAACCCAAGCCGACGTGGCCGATATCGCGATCCTTACCGATATCGCCGGCGAGGGCATGCCGGTGCGCCTCTGGATGTCCCGGGCGGGTGCGGGGCAGTCGCCGCTCGAGATCGCGAGGACGCGGGCGCTGCGGGTCGAGGGCGCCTTCACCTATCGCAACGCGCAGGTCGCCACCGTCGGCGGCGCCGTCGTGGGGCTGATGCTCGGCTATCCGCTGCACGGCGAACCGGACCTTGCCGACGTTCCGCAGATCGCCCGGCCGCTGGTCGAGCTCGAAGGCGAGGCGACCGGCCATTGGTACGTCAACATCCTCGGCGTCTATCCGGAGCATCGGGGGCAGGGAATCGGCGGGCACCTCCTGCGGATTGCGGACGAGCTTGGGCGGAAGACCTCGCCGTCTGGAATGGCGATCATCGTCGCCTCGGAAAACGGGGGGGCGTGGCGGCTATACGCGCGGCACGGCTACCGCGAGCTGGGCCGGCGCAAGGCAGTGCCGGTCCCCGGCGGGCCGACCTCTGCCGAGTGGGTGTTGCTGACCAAGCCGCATGGCTGATGCGCCGCGTTGACCTTCGGCATCGCGGCCCGAAATGCTAAGCCACCGCACTTTCCGGGATCAGCGGACGAAGCATGGCCGACACGAGCTTTGACGTCATCATCATCGGCGGCGGACCTGGCGGCTACGTCGCCGCCGTCCGCGCCGCCCAGCTCGGGCTCAGGACGGCCGTCGCCGAGCGCGCCCATCTCGGCGGCATCTGCCTCAACTGGGGCTGCATCCCGACCAAGGCGCTGCTCCGCTCCGCCGAGATCTACGGCTATCTCAGCCATGCCGACCGCTTCGGCCTGACCGCCGAGAAGATCGGCTTCGACGCCGCCGCCGTGGTGGAACGGTCGCGGAAGGTCGCCGGCCAGCTCAGCAAGGGCGTCGACGGCATCCTCAAGAAGAACAAGGTCCCCGTGATCTGGGGCGAGGCGACCATCACGGCGCCCGGCAGGATCGCGGTGAAGGGATCGGACGCGCCGGCGCCGCGCGGCGTTCTCGGCGGCGGCGAATACACGGCGAAGCACGTCATCGTCGCGACTGGAGCGCGGCCTCGCGTGGTCCCGGGCCTCGAGCCGGATGGCGACCGGATCTGGACCTATTTCGAGGCGATGGTCCCGAAGGAGATGCCGAAATCGCTTATCGTCGTCGGCTCGGGCGCGATCGGAACCGAGTTCGCGTCATTCTACCGGACGATGGGGGCGGAGGTGACGATCGTCGAGCTCCTGCCGCAGATCCTTCCGGTCGAGGACGAGGAGGTATCGAAGCTCGTCCGCAAGCAGTTCGAGAAGCAGGGCATCCGCATCCTCACCTCGGCGAAGGTGAGCGGCGTCACCAAAGGCGCAGACGGCGTCACCGCGACGATCGACCTCGGCGACGGGAAGTCCGAGACGATCACCGCGGAGCGGATGATCTCGGCGGTCGGCGTCGTCGGCAATGTCGAGGGCATCGGCCTCGAGGCGCTCGGGGTGAAGATCGAGCGCGGGGTCATCGTCACCGACGGCCTCGGCCGCACCAGTATCCCCGGCATCTACGCGATCGGCGACGTCGCCGGCCCGCCGCTTCTTGCGCACAAGGCCGAGCACGAGGGCATTCTCTGCGTCGAGGCGATCGCGGGCCTCGACCCGCATCCGCTCGACCGGTCGAAGATCCCGGGCTGTACCTATTGCTCGCCGCAGGTCGCCTCGGTCGGGCTCACGGAAGCAAAGGCCCGCGAGTCGGGCCGCGAGATCCGCGTCGGCAAATTCCCGTTCGTCGGCAACGGCAAGGCGGTCGCGCTCGGTGAGCCGGATGGCTTCGTCAAGACGATCTTCGATGCCGGCACCGGCCAGCTCCTCGGGGCCCATCTCGTCGGGCCTGAGGTGACGGAACTGATCCAGGGCTTCGTCATCGCCATGAATCTCGAGACAACCGAGGAAGAGCTGATCCACGCCGTCTTCCCGCATCCGACCCTGTCGGAAGCCATGCATGAGAGCGTGCTCGCCGCCTACGGCCGGGTCATCCACATCTGACGGCTACGCCGCGCCGAGCGACCAGCGCAGCATCGGCTCGCTCGGCGGTTTCACGAATCGCCATTTCCGCTCCTCGATCAGACTGCGGAGGCCCGCCGCGAGCGGGGCGCAGTCGAAATAGCGGATCGCGCCGGAGGCGAGCACCGGATAGACCGCGAGGGAGCAGCGCAAGCAGCAATGCGCGCCCTTCGGGTAGCCATGGTGGAAGTGCGACCGCATGATCCCGAAGGCGAGGTCCTTCTCCACCGCCTGGTAGAGCGGCGCGCCGTCATAGCGCGGCCCGAAGGCGTTCCGGCCGGCGAGAAGGAGGCCGGCGCGGAGGAACGTGCCGATCGGCGCCCCGGATAGCGCAAAGCCTGCGGGGTGACGGACACGCGGCGGCAGGTCGACTTCGGGGAAGGCCGACAGCGCCCGTGGCACGGCCTCGGCCAGGAACACGGTGTCGTCCGGCGATAGGCGATGGCCAGCGCGCGCCCCGTCCGCGATCGTCCAGAGCCGTTCGTAGTTCACGGGTTCGCCTGAGAGATGGAACCGGGAAGATGCGGCAAGGATAGCGCGGGCCCCGCCGCGCGAACAGCCGTCTGGCGGTTTGCAGCCGTGGGGCCTAGATTCCGCCTTCGGGCCGGCAATCGGCCTTACGGGGGTGCACGTGCAGAACATCGAGCTCCGCGACGTCGTCGTCTGGGTGATCCTCGGCATCATCGCCGGCGCGATCGCCGATCTTTTCGTGCCGGGCGGCGGCAATCTCATCGTCTGGCTGATCGCCGGCGTCCTCGGCGCCTTCCTGGGCGGCTTCCTTGCCCGCCGCTTCAACATCCGCCTCAATCTCGGCAGCGTGTTCGTCGAGCAGATGATAATCGCCATCGTCGGCGCGATCATCGTCCTCATCATCGCCCGGATCATCTTCTGAGGCCGCGACGCGCCGTCGCTTGACCGGCGGCGGCGCAACGGCCACGCCTAGGCATGGTCACGATCCTCGACAGGACAGAGTCCCCGGCGGAGCTGCGCCCGCGCCATCCCGAGAAGGCGCACCGGCCCGACAGCCCGATCCTCCGCAAGCCGGACTGGATCCGCGTCCGCGCGCCGGGCTCGCCGGTCTATCGCGAGACCCGCGACATCGTCCGCGCCAACGGCCTCCTCACGGTATGCGAGGAGGCGGCGTGCCCGAACATCGGCGAGTGCTGGTCGGAGCGGCACGCCACCTTCATGATCCTCGGCGACACCTGCACGCGGGCCTGCGCGTTCTGCAACGTCCGCACCGGCCTGCCGCAAACGGTAGACCCGGAGGAGCCGGCGAAGATCGGCGATGCCGTGGCGAAGCTCGGCCTCCGCCACGTCGTGATCACCTCCGTCGATCGCGATGATCTCGCCGACGGCGGCGCGGCGCATTTCGCGGCGGTGATCCGCGCGATCCGGACGGCAAGCCCCGGCACGACGATCGAGGTGCTGACGCCCGACTTCCTCCGGAAGGACGGCGCGATCGAGATCGTCGTCGAGGCCCGGCCGGACGTCTTCAACCACAATCTCGAGACCGTGCCGCGCAACTACCTGACGGTTCGTCCCGGCGCGCGCTATTTCCACTCGCTCCGGCTCCTCCAGAAGGTGAAGGAGTTGGCCCCGGACATGTTCACCAAGTCCGGCATCATGGTCGGCCTCGGCGAGGAGCGTACCGAGATCCTCCAGGTCATGGACGATCTTCGGGCGGCAGACGTCGATTTCATCACCATCGGCCAGTACCTCCAGCCGTCGCGGAAGCACCATCCGATCGCCCGCTTCGTGACGCCGGCGGAGTTCGAGTCGTTCAGCACGATCGCGACCGTGAAGGGCTTCCTGATGGTCGCGTCGAGCCCGCTCACGCGCTCGTCGCACCATGCCGGCGAGGATTTCGAGCGGCTTCGCGCGGCGCAGGCAGGGCGGCGCCGCTGAGCGCGCATCGGCACAGGACGACGGAGGACGTCGATCACTCCGCCGACGAGATTTTCGCCCTCGTCGCGGACGTCGAGTCCTATCCGCAGTTCGTTCCGCTCTGCACCGGGATGAAGGTCCGTTCGCGGACCTTCGATGGCGAACGCGAGATCGTGCTCGCCAAAATGACCGTCGCGTATGGTTTCCTTCGCGAATCCTTCACCAGCAAGGTCACGCTCGACCGCAACGCGCGGCGCATCACGGCCGCTGCGCTCGACGGGCCGTTCCGGCTGCTCGACAATATCTGGGCCTTCGAGGCGCTGGGCGAGCGGCGCACGCGGATCGACTTCAGCCTCAGCTACGAATTTCGCTCGCGCGCCCTCGGGCTCATCGTCGGCGCGGTCTTCGACCGGGCGTTCCGGAGGTATGTCGAGGCGTTCAAGGCGCGGGCGGACAGCGTGTTCGGCGCTACGCCGGCGCCAGCCGCCGGATCATCAACTGCAGCGCCGCCAGGACAGCCGCTTGCCTGATGCCCGAGCGTCCGTTGTCGGGGAACACCACGCGCTCCTGATGCGTCCGCTCTCCCCGCCGCGCGACGCCGAAATGGACGAGGCCGACGGGCTTTTCCGGCGTCCCGCCGCCGGGACCGGCGATGCCCGTGACCGAGAGCGTGAGATCGGTTCCTGAAGTGGCGAGTGCACCTTCGGCCATGGCAATCGCCACCTCCGCGCTCACCGCACCGAAGCGCTCGATCAGGTCGGCGGGAACACCGAGCTCCGCCTTGGCAGCATTCGAGTAGGTGACGAAGCCGCGGTCGAAATAGTCGGACGCGCCGGGGATTTCGGTGATGGCTCCGGCGATGAGGCCGCCGGTACAGGACTCGACCGTTGCGATCCGGAGCCGCCGGTTCACGCAGATCATCTGCAGCAACTCGGCAGTGCCCCTGATGTCCTCGCGGAGGCTCACGGCTCGTTGCCGGGCAGGCGGACGGTTGCGGTCGCGAGCGCTGCAAGGCCTTCGCCGCGGCCAAGAAAGCCCATCTTCTCATTGGTGGTCGCCTTCACCGCCACCCGGTCGATGCCGATGCCGGCGATGGCGGCGATCCGCGCCCGCATCGCGTCGCGATGGGGCCCGATCTTCGGCGCCTCGGCGAGGATCGTCAGGTCGAGATGGACGATGCTACCGCCGCGGCCGCGGACCCGGTCGACGGCGTGGGCGAGGAAGCGGTCCGACGAGGCCCCCTTCCATTGCGGATCGGACGGTGGGAAATGGCTGCCGATGTCGCCGTCGGCGATGGCGCCGAGCACCGCGTCGGTCAGCGCATGGAGCGCAACGTCGGCGTCGGAGTGCCCGACGAGGCCGCGGTCGAACGCGATCGGGACCCCGCCGAGGACGACGCCGCTGCCGGGCCCGAACGCGTGCACGTCATAGCCCGACCCGGTTCGGGTCTCATGGTGGGCCAAAGCGCGTTCGGCCATGGCGAAATCCTCCGCGGTGGTGAGCTTCATGTTCGCCGCCTCGCCGGCGACGATCGACACCGGCACGCCGGCCCATTCGGCGATCGACGCATCATCGGTGAAGGGCTCGGTTGCGGTCGCGGCCCGCCGATGGGCGTTCAGGATCGTGGCGTAGCGGAAGCCCTGCGGCGTCTGCGCAGCGTAGAGTCCGTGACGCTGGACCGTTCCGCCGACGGTCCCGGCAGCATCGGCGCGCTTGAGCGTGTCGGTCACCGGAAGGGCAGGAAGGACCGCCGGGCCCCCGCCAAGCCCCGCGATCACCCGGCCGATCACCGCGGAGGAAACGAACGGCCGGGCTGCGTCGTGGATCAGGACGAGAACCGGGTCGCGGGCCTCGAGCGCCTCGAGGCCGCGAAGCACGCTCTGCTGCCGCTCCGCGCCGCCGGTGACGGGCGGAAGGAGCTTCGGGTGCACGCACGCGGCTTCGGCGTAGGAGAGCTCGTCGCCCGCGCCGATGACGACGACCACGTCGTCCACCAGCGGGCTGTCAAGAAACGGTCGCAACGAACGGGCAAGGACCGAGACGCCGCCAATCCGCCGGTACTGCTTCGGCGTATCGCCTCCGGTGCGAAGTCCGCGACCGGCGGCGACGATGAGGACGGCAAGGCGCGAACGGTCTGGCATCACTCACGGTTCGTCGGGTCGCCGCTGGCGACGTGGCGCGAGCGATGCACCCGCGTCGCAGGCCGGTCAACGTTTTTCGCTTGCTGCGCAGGCGTCGCTGGCTAATATGTAGGCACAGGATGCAATGCCCAAATGATAGCCAATCAGTGCGAGAACCTTAAGGCGGCCGCGCCCTCCGTGCTTGCCCAGCCTCTCCGAATCGGACCCGTCGAGCTTCCTAACCGTGTGTTTCTGGCACCGATGTCGGGCGTGAGCGACCGCGCGTTCCGCGAGATCGCGGTGGCCGAAGGCGCCGGGCTCGTGGTGTCGGAGATGGTCGCGTCCGAGCAGCTTGTCCGCGGCGAGGACGAGGCGGTGCTGCGCAGCGAGCGGGCGGGTAGCGGTCCGCACGTCGTCCAGCTTGCCGGCCGCGAGGCGCGCTGGATGGCCGAAGGGGCGCGCAGGGCGGTGGGCGCCGGCGCGGACATGATCGACATCAACATGGGCTGCCCCGCCAAGAAGGTGACATCGGGGTACTCCGGATCGGCGCTCATGCGCGACCTCGACCATGCGGAGGAGCTGATCGTCGCGACCGTCGAGGCGGTGTCGGTGCCGGTCACCCTCAAGATGCGCCTCGGCTGGGACGACCGCTCTATCAATGCCCCCGAACTGGCCCGCCGCGCCGAGCAGGCAGGCGTCCGCATGCTGACCGTGCACGGCCGGACGCGGTGCCAGTTCTATGACGGGCACGCCGATTGGGCAGCCGTAGCCGCCGTGAAGGCGGCGGTGGACATCCCCGTCATCATCAATGGTGATATTTCAGGCATCGAGGATGCTCTTGCGGCAATCACGGCCTCCGGTGCCGACGGCGTGATGATTGGGCGGGCCGCCTATGGGCAGCCCTGGCTGCCCGGTTTCATCGCGCGGCAGGCGGCGGGATTGCCCGCCATTGTCCCCGGGCCCGCCGAGATCGCCCTTCGCGCGGCCGCGCACTACGAGGCCCTCCTCGATCTCTACGGACCGGTCGGCATAAGGGCCGCGCGCAAGCATCTCGGCTGGTACCTCGACCGGTTCATCGCCGCCGGCGGCCGGCCCGCCGAAGGCGCGCGGGCACGGCTGATGGGTCCGACGACGGCCGAGCCGGTCCTTGTCGAGCTCCGGGATCTCGCCGAGCTGCCGGCGATCGTTCGGGATGTCGCCGCGTGAACGCAACGGCGCCGGGGGATGTTGGCGCGAGCGTCCTTCTGGACGCGCTGCCGCACCCGGTCGTCCTCATTGCGCCTGACGGCACCATCGCACGGGCGAACTCTGCGGCGGAGACGTTCTTCAAGACCTCGGCGGCCGTGCTCCGGCGGAGCCAGATCGACCAGTATGTGCCGTTCGGCAGCCCGCTCCTCGCCCTGATCGAGCAGGTGCGGCTCCGGGATTCGGCCGTCAACGAATATCGGGTCGACATCGGGACGCCGCGGACGGGCGGCGAAAGGGTGGTCGATATCTATGCCTCGCCGGCCGACAATCAGAGCGTGGTGCTGATGCTCCAGGAGCGGACCATGGCGGAGAAGATCGACCGCCAGCTTACGCATCGCGGCGCCGCGCGCACGGTCACGGGCCTTGCCGCGATGCTTGCCCATGAGATCAAGAACCCGCTCTCGGGCATCCGCGGCGCGGCGCAGCTCCTCGAGACGTCGGTGGCCGACGAGGACCGGGCGCTGACGCGGCTGATCACCGACGAGGCCGACCGGATCGTGAAGCTCGTCGACCGGATGGAGGTCTTCTCCGACGAGCGGCCGATCGAGCGCGACCCGGTCAACATCCACGGCGTTCTCGAACACGTGAAACGGCTGGCACAGTCCGGCTTCGCCCGCGGCATCACGTTTCTCGAGGAGTACGACCCCTCGCTGCCACCGGTCTATGCGAACCGGGACCAGCTCATCCAGGTCTTCCTGAACCTGGTGAAGAACGCGGCCGAGGCCATTGGAAACGCGCAGAATGGCGAGATCATGCTGACGACCGCGTTCCGGCCCGGCGTCCGCATGTCCGTCCAGGGCAGCCCGAACAAGGTCGCGCTGCCGCTCGAATTCGCGGTCCGCGACAACGGCCCGGGCGTCCCGCCTGACATCCTGCCGCACCTGTTCGATCCGTTCGTGACCACCAAACCCAATGGAACTGGCCTCGGCCTTGCTTTGGTAGCGAAGATCATCGGCGATCATGGCGGGGTCATCGAGTGCGACTCGCAGCCGGGCCGAACCACCTTCCGGGTGCTGTTGCCAGCCTATGCCGGCACCGAGCCCGTTACCGAGGAGATCTGACCAGATGGCGCTCGGCACAATCGTCGTGGCCGACGATGACGCGGCGATCCGGACCGTCCTCAACCAGGCCCTGTCGCGCGCCGGCTACGAGGTGCGGCTGACCTCGAACGCGGCGACGCTGTGGCGCTGGGTGAGCCGCGGCGACGGCGACCTCGTCATCACCGACGTCGTGATGCCCGACGAGAACGCCTTCGACCTCCTGCCGCGGATCAAGCGCGTCCGGCCCGATCTCCCGATCATCGTCATGTCGGCGCAGAACACGTTCATGACCGCGATCCGTGCGTCGGAGCGCGGCGCCTATGACTATCTGCCGAAGCCGTTCGACCTGAAGGAGCTAATCGCGATCGTCGGCCGGGCGCTGTCCGGGCCAAAATCGCGCCGGCTCGAGGCGGCGCCCGACGGCAACGACAACATCCCGCTGGTCGGCCGCTCGCCGGCGATGCAGGAGATCTATCGCGTCCTCGCGCGGCTGATGCAGACCGACCTCACGGTCATGATCACCGGCGAGTCCGGCACCGGCAAGGAGCTCGTCGCGCGCGCCCTCCATGACTACGGCAAGCGCCGCGTCGGCACCTTCGTCGCCATCAACATGGCGGCCATTCCCCGCGACCTCATCGAGGCGGAGCTGTTCGGCCACGAGAAGGGCGCCTTCACCGGAGCCCAGGCGCGGAGCGCCGGCCGCTTCGAGCAGGCGGACGGCGGCACGCTGTTCCTCGACGAGATCGGCGACATGCCGATGGAGGCGCAGACGCGTCTCCTCCGCGTGCTGCAGCAGGGCGAGTACACCACCGTCGGCGGCCGGACCCCGATCAAGACCGACGTCCGCATCATCGCTGCGACGAACAAGGATCTCCGGGCCCTCATCAATCAGGGCCTCTTCCGCGAAGATCTCTTCTACCGGCTCAACGTCGTGCCGATCCGGCTGCCGGCGCTGCGCGAGCGGACCGAGGACATCCCGGACCTCATGCGCCACTTCTTCGCCCTCGTGGAGAAGGAGGGCCTGCCGGCCAAGCAGATCGAGACGGCGGCAGTGGAGCGCCTCCGCCGCTATCGCTGGCCCGGAAACGTCCGCGAGCTCGAGAACCTGATCCGGCGGCTTGCGGCGCTCTACCCGCAGGAGATCATCACCGAGGCGATCATCGAGCAGGAGCTCGACACGCCCCCGGTCGTCACCACCACGACGGAGCCCGGCGCCGACGAGGACACACTCGCGCGTTCCGTCGAGCGCCACCTCTCGGATTACTTCAAGGGCTTCCGCGACGGCCTGCCGCCGCCCGGCCTCTATCACCGCGTCCTCCGCGAGGTCGAATATCCGCTCATATCAGCGGCGCTTGCCGCGACGCGGGGGAATCAGATCAAGGCTGCAGAGCTGCTCGGGGTGAACCGCAACACGCTCCGGAAAAAGATCCAGGACCTCGAAATCCAGGTGATCCGCAGCAGCCGCTAGGCGTCTCAACCGCCTGTTGCGTTTGCGCCACAATACTGTTGCAATCCCGTTCGAGGGTCCCGTACCGCTCCAGCGGCAACATTCCGGGATCCGGTAGCGAACGGTGACGAGCACAGCGCCCGCCTACAGCGAACATTTGCCCTCGCTGATCCCGGCCGCCGAAGGGCGCCGGGTCACGGGCCGGCGCTGGGTGCGAATCGCCGGCTATTTTGCGGCGTTCCTGGCCATCATCGCCGCGTCGATCACCTTCTTCGTGTTCCTCGGCCTGACGTCGATCGAACCGACGCCGCAGATCATCACCTGGGCGCTGGTGGTCAACGGCGCGCTGATCGCGATCCTCCTGGCCGCGGTCGGCTACGAGATCGCGCTCCTGTGGATCGCCCGCCGCCGCCGCGAGGCTGCCGCCGGGCTCCACATCCGCATCGTGGCGCTGTTCTCGATCATGGCGGTCGCGCCGGCGATCGTGGTTGCGTTCGTCGCCAATGTGACGCTCGCCCAGGGCGTCGACCACTGGTTCTCGTCGCGGACGCAGGCGATCGTTGCGCAGTCGACGGCGGTCGCCAACTCGTACAACGAAACGCAGCTTGCCTCGCTCGGCGTCGCCGTCAGCGCGATGCGCGATGCCATCGACGGCATGCGCGGCCAGTACAACATCAATGGCGCGGGGTTCCAGGGCTTCCTCGACACCATCCCCGAATCCTATGGCGTGCCGGGCGTCTTCCTCATCGACAGCACCGGCGATCCGATCATGCAGGCGGCCGCGAGCACCTTTGCCGGGCTGCCGCCGCCGCCCGCGCAGGCCATCGCCGAGGCCGCGGCCGATCCAGGCCGCGTGTCGCTGATTCCACCGAACGACGTCACGGATGCGAACGGCAATGTCCGGGTGTTCGTGGCCGGAATCGTGCGTCTCAACCAGTTCACGGACATCGGGCAGGGCGGCCTCTTCCTGTTCGCGGTCGCCGAACTCGACCCGCGCGCGCTGATCTACCTGCGGGAGGCGACGGAGAACCTCACCGCCTATGAACAGCTCATGGATATCCGCGCCGGCATGCAGATCGTGTTCGGCCTCCTCTATTTCGGCGTCGCGCTGGTGGTCTTCGCCGCCGCCGTCTGGCTGGGCCTTGCGGTGGCCAACCGGCTGGTGTCGCCGATCGGCCGGCTGATCGACGCATCCGACCGCGTCGCCGGCGGCGACCTTAGGGTCGCGGTGCCGGTCAACCGCTCGGACGGCGATCTCGCCGCTCTCGGCGAATCGTTCAACAAGATGACCGAGCAGCTCCGCAGCCAGCGCGACGACCTCGTGACGGCGAGCGACCAGATCGACAGCCGCCGCCGCTTCATCGAAGCCGTGCTGTCGGGCGTCACCGCCGGTGTCGTCGGCGTGGACGGCGAAGGCGAGATCAGCGTCTTCAACCGCACGGCGGTCCGCATCCTGTCGGACGGCCGGGTGACCGTGGGCGACCACATCGCCGACCTCGTCCCCGAGCTCGCTCCCGTCGTGGCGACGGCGCGGGCGGACCCGCGGCGCGAGCATCGCGATCAGGTCACGCTGGTCCGCGGCGGCCGGTCCCGCACGATCAACGTCCGGGTGACGACGGAAGAGGGCAACTCGAAAGGCTTCGTCATCACGCTCGACGACATCACCGATCTCGTGACCGCGCAACGGACCGCCGTCTGGGCCGACGTCGCGCGCCGCATCGCGCACGAGATCAAGAACCCGCTGACGCCGATCCAGCTCTCCGCCGAGCGCCTCCGCCGCAAATTCGGTCGCGCCATCGCCGACGACCGCGAGATCTTCGACCAGTGCGTCGACACCATCATCCGCCAGGTCGGCGACATCGGCCGCATGGTGGACGAGTTCGCCTCGTTCGCGCGGATGCCGAAGCCGGCGATGGTGCCGCACGACCTTCGCAAGACGCTGCGCGACACGGTCTTCATGATGCAGGTCGGCTATCCCGACATCGACGTGAAGCTGGTAGCGCCCGAGACGCCGCTCAACGGCATGTTCGACGAGCGGCTCGTCGCCCAGGTCTTCACGAACCTCATCAAGAACGCGACCGAGGGCATCGCCGCTGCCGGCCCCGGCAACGAGAAGGGCCGGGTCGAGGTCCGTGCCATGGCGGCCGACTGCACACTGGTCGTCGACGTGATCGACAACGGCGTGGGGCTGCCGCGGGAGAACCGGCAGCGGCTCCTCGAGCCCTACATGACGACCCGCGAGAAGGGCACCGGCCTCGGCCTTGCGATCGTCAAGAAGATCGTCGAGGAGCACAATGGGCGGATCGAGCTTCTCGACGCGCCGGCGGTGGCCGAAGGTGGCCACGGCGCCATGATTCGCCTTACTTTCCCCGAACTCGACAAGTCAAAGGGCGCCCCCGCCGAGTCGCAGTCCTTGGCCGCCGGCAACGGCCGGACGGATGCGGACGGCGCCCTTGTTCCAGTAGCCGAGTGATCGATGGCCTCTGACATTCTCATTGTCGACGACGAGATCGATATCCGCGAGCTGGTGGCCGGCATCCTCCAGGATGAAGGCCACGGAACGCGACTCGCCGGCGATGCCGACGCCGCACTCGCCGAGATCGCCAAGCGCCGGCCGTCGCTGATCTTCCTCGACATCTGGCTCCAGGGCAGCCGGCTCGACGGCCTCGCGCTCCTCGACGAGATCCGGCGCCACTATGACGACATCCCGGTGGTGATGATCTCCGGCCACGGCAATATCGAGACCGCGGTCTCCGCCATCCGGCGCGGCGCCTACGACTACATCGAGAAGCCGTTCAAGGCCGACCGGCTGATCCTCGTCGCCGAGCGCGCGCTCGAGGCCTTCAAGATGCGCCGCGAGCTCCGGGAGCTTCGCGAGCGGACCGGCGAGAGCCTCGGCCTCGTCGGCGCGTCCTCCGCCGTGAACCAGCTCCGCCAGCACGTCGAGAAGGTCGCCCGCACCAACAGCCGGGTGATGATCTCGGGACCGTCCGGCGCCGGCAAGGAGCTCGTCGCGCGGATCATCCACGGCACCTCGACGCGCTCTAACGGGCCGTTCGCCGTGCTGAGCTGCGCCACGATCGTGCCCGAGCGCATGGAGCACGAGCTGTTCGGGACCGAGGCCAACGGCTCGGGGCCGCGCAAGGTCGGCGCCCTCGAAGAGGCGCATGGCGGCACGCTCTATCTCGACGAAGTCGCCGACATGCCGCGCGAGACGCAGAACAAGATCCTGCGCGTCCTCGTCGACCAGAGTTTTCAGCGCCTCGGCGGCACCGCGCGGGTGAGCGTCGACGTCCGCATCATCTCGTCGACTGCGCGCGACCTCGAGCGCGACATCGCCGAAGGCGCGTTCCGCGAGGACCTCTTCCACCGGTTGTCGGTGGTGCCGATCAGGGTCCCGGCGCTCGCCGAGCGCCGCGAGGACATCCCGGTGCTCGTGGAGCATTTCGTGGCGATGATCTCCAAGCAGACCGGCCTGCCGCCGCGAAAGATGGGACAGGACGCGATGGCCGTCCTCCAGGCCCATGACTGGCCCGGAAACATCCGCCAGCTCCGCAACAACGTCGAGCGGCTCCTGATCCTCGCCCGCGGCGAGGCCTCGGACATGATCACGGCCGACATGCTGCCCGCCGAGATCGGCGAGATGCTGCCGGCAACGCCCGGCAAGGCCGGCGGCGAGCACCTGATGGCGATGCCGCTCCGGGAGGCGCGCGAGGTCTTCGAGCGCGATTATCTGGCGGCGCAGGTCGCGCGGTTCGGCGGCAACATCTCGCGCACGGCCGAGTTCGTCGGCATGGAGCGCTCGGCGCTCCATCGCAAGCTGAAGTCGCTCGGCGTGGGGGCGGGGCCGTAGCGGCCGGCACGGGAAGCGCGGGACGGGGCAGGGCACATGCGGGTCGTGATCTGCGGCGCGGGCCAGGTCGGCTATGGCCTCGCCGAGCGCCTCGCCGCCGAGCAGAACGACGTCTCGGTCATCGACATCTCGCCGCAGCGCGTCCAGGCGGTGCGTGACACGCTCGACGTCCGCGGCATCGTCGGCCACGGCTCCTACCCCGACGACCTTGCCTCCGCAGGCGCCGAGGGCGCGGACATGCTGATCGCCGTCACGCGCTCCGACGAGGTGAACATGGTCGCGTGCCAGGTGGCGTCGTCGCTGTTCAGCGTCCCGACCAAGATCGCCCGGATTCGCAGCCACGCCTATCGCGAGGCGCATTGGAGCGACCTTTTCGCGACGACCAACCTTCCGATCGACGTCATCATCGCCCCGGAAGTGGAAGTCGGCGAGATGGTGCTGCGTCGCCTCCAGCTTCCGGGCGCGGTCGACATCGTGCGCTTCGCCGACGAGAAGGTCGCCGTCCTCGGCGTCGAGTGCCTGGAGGATTGCCCGGTCGTCGACACCCCGCTCAGCCAGCTCACCGAGCTCTTCCCCGACCTCCACGCGGTCGTGGTCGGCATCTTCCGGCGCGGCGAGATGATGGTGCCGCACTCGGAAGACTTCATGCTGGCCGGCGACCTCGTCTACGTCGTCGTCCGCCAGGAACAGGTCCGCCGCGCCCTCAGCGTCTTCGGCCATGAGGAGCAGGAGGCGGTCCGGGTCGTCATCGCCGGCGGCGGCAACATCGGCTTCTACGTTGCGCAGGCGCTCGAGGACCGTAACTCCCGGAGCCGCGCCAAGGTGATAGAGCCGTCGCATGAGCGCGCGGTGATGATCGCGGACCAGCTCAAGCGCACCGTGATCCTCCAGGGCAGCGCGCTCGACCGCAACATCCTCCGCGAGGCGGATATCGAGGATACCGACACGTTGGTCGCCCTCACCAATGAGGACGAGATCAACCTCCTTGCCTCGGTCATGGCGAAGCGGCTCGGGGTCAAGCGCACCATGGCGCTCGTCAATGATCCGAGCTTTGCCGCGCTCACCAGCGGCCTCGAGATCGACGCCATCGTCAACCCGCGCGCGGTGACGATCTCAAAGGTGCTGCAGCACGTCCGCCGCGGCCGCATCCGGGCAGTCCATTCGATCCAGAACGGCGAAGCCGAAGTGCTCGAGGCGGAGGCGCTCGAGACCTCGCCGCTGGTCGGCCGGCCGCTCCGTGACCTCGACCTGCCCGACGGCATCCGCATCGGCGCGATCTACCGGGCCGGGCAGGTCGTCATGCCCGCGGGCAGCGTCGTCATCCAGGCCCATGACCGCGTCATCCTCTACGCCGCCGCCGAGCGCGTGAAGGCGGTCGAGCAGATGTTCCGCGTCAGCCTCGAGTTCTTCTAGAGCCAGGGTTTTTGGAGCCCACAGCATGGCCCGCATTGCCTATGTCGATGGCCGCTACGTTCCGCTCCGGGATGCTCGGGTCCATGTCGAGGACCGCGGCTATCAGTTTGCCGACGGCGTCTATGAGGTCTGCGAGGTGCGGGGAGGGCGCCTCGTCGACGAGGCGCTGCACATGGCCCGTCTCGCACGGTCGCTCGGCGAACTCCGCATCGTCGCCCCGATGCAGGAGCTGGCGCTCCGGACCGTGATGCGCGAGGTCGTCCGCCGCAACCGTGTCAGCGACGGCCTCCTCTATCTCCAGGTGACGCGGGGTGTCGCGCCCCGCGCCCATGCGTTCCCGTCGCCGGCGGTGCGGAGCGTCCTCGTCATCACGGTCCGCCGGACGGCGGTGAATCTGACCGCCGCCGCCGCGACCGGGATCGCGGTCGTGACCGTGCCGGAGAACCGCTGGGCGCGCGTCGACATCAAGACCGTCAGCCTCCTCCCGAACGTCCTCGCCAAGCAGGCGGCGAAGGAGGCCGGCGCAGCCGAGGCGTGGTTCGTCGATGCCGGGGGGTACGTCAACGAAGGCTCGTCCAGCAATGCGTGGATCGTGACGCGGGACGGCGAGCTGGTGACGGCGCCAACCGACGCACCGATCCTCCGCGGCGTCACGCGGACGGTCGCGCTGCGGACGGCCCAGAAGCTCGGCCTCAAGTTCAGTGAGCGCCGCTTCACGGTCGATGAGGCTCATGCCGCCGCGGAAGCGTTCGTAACTTCGGCGACGCAGCTCGTGATGCCGGTAACGACGATCGACGGCAGGACCATCGGCAATGGCGAGCCGGGCTTCACCGCCACCGCGCTCCGCAAGGCGCTCCTGGAAGAAACCAGCATAGCGCCCGATCTGGCTTCGCCTGTGGCGCCCTGAAAAGGATTGAGTTAGCCTTGTCTGCTGGGGCCGCGCTGCGGGCTGAGGTGTGCTCCCGTGAGGCTCCGTCTGCTCCAATAATAATAGGAAAAGAAATCCAGAGATGGCGGAGAGAAATCAGAATCTACAGGACACCTTTCTCAACCACGTTCGGAAAAACAAGACACCGCTCACAGTATTCCTTGTAAACGGCGTGAAGCTTCAGGGCGTCGTTACCTGGTTCGACAATTTCTGCGTGTTGCTCCGTCGCGATGGGCATTCGCAACTCGTCTACAAGCACGCCATCTCCACGATCATGCCGGCAACCCCGCTGCAGCTCTTCGAGCCGGACGAGGACGAGACGAGCTGATATTTGAGCCTCAGGAAGCCCAACGCCGGCTCGGACCGCGCTGACGTCACCAAGGGCGAGCGGACGATCGTCGTCGTTCCCTATCTCCGCGACACTCCGGCCGGCGACGCGGGGAAGGAACGGCCCGAGCCGCGGTCGACCGAAGGCAAGCTCGACGAAGCAGTGGGCCTCGCGCGGGCGATCGACCTCGAGGTCGTCGCCGCGCTAAGCGTGCCGATGTCGGCCTATCGACCGTCGACGCTCCTCGGCTCGGGCAAGGTCGAGGAGATCGCCGCGCAGGTCGAGGCCGGGAACATCGGCCTTGCGGTGATCGACCATCCGCTGACGCCGGTGCAGCAGCGAAACCTCGAAAAGGCGTGGAAGACCAAGGTCATCGACCGCACCGGCCTCATCCTCGAGATCTTCGGTGAGCGGGCGCAGACGCGGGAGGGACGGCTCCAGGTCGAGCTCGCGCATCTCAACTACCAGAAGAGCCGGCTGGTGCGGTCGTGGACCCACCTCGAGCGCCAGCGCGGCGGCTTCGGCTTCCTCGGCGGTCCAGGCGAGACCCAGATCGAGGCCGACCGCCGGATGATCGGCGAGCGCATCCTCAAGATCAAGGACGAGCTGAAGGGCGTGGCACGGACGCGGCGCCTGCAGCGCGCGCATCGGCGCCGGCTCAACCATCCGGTCGTCGCCCTCGTCGGCTACACCAATGCCGGCAAATCGACCCTCTTCAACGCCCTCACGAGCGCCGGTGTGCGGGCCGAGGACCTCCTGTTCGCCACCCTCGATCCGCGGCTGCGCCGAGCAAAGCTGCCGCATGGCGGCGAGATCCTGGTCTCGGACACCGTCGGCTTCGTCTCCGACCTGCCGACCCATCTCGTCGCGGCATTCAAAGCGACCCTCGAGGAGGTCGTGGAGGCCGATCTCATTCTCCACGTCCGTGACATCGCGCATCCCGAGACGCAGATCCAGACGGCCGACGTTGCCGACGTCCTCCAGCAGCTCGGCGTCGATCCCAACGATCCCGAGCGGGTGATCGAGGTCTGGAACAAGATCGACCTCCTGCCGACGCCACCGCCGGCGCCCCGCGCGAAAGGCCAGACGGTGGTCTCGACGATCGGCATCTCGGCGCTGACCGGGGAAGGGGTTCCGGCCCTGCTGCGGCTCATCGAGGACCGTGTCACGGCCGAGGACACGGTCTACGAGGTTCGGCTCGCCGACAGCCAGCTTGCCGACCTCTACCACGCCTATGAGCTGGGCGAGGTGCTGTCGCGCGATGACGGCGAGGACGGGGTGGCGCTCAAGGTCCGGGTCCCGCTCCGGAAAGCCGAGGCGTTCCACCAGCGCTTTCCCTTCGCCGTCGAGGCCGGCGCGTCGGTCGCGCCCAAGGGGCGCCGTCGCGCGCCTTAGGCGTTTGCGCCGATGCCGAGCTCCTTCATCGCCTCATCCTCGTCCTGGTGCGCGATGAACATGATGATCTTCGGTTCCGGGCCGGTCTTCTGCAGGAAGTAGGTGACGTCGAACTCCACCGGCTTGTCGCCGAGCTTTGCGAAGGTGACGCCCCAGTGGACCTTGACCATCGAATAGTGGTCGGAGATCGGGGTTTCCTCCATCGCGAGGATCTTGGCGCCGGTCTGGCCGACGCTGCGGTAGCCTTCGGCGGCCTGGTGGGACATCGCCATGAACTCGTCGCGGCTTTGGGCGATCGTGCCCTTCGGTCCGGCCGAGATGAAGGTGTCGGCGAAGAAGTCGACCTGGCGCTCGATGTCGAGCGTGTTGAACGCCGCCTCATAGACGCGGAAGAGATTTCGGGTGGCTTGATCCATCGGTCGTCCTCCATCCCGCCCGGATGGGAACGAGGTCGCGCGGCGGATCGTTCCCCGCCGGCGCAGGAGAGCGATCGGAGCGGCCTCGGAAAGGCCGCCCCGGCAATGGTTAGACGTCGATGATGAGAGATCGGTTCTCTTCGCGGTCGAAGCCGCGGATCTCGAGCCGGCCGTCATAGACCGCGACCACGGCGAACGCCGTCGTGTCGGCCGTCTCGACCATGCCCTTGAAGTTGACGAAATGCTTGTTGCCGATCGCGCCGTAATTGCCGGCGTGATTGTGGCCGTTGAAATAGGCCACGACATTGTCCGAGCTCGTGATCAGCTCGACGATCCGCTCGCTGTCCCAGAGATTGTGCTCGTTCTCGGGATAGACCGGGTAGTGACCCATGATGATGACCTTCTCGCCTGCGCCTGCCGCGTTGGCGATGGTGGTCTCCATCCACGCGAACTGCTCGTCGCTGAGCGAGCCGTTCCAGCTCTGGGCATTGCGGGCGCCGGCCGCGGTCAGGGCCGCGAGGCGCTCCGCCGCGAGCTCGCGCCGCGGGTCGCCGGCGGGCGGGGCGAAAGTCGACACGTCGTTGCCGTCGATCACGAGGAAGCGGTACCCGCCGCCCGTGAAGTCGTAATACGCCTTCTCCATGCCGACCTGGCGCACCACCGACTGGAGATAGTCGCCGGCGACCGAATAATCGTGGTTGCCGAGGACGAAGAAGTTCGGGTGCCGCAGCCGGTCGTAGAGCGGGAGGATGTCGTTGTAGCTCTCCCAATGGCGGTCGATGATATCGCCGAGGGTGGCGACGAATTCGAGGTTCTCCTGGTTGAGGGTCTGGATCGCGGCATCCACCTTCCAGAGGCTGTTGGCATAGAAGCGGGTGCCGCCGGCAGAGGGCGGGAAGGGGGCGTATTGCGGGTCCGCGATCACGCCGAACTGGAATAGCGGCGCGCCGGCATCCTGGGCGAACGCGGCGCGCGATGCGAAGCCGGCAAAGGGCGTGACGAGGGCGACGCCGCCCGCGAGCTTCATGAAGGAACGACGATCGAGCATTTTGGTCTCCTGGCGTTGAGGGCGCGGGGACCATAGGAACGCGGCTTATCAAGGCGGTGACGGGCGCATGACGATCGGCCCGGTAAGATCAACGGGCCAGAGGGCCGCGGGAAGCGGCGCGGAGGAGCGCTCGATCGAAACAGAAGAGCGCGCTCCCTCTACCCGCCTGCGGGGAGAGGGCTCCGGCTCTTGTCCGAGCCCCAGGACTTGATCCGGGAGCGAGGCTAGAGCTGCCCCCCGATGACACGGGACAGCTTGCGGCGGGCCCGGGAGCGGACCTGCCTTTAAGGACGAGCCGCCTTCTCCGCCGCTTTGGCCTCGTCCCAGAGTTCTTCCATCGCCTCGAGGCCGGCGGTTTCGAGCGGCACACCGTCGTCCTTCAACGACCGCTCGATGTGCCTAAAGCGCCGGACGAACTTGGCGTTCGCCCGCCGGATCGCGGCTTCCGGATCGACGTGCAGGTGTCGCGCGAGATTGGCGACGACGAACAGGAGATCGCCGATCTCATCCTCGAGGCGATCGGCCTCGCCGCCCGCGATCTCCGCCTCGATCTCCTGCGTCTCCTCCCTGATCTTGTCGATGACGTGGGACGCGTCGGGCCAGTCGAAGCCGACCGTCGCGGCGCGCTTCTGCAGCTTCACGGCGCGCGTCAGGCCGGGAAGGGCGACGGCCACGTCATCCAGGATTCCCGCGGCTTCGCCGGTCTCGGCCGCCCTGGCCTTCCGCTCCTCGGCCTTGCTGCGTTCCCAAAAGCCGCGGGTGGCGACGGCCTCGCCGAACACATGAGGATGGCGGCGGATCATCTTGGTGGTGATCGCCTCGACGACATCCCCGAACGCGAACGCCCCGCGCTCCTCCGCAAGCCGCGCGTGGTAGACGGACTGGAAGAGGAGGTCGCCAAGCTCGTCCCGGAGGTCGTCCATCGCATCGCGCTCGATCGCGTCGGCGACCTCGTAGGCTTCCTCGATCGTGTAGGGTGCGATCGACGCGAAATCCTGCTCGAGGTCCCACGGACAGCCGGTTTCCGGATGCCGCAGCGCCGCCATGATCTCGACGAGGCGGCTCACATCGCGCGATGGCTTCATGGCGTCAGCCCTTTCGGGGGTCTCAAAGATCAACAACAAAGCGCTGATGGATAGGGCGGTTCGCCCCGTGACGAAAGGCAGTAGCCGATCCTGCTCGCTATGTCGGATGATGGACGGGTCAAGAGATCCCCGACGCAATGCCCGGAGAAACACTCAGATGAAGCCCGCCGGTGCGAGGTGCGCGCTGACAGCCGCCATTGCTCTCGCAGCGGCCACCTCGGCCGGCAGCCAGCCTCGCACCATTCTCGCCGTTCACAGCGTCTCGGCGCCGCCTTTCGCGCAGAAGGTCGGAGACAACCCGAGCGAGGGCATCGTCATAGACCTCTGCAACGCCATTGCCGCCGACAATGGCTGGATCATCGAGTACCAGGCGATGCCGTTTGCGGAAATCATCCCGGCCGTAGCCGCGGGCGATGCGGACATGATCTGTACTGGCATGACACCGTCACCGGAGCGCGCGGCCCAGGTCGCGTTTACCATGCCATATTTCGCGGCCGGCGAGGGCATGGCGGTCCTCGCGACGGACACCACGGCCTACGTGACGTGGGAATGAAGTGCGCGACGAGCCCGTAGGCGTTGTTCGCGGTACGGCCTTCTTGGCCGTGATGGAACAGGCTGGCATCTTCACGGACCTCCGTGTGTTCGATGCCGGACCGGCGGCGTGGGCGGCGCTCCTGAGCGGGGAGATCAAGGCCTTCTTCACGGCCGAACCGACGCTGACCTACGAGGTCGCGACCCAGTACCCGGAGGCACGTGTCGTGGAAACTTACCAACCGGTGGTTCTTAGGGCATACGCCCTGGCGGCAGGGATCGACGACCCGGAACTGCTTGCGGCCGTCGACGCGTCGCTGGCCCGATTCAGGATCAACGGAACGCTCGATGCGATCCTCGAGCGGTGGGGTGTCCTGGGGCGCTGAGGCCGATGGGTCGCTGCGGGCCCGTTGCACGGTGCCGCCAGGCCCTCGGGATCCAGTCGCATAAGGTATATTATGGAACTATCGCGTCAACGATTTTGGCGGTTCAACGGATCGAATCGTAGAGCCGACTCAGGCAGTTGCGCCCGAGTTCTGCGATGCCGGCTCAACGGCGAGCTCAAAACTCATGCCGTCGTACGCGGGTTCGACATTGGCCGGCAGCGACCGGTGCAGCGACCGGTAATCGAGCTCGTTGGTCATGTGGGTGAAGATCCCGCGCCGCGGCTTGAGCCGCTCCACAAACGCGAGCGCTTCCTGCACCGAGCAATGGCTCGGGTGCGGACGTTCGCGGAGCGCGTCGAGAATCCAGACGTCCAGGCCGCCCAGCGTGGCCACGCTCTCCGGCGGCAGATCGTTGAAGTCGCAGGAATAAGCGATCGGGCCGACGCGGAGGCCGAGGGACCGGATGTCGCCATGGATCTGGTCGAACGGCAGGATAGCGACGGGGCCACCGGGTCCGTCGATCGTGAATGGCACTCCTGGCGTGATCCGCGTGCGGGACAGGAACGGCGGATAGGTGCTGCCGGGCGGTGCCCTGAAGCAGTAGCCAAAACCTTCCTCGAGACGCTGCTGGGTGGCGTCGTCGCTGTAGATCGGGACCGTCCGGCGGCCGCCGTCATTGATCCAGTAGCCGCGAAGATCGTCGATGCCGTGGACATGGTCGGCGTGCGGATGCGTGTAGACGACACCGTCGATCGCCTCGACCGCCGCCGCCAGGAGCTGGTTGCGAAGGTCGGGGCCGGTGTCGATCACGACCCGGGTCGGCCGCTCGCCGTCGCCGAACAGCTCGATCAGCGCCGAGCACCGCGTGCGGCGGTTCCGCGGCTCCGACGGATCGCAGGCGCCCCAGTCGCCGCTGATCCGCGGAACGCCCGGCGACGCGCCGCAGCCGAGGATGGTGAAGCGAAGGCGCGCCATGCTCAGGTCCGCGGCACTTTCCGGAACAGCCGGAAGAAATTCTCGGTCGTCTGCGCCGCGATCTCGTCGAAGGAGACGCCGCGGATCTCGGCGAGAACCTTCGCGGTCTCCACGACATAGGACGGCTCGTTGCGCCGGCCGCGATGCGGCGTCGGCGCGAGATAGGGCGCGTCGGTCTCGACCAGGAGCCGCTCCATCGGCACCTCGGCGGCGATGGCGCGCAGCGCCTCGGTCTTCTTGAAGGTGATGATACCCGAGAAGGAGACGTGGAAGCCGAGCTCGACGCCGGCGAGGGCGAGCTCGCGGCCCGACGAGAAGCAGTGGAGGATCGCGGGGAAGGGCCCCTTCCCTGCCTCGTCGCGCAGGATCGCGATCATGTCGTCGTCGGCATCGCGGGCATGGATGACGAGCGGCAGGCCGGTGATGCGCGCAGCCGCGATGTGGCGGCGGAAGCCTTCGGCCTGCGCGACCGGGTCGCCCTCGTAGTGATAGTCGAGACCTGCCTCGCCGATCGCGACCACCTTCGGATGCGTCGAGAGCGCGACGAGGTCGTCGGTCGTGACATCGAGCTCCTCGGCGGCGTTGTGGGGGTGGGTGCCGATCGAGGCGAAGATGTCGTCATTCGTATCGACGATCGCCTTGAGGCGGTCGAACTGGCGGACCCGGGTGGAGATCGTGACCATCCGGCCAACGCCCGCCGCCCGGGCGCGGCCGATGACCGCTTCGCGCTCTTCACCAAAGTCGGGAAAGTCGAGATGGCAGTGGCTGTCGACGAGCATGGGAAACGATGATGGGACGCCGCCGTCAGACGGCGACGTCCTTCTCGATCTTGGGGAAGATGCCGTGCGGGGCGGGCAAGGCCGTGCCCGGGACGATGCGGTTCGCCGGCGTGAGCGATGCGAAACTCCGCGCCTCCGGCGGGATCGCCAGCATGTCGAGGAGCTTGCCTGCCGCTTCCGGCATCGACGGCTGCGCCAGGATCCCGAAGACGCGGAGAAGCTCGGCTGCGACGTAGAGGACCGTCGCCATGCGCGCCGGGTCGCTCTTCGCGAGCTTCCAGGGTTCGTTGGCCGCGAAGTAGCCGTTGGCGTCGCTGATGACCCCGAACAGCGCCACCAGCGTCTGATGGATCTGCTGCGACCGCATCGCCTCGCGCGCCGCCGGCAGCAGCGCCAGGGCCGCGTCCATGATCGCTTCGTCTGCGGCACCGAACGGACCGGGCGAGGGCACCCTCCCCTCGCAGTTCTTCGCGATCATCGAGAGCGAGCGTTGCGCCAGATTGCCGAAGTCGTTGGCGAGGTCCGCGTTGATGCGGTTCGCGATGCCGTCGATGCTGTAGTTGCCGTCCTGGCCGAACGGCACCTCGCGCAGGAAGAAATAGCGGACCTGGTCGCGGCCGTAGCGCTCGATGAGGTCGAACGGGTCGACAACATTGCCGACCGATTTCGACATCTTCTCCCCGCGGTTGAAGAGGAAGCCGTGGGCGAAGACGCGCTTCGGCAGCGGGAAACCGGCCGACATCAGGAAGGCCGGCCAGTACACGGCGTGGAAGCGGACGATGTCCTTGCCGATGACGTGGAGATCGGCGGGCCAGTAGCGCTTGAACTCCGAGGGATCATCAGGGAAGCCGACGCCGGTCAGGTAGTTCGTGAGCGCGTCGACCCAGACATACATCACATGCTTCGGATCGTCCGGGACCGGAATGCCCCAGTCGAAGGTGGTCCGCGAGATCGACAGATCGCGGAGTCCCCCCGCAACGAAGCTGGCGACCTCGTTGCGCCGTTCGTCAGGGCCGACGAAGTCCGGATGGTCGCGATAGAGGGCGAGAAGCCTGTCCTGGTAGGCGGACAGGCGGAAGAAGTAGCTGTCCTCCTCAACCCATTCGACGGGCGATCCGAGGGGTTCGCGGCGTACGCCGTCGGCGCCTACCGTCGTCTCCTCCTCATCGAAGAACGCTTCCTGTCGGACTGAGTACCAGCCGGAATATTTGTGGAGATAGATGTCTCCATTGGCCGCCATGCGCCGCCAGATCTCCTGACAAGCGGCGTGATGGCGAGGCTCCGTGGTCCGGATGAAATCATCATTGGACGCCCCTACCGCCGTCAGCATATCGCGAAAACGCTGCGAGTTCCGGTCCGCCAGCTGCTGCGGAGTGATGCCTTCGGCGACGGCCGTCTGAAGCATCTTGATGCCGTGTTCGTCCGTGCCTGAGAGGAAGAAGACGTCCTGACCGTCAAGGCGCGCGAAGCGTGCAAGCGTGTCGGACGCCAGTGCGGTATAGGCATGCCCAATGTGCGGCTTGCCGTTGGGATAGAAAATCGGGGTCGTGATGTAGAAAGTCTGGCGGTCCATCGTCGTCTCGCCTCGGGAAATTGCCACGCGCAGAACGCCGGGACGAAAACCCGGCATATCGTCGATCACATTCGGGCGGCGTGGGCGAGCGTCATGAAAATCTGCAGGACCACCTGCTTGCGGTCGAGGTTCAGTTCCTCAGCCTGGAACGTCGTTTCGGCGGCTTTCTCCCATACGTCCGCCCAGGTGGCAAGCGAAGCGGCTGATACCGCGGGAGCCACCGGAACGCCGTTCGGCTCGGGTTCCCCGCGGACACGGCGGGAGAGCCAGCCCTCGAGCCCGTCGAGGAACCCGACATAGGCGTCCTCGTCACCGCGAGCCGAGACACGGTCGGCGAGGAGGTGGACGCCGCGATAGTCGATGTCCGGAAGGCGCGCGACGATCTCCTGGAAATCGCGGTAGGTATCCACGCCATCGCCCTGCAGGAGCAGGATCGCGCGGCGGAGGCTGCCATTGGCGAGCGCGGCGGCGAGGTGGATGTCGGCGGTGGATGCCCGCTCGCCGTGATCCCGGAACGCAGTCTCGATCGCTTCCACCGGCAGCGGCGGCAGGTCGAGCCTTCGGCACCGCGAGCGGATCGTGGGCAGCAGTTTTCCGGGCCTTGCGGCAAGAAGCAGGAACAGCGACCGCTGCGGTGGTTCCTCAAGCATCTTCAGCAAGGCATTGGCCGCGTTCGGGTTCAGCTCGTCCGCCGTGTCGACGATGCAGATCCGCCAGCCCGCCTCGCCGGCAGTCGATCCGAAGAAACCCTGGATGCGGCGGACCTCATCCACGGTGAGCTCGGTCTTGTACCGCTTCAGCTTGTCGTCCCATGGCCGCTGCAAGGTGATGACGTTCGGATGGCCCCGCGCGGCGATCTGGCGGAACACGCGGCTCTCGGGATCGACGTCGAGTGTGGCGTCGCCTTCGGTCGGCGGATTCGGGCGTGCATGGGTGAGCGCATAGCGCGCGAGCCGGTAGGCCAGCGTCGCCTTGCCGGAACCGCGCGGCCCGGTGACGAGCCAGGCGTGGTGCATCCGGCCGCTGGCCAGGGCATCGCGCAGCGTCAGCTCGGCCGCGGGCGCGCCGTACCAGTGCGTCTGGCTCTCCGGTAGCGGCCAGCCTTCGACCGCATCGAGGGACGGGATGTCGTCGTCAGCCACCGTCCACCTCGTCGGTCACCAGCCGGTCGGTCACGGCGTGCCAGATCGCGTCCGCAACCTCCTCTTCCGGGCGGGTCGCATCGACCACGAGGCACCGCTCCGGCTCCGCGGCCGCGATGTCGAGGAACGCCTGGCGCCGCCGCTGGTGTTCGCCAAGGTCGTCGCCCTCGAAGCGGTCCGGTCCCGCCCCGGAACGCGCCGCGGCGCGGCGGAGGCCGATCTCGGCCGGGAGGTCGAGGATGATCGTGAGGTCGGGCCAGAACGGCCACACGGCAACCCGCTCGAGCGCGCGGATCAGGGCCGGGTCGACGCCCGCGGTGCCCTGGTAGGCGCGCGTGGAATCGATGAAGCGGTCGCACAGCACCCAGTGGCCGCTCGCGAGCGCCGGGCGGATCAGCTTCTCGATGTGATCGGCGCGGGCGGCGGCGAAGAGCACGGTCTCGGCGTCCGGCCCGAGGGGCTTCGCGGCGCCTTCAAGGAGAAAGCGGCGGATCGATTCCGCGATCGGCGTCCCGCCGGGTTCGCGCGTCGTCGTCACGTCGACCCCCAACGCACGCAGCCGGGCCGCGAGGTGCTGGAGCTGGGTGGTCTTGCCACCCCCCTCCCCGCCTTCGAAGGTGATGAACCGCCCGCCGGCGCGCGGCAGCCCCTTGGTTCCGGCACTGGCCGCGAGCGTCGCGATGGCGCTCACCACAGGCCGTCAAGGAGGTTCTTCAGCGCGTCGAGCGCGCGCTGCGTGATCGGGCCTGCTTCGATATCGGTGGCCGCGTAGAGCGGCGACCGGCTCCGCTCCGCGCCGTCGACGAAGACGACCACCTGGCCGAGCTCGGCACCGACGTCGATCGGGGCCTCGATCGGGCCGTTGTAGACCGCCCTCGCCTCGACGCGCGCGTCGTGGCCGTCGACCGGGAGAAGGTTGTCCTCCGGTCCGTCGAGGCGCAGCGGGACCGTCCCGGCGATCCCGCCAAACACCGCGGCATCGACGAGGACATCGCCTGCCTCGAACAGCGTCACCATGCGGTACGATGCGTAGCCCCAGTCGAGGAGGCGCCGCGCCTCCGTCGCGCGGGCGGATTCACTGTCGGCCCCGTTGATGACGGCAACGAGGCGGCGGCCGTCGCGCACGGTCGATGCAACGAGACCGTAGCCCGACTCTTCCGTGAAGCCGGTCTTCATGCCGTCAGCGCCGATATCGAGCGCCAGGAGCGGATTGCGGTTGCGCTGCGTGATGTCGTTCCAGGTGAATTCGCGCTCGCTGTAGATGGTGTAGTATTCCGGGAACTCACGGATGATGTAGATCGCGAGGGTCGCGAGGTCCCGCGCGGTGACGCGCTGGTCCGGATCGGGCAGGCCCGTCGCATTGGCGAAGCGCGAGCCCTCCATGCCGAGGCGCCGGGCCTCCTCGTTCATGCGCTCGGCGAACGCCTCCTCGGTGCCCGCGAGCCCTTCGGCAATCGTGATCGCCGCGTCGTTGCCGGACTGGATGATGACGCCGCGAATGAGGTCCTCGAGGCGGATGTCGGAGCCGAGCGCGGCGAACATCGTCGAGCCGCCGGATGCCGCGCCACCCCGCCGCCAGGCGTTTTCGCTAACGCGGAACGTGTCGTCGAGGGTTATCTCGCCCTCGCGGAGCGCGTCGAAGACGACCGCCATCGTCATCAGCTTGGCAAGGCTCGCCGGTGCCATGCGGGCGTCGGCCTCCTTCTCGAAGAGGACGGTGCCGGTCTGGAAGTCGACGAGGATGGCGTAGTCGACGGCGGTCTCGATCGGCTGCGCGTCGGCCTTCGCCGCGACCAGGACGAGAAACGCGGCAAGGACGACAGCGCGGAATGGTGCAGGCACGGCCATCTGGAGCCTCGACATCAAGGCTCTACCAATCCCGCCCCGCCGGGGGCAATGCCGATGTCAGAGCTGGTAGGCCCCGGTGGCGCCGGCCTCGATCGCGGCCTCGATCGCCGCTCCGGCCGTCGCGGCGGCCGTCGTGAGCCGTACGGACCACAGCGAGCGGTCGCCGCGGTCGATCTCGGACACCGTCACGGCCCCGAACTCCTCGAGGAAGGCGGTGATCCGGTCGACATTGCCACGGTCGGAGAAGACGCCGACCTGGATGACGGTATCGCCATTGGCGGCGGCCGCCGTGCGATCCGCCATCGCCATGTCCTGGATGGCCTGCTGGACCGGCGAGAGCATCGGGGTCGCGGCATATCCGATGGCGGCGGCGAGCGGATCGGTGCCGGCGGGAACTTCCGTCGGCGTGAAAACGGCTTCGGCAGCGCCGTTGGCAAAGGGATTGAACGTCCGCCGCGGGCCTCCGAGCGCGACCTGCTGGGTCTGCTCGTTGTAGGCGACCATCGTATCGGCGGGCTGGGCACCCGGCCCGACATAGGTCGCCAGCAGCATCTCGGTGTCGTCGCCCTCCAATGGCGCGCGGCCGACATATTCGACGCGGACTTCCGCGGTGCCCTGGTAGTAGAAGCCGAGCATGTTCGCCGCCTGGGCGGACATGTCGATAATGCGGTCGTTCGAGAACGGCCCACGGTCATTGACGCGGACGACGACCGACGCCCCGTTGGCGAGGTTGGTGACCCGGACATAGCTCGGCAACGGCAGCGTCTTGTGCGCCGCGGTCAGCGCGGTCATGTCGTAGTTTTCGCCATTGGCAGTGAGCTGGCCGTGGAAATCGGCGCCGTACCAGGACGCCATCCCGACGCGGGAATAGTTCGGATCGGGCGCAGGGTCGTAGCACTGCCCGCGGATGCAATATTCGCGCTGGTCGACGAGCTCGTAGCCGACGCGGTGGGGGACGGGCGAGGCCGTGATGCCGGTACCGGTGGCGCTGTAGGTGCCCGAAGTCGTGGCGCCGCCGCCCGTCAGGGAGCAGGACGCCAGCAGACCCGCGGCGCAGGACGCTGCGGCAACGCGAGCGAAAAGGGAAAGCTTGATCGACGGTGTCGTTCGGACCGACATCACGCGCGGTCCGCGGACGGAGAAGTGGCGGCAGCGTCTGCGCAGGCCCAACAAGCCGGCATCGTGGCGCGCATGATCCCCCGCTTCCCCGCATCGTGCCGCGACAAGGCACGTAAACGCGCTACAAGACTGGCCGCCTGGGACGGCCGCCATCGAATCCCGAATCCGTCCGGACGACGGACTTCAACGGCCTGTGAATAGAAAGCGACAGGACCGTTCGGGTCAAGAGAGAATGATTCATGACCCGGTGTCTCGCCCGTCCGAGGGATCGGTGCGCGGGGAGAACGACCGGCAATCATCCCAGTGATCTCCGCCGGAAGGTCTGAAAATTCCCTTACTTTTCTTGGTCGGCCGTACCGCCGGACCTTCATGCCGGCGAACGTCAACAGCGCAGCCGGCCGGAAGCATCCCCCGGTCGGGGGACGTTGACGATGTCACTTGGTGATTAGCTGCCGGGGCACTGGAACCAAAGAAGTACTGTCAACGATGAGGTTTTCGCCCGCGGGCGAAGCCAACGGTTACCTGTGCGCGCAGATCAGGGAGGAAGTGAATGACTTTCAGCAAGAGACTGCGGTGCAATGCGTCGCTGCTGGGACTGGCCGCCGGCATGGGATTTGCCAGCACGGCCCTCGCCAATGACGACGTGACGGCGCTGATGAACGATCCGGCCAACGTCGTGATGCCGTCGATCACCTACAATGGCTGGAACTACTCGACGCTCGACCAGATCAATCTGGACAACGTCGCCGACCTCCAGATCGCCTGGACCTGGCAGATCGGCATCCTCGACAGCCACGAGGCGTCACCGCTCGTCGTCGGCGACACCATGTACATCGTCTCGCCGAAGCCGAACTACGTCTATGCGCTCGACCTCACCAACAACGGGGTCATCAAGTGGGAATTCCGCCCCGACATGAATGTCGAGGAAGCGACCCGGCAGGCATGCTGCGGCGCCCAGACCCGTGGCCTCAACTACGCCGAGGGCAAGATCTTCTTCAACACCCTCGACGGCCAGGTGTTCGGCCTTGATGCCGCCACGGGCGAAGCGCTGTGGCGCACGGTCGGCGCTGATCTCGCCATCGGCGAGACCACGGTCGGCAACATGCTGGTCGCCGGCGACCTTCTCATCGCCGGCAATGCCGGCGGCGAGCGCGGCGTCCGCGGCAAGGTGCAGGCCTTCGACATCAACTCGGGCAATCTGCAGTGGGTCATGTACAACATGGGCCCGGACAACGAGGTCGGCATCGGCCCGCGCTTCAACCCGTTCTACGAGGACGACAAGGTCGGCTCGCTGGCGACCTGGTACGGCGACTCCTGGCGCCGTGGCGGCGGCACCGTCTGGGGGTACTTCACCTGGGACCCCGAGCTGAACCTCTTCTACTACTCGACCGGCAATTGCGGCCCCTGGAACCCCGACTATCGTCGCGAATGGGGCGTCGTGAACCTCGATGAGAACGGCGGCCTCGTCGACTACCGCAACAACTGGTGCGCGTCGCAGATGGCACGCGACGCCACTACCGGCGAACTGATCTGGGCCTACAACATCACCCCGGCCGATCCGTGGGACCTCGACGAGCCGCTCATCACGCCGCTCATCGACCTCGAATTCGGCGGCACGATGCGCCAGACGGCGGTCAAGGCGTCGCGCTCGGGCTACTTCTATGTCTGGGATCGCGCCACCGGCGAGATCATCAACGACCCGTGGATGTTCGAATACGCGGACTTCCGCGGCGGGGTCGATCCCGTAACCGGGCGGCCGAGCTACATCATGGAGAAATGGCCGTTCACCAACGTCGAGGATCGTCGCCGCTACACGGAAGCCGATCCCGGCCGGAACGCTGACGGCACGACCGTCGCTGACTACACCGGCACGGAGGTGGTGTGGTGCCCCGGTACCAACGCGCGCAACTGGGAGAATGACGCCTGGTCGCCGCGGACCGGACTTCTGTACACATCGACCTCGACGGACTGCCGCACCATGGTGGTCTTCGAGGGCGACTATGTGCCCGGCGAGGGTTACACCCTGCAGCGCGCCGCCGGCCCGGCCGCCCGCCTCGGCATGAACGGCGAGCCGATCACGCACCAGAGCACCCTGCAGGCGAACTCGCCGACCGAGAGCCGGACGGTGTGGAAGGTCCTCGACCAGTTCGACAACCGCACCCCGGTGATGGTCACGGCCGGCGACGTCCTGTTCCAGGGCGGCGACGAGGCCGGCGTCATGCGCGGCTACAACGCCATGACGGGCGAGATAGCGTGGGAATTCCGGACCGGATCGCGGTTCAATCAGAGCGCGATCAGCTACCTCGGCCCGGATGGCAACCAGTACATCGCCATCATCGCCTCCTCGGCGGCCGCCAACACCGCCGTCGCGCTCGACGCGGCGCCGGACGACGCCAACCGCTATCGCCGGTCCGGCTCGACGCTCTACGTCTTCGCACTGCCTGAGACCGTCGCGGCTCAGTAGAAGGCGAAGTCAACAAGACCCTCCGGCCCGGCCCGCGGGCCGGAGGCAACCCTCTCTCCTGGCGATTCGCTCGCCGACTCCTGGCACCTGCGCCCGGTCAAGCCGGGCGCATTTTTTCGTTCTTGGCTGCACGCTGGCCGTGGAACGCCGCGGTCGCCCGGGCGCAGCCATTCAAGGCGTGCCATAGTCGGGCCAATCTGCGCTGCGGCTTGTCGCGCGCCGAACGGGGGGACTTCACCGTGAAGAGATTTGGGATCGCGGCCGCCACCATCGCCGCCCTGACCGTGGCCGCCGAGGCCCAGACGCTGCGGATCGGCGTCGAGGGCAATCATCCGCCGTTCAACCAGGTGGGCGCCGACGGCACCGTGGCCGGATTCGACGTCGACGTCGGCAACGCGATCTGCGCCCGCGCCCAGCTGACCTGCGAGTGGGTCCAGGTCGAGTGGGAAGAGCTCATCCCGAGCCTCCTCGCGGGCGACATCGACATCATCATGAGCACGATGGCGATCACCGACGCGCGGCTGGAACTGATCGACTTCGCCGGTCCGTACTATCCGCCGGCGTCGTCGAACTACGCCGCCCGCGCCGGCTCGACCTATGATTTCGCGGCGATGTCGGGCCTCCGCATCGGCGTCCAGGCCGGCACCATCCAGGCCGACTACGCGAACGCCAACCTCGCGGCGACCAACACGATCCTCGAATATCCGTCGATCGACAATCCGCTCGCCGACCTCGCCGCGGGCACCCTCGACCTCGTCCTCGCCGACCGCGGCTATCTCGCCGCGCAGGTCGCCGCCACGGCCGGGGTCCTGGTGCTCGCCGGGCCGGACGTGATGATCGGCAACGGCGTCGGCGCCGGCTTCCGCAAGGAGGATTCCGAGCTTCACGCGACCTTCGACGCGATCATCGCGGAGATGAGGACTGAGGGCACGCTCAACGCGCTGATCATGGAGTGGATTCCGGACCCGACGACGTTTTAAAGGCGAAGGGCGCAAAGCTACCGGCGACAGGTCAGTCCACCGCCCGCTTACCACGCCGCCCCACGATTTGTCGGGAAGGTCAGCACACCGCAAATGCCGCGTCTCGGCACCTCTCCCCGGCGGGCATTGCTGCGTCGAGAACAACGACGGCGGATCGGTTGCGGATAGCCCATCCACAATCTCCTCTCCAGCCCCCGAGCCGGGGCGTATTGGCGGTCCCTCGAGCACGGAACTCGGCGAGAAGCCAGTGGACGCCGGGTCAAGCCCGGGGAGGAGTGGGTTTGTAGCGTAGTTCGGCCTCTCGGTCGGAGCACAGCCAACAGTGCCCCGGCGGGGAGAGATGAAATGGTCGACACCAGCGTCGTCCTGCAATTTGACGGCCCCCTAGTGCCCGATGGCGACCTGGGGACCGTGGCCGATCGTGGCGGGGTCGAGGCAGCCCTCCCCTTCGCATTCGAGCTCGAGCGTCGTGTGGCCGATGCCGAACTCGGCCGCGAGCATCGTCCGCGCCGCGGTCTTGATCTCTTCGGGGCGCGCCATGGCCTCCTCGGTCAACACCAGATGCGCCTGGAGCGCGTTGCTGCGCTCGTCGATCTGCCAGAGATGGAGGTGGTGGACGGAGACGACGCCCGGCACCTTGTCGAGGGCCTGGAGTACATCTTCCGCCTCGATGTCGGGCGGCGCGCCGAGCATCAGCATGCGGATCACGCCGCCGATCTCCCGGAAGACGTGCCACAGGATGTAGGCCGCGATGCCGATGGTGACGATCGGATCGACGATCCACCAGTCGAAGAGGATGACGAGCGTGCCGGCGATGATGACGCCGACCGAGCCGAGGGCGTCGGCCACATTGTGCAGGAAGGCGGCGCGGATGTTGGCGCTGCCCTTGGCGAGGCGGAAGGTGAGGAGCGCGGTGATCGTGTCGATGACGAGGGCGATCCCCGCGATGATGACGACGATCCACCCTTCCACCGGCTCGGGCTGCGCGAGCCGCCACACCGCCTCGTAAACGAGATAGATGCTGATGACGATCAGCGTCGTGTAGTTGATGAGCGCCGCGATCCCCTCGGCCCGGCCGTAGCCGAAGGTCATCGTCTCGTTGGACGGGCGCCGCGCGATCCGCCGGGCCGCGAAGGCAAGGCCGAGCGCCGCGGCGTCCGAGAGGTTGTGGATCGCGTCCGCGACCAGCGCCAGGCTGCCGGCGAAGATGCCGCCGACGATCTGGGCGAAGGTCAGGAGGACATTGACGACCACGGCCCAGAAGACGCGCCGGTCGCCGGCCTCCGCGCTCAGGCCGTGATCATGGTGATGATGCCCGTGCGGCTTTCGGGGCCGCTGCGTGACGGCCTCGAGGCCGTTTCCGGGCCGGTGATCCGCGTGATCATGGTCGTGCGCATGATCGTGGTCGTGATGATCGTGACGATGGGCCATGGCCGGCATTCCTTGCTCACCTTGTCCCGCCGCGGCGGCGGCAAGTAAAGCGCTGCGGCTTCCGGATCCGGCCGAAGCACCGTAAGGTCACGCGGGTGGAAGGCAGCGGAGGACGGCATGGCATCGGGTTCGCGGGGTAAGGCTCGGGCGGTCGCCGTCGCCGACGCATTCCGGCGCCACGCCATGATCGGCGCCGCCCTCCTCCTCCCGCTCCTGGTCCTCTTCGCCGGCCGCGCCGTCGCCCAGGACATGCCGTTCGGCGTGGCATTCTACCAGGCGGAGGAAGGGACCTGGGCCTGCCGCGAGGGCGACCCCGAGACCGCGTTCGAATGCGCCCGCGAGGCCTGCTTCGCCGGCGCCGGCGGCCAGGACTGCATCCCCACCGCATGGTGCTTCCCGGCCGGCTATGCCGGGACCCTCACGCTGTTCCTGCCGGACTTCCACACCACGCACCCGATCTGCGGGGCTCCCTCACTCGAGGCGCTGATCGGCGCCATGCAAGCCTTCTGCGATCACTCGCCGGAGACGACGGCCTGCTATGTCGGCCAGGTCTGGGACTGGGAGGGCCGCGAACTCACGGACTTCCCGGGCGAGCTCATCCCTGGAGCGACACCGGCCGCTCCTCCCACCAAATAGTCCGCGGAACCCACCCTCGATCGAGAACGTTGAGGCTCGGCCGTCATCCGGCGGCTTCAACCGGCTCGTCCGTCGCTTCAACCGCACGCGAGCCCTGTCCACCGTGCCCGAGCTGTGGCTTTGCCCGCTCTCTTAGGGCTCCGGTCGGTTCTGAGACTTCCAGGAGTTCCCATGAAACGTGCATTACTCGCGGCAACGCTGCTGAGCAGCGCGGTTGCGCTCAGCGTTCCGGCCTTCGCCATCGACGTCACCGTCGAGACCGGCGGCCAGGCCGAGGTCGTCGTTGGCAAGCCGGCCAACCTCAATCCTGCCGCTGACGATGCTGCGAACCAGTTCGCCGCGATCACGACGCCGGCGGCCGTGATCAACCCGGAGGCCACGGCGGTCGGTCAGGTCCAGATCCGTACCGATGGCGGCGAACCGCCCTTCGCCATACTCGGTGCGGAGGAGCTGAACGGGGTCGCGGTCACGACGAATGACGGCACCGCGGTCGGGACGGTCACCGGCGCGGCCACGACCACCGACGGCGAGACCGTGTTCCTTGTCGAAGCCACCGGCGACGTCGGCGTCGCGACCCTCGCCGTCAGGCTTTCGTCGTTGATCCAGACCGCCGCCGGCCTCGTGATCGACACGACGGGCGCCGACCTCAGCGCCTCGATCGCCGCAGCGCTCGCGGGCGAGCCGATGCCCGCTCCGCCGGAGGGCGCAGCACCAGCCGCGCCTGCAGCCCCCGCCCCGGACGCTCCGGCGCCCGCCCCTGGCGCGGCCCCCGCTCCCGCGCCCGCCCCGGCCCCAGAACCGGCACCAGCGCCCGCGCCTGCCGCACCACCCGCCCCGGCGCCCGCGCCAGCCCCGGCCGCGCCGCCGGCCCCAGCGCCCGGCGCGCCGCCGGCTCCTCCGGCGGGCTAATTGCCAGGAGGCAAAAGGCCCGGGACGATCGTCCCGGGCCTTTTCGTCGAACCAAAGGGTTCTACTTGCAGGCGACCGGGTCGAGCTGGACCGTGAACTGACGCGGCCCGACGATCGGCGGGCCGGCCGCCGGCCCCTTGTCGGGTGTCGTCACGATGTGCGCGGTGATGGTGCAGGTCGCGCCGCGGATCTCGTAGAGATCAACGCCGACATATTCGATCGCGTTGACTTCACCGAGCGTCTCGAGGTCGGGCGATCCACTTACGGCAGTGACGATCGCGGCGAGCTCGGCTGTCCGCTGATAGATCGGCGGCAGTGCTGCCATCGCCGGCGCGGCGGCGACAAAGACAGCGGCAAAGGCAATGCTGCGGATGCGCGTCCTCATGGACGCATCCTACACCAACATGCCCGCTGGTTTCTCGATATTTCTTCGGAACGCCTTCATGAGCTCGGCCGCGACCGCTCCGTCCACCGCACGATGGTCGCTCGACAGCGTCACGGTCATGACCGTCGCGATCTCGATCTTCCCGCTGCGCACGACCGTTCGTTCGCTGCCGGCGCCGACCGCGAGGATCGACGATTGCGGCGGGTTGATCACGGCCGCGAACTCGCGGACGCCATACATGCCGAGGTTGGAGATCGACGTCGATCCGCCCTGGTATTCCTCCGGCTTCAGCTTCCGCTCGCGCGCCCGCGCCGCATAGTCCTTCATCTCGTTCGAGATCTGCGACAGCGGCTTCCGGTCGGCCTGGCGCACGACCGGCGTGATCAGCCCGCCCGGGATCGCGACCGCGACGCCGATATCGGCGTGCTTGTGGAGCAGCATGCCTTGCTCGCTCCACGTCGCATTCGCGTCCGGCACGGCGACGAGCGCGAGCGCCATCGCCTTGATGATCATGTCGTTGACCGATACGCGCCACACCGGCTTGCCGTCCTCGCCTACGGGTGCGGCCGCATTGATGTCGGCGCGGAGCTTCAGGAGCGCGTCGATCTCGGTGTCCACCGTGAGGTAGAAATGCGGAACGGTCTGCTTCGATTCCGTCAGCCGGCGGGCGATGATGCGGCGGATGTTGTCGTGCGGCTGCAGGCGGTAGGAGTCGGGTGGATAGAGCGCGTCGAGATGCGCATCCGTTGTTGCCGCTGCCTTCGGCCCGGCCAATTGCGCGGCCTCCGCGGGCGGAGGCTGCGCCGGCCTCGGGGCGGCTTCGGCGGCCCCGGCAAGGTCGGCGCTGACGATGCGGCCCTGCGGTCCGGTGCCTTTGATCGAGGACAGGTCGATGCCGCTTTCCTGCGCCAGCCGGCGCGCGAGGGGTGACGCGAAGAGCCGTCCGCCATTGGCGCATGGGGGCCGCACTGCCGGCGCGGGAGGTGCCGGCGGATGCCGATCCGGCACCGGACTTGCCGCGCTCGCGGCCGCCAACGCCGGAGGCGCAGCAGGCGGCGCCGGCGGGTCGCCCTCGGCATTGAGCACCGCGATCACCGCATTGACCTTCACATTCTCCGTCCCCTCGGGAACGACGATCCGCGCGACGGTCCCCTCGTCGACCGCCTCGACCTCCATGGTCGCCTTGTCGGTCTCGATCTCGGCGATGACGTCGCCGGGCGCGACGCGGTCGCCCTCCTTGACGTGCCACTTGGCGAGCACGCCCTCCTCCATCGTCGGCGACAGCGCCGGCATGAGGATGTCGATCGCCATCGCTCAGTGACCGCTGCGCGGGCTCGTCACACCGGGATCGGTCGGGCTCGCGACCTCGGCCTCGAACATCTCGCGGATCGCCTGCAAGGCCTCGGCCTCCGACATGACGCCCTCGTTCTGGTAGGCGCGGGCGGCATGGCGCGCGATGTCGACGAGAAGGACGCCCCACGTTCCCGGGTCCTCGAAGGCCCGCATGAAGGAGATCGAGAGGCCGCCGTCGATCACGAAGGCCCGCAGCACCTCGACCGCCTCGTCGCGGCCGATGACGTCGGGCGGCATCGGCTGTTCCTTGGGCTTTCCACCCGCCATTTCGCTCACCGGTAGGTTACAGCCCGCACCGCTGCGATGATCTCGGCAACGCTCGGCAGAGCCAGCTTCTCGAGATTGGCGGCGTAGGGCATCGGGACATCCTTGCCGGACACCCGTAGCACCGGAGCATCGAGCCAGTCGAATGCATCGCTCATGATGCGGGCGGCGATCTCGGAGCCGATCGAGGCGACCGGCCAGCCTTCCTCGACCGTGATCGCGCGGCCGGTCTTCCGCACCGAGGCGAGCACGGTGTCCATGTCGAGCGGCCGGAGCGTGCGGAGATCGACGATCTCCGCCGCGATACCCTGCCCTTCGAGCTGGGCCGCGGCCTGCTCGGCGTAGCGCATGCCGATGCCGAAGGAGACGATCGTGACGTCGGTCCCTTCGCGGGCGATGCGCGCCTTGCCGATCGGCACCAGCCAATCGTCGACCTTCGGGACGGGGAAGGACTGCCCGTAGAGGATCTCGTTCTCGAGGAAGATGATCGGGTTGGGGTCGCGGATTGCCGCCTTGAGAAGCCCCTTGGCGTCAGCGGCCGTATAGGGCTGGATCACCTTGAGGCCGGGGACATGGGCGTACCAGGACGAGAAATCCTGGCTATGCTGGGCGGCGACGCGGGCGGCCGCGCCATTCGGGCCGCGGAAGACGATCGGCACGCCGATCTGGCCGCCGGACATGTAGCGCGTCTTGGCCGCCGAATTGACGATCTGGTCCATGGCCTGCATGCCGAAATTCCACGTCATGAACTCGACGATCGGCTTCAACCCGGCGATCGCGGCGCCAACGCCGAGGCCGGCAAAGCCGTGCTCGGTGATCGGGGTGTCGTAGACACGACCCGGGCCAAACTCGTCCAGGAGGCCCTGCGTGACCTTGTAGGCGCCCTGATACTGCGCGACCTCCTCGCCCATGACGAAGACATCGGGGTCGCGCCGCATCTCCTCGGCCATCGCTTCCCGCAACGCCTCGCGCACCGTCATCGTCACGAACTCGGTGCCTGCCGCGGCGGACTCGATCGCAGCCTCGCGCGGCGTCGCCGGCACCGGCGCGGGGATCGCGATCTCCGCTTCCTGGCGAGCCGCGGGGATCTCCTCCTCCCCGACGCCGAGCGAGGGCGACGGCGTCTCCGTCGTGGGACTGGCGCTGCCGATGCGAGCGATCACCGCGTTCACCTTCACATTGTCGGTGCCCTCGGGGACGAGGATCGCCTCGATCGTGCCCTCGTCGACCGCCTCGACCTCCATGGTGGCCTTGTCGGTCTCGATCTCCGCTATGATGTCGCCAGCGGCCACCGCATCGCCGACCTTCTTCAGCCATCTGGCGAGGCGACCTTCCTCCATCGTGGGCGACAGCGCCGGCATGAGAATGTCGATGGGCATTCGTGATCCCGCGAAACGTCGGCGTCAGGCGAGGATGTCGGTCCAGAGCTCCGACGGATCGGGCTCGGGAGCGTGCTGCGCGAAGTCGGCCGCAGCGCTGACGATCGCCCGGATCTCGCCGTCGATCGCCTTCAGGTCCTCTTCGCGAGCCCAGTCATTGGCGAGCAGCCGCCCGCGGACGAGCTCGATGGCGTCCTGGTCGTGGCGAACCTTGTCGACCTCCTCGCGCGTCCGGTATTTCGCCGGGTCCGACATCGAATGGCCGCGGTAGCGGTAGGTCAGCATCTCGAGGATGAACGGCCCCTTCCCCGACCGCGCCCAGTCGAGCGCACGCTTGCCGGCAGCAGCGACGGCGCGAACATCCATCCCGTCGACGTGCTCGCCGGGGATGTCGAACGAGGCGCCGCGGCGGGAGAAGTCGGTCTGCGCCGACGCACGCCGCGCCTCGGTCCCCATCGCGTAGCGGTTGTTCTCGACGACGTAGACAATGGGCAGCTTCCAGAGACCGGCCATGTTGAAGGCCTCGTAGACCTGGCCCTGGTTGGCGGCCCCTTCGCCGAAATAGGCGATGCAGACGGCACCGTTCTTCCGGTAGCGGTTGGCGAAGGCGATGCCGGTGCCGATCGGCACCTGGGCTCCGACGATGCCGTGACCGCCGAAGAAATTGGTTTCGCGGCTGAACATGTGCATCGAGCCGCCCTTGCCCTTCGAATAGCCGGCGGCGCGCCCGGTGAGCTCGGCCATCACGCCTTTGGGGTCCATGCCGGTGGCCAGCATGTGCCCGTGATCGCGATAGCTGGTGACGACCTGGTCGCCCTCCTTCATCGCCATCTGCATGCCGGCGACGATGGCTTCCTGGCCGATATAGAGGTGGCAGAAGCCGCCGATATGGCCCATGCCGTACATCTGTCCCGCCCGCTCCTCGAAGCGGCGGATCAGGAGCATCTGACGGTATGCCGCCAGCTCCTCGTCACGGGTGAAGGCGCGGACCGGCGGATGGTCGGTCCCGACGGTCTCCGCTCCGGTCCCCCGCGGCATCGCGGCCTGGTTCAAGGCAATGTCCTGTCGTTCGTCCGGGGCATCCCGCAAAAGGGTAGTCCAACGGGAACGGCGTTCCAAGATTTGGAGCCGCCCTGGACGCTATCGCCGGACTAACGCGCGAGGGCGGAAAAGTTCAACAAATCCGGTGATTTGAAGTATCGGTTGCAGCGCGGGCATAACAGGCCTGCGCCGGCCTCCGGCTCACGGGATGATCACGACGTCGGTCGCGCCGATCACATTGAGGCTTCGCCGCGCCCGCTCGTCGATCATGTCGGGGTCGAGGCTCTGCGGCCGGAGCAGCGCCGCGCGGCGCTCATATGCGGTGGTCTCGGCCTGCAGCTCCTCGAGCTCCGCCCGCAGCACCGCCGCCTCGGCGTCAAAACCTTCCTTGCCGCGAATGCCGTAGGTCCCGGAGAAGGCGTGGTAACCGAAATAGCCGAGATAGACCGCGAGCAGCATCGGCAGCATGAGCCGGCGCAGCGGGAAGCGGGACATGGCGTGGGCGGACATGGACTCGGCGGCTCCGGGCGTGCAGACGGAACCGTGCCGAATCTTGCTTAATGGAAGTTGAAGGGCGCCGGCTGATCATTCCCGTGGGATCGCGAAGGCAACGCTTCGATCCCATTCGCCCGCAAAGCATGTTCCACAGGCGTTCGCCATACTCCCGAGCCTCCCCCTTGAGGCAGGGCTATCGCATATGGGCGAAGAGGGAGAGGAGGAAGGCATCGTCCCATCCGGCGCGTTTGATTTTGCGTCGGATGGAAGCCTTTTCGGGGTGATCATTGAGGATGTTGAGGGCGAGCTTGCG
>JBFXAJ010000013.1:0-95862 GCA_050184415.1 Bauldia sp.
CCGACCCCCGGCGGACCGAGCCGGCCAGGCTTAAGACGATCCTGCGCCAGCCGATCCGTTAGCCGGCTCAGGCTACGGGCGTCCCGCCCATCCGGCGACGTCGGTGGCCGACAATTAACCTTTGGCTGGCCCTATGGCGGCGTTGAGTGGCGTTGCGATTCGGGCGTTCATGGCCGAGATCATCCAGTTCCCGCGTAGTCTTGGACCTGCAGTCGACGACGGCTTCGCCGAGATCGACATCTTCACCGCCGTCGAGGTCGCGATCCGCGACCTCCGCGACATCGCCGTCCGGCTCGACGCCGCGTCGCGCCGCCAGGCCGACGACTGCCGCGAGATGCTCGAGACCGTCCTCCGCGCCAGCGCCGCCGACTGACGCGCCCCCTCAGGCGCTCGGCAGGAAGTCCGGCTTCTTCAGCGGCACGCCATTGTGGCGGAGGATGTCGTACGCCGTCGTGGCGTGGAAATAGACGTTGGGCAGCGTGAACGTCAGGAAGTAGTCGGGGCCGCTCATGGTCCGCTGCTCGCCGCCGGTCGGGTAGGTGACCTCGCGGGTCGCGCCTTCGTCCACCGCTGCTGGATCCACGCCTTCGAGGAACCTGATAGTGTCGGCGATCCGGGTCCGCAGCCCGTCGAAGCTGAGGGGCGGATCGTCGTGGGTCGGCACCGGCAGCCCCGCGAGCCGGCACGTGCCGCGCGCAATGAGGCTCGCCGTCTGCTGCACCTGCTTATGGAAGTGCCACATGTCGGGGTAGAGCCGGAAGGTGAGGAGGGTAGCCGGATCGTAGCCGCTCGACCGCGCATGCGCTTCGGCCTTCGTCAGCGTGGTGGACATGGTCTTGAGGAGGTTGATGTAGATCGGGACCGATGCGGAATAGAGCGACAGGGCCATGAAACGTCCTGCTATGGGAATTGAAGTGGTGTCTAGATAGGCGAGCGCTGCGGGAATGGCGAGGCCCACTTGAGCGCGGCGAGTGACGAGAAATGGCCGCTAGCACCGACGGTTTCGCGCCGCATGGCAGGCCCGCACCGGCGCGACCTCGGCCACCATTGACTCGTTCCAGTGCCGAGCGTAATCGCGCCGCGGGCCACGCCTCCCCAACGAGGCGCTGCTATCTGAGAGGGTAGGCAGATGACAGATCAAGCGAAGCCGAGCCGGCGGCCGGCTGTTCCCAATTTCTCCTCAGGACCCTGCGCGAAGCGCCCTGGCTGGTCGCTCGACGCGCTCCGCGACACCCCATCGGGCCGGTCTCATCGTTCCGCGCTCGGCAAGGCCAAGCTCAAGCAGGCTATCGACCTGACGCGCGAGGTCCTCGAGGTCCCCGCGGACTACCGGATCGGCATCGTACCGGCGTCGGACACCGGCGCCGTCGAGATGGCGATGTGGACGCTGCTCGGCGCGCGCGGCCTCGAGGTGCTCTACTGGGAGTCCTTCTCCGAAGGCTGGGCGGTCGACGCGCAGCAGCAGCTCAAGCTGCCGAACACCAAGATCGTGGCCGCCGACTACGGCAGGCTGCCCGACCTTGCCGCCGTCGATTTCGACAATGACGTGATCTTCGCCTGGAACGGCACCACGTCGGGCGTCCGCGTCCCGGACGCCGACTGGATCCCGGCCGACCGCAAGGGCCTGACGATCTGCGATGCGACGTCGGGCGCGTTCGCCCAAAAACTCGATTTCGCCAAGCTCGATGTGACGACCTACTCCTGGCAGAAGGTGCTGGGCGGCGAGGCTGCGCATGGCGTCATCATCCTCTCCCCGCGCGCGGTGGAACGGCTGCTCACCTTCACGCCGTCCTGGCCGATCCCGAAGATCTTCCGGCTCGTGCAGGACGGAAAGCTGATCGAGGGCGTCTTCGAAGGTGAGACGATCAACACGCCGTCGATGCTCGCGGTCGAGGACTATCTCGACACCCTGAAATGGGCGAAGTCGATTGGCGGCGCCGCCGGCCTCCGCGCGCGCGCCGATCGCAACGCCAGGGTCCTGTCGGACTGGGTTGAGCGGACGCCATGGATCGACTTCCTGGCGGTCGATCCGGCGACGCGCTCCAACACCTCGATCTGCCTTACAATCGTCGATCCGACTGTGAAGGCCGCGGGCAAGGATGCGCCGGGCAAGGTCGCGAAGGGCATCGTCAAGATGCTGGAGACCGAGAAGGTCGCCTTCGACTTCTCGTCCTACCGCGACGCCCCGGCCGGCCTCCGGATCTGGACCGGCTCGACGATCGAGGCGTCCGACGTCGAGATCCTCACCGAATGGCTCGACTGGGCGTTCGCCCGCGAAAAGGCGGCGCTGGTTCCCGCTTAACGCCGGCGGCAGCCGAACCTCCCCCTTGAGGGGAGGTCCAAACGCGTAGCGTTTGGGGTGGGGGTGAGGGCTTTCGATAGGCTCGGTACCCCCCACGCGCCTCGCTAGGGGTTGCTCCGCAACCCAAGCTTTCTCCCCCGCAAGCGGGGAGAAGGCGCAAGCCGCAAGTCATCAGTTCTCGACCGTCCACGACAGAGCTCTTCAAAGGTCCCCCATGGCCCCCCGCGTTCTCATCTCCGACCAGCTTTCCGAAACCGCCGTCGGCATCTTCAAGGCCCGTGGCGTCGAGGTCGACTATCAGCCCGATCTCGGCAAGGACAAGGACGCGCTGCTGCGGATCATCGGCGACTATGACGGGCTCGCGATCCGCTCCGCGACCAAGGTCACCGAGAAGATCATCGACGCGGCGACCCGGCTTCGCGTGATCGGCCGCGCCGGCATCGGCGTCGACAATGTCGACGTGCCGAAGGCGACCGCCAAGGGCATCATCGTGATGAACACGCCGTTCGGGAACTCGATCACCACCGCCGAGCACGCCATCGCGCTGATGTTCGCGGTCGCCCGCCAGCTCCCCGCCGCCGACGCCTCAACGCAGGCCGGCAAGTGGGAGAAGAACCGCTTCATGGGCGTCGAGCTGCAGGGGAAGACGCTCGGCGTCATCGGCTGCGGCAACATCGGCTCCATCGTTGCCGAGCGTGGCATCGGCCTTCGCATGCGCGTCGTCGCCTTCGATCCGTTCCTCTCGGTCGAGCGGGCGCAGGCGATCGGCGTCGAGAAGGTCGAGCTCGCCGAGCTGTTCCGGCGCGCCGACATCATCACCCTCCACACCCCGCTCACCGACATGACGCGCAACATCATCGACGCGAAGGCGATCGCGCAGATGAAGACCGGCGTCATCATCATCAACTGCGCGCGCGGCGGCCTCGTCGTCGAGGAGGATCTCGCCGAGGCGCTCCGGAGCGGCAAGGTCGGGGGCGCCGGCGTCGACGTGTTCACCACCGAGCCGGCCAAGGAGAGCGTGCTCTTTGGGGCGCCGAACATCGTCTGCACGCCGCATCTCGGCGCCTCGACCGGCGAGGCGCAGGAGAACGTCGCGATCCAGGTCGCCGAGCAGATGGCGGACTATCTCGTCTCCGGCGCCGTCACCAACGCCCTCAATATGCCGTCGATCTCGGCCGAGGAGGCCCCGCGGCTGACCCCGTGGGTGCGCCTCGCCGAGCAGCTCGGCTCGTTCGCCGGGCAGCTCACCGAGACCGGTCTCATGGGCGTCCGCCTCGAATACGAAGGCGCGGCGTCCGAGCTCAACACGCGCGCGCTCTCCGCCGCGGCGCTCGCGGGCGTCCTCCGTCCGCTCCTCCAGTCGGTCAATATGGTCTCCGCGCCGACGATGGCGAAGGACCGCGGCATCAAGGTCGAGGAGGTCCGCCGCGACCAGCAGGGCGCCTACGAAGGCTACATCCGCCTCACCGTCCTCACCGAGCGGCAGGAGCGCTCCGTGGCCGGCACCGTGTTCTCCGGCGGCCGCCCGCGCGTCATCCAGATCAAGGGCATCAACATGGAGGCCGAGCTCGCCGGGCAGATGCTCTATGTGACCAACCGCGACCGCCCCGGGTTCATCGGCCGCCTCGGCACGGTGCTGGGCGGTGAGGGCGTCAACATCGGCTCCTTCAATCTCGGCCGCTCCGGTCCGGGCGAGGATGCGATCTCGCTGATCCAGGTCGACCAGCCGGTGACCGACGCCGTCCTCGCCAAGGTCAAGACGATCGACGGCGTCGTCCAAGCCAAGAAGCTGGAGTTCTAGCGCGTTCTACTTTCCCGCCTCGGAATGGTGCCCCACGATCCGGAGCCCCTCGACGCCGAACCGCGCCGTGATCTCGTCGAGCTGTCCGGCCGTCGCCGCCAACTCGTGCCCGGTCGGGAACTGGTGCCGCGCCCGCTTCGCGATCTCGGCCAGACGCTCCGCCATCACCCGCTTCTCGCTCGGCCCGCTCGGCAGCCGCGCCACGTCGCGCAGCATCGTGAAGGTCATGCCGGCATTGACGCCGGGATGCGACCGGCTCGCGGGCAGCGACGCGAGATAGGTCGCGACCGGTGCCAGGACGAACATCAGCTCGATCGCCGTGTCCACAAACAGTTTTCGGCCAGCCTCGTCGCCCGCGCCGCGGCCATAGGCCTGGACCAGGCAGCGCAGCACGTGGCCGTACAACGCGTTGCTGATGTCGAGCACCCGCCGCGCCTCGGGCAGCTCGATGGCGACGCAGTCGTCGGGGTCCGTGTGATAGCCGGGGGTCGGGTTGCGGGCGACCGGGAACGCCGGCGCGAACGACGGGTCGACGGTGACGAGCCGCTCATATTCGTCCCGGACGCCGATGAAGCGCGCATAGTGATTGGTCTCGCTGTGCCGTGGCGCGCCCTCGCCCTGCTCGACGATTGTCGTGACCGCCTCGGCGGCGCTCGCGAGGTCGTGGATCAGCATCAGGCCGGGAAGGGACGCGTCGGTCGGGTTGATCTGCGACGCCGGATCGCCGCAGAACAGCGCGCGCTCGCCGAGATGTTCGGTCAGCACGACCAGCCCGTGATGGATGCCGCGATAGAGGTGGCCCACGGTCCCGTAGTCCTGCGCGCTCGGCATCAGCCGGCCGCGCGGGTGAGTGCGGCAATAGTCCGAAGGATGGACGAACTCGGCGCTGTCGGAGAGCTCCTTGCCCTCCGGGCGCTCGAGATAGATGAAATGGTCGAGGACCGAGCGCGAGAACGGCGCCAGATGGAGCACGACGCCGGACGGGTGGTAGCCTGGGCGGATCGGGAAGTTGGGCCGCGAGAAATGCGGCGCCCCGCCGATCGCGGTCGCGAGGTTACCGACCAGCGCGAGGTGGCCCATCTCCTCGACCGCGACCGAGACGATGGCCTTCCGCCACCGCGCGACCGCCGCCGCCTGCTCGGCGGTGAGCCCGTCGCGCTCGCCGCGCTTCAGGCTCCACGCGGCGTAGAGGTAGCAGGCCATCAGATTGTGCTCGATGGCGGCCGCCTCGGCGAGAAGGAAGATGAGATCTTCCCGCGTCTCGATGCGGATCGCGGGTTCTGCGTCTGACATCCGATGAGGCCCCCCACAGTGCCGACGCGAGCATGGCAGCCCAAAGGCTGCGACGCGAGCGGTGCTGCGGGCGAGGCCCCCATGCGCCGTGGGCAGGGATTGCCGGACCGGGCCGCGCCGACGCGCTCCCCCGTCCTTAACAGCCGCCGCTTCCTCGGCTAGCCTTCGCGGATGGCCGATAAGTTCGCGACCGTCGAAGCCTATCTCGCCTCCCTGACGCCCGAGGCCCGGACGGTGGTCGATCGGATCCGCGCCACCGTGCACGAGGCGGCGCCCGGAGCGACCGAGGGAATCTCCTACAACATCCTCGTATTCCGCCTGGACGGGAAGACGGTCATCTTCGTCGCCGGCTGGAAGGCGCATGCCGGCCTCTATCCGGTCGCCCATGACTATCCGTTCGAGGACGAGCTCGCGCCCTATCGCGCCAAGGCCGACACGATCCAGTTTCGTTACGACCGTCCGGTGCCCTACGGCCTGGTAGCGAAAATCGTCCGCGCGAAGGTGGAGCGGCTGCAGTCGGAGTAGTCGGCGTCGGCCGCTTTGCTCGTCGATCCTCCGAAATCGGCTTCACACGCCCGCAACACGGGAACCGTAATGTTGCCCCAGGCTTTGTCAGGGCTGGGAACCTGGGAGGGCACGAATGAGCCGTGTTCTACGATTGATCCGGAGCCTCGCGATCGCGGACATGATCGCGGGGGCCCTCGTGGTGGTGTTCGTTCCGATCATCCTGATTTCCGCTACTTAGCCGGGATTGCGCCAGCGTCGATCCGCAGGGTGAACGCGGCGCTCATCCCGCGATCCGCCCGATCGGATCTTCTGCCCGTGCCGTTCGGCGCCTCCGTTGCCCGCGACGGGTTGCGATGCGGCAAATCTCCGACGACAATCATTAGGGGCGCGAATTGTCGGAGATCGGAATGCGACTTGTGAATCTCATGACCGCTGCCGTGATCTTCGCCGGCTACGCCGGCGGCGCCCTGGCCCAGGGATCGGGGCAGGTCCTCACCAACACCCAGGCTTCCCTCAACGCCGGGTTCGTCCCTGACCCTTACATGACGGAGGTGGTGATCGGCGGCCATGTCGACGGGGCGGTGTTCGGCGGCAATTGCCGCGGCTGGATCGGCGACCAGCCGCATTTCTACCTGACCTATGGCGCCGGCACCGGCACGCTGGTCTTCGAGACCGACGCCACGATGGACACGACGCTCATCGTCCAGGACCCGCGGGGCGGACGCCATTGCGATGACGACGGCGCCGGATTCCCGAATGCCCGGGTCGAGATCCCGGGCCCGGTGACCGGGGTCTATCAGGTGTGGATCGGCACCTACGAGCAGCCGCGTCCGGAGATGCAGGCGATCTTCGGCATTCGTCTCCGCATCAGCGACACCCAGGCGCCGGCGGCCCCGCCCGCGATCCAGACCCCGGGCCAGGTCCCGATCTTCGACCGCGGCTTTGCTCCACGCTAGCTCAGCCGACGACGAGACAGGCGTCGAGGAGCGGCTGAAGCTCCTCGGCCGCCGGCAGGGGAAGCTCCTGCGTGAGCTCGCCGACGGTTACCGTCAGCGTCGTGCCGGTCGTGAAGATTGCCGCGAGCGGCTCGTCGAGCGTCGTCTTGGTCTCAAGGAGATAGAGATCGAGCATCTCGAGATGGACCTGCGCGGCGTCGATCTCGATCGTGCCGCCTTCCGATGTGAGCCCGAGGACGAACGGCTCGGGCCGCCCGATCTCGCCGTCGAGGAGATAGGTGATGGTGAGCGCAAGGCTCTCGCGGTCGCAGTCGAGCGTGAAGACGACATGGTCGCTCTCGGGGAGCCCATAGATCAGGCCGACGCCTTCCGGCCTCTCGGCCGCGATCCAGACGAGCCCGTCCTGGGCGATTGCAGGCACCGCGATGGCGAGGCCGGCGGCGAAGGGGAGGGCATGGCGCAAACGGCGCATCGGCGGGGTCCTGCTGCGGTTGACGCGAGCAGGATAACGGCGGGAGTCAGGGCGTGACCAGCCCGATGAGAGCCTTCACCGCGGTGAGGAACGCGTTCGCGGTTTTCAGCATCGCCTCGAGGCGCGCCATCTTGTCGATGATGCCCGCAACCCTGTCGATGCTCCGCTTGAGCGCGGCGTTGACCTCCGTGACGCGTTCGGCGAGCTGGCGGACGCCCGCCGCGCTGTCGAGGAAGGCCAGGAGATCGATGTTGTAGGCCTCGACGGCGACGAGGATCTCGTCGATCGCCACCTTGATGGCGTCGATCTCCGCGCGCTGGGGCGGGGTGATCGGTCCCGGGATCAGGATGATCTGGGTCCGCCGGCTGACGAGCTCGCGTTGCCGCTCGCCGAACGATCGCATCGCTGCATTGTGGGCTTCGATCGTTGCCTGCACGGCGTCGGTGGCCGGATCCGGCATGGGTCTCTCCGGGGTCTCAGAGGACGGTGATCTGTTCGACGATGGCCGCGAGGCGGTCGGTCTCGTGGAAGACGCGCTGGAGGATCGGCCACAGTTCGTCGAAATCGAGCTCGCGAAGCCGGAGCGCGTTGTAGAGCGCCTGGTGCGCTTCGGCGATGCCGGTGAACAGGGTCCGCGGGCGCTGCAGGCCGGCGTCGAGCGCGTTGGCCGCGACGCGGAGGGCCTCCAGCGTTTGCCGGTTGGTCGGCGCGCCGAGATAGGCGTCATACGCGCTCTCGAACGCTCGGTTGAGGCGGGCGACCTGGACCGTGCGAAGCGCCTCCGCCTGGGCATCGAGCACCAGCACCATGTCGTCGATGACGACTTCCATGGCCGCGGTGCTGTCCCTGAGCGCCGCGATCTTGACCCCTTCGATCCGGCGCTCGACCGCAAACGCCGCGAGGTTGCCGAGCGGGCCGGCGATTTCCGCGAAACGGGCCTTGGTGGAGCCAGGCGCGCCCGGCGTCCGGCCGGCGAGCGTGTCGACATTGCCCGCGAGGCCGTCGAGCTGGGCCTTGATCCGGCTCACGGATGCCTGGACCTCCGCCCCGCTCGCGGCGGCGGCGATCGCGCGGAGCCCCGTCGCGTACGCGGAAAGCTCCGACATCAGGAGTTGGACGTTGTGCTCGAAGGCGCCGGCGGTGAACGGGCCACCGTCACCGAGGATCAGCCGGCAGCGGGCCGCGTCGAACGTGCAGTCGCCGTCCAGCGCGACGACGTCCCGGCCGGCCATGGCATCCGCCAGGCCTTCGGCCAGGAGGATGGTGTCGATCTGGGCCTGGCCGGCATTGTAGGTGGCTTCGACCCCCACCGTCGCCCGGGCGAACTCCTCGATCGCCGGCCGAAAGTCGGAGGTTGCGCAACCCGCCAGCGCAGCGGCGAGGCCTGAGGCCACCAGAACGCCAAGGCGCTGCAACATTCACGCTCTCCCCCCGCGGCTCGACGCCACGAACCGCGCCAATGTGCCTGCGAATGAAACGTCGGGTTGTGCTGAGCAGCACTGCGCGGCACCGCAAGGGGGCGTGCAACCGGAGCGCGGTGTGGCTACGCTGGGGCGATGGATCAGGCCGAGCCCGCATTCTCGATCGACGATGTCTTCGCCGGGTCGAGCTTCACGGTGCGCGGCATCTACGAGCGGCTCGTCGACGCCCTGCGGCCGATCGGCCCGATTGCGGAGGAACCGCGCGAGGGTGGCGTCGCGCTCGCAGCCGGCAGGGATATGTTCGCGGAATGCGCGCCGCGCGGCGACAGGCTGCTCCTCGACATCCGGAGCGCTGACGTGATCGCCAATGGACGGATCAGGCGGATCGGCATGGGCGAGGACGGCCTGTTCCGCAACGAGCTGCTGCTCGCCTCCGTCAACGACGTCGACGAGGAGCTTCTCGGCTGGCTGCACCACGCCCGCGACACCGTTGCCGGGCGGTGACGAAGCAGGGTTTGCCGCCGCGCCGCCGGTCCGCCGCCATTGTTGCACCGCCGTTGCGGCGTTGCAGCGTCACAATCGCGCCCTAGAAGCACGCCGGGGCGTATTCATTTCCGGAGGATATTTCCAACTATGAAGCACTTCGTCGTGGCTGCCCTTGCGGGCTTCTTCGTCGCGACTGCGCCGGTCTATGCGGCCGACATCGAGGTTGAGGCACCGATCCGCTCGGTCGTCGTCTATCCTCAGGGTGCGTCGGTCACCCGAGAGGTGCCGTTCACCGTCGGCGCCGGCGTCAACGTTCTCGTCATCGGCGGGGTGACGACGGGCATAGATCCGAGCACCATTCGGATCGAAGGGGTCGGCGAGGCGGGTGTCCTCATCCGGTCGGTCGAGGCCGTCCAGGAGAAGGAGGGCGACGAGGACCCCGATCGCGCGCGAATCAACGACCTCATCCAGGCCGCCCGCGACCGGCAGGCCGCGCTGAACGACCAGCTTGTTGCGCTCGATGCGCAGCGCAGCTTCATCCAGAACCTCATCACGCAGGGCCCCGCGGGCTTTGCCCAGCTGCTCGGCGGCGCCGGCGGCGGCATCGATCAATGGGCGACGGCCTGGCAGACGATCGGCCAGGGCCTCGACCAGGTGCTGTCGGGCATTCGCCAGGTGCAGCAGGAGATCCGCGATATCGAGGAGGAGGTCGCGGGCTACATGACGGAGATCGCCGAGCTCCCGGTCGCGCGGGTGGCGCTCGAGATCCGTGTCGAAGTCTCGACCGAAGAGGCCGTCACCGGCACACTGCAGGCGACCTACCAGGTCGGCAATGCCCGCTGGGTGCCGGCCTATGACGCCACGCTCACGACTGGCGACGCCACGACCGAACCGGCGATCGAGCTGGTTCGCCGTGCCGAGATCACCCAGCAGACCGGCGAGGACTGGACCGACGTCGCCATGACGCTGTCGACGTCGCGGCCGACCGGCGGCACGGAGGCTCCGACCCTCTTCGAAGCGATCCTCCAGGCCTATGACCGGATCGCCTATGAGCGGGCGCCGATGGCCGCCCCCGTTCCGATGCCCGCCGCGATCGGCGCCGCTGCCGATGCGGTCGGCGGCGTTCGTGCCGAGGAAGCGCAGGCTGTCGCTGACTTCGGCGACTTCCGGGCCAATTTCATCATCGATGGGCCGGTGTCGGTGACGAGCGGCGGCGGCACACGCTCCGTCCGCTTGGCCACCGACGCCGCGTCCGCGCGGATGTTTGTCGAAGCCACCCCACGGTTGTCCGAGCAGGCGTTCCTGACGGCGGCGTTCACTCTCGATTCGGGCGCGCCGATCCTCGCCGGCCGGGTCAACCTCTTCCGCGACGGCAGCTATGTCGGGGCAGGGAACCTCGCCTTCTCCTCCGCGGGGTCCGAGGTCACGCTCGGATTCGGCGCCGACGATCTCGTCCGGGTGGCCTTCAGCCTCGAGGATCGCGAGACCGGCGAGCGCGGGCTCCTGACCCGCATGTCGACCGACGAGCGCCTCTACCGGCTGACGGTCGAGAACCTCCACGACCGGGCGATCGAGATCACGGTCTATGACCGCGTTCCGGTGTCGGAGGACGAGCGCATCACCGTCGAGCAGCTCGACACGACCACCGAGCCGACCGAGACCGACGTCGACGGCCGCCGCGGCGTCCTCGGCTGGACCTACGAGTACGCACCGGGCGAGACCCGCGAGATCGACAACGCCTATCTCGTGACCTGGCCAGCCGATCTCACCATCTACGGGCTGGAATAGTCGGCTCTTCCTTCGCCCTGCAAAGCGGGGAGAAGAGCCTCTCCGGCTCGACCCGGGTGGCGCGAAGCGCCAAATGAGGGGCAGGCCACAGCTTGGAGCTTGGGGCAAGCCTGTCACTCCTCCCTCTCCCCGCCCCGGCGGGGAGAGGGAGGAGACCGTTGCGAGCGCATAGCGTTGGCCCCGGACGGGAGGGAGTCGACCGGCACCGAGCCGACCGGAATTTCCGCTTTGCCCATCCGCCCGGCCGTGTTGTACACACGCCGTCGCGCCCGTGGGTCGGTCGCCGGAACTGCGGGCAGGTCAGGAAGAAATGCCGAACGTCGTCGTCGTCGGATCGCAATGGGGCGACGAAGGCAAGGGGAAGATCGTCGACTGGCTGTCGGAGCGCGCCGAGGTCGTGGTCCGCTTCCAGGGCGGCCACAATGCCGGCCACACGCTCGTCGTCGGCAACCAGAGCTTCAAGCTGAGCCTGTTGCCGTCCGGCGTCGTCCGCGGTGGCAAGATGTCGGTGATCGGGAATGGCGTGGTGGTCGATCCGCACGCCCTCATCGCCGAGATCGGCCGGCTTCGCGAGCAGGGTGTCGAGGTGACGCCCGAAAACCTCCGCATCGCCGAGAACGCGCCGCTGATTCTGTCGCTGCATCGCGACCTCGACGGCCTGAGAGAGAACGCCGCGGCCGCGACCGGCACCGCGATCGGCACGACGCGGCGCGGGATCGGCCCGACCTATGAGGACAAGGTCGGGCGCCGCGCCATCCGCCTCGTCGACCTCGCCGAGCTCGACGCGCTGCCGGCGAAGATCGACCGGCTCCTCGCCCATCACAATCCGCTCCGCCGCGGCCTCGGGCAGCCCGAGATCGATCCGCAGTCGATCTATGACGAGCTTGCCAGCGTCGCACCGCAACTGGTTCCCTTCATGGAACCGGTCTGGCGCCTCCTCGACCGCGAGCGCAAGGCGGGAAAGCGCATCCTGTTCGAGGGCGCGCAAGGGGCGCTGCTCGACATCGATCACGGTACCTATCCCTTCGTGACTTCGTCCAACACCGTCGCGGGTCAGGCGGCCGCCGGCACCGGCATCGGCGCGAGCTCCGTCGGCTACGTGCTCGGTATCACCAAGGCCTATACGACCCGTGTCGGCGAAGGGCCCTTTCCGACCGAGCAGAAGAACGAGATCGGCGAGTTCCTCGGCACGCGCGGCAACGAGTTCGGGACGGTCACCGGACGGAAGCGGCGCTGCGGCTGGTTCGACGCTGTGCTGGTGCGGCAGATGGTGCGGGTCGGCGGCATCGACGGTATCGCGCTCACCAAGCTCGACGTCCTGGACGGCCTCGACGAGATCAAGATCTGCATCGGCTACCGCCTCGACGGCCAGGATCTCGACCATTTTCCTTCGTCGCCCACCGCGCAGGCGCGGGTCGAGGCGGTGTATGAGACCATGCCGGGCTGGCGGGAGACGACCCGCGGCGCGCGGTCGTGGAAGGACCTCCCGGCCGAGGCCGTCAAATATGTGCGCCACGTCGAGGAACTGATCGAAGCGCCAGTCGCGCTCCTTTCGACAAGCCCGGAACGGGACGATACTATTTTGGTCGAGGACCCGTTCGCCGGGCGTTGAGAATGGGCTGCGGCGGGGCCGCGTAAGTTTGGTGGTGAGATGGCGGAATACTACGCGCTGTTGGCACGGGCTGTGGGTCGGCTTCAGCCAAGCACCGAAACCGCCAGACGAGACATCTACGCCAAGGCGCGCAACGCCCTGATCCAGCAGCTGAAGGGGATCAGCCCGCCGCTCTCGGCGGCCGAGATCTCCAAGCAGCGCCTCGAGCTCGAGGAAGCGATCCGCAAGATCGAGCGCGAGGCCGCCGCCCCGCCACAGGCGACGGCAACCGAGGCCGAGATATCGCGAAGCGCGGCGCGCGCGATGGAGGAAGCCCTCGGCCCGATCGGCGATCCGCCGCCTGCCGCGCCGAGAGCCGCCGAAACCACCCGGGCGCCCGAGCCGCCCCGGGGCGTCCCGCCTCCGCCGCCGCGGGCCGCTGCTCCCGTCGTCGAGGCCGTCCGCGTTGCACCGGAGCCGGTGCGTGTCGAGCCGGTCGCGCCGCGGGCGCCGGCGCCGCCGACGCCCGCCGAAGTCCGTTTGCGCGCCGTACCCGCCGAGGCCGCGGACGACGAGGCCTTCACGGTCGTTTCCCCAACCCCGCTGCCGCCGACATCGGCGGGGCAACCCCGCCCCGCAATGCGCGCCGCTCCGCGGCCCGCAGCGCCCCAGGCGCGCGGCGCCAATTGGGACGAGCGCGCGACCGCCGCCGCCTTCAATGATGACGCCGCGACCGGCGAGGGCAGGCGTGGGCGCCGTCTCTCGCGCGCCGAACGCAGGGCCGAGAGGCAGGCGGAGCGGCAGCGGCCGCAGCGCTCGGTCCTGTCGCGCCTGCTCCTCTTGGTGCTGATCCTCCTCGTGATCGGCGCGGCGGGATATGCGGCCTATGCCTATCGCGAGGAGCTGCAGGACTTCTTCGCCTCCCTCACCGACGGCGGCGAGCCGGCGACCGATCCCGCCGCGGCGACCGTGGATGCCGGCGGCGCCGCCACGCCCGTCGAGGGTGGCGGCGCGGCGCCGCCCACCGACGTCCGGATCGTCGGACCCCAGCCCGTCGACGCGGGGGTCGGGCCGCCCAATGCGGGTGCTGCGGCGGCTCCGGCCCCCGCCGAAATCCTTCCGACGCAGGCGATCCTCTACGAGCGGGTCGGCGACGGCGATCTTCCCGCCTTCGAGGGCACGATCGACTGGGCGTTCGTGCCGGACGGGCCGAACGGCCCGCGGCTCGATGCCGTCATCAATGTGCCGGAGCGCGGCCTCACGGTTCAGCTCAGCATCGAGCGGGCCCCCGAGGCTGCGACCCAGATCAGCCACACCATCGAAGTCGTGGTCGTGGTCCCGCCGGACTTCCCGGGCGGGGGCATCCGCGAGGTTGCCCAACTCGCCGCCAAGAGCTCGGAGGACGCCATCGGCACGCCGATCGTGGCGGCGTCGCAGTCGCTGCCGCCGGACTACTTCCTGTTCGAGCTCGCTGCCGAGAGCGAACGCCAGAACATGTCGCAGCTCCGGCAGGACTGGTTCGACCTCGGCTTCACCTATGCCGACGGCCAGCAGGCGATCATCACCTTCAACAAGGGCACCGACGGCCGCGAGGCCATGACGCAGGCGCTTGCGGCATGGGGGAATTGAGACGTAGCGAGTAGCGATAGTCCTTCTATTCGCTACTCCCTATTCGCTATTCGCCGACTTCCTTCCGCATCACCGTTCGCCGGTTGCCTGCCGTCGCCACCGCCGCGAAGCCGTGGGCTTCGAACATCGGCACGAAGCCCATGAAGCGGTAGCTCGGTGAACCCGGCTGGACCGGATAGGCCTCGATCACCTTCGCGCCGCTCTTCGCCGCGTAGTCGCACGCGGCTTCGACGAGCTCCCCGGCGATCCCTTCGCCCCGCCGGCGGCGCTTCACGTAGAAGCAGGCGATGGACCACACCTTGTTCGGCGCGTCGACATGGTCCGTCGGCCCGCCCAGTCCGCGGAAGGTGGGCCGCGGCGCGACCGAGCACCAGGCGACCGGCTCGTCGCCGTCATAGGCGAGAAGCCCTACCGGGACCCCGCCGGTGATGCGGCCTTTCATTGCCGCCTTTCGGGCCGCCCGACCGGGCGATGGCCTGCCTGCTGCCTTCTCGGCGGCGGCGATGGCCCACAATTCCCGCGTTTCCTCGCGCGTCTTCCGCCACGCCATGCACCAGCAATATTTCGGCCCGCCCGGCGCTTCGAACAGCGCCTCGAAGTCCGGCCAGGCCTGGGGGCCGACCGGGCGGATTTCGATGGCGGGATGTTCCTCGGGCATCGCGGCTCCACGACCGACCTCCGGGCCGACCGAACTCAGGACAGCATGCCGGGGCGGCGGGATGGAGACCACCCGTTACCGCACGAAGGAGGATTCCGGGAATCGCCACATCACCGGGCGCGCAACAAGAAGGGCGCCGCACTCGCGTGCGACGCCCCGAAACCGGGAACGTTTGAAAGAGCTTAGGCGGGCAGGGCCTCGAGCCCCTGCCGCTCGAGGGCGCGAGCCCCCTTCTTGACCGCGTCCTGGACCTTCTCGAAGGCCCGGACCTCGATCTGGCGGACGCGCTCACGGGACACGCCGAACTCGCCGGACAGCTCCTCGAGCGTGATCGGCTCCTCGGCGAGGCGGCGCGCCTCGAAGATGCGGCGCTCGCGGTCGTTCAGGACCCCCATCGCGTCACGAAGCAGAGCATGACGGTTGGAGGACTCCTCACGATTGAGGAGGACGGCCTCCTGGGTCTCCGAATCGTCGACCAGCCAATCCTGCCACTCACCGGACTCCGATTCGGCGCGGATCGGGGCGTTGAGCGAGGTGTCGCCGCCGAGCCGGCGGTTCATCATCACGACCTCTTCCTCGGTCACCCCGAGGCGGGTCGCGATCTCATGCACCTGCTCCGGCTTGAGGTCGCCCTCGTCCAGCGCCTGGATCTGCCCCTTCACCTTGCGGAGGTTGAAGAACAGCCGCTTCTGGTTCGCGGTCGTCCCCATCTTCACGAGGCTCCAGGAGCGCAGGATGTACTCCTGGATGGCGGCCTTGATCCACCACATCGCGTAGGTCGCAAGGCGGAATCCGCGCTCGGGCTCGAAGCGCTTTACCGCCTGCATGAGGCCGACATTGCCCTCCGAGATGACTTCGCCGATCGGCAAGCCATAGCCGCGATAGCCCATGGCAATCTTCGCCACGAGACGAAGATGGCTGGTCACGAGCCGGTGCGCAGCGTCCCTGTCTTCATGCTCCCGATAGCGCTTGGCGAGCATGTATTCTTCCTGCGGCTGCAGCATCGGGAAACGGCGAATCTCTTCGAGATACCGCGTCAGTCCCGATTCGCCTGCGGCGATCGCCGGAAGTGTTGCTGAGGCCATGTTGGCACCTCATATTGACACTGTGACAACGCCGCGAGGACCCCGCGGGTTCACAGTCCGATTGAACTAGTGTTGCACGATTCAGGCGGGAGCGCGGCTCACAGTCCGGTCAAACGGACGCAAGCTCGTGCATTCCCGGGATTTTCTGCAAGTCGCCCCCCACCCAACTCCCACTAGGTTAGGCCTAAATGGGTATGCGGGGAGGGCAGTTCAAGATTTAAAGCGGCCTGAAAGCGAAGGGGGGCGCTGATATCAGAGGCGCCGCAGCGAGTCCAGCAGCGCTGCCATGTCGGCCGGCAGATCGGCCTCGAAACGGAGCTCTTCTCCGCTGACGGGATGCTCGAAGCCGAGCAGCCATGCATGCAGCGCCTGCCTGCGGAAGCCGCGGACGATGCCCTGGGCTGGCTCCGGCAGTTTCGCGGCCTTGGTGTTCATGCCCGCCCCGTAGTCGGCATCGCCGATCAGCGGGTGGCCGATCGCAGCGAGGTGCACGCGGATCTGGTGGGTGCGTCCGGTCTCGAGCTCCAGCGACAGGAGGGCGGCCGTGGGGGCGGTCCTCGGGCCGAAAATCTCCTCCACCTCGTAATGGGTGATCGCCTCCCGCCCGGCGCCTTCCTTGACGACCGCCATCTTCTTCCGGTTCCGGGTCGAGCGCCCAATCGCCGCCTCGACGGTTCCCGATCGCGGCGTCGGCACGCCCCAGACGATCGCTTTGTAGCCGCGCACCAGCGGTCCCTCGCGGCCATGGTCGGCGAACTGCGCGGCAAGCCCGCGATGGGCGCGGTCATTCTTGGCGACGACGAGAAGCCCCGTGGTATCTTTGTCGAGCCGATGCACGATCCCGGGCCGGCGGACGCCGCCGATGCCGGAAAGGCTCTCCCCGGCATGGGCGATCAGCGCGTTCACCAAGGTTCCGCCGGAATGGCCGGGGGCAGGGTGGACCACAAGGCCCGCGGGCTTGTCGATGACGAGAAGGTCGTCGTCCTCGTACACGACGTCGAGCGCGATCGCTTCCCCCGCGGGCGTGGCGGGCTCGGGCGGCGGCAGGACGACGCGGACGGTTTCTCCCGCGTTGACCGGCCTTTTGGCCTCGCTTACGGTCGCGCCGCCGATCGCGACATGGCCGCCAAGGATCAGCGCCTTGGCGCGCATCCGGCTGAGGCCGTCGATCGCGGCCGGCAGGAACGCATCGAGCCGCGTGCCGGCGCGCTCGTCCGCCACCGTCACTTCCCGCACCTCTCCGTCCCGGCCGGCGACCATATGTCCGTCAATCCCCTCGATGATGAAGAACCGCCGCTCGATCCGGTGCTGGCGCGCGTCCAGGCGCGGCTGCGGCGGCTGATGCTGATCGGCGGGCTGACGCTCGTCATCGGCATCACGGCGGTACTGTTGGCGATCGTCTACCGCTTTTTCATCGCCGACAGGAATGAGGAACCGGCTGCGGCCAACGGCGCGCCGTTCGTCATTGGCGAGGTGACGGCAACCGAGGTCGGCCTGCCCGCCACCGCAGAGCTGATCTCGACCACGCTCGACGGCGACCGCATGGTGCTCGGCTTCCGCGACGGCGCCGACACCGTGATGGTCCTGGTCGACACCACCACGATGGCGGTGACCGGCCAGTTCCGGGTGGCGGCGGAGTAGCTGGCCTGTCACGCGGAGCGTGGTGGGCGTCGCGGACTGCAGAGCCCAGCCCCCCACCCGAACGAGCTTCGCTTGTTCGACCTCCCCACCAGGGGGAGGTCCAAGCGGAGTTGGTCGAAGGTTGCGACTGAAAGGAACAAGCTTCGGTGGGGGGACGGCGGCAGCGGGGTATTGCCCGCGTGCTGGCCGCTCCCTTCCCGAACGGGGCAAGCTTCGCGCCTGCCGCGTCTAACCCTCTTCCGAAAGGACCGTGCGGACGAGGTCGACCGTGGTCCGGACGCCGAGCTTGGTCATGATGTTGGAGCGGTGGAACTCGATCGTCCGCGGGCTGATGCCGAGGATGCGGGCGGCTTCCTTGCTGGATGCACCCCGCACGATCTCCTTCAGCACCACGCGTTCGCGCGGCGTCAGACGCCGTTCTGCCGGGAACGGTTTGGTCATGATGTCGATCGACGGGCCCTGCGTGTAGCGGCCGGTCCGGAGTTCCGGGGTGCCCAGAAGCTCCCATTCGCCGCGCCGGCGGCCGAGCGCGTATTGGTGGGCCCGGGCAAGGTCGAAGACATCGGCCGCGCGGGCCTCGCCGATGGCGTAGGTGCAGAGCGTCAGCATGCGCCGTCCGGCAAAGGAGCGGTCGAGCTCTGCCTCGTAGCCGGCGAGGTCCTGCCAGTGATGGCCGCGCATCCAGTAGGCATGGCCGCTGATCCGGAGCCCCTCGAAGCCGCGATCGAGGGCCGCGTCGAGCTTCTGCTGCCATGCCCCTGAGATCCGGAGCGAATCGTCTTCGTCGCCACGGAGGTACCAGTCGCGGCCGGTGACGAACTCGAATCCGCCGCGGTCGATCGCCGAGCCGATGACATCGGCGCCGCCGAGGGCGTCTATGGCCTCCGCGGCGCTGACCTGCTGTGGGAGCGCCCACACGCAGGCTTCGTTCGCCGCAAGCCCGGCCGCGAAATAGGCGGCGCAGATCTCCAGAAGATCGGTCTTGGTCCCGAAAAGGGCGCATAGATGCGTTCCCCATCGGGCCTCGCCGAGGATCTCAATTCCCGTCAGGCGGGGCTCAGCCCCAGTCGGACCAACGCTCAAGGTGGGCAGTCTCCGTCTTTCCGCGGCAGGACAATGGCCCACCCCCGTAGTTCCGCCCATCCCCGCAGAAATGCGGGGGCAGGCGACATGATCTCCGACACTCGCGTACCCCGTCGTCGCTTCACACCTGAGTCGGGCACGTGACGCTACGGGGTGCCACAAGTGCAGCAGGATGATGGCCGCCCCGTGTTTCTATGTGGAGTTGTTCGATCGGACAGGGCCGACGCGGCCCCAGGGATGCGGCATCTCATCAGGCCTGCGAACCCGTGACGCTTGCTTGTCAAAGGGTAGGGCGCGGTCTATATCGCGGCCTCTCGCAAGGCCTCACGCTCCCTTCGTCTAGAGGCCCAGGACGTCGCCCTCTCACGGCGAAAACAGGGGTTCGAATCCCCTAGGGAGCGCCATCGCCGGCTCGATGCAGTCGAGCAGACGAAGCCGAATCAAACGAGCGGCCAATGGAGAGTCTCGGGGGTCGAGAAGCGCCTTCCGATCAAGTGGCTGACCGGGGCCGAGGCGCCGGCCAGGGGCGCCCCGCCGTTCCGGCCTCCGAAATCGGATCGCGCCTCATACCGGTCCGCTCAGCTCAAGCTCTTCGATATCGGCAATCCCGTACTTCTCCGCCAGGCCGTCCAGAAATCCTTCTTCGCGCAGGTCCTCGAGCACGGCCGTGACGGCGCGCTTCAGCGTGAGATCGCCTTTCCACAAGCCCAGCGCCAGGGCGTAGCGGAGCGGTCCCTCGGGTATCCAGGCGACGGTCCAATCCTCGGTGCGCCCCATTGTCTGCGCCGTCAGAGCCTCGGCGATGCCCGCCGTGAACCGCCCCTCGGCGATGCCGGCGAGGAGGGCGGCGGGGGAGGTGACGATCGACGCGCTCGCCCCCGCGCCGCGGAGGAAAGCGCTGAGGCCGAGGCGGTCGAGCCCGGAGAGACCGGCATAGACGCCGATGGTCTGGCCCGACAGCGTCTCGAGCGGTGCTGGCGACAGGATCGCCCAGCCGGTCTCAAGATAGGGCGGCGACGCATCGAGAAAGGACAGCGTCGTCGGCGATACGACAACGCCGGCGAGAACCTGACATTGCGCGCGGGTGATGCCCCAGCTCCGCGGATTGAAGTCGCGGACCATCGCCGCGTTGCCGACAAAGCTCACGCGAAGATCAAGGCGCCGGCCGATCTCGGTCAGCAGCTCGACGTCGTAGCCCGGCGCGGCGGGGTCGTTCTGCACGAGCGGCGGATAGTCGGGCGGAACGCACGTCCGCAACACGCCGCTCTCGCGAATGAGGGCGAGGGACGTGTCGGGCGGCAGCAGATAGACCGCGCCGACGAGGCCCGCGATCACGAGGGCGCTCACCAGGTCCCTCGGGACCGCGCCGCGCCACCTAGCCACGGCGGAACCCCCGCAGCGCGAGGAGGAAGCTCACCACCGAGAGGATCGCGAGGATCACCGGGCCGGCCGATGGATCGAACTGGTTGAAGTGGATGAGGTGGCCGCGGAGCGCGTCGACGGCATAGGTCAGCGGATTGGCATAGACGAACGTCACCAGCCATTCGGGATAGAGCGCCACGAGCTGGGCCTGGGTCAGTGACGGGTCGAGCGGGAACACCGCGCTCGAGGTGAAGAAGAGGGGCAGGATCACCGCATTCGAAAAGACTCCGAAGCCTTCGAAGGAGCGGACCTGGTTGGCGATGACGACGCCGATCGAGGTGAGGGCGAAGGCGAGGAGGAACATGATGCCCAGCGCCGGCAGAAGGTCGGCGGCGAAGACATCGACGTCGGCGAACCGGGCGAAGAGAAGGACGATCGAGCCGTGCACCATCGCGACGGTGGCGCCGCCGAGCACCTTGCCGAGGAGGACAAGGGAGCGCGGCAGAGGCGCGACAAGCACCTCGCGGAGGAAGCCGAACTCGCGATCCCAGATCACCGAAACCGCCGCCTGGACGGAGGTGTACATGATGTTGAGGACGATGACGCCGGCGAAGATGAACTGGAGATAGGTGTAGGGGACGACGAAGCGGACCTCGCCGTAGGTCTCGGCCCGGAAATACGGATTGAGGCCGATCCCCATGATCAGGATGTAGAGGAGCGGCCTGCTCACGCCGCCGACGAGCTGCCCGCGGTCGCGCAGCGCGCGCTTCACCTCGCGCAGCCAGATGCCGTAGAGCCCGCCAAGCATGCCCCAGCCGCGTCCGTCTTCCTTGCGGCTGTCAGGTGCGGTGGAAGCCGGCGCCGTGCCGCCGGGGCGTGGCGCGAGGCTGCCGTCGTGCTGGCTCGCGATGGTCATCGGTAGAACCATCTCGCGATGGCCCGCACTGCAGGGTCGACCATGTCGGCGGCGTCGGCGGCGAACAGCGCCACCGTGAACACGAGCGCCGGTATCACGATGCGCCGCGTCAGCAGTCCATGGAGCCGCGGCGCGTAGCCGGCGAGGAGGAGCCCCGCGGTGAACGGCGGAATCGGGATGAGGTTGAAGACGGCGAAGCCGGCGGACACGATCGCGACGTTCTCGAACCACAGCACCGCGCTCTGCGCCGCGCTCGCGCCGGCGAACGTCGTCAACACCCACGCACGGAGCGCCAACAGCGCGAAGGCGATGACGAGCGTGACGGCGAGGGCGCCGAGAACGATGACGAAGAGACCGGCCTTGCCGCCGCGAAGGAGCTTCGGGTCGATCGCCATCGGCTTCACCCAGCCGACCCGGAACAGGATGATCGAGAGGAAGCCGAGCGGCTGGACGTGCTGCAGCGGGTTGAGCGTCCGCCGCTCGTCATAGCCCGGACCGGGATCGCCCATCCATGCCGCGATGACGGCCAGCGCGTAGGCGTGGGTCGCGGTGATGAGAAGCGCCGAGCCGATGCGGAAGAGGACCTCCTGGCCGCTCAGATCAAACATGGGCCCTCCGCGCGAGCGGTGGATGCCTGACCGATGGCGCCGATTGGTCCGTCACGACTGCCTGCCAAATCCGACGAGGGCGACTGCGAAGCCGATGACGGCAAGGGCAACAATGATGATCGGTCCGAGCCCCGGGTCGAACTGATTGAAGCCGATGAACACGCCGCGGAGAGCATCCACCGCATAGGTCACCGGATTGTAGGTGACGACGGCGACGAGCCACTCCGGATAGACGAGCTGGGTCTGGGCGCCGCTGAGGGCGGGATTGAGCGGGAAGATCGAGCTCGAGGTGAAGTAGAGCGGCAGGATGACGAGGTTCGAGAACACGCCGAAGCCTTCGAAGCTCCGGACGCTGTTGGCGATCACCGCTCCGACGCAGGTCACGCCGAAGGCCAGCACGAACATCAGGGCGATGCCGAGGAAGAGATCGGTCAGCCGGAGCGAGACGTCGGTGAACTGGGCGATGAGGAGAACCAGGCAGCCATGGGCGAAGGCAACCGTGGCCCCGCCGAGGATCTTGCCGAACAGGATGTGGCTCCGCGGCATCGGGGAGGTCAGCACCTCGCGGAGGAGCCCGAACTCGCGGTCCCAGATCATGGACACGGCGGACTGGACGCCCGTGTACATGATGTTGAGGACGATCACCGCGGGGAACAGGAACTGGAGATAGGTGTAGGGCACGACGAAGCGGACGTCGCTGAACACCTGGGCCTGGAAGTAGGGATTCAGTCCGAAGCCGAGGATGAGCACCCACACCAGGGGGCGCGAGAGGCTGCCGATGATCTGGCCGCGGTCACGGAGGGCGCGCTTCATCTCGCGCAGCCAGATCGCGTAGATCCCCCCGACTGCTCCGAGCATGCCGGTCATCGCCGGCCATGGCGGGTTGCGGTCATGAACCGCAATCCCGCCACAGCTCCCTGGTGGAGCATGGTCCTGCCCGGAAACCGGCGCCCACTTTTCCGGATCATGCTCTAGTTCACGGGCTCGCCGGTCCGGCTGTTGGGCCGGGCGACGACCGCCGGCGCCTCCGGCTCCTCGCGGATCTCGCGGCCGGTGAGGGTCAGGAACACGCTCTGCAGGCTGGGCCGCTCGATGACGACGCCGCTGATCTCGGTCCCGAAATTGCCGCGCACCCTGTCGACGACGTCCGCCGAAGCGCCGGGGATGACGATCTCGCCGCCCGGCTCGACCAGCGCTCCCGGATACTGGGCCGCGATGGCCTGGCTGCTCGCGGCGGATCGCGGCGTGACCCGGACCTGCTCGATGCCGAACCGGGCGCGGAGGGCTTCGGGCGTGTCGAGCGCCAGGACCTTGCCGTGATCGAGGATGCAGACGCGGTCGCAGCTTTCGACCTCGTCGATGTAGTGCGTCGTCACGACGAGGGTGATCCCGCGCTCCGCCCTGAGTTTGCGGAGATATGCCCAGATGCGCTCGCGGGACTGAGCGTCGAGGCCCACTGTGGGCTCGTCGAAGATCACCATCTCCGCATCGTGGACGAGGGCGCGCGCGATCTCGACGCGGCGCTTCATGCCGACCGACAGCGTCCGGACCAGCCGGTGGCGGGTGTCGGAGAGCTCGACCAGCTCGAGCATCTCGGTGATCCGCCGGCGCCGCAATCGCCACGGGACGCGGTGGACGAGGCCATGGAAGTTGAGGTTTTCCTCGACGGTGAGGCGGCCGTCGAGGCTCGGTTCCTGGAAGACGATGCCGATGTGCCGGCGGGCCCGCAGCGGCTGCCGCACCACGTCGAAGCCGGCGATGCGGGCCGTGCCCGAATCCGGGCGCAGCAGCGTGCAGAGGATGTGGATCAGCGTCGTCTTGCCGGCGCCGTTTGGCCCCAGGAGCGCGAACATCTCGTTCCGGTTGATGGCGAGGTCGAGCCCGTCCAGCGCCAGCGTTCGCCCGAACCGCTTGCTGAGGCCTGATACTTCGACGATCGGAGCGACCGTCGCCGATGCGGAAGCATCAGAGATCGTCATCTGGAACTCCCTACGCGCCCGACATGGACGACGATCCAGCACAGAATGTGGGCCCGAGCCAGCGCAGCGCGGCGGCTAAAGTTGAGGCGTATAGTCAGGTAATCTTCCCTCCCTCTGACTCGCCGTCAAGAACCTTACTGATCGCCGCTTCGCGTCCCTCTGTCACGATCCCAAATGCGTTACCGGGCCGTTGCGGACGCAGGCGGCGATTGCCGCAAAGTGCGTCGGATCCGGATCGACCTCTCTCCCGCCGGGTGATCGGAACGGCGCTGCCCGGTCGCCTTGCACCGGAATGCGACGCGCCGCCCTGGACCCCCGTTCCCTTTCGATCGCGGCCGCAAGCACAAGCTTTCCCCAGGTTCAAAAATCGAGCCATTCCCTTGAACGTCCGAGTCCGTCCCTTTAGCTTCGCCAAAGCACCAGCAGAGAGGGAAGGTAGTGAACCCCAATATTCGTCAACACGGAGCGCGCGTCGTGCTGACCGTCGGCCTTGCCGCCGGGGTCTGGAGCCTGGCGGCGTCGTCACCGGGCGCCGAAACGGCGCCGCTCGCGGGTCTTCCGGCGGTCGGAACGGTTGCGCCGCATGGTGTGCTGCTTGCCCAGGCGCCGCCTCCGGCTGCGGACGCTCCGGCTGCGGAAGCCTCGGCCTTCGCTGCCCTGGTCGCCGCCGGCGACGTGGCCGCCGGTCAGACGGCCTCGCTCCAGTGCGCGGGCTGTCATACGTTCGACGAGGGTGGAGCGACGATGTTCGGCCCCAACCTCTTCGGCATCGTCGATCGGCCGGTGGCCTCGGTAAGCGGCTTCTCCTACTCGCCTGCGATGGCGGCGGTGGGTGCCGCTGGCGGCACGTGGACGGTTGATTTCCTCAACGAGTTCCTCACCTCGCCGCAGGCGGCGATCCCGGGAACGACGATGCCGTTTGGCGGCATCGCGGACGAGCCCACCCGCGTCAATCTCATTGCCTATCTGGCGACGCTCGGCGGCGAAGGCGGCCCGGCAGCGGACGCCGGCGCCGCGCCGGCCGGAACCCCGGTGATGTTCACGGCCGAGCAGGCTGATCGGGGCGAGCGCCGATACACCCGCGATTGCCTGGAGTGCCACGGCGAGACCCTCACCGGCGGGCTGATCGGCGGGCCGCCGCTCAAGGGCCTCGCGTTCGAAGAGAAGTACCTGAACGGTGCCTCGGCCGCGGCCCTGTTCCTGTTCACCAGCACCGCGATGCCGCCGGACAATCCGGGGCGCCTTCAGGCGTCCGTGTACGCCGACCTCGTCGCCTACATCCTGGAGCAGAACGGCTTCCCCGCCGGGACCGAGGAGCTGCCGGACGATGTCGAGGCCCTCAGCACGCTGATCATGACGCACTGATCAGACTACGACGGGCTTTCTTGCGGCCGAATGCGGCCTGCAGCCCGTAAGACCGTCGAGAGCCGCGCCGGAGCACCATGCCCCGCGCGGCTCTTCTCTTTCCGGCGTCGTCGTCGGCCCGAGCGCAGCTACCGGATCACACAACTCCGGGCGCCGTTCGCCGTGTGGGGATATCGTCCGGTTGGCTCGAGACGAAAATGCCTGGCTGCGGCCACATGGGGCTGGCGGTGCTCGCCGCGCTCACCCCACCACCGGCCTCGACCCGGTGGCCCAAAAAGCGTCGCGGCGGGCGCCGGGGGGGCCAGCTCCTCGCGGTCCGTTCGAGTGGCGATCACTCCGCTCCGCGAGCGTCTGGCGGTCGGCCGCAAGGCCACCGGGTCAAAGGCCCGGGGACGAAGATTGGGAGTGCGTGCAGAGAGCTCCTCGAACCCTTTAGGAGTCCCCGACCGCGGCTTCCAGAGTCCGCCGCAGGAGGATCGCCCGGGGACCGGCGCTTCCCGACCCTGCCCGCCTCACGGCACGGCCGTCGCCGGGAACGCGTAGAATTCGAGGATCTCGCCGATCGTTCCGTCCGCGATCAACGCGGCGATCGCCTCGTCGACCGCCGCGCGGAGGAACGTCTGGTCGGCGAGCATCAGCGCGCCCACGCCAAGGAGGGTCGGCTGGATGGGGCTCTGGTCGATGATGTGGAGGCCGGCATAGGCCGGATCGGCCTGCTGCTTGGCCCACAATGACGGAGCCCAGACGAGGGCGACGTCGACGGTGCCGTTGACCAGCGCCGTCAGTGCAAGGTCGTCCGTGGCCATCGGGAAGATCGGCCAGCGCTCCGCTGCGGGCAGGACCCTCAGATACGAGAGAAGGCCGAGTTGTCCCGACGATCCGATCGTGGCGCCGATTGGCCGCGCGCGCGGCACGTCGGTGAGCCGTCGGACGTTCGGGTCGGCGGAGACGTAAACGTACTGGCTGTCGTAGTACGCCGCACTCAGCGTGACCCAGGCCTCGTAACCTTCGGGGATCAGCTTGAACCCCATGTGGATGTCACAGTGCTGCAGCATGATATCGTAGATATACGTGATGTCGTCGGTCGCGGTGATCGCGGTCTCGACGACGTAGCGCTGCGGCTCGAGCAGGAGGCCCCGCGCGATGGTGTCGGCGATCGCTGCGGCTACTTCCCAGTCGGGATCGCGCCGGTCGACGCAGTAGCGAAGCTGCGACAGGTCCATCGGCCGGCCATAGGTCCACTGGCCATAGGCCCACGGCACGTCGAAGAATTCCGGCTCCTGAGCCCGAACCGGTCCCGGCAGGAGCGCGGCAAGGATCGCCAGCAGCAACGCCAGGAGGAGACCGGCCGTACGCGGAAACGCCAAACGAGCGGGCAAGATCGGAACCTCGAAGAAAGGAGCCGAGCGGACCTTTGGGATCCGCTCGGCAGGGTTGCGATACGCTGGCCGACGACTATTCCGGCAGCGCGAAGACGAACATGGCGACCGGGTTGGCCGCCGGACGCCGCACTTCCGGGGTCAGCGAGATCAGGCGGCCGAGGCCGTTGCCGAAGCTCGCGCCGACTGCAACATACTGCCGGCCGTCAACCGCGTAGGTGATCGGGAAGGATTCCAGCGCGTTGATGAGGCGCGGGCTCTCCCAGAGCAGGTCGCCGGTCTCGTCGTTGAAGGCGAGCAGGCGCCGGTCGAGAGTGCCGACGAACACCAGCCCGCCGCCGGTCGGCAGCGTCGAGGTGGTCACCGGAGCACGCTGCCGGTACTGCCAGACCTCGGTCTGGTCGGTGAGGTTGACCGCGCGGACCTGACCGATATTGCCGTCGCTGTTGGGCACCGGCACGCGCGAGTAGGTCTGCCGTCCGCCGCCGGTGTAGGCCTGGCCCGGATCGAGCGGCTGCACCGTGGTGTTCGAGCAGTATTCCGCGGTCGGCAGATAGAGGATGCCGGTCCGCGGGCTGTAGGCGGTGGCCTGCCACGCCCTGCCGCCCGGGTCGGCCGGGCAGTTGAAGGTGGTCTGGCCGATCACCGGAATGACTTCCGGATTGATCTCCTTCACGCCGGTTTCCGGATCCCAGGCCAGCACCACGTTCTGCGGCACGGTCTCGACGCCCCACAGCCACTCGCCGGTGACCCGGTCGAGGGCCTCGATGATGCCGAGCTTGCCGGTGGTCACGACCACGTCGCGTGCCTCGCCGTCGACCATCAGGTCGTCGATGAGAAGGCGCTCGTAGACGTAGTCGAGGTCGAGGGAGTCGGTCGGAAGGTACTGATGGTACCACTCCAGCTCACCGGTGGTCACGTTGATGGCGAGCGTCGAGTTGGTGTACAGCGCCTCGTTGCTGAGGTTCGGGTCCGTGCTCCGGGGCGTGAGGCCGGCCATTTCCACGTTCCACGGATAGACCTGACCGACGCCGGCGAAGATGAGGTTCTGCGCCGGGTCGAACGAGCCGGGGATCCAGGCCGAACCGCCGAAGCGGCTCTCGACCGGAACGCCGTTCCAGGTGTTGGTGTTCGGATCATCGCCCTGGGCGATGGTGTTGACCCGCCACAGTTGCTCGCCGGTGGTCACGTCGAGGCCGGTGAAGAAGCAGCCGCCGGGCTGAGCCTGGCCGCACCCGGTCGTGCCCTGGACGACGACGCCGTTGGCGACGATCGGACCTGATGAGTTGGAGTAGCGCATCGTGTAGTCGGCGAGGACCGTATCCCAAACCAGTTCGCCGGTCCGGAAGTTGATCGCGAGGACGTGATTGTCGCGTGTCGCGACGATCAGGGTGTCGCCCCAGATCGCCATGGAGCGCTCGCCGGCGGGATTCACCCCTTCGGGCAGCTCGTGCTCGTATTCCCAGAGCAGGTCGCCATTGGTTGCATCGAGCGCCTGGATCGTGTGGTCGGAGTTCTGCAGGAACATGACGCCGTCATGGACCAGCGGGGTCTGCTGCGTGCCGCCGGGCGACATGCCCCACGACCATTCGAGCCGAAGGTCCGCAACGTTGTCCTGGTTGATCTGGTCGAGCGGGCTGTAACCCCAGCCATTGTAGGTGCGCCGCCACATCAGCCAGTCATTGTCCGACGGGTTGAGCAGCATGTCGGCCGTGACGGTCGAGATGTTCGCGAGCGGTCCTTCCTGGGCAAGAGCCGTGCTCACCGCGAATAGCGATGTCGTCGAAGCGACGATCGCGAGAAGAAGTTTCTGACGCCTCATTAAGCCACCTCCCTTACATAAGTCGTTGAGACAAATAGTTTTTCTGTCAGGCTTACTCGTCACTACGCCGGTTAGCCGCGATTGGCACCCCCCCTCGGGCACCCCGGCGGTGTTCTGACCGGGCGCCGCGACTGTAGCCGTCCCCGCGCCCACTGGCCATCATGCCTTTTAAGATGAATTTGGGCTACAGGTTTTATCGGCGTCGGCCCAACAAGGCACCCAGCATCAAAGTGCTGCCTGCACGCCCCGGCTGTGAGAGGCGTGTCCTGCGGGTCAGATCTGTTCGCCAGCCTTCGCCGCGCCGGCCGGATTCGGCTTCTCGAGGTGGGGGACGTCGAACATCGAGATGTCGGGGTCGGTCGTCCATCACGGGCCGCGCGACCGCCCAGTCGATAGCGACGCGGCCGCGCTTGCGAGCTCTGGCGGGCGCGCTTTCCAGCTCGCTTGTCGAGCGAAGCGGCGCGAGCTGATACTAGCCCGGCGCGCTCGCGCGATCGGCGAGCCTTTTCGCCAGCGCTTCGAGGCCCCATTCCGCCGCGAGGACCGCGCCACCCTTCCAGTCGGGCACCATGTCGGGAATCGGCGGGACCGGTGCGGTGCGGTCCATCGTTGCGATGCGGTGGTAGAGGCGAAGCTCGTCGGCTTGCCCTGCAAACTTCCCGGCCTGCAGCGCGTCCTCGAGCGTCGCGTAGCGCGACAGAAGGCTCGCCGCGCCGATCGCGCCAACGCCCTTGGCGCCCGGCAGGCGGTCGGACGGGTCGCCGCGGAGGGCGATGAAGTCCGGGACCTGGCGGGGCTCGACGCCATAGCGCTCCTTCACTTCGGCCGGTCCTATGCGCTCGAGGACGCCGCCCTTTACTGGAAACATGATCGTGGTGCGCTCGGTCGCGAGCTGGAACATGTCGCGGTCGCCGCTCGCGACGATCACGCTACCGCCGCGCGCTTCCTCCGCCGCGGCCGCCGAGGCGACGAAATCGTCCGCCTCATAGCCGGGGCCCTTGCCGGCCATGAAGCCAAACGCGCGGACGAAGTCGGGCAGGATCGCGAGCTGCTGGAGGATGCCGTCCTCGAACTCGCGTCCCGATTGGTAGGCCGCGAAGGCCGTGTGGCGATAGGTCGGGACTTCGAGCGTGTCCCAGCCCACGAAGACCCCGCGCGGCTTCTCGGCGTCCCAGAAGCGCAGCAGATAGTTCGCGAAGCCGACCACCGCATTGCCGGCGCCGCCGCCCTTCCGCTTCACCGTCTTCGGCACGGCGTGATAGGCGCGGTGGGCGAACGAATCGCCGTCGATGACGAGGAGCGGCGCGGTCATTCCGGGTGTTCCGTGCGGCTAGGGCCGCGGCTCGTTGTTCCGCCGCACCGACATCGACGGGATCGTGGTGGCGACTTCAAGCACGAGGTCGCGCTGGCTATGCGTCCGCGTCTTCGCAAAAATGTTCTTGAGATGGAAGCGCACCGTCTCGCGGCCGATCGAGAGCGCCTTCGCGATCTCGTCAAGGTCGCGGCCGCCGACGAGGAGGCTCGTGACGTTGGCCTCCCGCGAGGTCAGGCCGTAGATCGCCGAAAGATGGTCGACCCCGACCTCGCCCTGTTCGAGCGTGTTGGTCATGACCAGGAAGGTCGGCCGGCTGACGCCGAGATCGAAGCCGGCGACGACCTGCGGCCCGGGCGGCTCGAGGCGTGCAACCGAAACCGTCACTCGTGCATTCGAGCGCGCGCCGTTGAGCATCAGAAGAGCCTGTTCGCCCGGCTGCGTCGAGGCCTGCTCGAAGGCATCCCGGAGGCGATGCTCGTCCGGCCGCTGCATCGCCGTGATGCGGCCGTTGCGGACGCCGATGACGTCCTCCGCGGTCAGGAGGTCGGTGGCGATCCGGTTGGCGTAGAGGACGCGGCAGAGGAGATCGAGGAGGAGGATTCCGAGGCGGGAGGTGTCCATCGCCTGATAGGAGGCGCGGGAGACAGCTTCCATGACGTGAACGAGCCGCTGCGTGTTGAGCGCCCGTTGCAGGAACCCGGTGAGATACTGAAGCCGCTCGAGTTCCTCCGCGGTGTAGTCCCCATCCTGCGCCTCGCGGAGCAGGCACATCATGAATCGCGTCCCGCCGCAATCGAACGTCACGCCCATCGCGTAGCGGCGTCCCGCGGGCCGCATGTAGTCGTTGAAGAACTCGCCTTTGAGGAGCTCGGAATCCGGCACCAGCCTGCTGAGCAATTGCGGGTGGCTGGGTTCCGCCACGGTGAGCCGCTGGACCCAGCTGTCGAGCCGGTGGAAATGGTCCCGGTAGGCGTTGCGCCGGTCGGGCGAAAGCCCGACCACCACGCCGCCCATCCAGCCGTTCGGTGCGGTATGGAGCGGCGCGAGGGTCGCTGCGGTCGAGCGGAAATGCGCCGCGATATCCGCCAGCCAGCCGTCCCAGGCGGCGGACGAGGCCACGTCGAACAGCTTGAGGAGGAGGGGATCGAGCGACTCGTTTGACAACAGGCGCATCTCGGTGGCGGGGCCGCGGTCGGGCCGTCATCACCCGAATGAGGAGGACTAAGCCGCGCTTGTAGCATGGCCTCTGCAGCTTTGCAGGCTGGTCGCCGACCTCCGATCGTCATACCCTTGGAAGAGAAGGCTCCATTTCGGACGGTCCGCGAGGCAAGCCATGACCAGGATCGCTTGCGGATCGCCGACCTTGCCCCGACGGGCGTTCCTTGGAGGCCTCGCGGGCGCCGCGCTCCTGCCGGGCCGCGTCGCCCGCGCGGCGTCACGGCCGAGGCGCGTGGCCTTCATCCACTCGATCGCCGGGGACGAGCCGACCGTCGTGGCGCAGATCCTCGTCTTCGAAGCCAGCCTCGCCGCCGCCGGCTGGACGATCGGCTCCGACCTCGTGGTCGACTATCGCTTTGCCGAAGGCACCGTGGAGCGGATGGGTCCGCTTGCCCGGGAGCTCGTCGCGCGCTCCCCCGATGTGATCGTCGCGGTCTCGACGCCGGTCGCGCTCGCGGTTCGCGAGGTGTCGGGCGGGATCCCGGTCGTCTTCTACCCGGTCACCGATCCGGTCGGGGCCGGCCTCGTCGAGACCCTCGACCGGCCGGGCGGCACCTTCACCGGTTTCACCCTGTTCGACAGCCAGCCGCTGGAACGCTGGATCGACCTCATGGTCCAGGTGGTGCCGGACCTTGGCGAGCTCACGCTGGTATACAATCCCTTGGCAGCGGCGGGATTCGTGAACCTGTTCCTGGCCGCCGCGCCAGCGATCGGCGAGGCGGCCGGCCTCACGCTCTATGCGCTCACCATCGAGGACGAAGCCGCGATCCCGGCGACGATCGCGCAGGCGGCGGGTCCGGGACGGGGCCTCGTCGTCCTCCCCGATGCGTTCACCCATGCGGCCACGCGGCGCCGCGCGATCATCGACGCGGCGGCCACGAACCGCCTTCCGGCGATCTACCCGTTCCCGGAATTCGTCACCGATGGCGGGCTGATGGCCCACTCGGTCGACATGGTCACGCAAGCGGCGGCTGCCGGGGACTACGTCGATCGCATCCTCCGTGGGGAGAGTCCGGCGGACCTGCCCGTCGTTCCGCCCACCGGCTTCGTGCTCATGGTCAATCCCGCGGCCGCGGCCGCGCTCGGCCTCTCCTTTCCCGACGCGCTGCTGGCCGAGGCCACGGTGATCGGCGCGTAGCGGCGCGTTCGAACCCAGCAGGCATCATCGCTGCCGATCCCCACGGATCTTGGTCCTGGCGCGGAGCCGCGACCGAGCGCCGCCTTGCGGCTTGCGCTGATCCTGCCGTTTGTGGCCTACAACCCTCGCGGCGCACGCTTTACACCCTGAGTTGAGTCCGATGCAGAAAGCTAAACTCGCGCTTCGCGGCATGGTGACGTCACCGCATCACCTCGCCAGCGAAGCGGGGCTTTCCATCCTGAGGGCGGGCGGGAATGCAGTCGAGGCAACCGTGGCAGCCGCCGCGGCGCTTGCGGTCGTCTATCCGCACATGACCGGTCTCGGGGGCGACGCATTTTGGCTCGTGGCCGAGCCCGGCCGCCCTCCGGTCGCGATCAGGGGCGCCGGCTTTTCCAGCGCTGCGGCGGAGCCGGCCCTGTTCGCCCGGGCCGGCCTGACGACCATTCCCGCGCGGGGCTCGCTTGCGGCGACGACCGTCGCGGGCGCCGTCGACAGCTGGCGTGAGGCACTCGCGCTCGCCCGCGGCTGGGGCGACCCGCTGCCGCTGCCGGCGCTCCTCGACGATGCGATTGCCTTTGCCGAGGCGGGCTTCCCGGTCAGCGGCCACCAGATAGCCGTGACCGAGGCCAATCTCGATGTCCTTGCCGGACAGCCCGGGTTCGCCGACGCCTTCCTCGCCGCGGGCCGGCCGCCGGCCCTCGGAACGGCGCTGCGGCAGCCGGCGCTCGCGGCGACGCTGCGGCGCCTCGCGGGCGACGGGCTCGACGGCTTCTATCGCGGCGCGCTAGCGGATCGGATCGTTGCCGACCTTGCGCGGGTCGGGATTCCGGTCTCCTCCGACGACCTCGGGTCGTTCCGGGCGGCGCGCGTCGAGCCGCTGTCGGCAGTGCTGCCGGGCGGAGCGCGTCTCTGGAACGTGCCGCCGCCGTCCCAGGGCCTCGCGTCGATGATCATCCTCAGCCTGTTCCGGCGGCTCGTCGTGAAGGAGGCGGACGGCTTCCACCACATCCACGCTCTGGTCGAGGCGACGAAGCGCGCCGAAGCCGTCCGCGCCCGCATTGCCGATCCGGAGCGCACGGCGATCCACCCAACCGCACATCTCGACGATTCCTGGCTCGATGCCGAAGCACGGCAGATCAATATCGAGCGCGCCGCCGAACGGTCGATGCCGGCCGACGCGGGGGACACGGTGTGGATCGGCGCCGCGGACGGAGCGGGGCGGACCGTCTCGATGATCCAGAGCGTCTTCCACGGCTTCGGCTCAGGCGTGGTGCTGCCCGAGACGGGGATCCTCTGGCACAATCGCGGTGCCGCCTTCGTGCTGGATCAGGAGAGCCCGCGGGCGATCGGCCCGCGCCGGCTGCCCTTCCACACGCTCAACCCCGCGATGGCCGATTTCCCCGACGGCCGCCGCCTCGCTTACGGATCGATGGGCGGCGACGGCCAGCCGCAATTCCAGGCGGCATTCTTCAGCCGCTACGCCTTCTTCGGCCAGGACCTCCAGGACGCGGTCACCGCGCCGCGCTGGGTGCTGGGCCGTGATCCGGCCACGGACAAGGCCGTGCTGTTCCTCGAGAGCCGCGTCAGCGCCTCGCTGCTCGTCCGGCTGCGCGCGGCCGGCCATCAGGTCGAGCTGGTGCCGGCCGTCTCATCGATGATGGGACACGCGGGCGCGGTCGTGCGACATCCCGGCGGCCTCCTCGAAGGCGCCAGCGATCCCCGGAGCGACGGGACCGCCGCCGGCTTCTGAGCCGGGGAAGGAGGCTACGCGTCGACGTCCCTGACCGGCGTATCTGCCGTCACCTTCTTCAGGAGCGTGATGGCATGCAGGCAGTCGCCGCGGTCATTGTAGGCCTCGCCTACGGCGACGGTTTCGTGATTGGCGGCCCGAAGGCGCCACCGCCACCCGTCCTTGCCCTTGCAGATCTGGAAGTACATCGATCCCCCTGCATCGGAGCTGGAAAGCCGCCAGCGTCGCAGCGCTGAAACATGCGCGGGTACATCATCTCCGAAAGGCCCTCGGCCCCGCAATCGCGGCTGGTCCGATGGCCCTGAACCGGCTTAGGCTCCTCCCATGAACCGTCTCCTTGCCACCGTCCTCCTGGTCTTTCTCGCCGGCCCCGCGGCCGCCCAATACGTCACCGGCAACGCGGTCGCCACCGACGGCGATTCGCTCCGGATCGACGGCGAGCGGATCCGCCTCTACGGCGTCGCCGCTCCCGAGCTTGACCGCTCGTGTGCGATCCCCGGCGGCGGCGAGTGGAAGTGCGGGGCGGCGTCGCGGGACTTCCTCGCGAGCCTCGTCGCCCTAGGGCCGGTCTATTGCGTCGGCGTGGAGCTCGACCAGTACGGTCGCCTCCTCGCGGAATGCGACGCCTATGATGGCCGCTCGATCAATGAGACCATGGTCCTCGAAGGCATGGCGTGGGCGTTCGTCCGCTATGCCGACGATTATCTTGCGGAGGAGGAGGCGGCCCGTGCCGCCGGCCGCGGGGTCTGGCGGACGGACTGAAGGCCGGCGCAACTTCCCGGCCGGTTCCGCCGTTTCGTGCATACGGAGGTGCAGCGATGACAGCAGGAAAGAAGCCTCAGGATCTCGTGGACCGGCTCGGACCGGGGCAGCCGCTGCAGGAGCAGATCGACGAGGCGCAGCCCCGGCACCTGCGGACGCCGACCGGGCACAAGCCCGCCCCGCCGCCCGAGGACGACGAGGCGCTGCCCCTTTCCGAGCGCCAGCGCCTGCCGGAGAGCTCCGAGGACGCCTACGGCCAGGAGGGCGAGGATTAGCGCCCACGGCCCCGCCAACGCAGCCGGGCAGCGACACACGGAACGTTGACGACGCCGGTGGGTTGGACCTCCCGCCTGCCCGGATCGTGGCGATGAACCTCTGGTACAAGAACGCCGTCGTCTACTGTGTCGACCTCGACGCCTTCATGGATTCGGACGGTGACGGCTGGGGCGACTTTCGCGGGCTGTCGGCGCGGCTCGACCACATCGAGACCCTGGGTGCGACCTGCGTCTGGCTGCTGCCGTTCTACCCTTCGGGCGGCCGCGACAACGGCTACGACGTGACCGACTTCTACGCGGTCGACCCGCGCTTCGGCACGCTGGGCGACTTCGTGGATTTCATGCACCATGCCCGGGACCGCGGGCTCCGGGTCCTCGTCGACCTCGTCGTCAACCATACCTCGACCGAGCATCCGTGGTTCAAGGCGGCGCGGTCCGATCCGAACTCGCCCTATCGCGACTGGTACATCTGGTCGGAAAAGAAGCCGAAGGACGGCAATGAAGGGATGGTCTTCCCGGGCGCCCAGGAGAGCACCTGGACCTACGACGATGCCGCCGGCGCCTGGTATTTCCATCGCTTCTACGAGCATCAGGCCGATCTCAACACCGCCAATCCGGCGGTCCGCGACGAGATCCGGAGGATCGTCGGCTTCTGGCTCGAACTTGGCGTAGCCGGCTTTCGCGTCGATGCGGTGCCGTTCCTCATCGAGCATGGCGGGCCGGACGGCGCCGATCCGACGGAGCTTCTCGACGAACTGAATGCCTTCCTCGTCTGGCGCCGTGCCGGGGCGGTGCTCCTCGCCGAGGCGAACGTCACCATGTCCGAAGCCAAGACCTATTTCGGCGACGGCGACCGGATGCACCTCGTCTTCAACTTCCTGCAGAACCAGCAGCTGTGGCTGGCTTTCGCTCGCGGAGACGCCCGGCCGATCGAGAGGATTCTGCGCGCCGCGCCAACCCTCCCGCCGACCAGCCAGTGGGTGACCTTCCTCCGCAATCACGACGAACTCGATCTGGGCCGCCTGACCGAGAAGCAGCGCGCGGAAGTCTTCGCGGCCTTCGGTCCGGAGGAGACGATGCAGATCTATGGCCGTGGCCTCCGGCGCCGCCTCGCGCCGATGTTCGAGGGTAACCTTAGCCGGCTCAAGATGGCCTTCAGCCTGATGCTTTCGCTTCCGGGCACGCCGATGATCTGGTACGGCGACGAGATCGGCCTCGGCGAGGACCTGTCGCTCCGCGAGCGCGAGTCGGTCCGACTCCCGCTCCAATGGTCCGCAGCGGCGAATGGCGGCTTCTCGGAAGCGCGGAAACGCGATCTCGTGCGGCCGGTCGTGGAGGAGGGGCCGTTCGCGTACCGCAACGTCAATATCGCCGCCCAGCGGACCGACCTCGACAGCCTCTTCAACACCGTTGGCCGCCTCGTCCGGCTGCGGCGCGCGACACCGGAGATCGGCTGGGGCGAGTGCACGATCCTCGATACCGACGTGCGCAGCGTCCTTGCGCTTCGTTACGACTGGATGGACGGGGCGGTTGTCGTCCTTCACAACCTCGCCGCGGAACCCGTCATCGTGACCGTCGAGGGTGCCGGAGGTGACACGCAGGAACTGACGCGCGGGGCGGAGCCGCTTCGGCCCGGCGAGCCGCTTGCGCTCGAAGGGTACGGCTACCGATGGTACCGCCTGGGCGGCGATCGACGGTGACGGTGACCTGGCGGCCGCGACAAGGCCGCCAGGCCTGTCCATCGCCCACATTTGACACCGACGGTCCTCGCCGGGCACCTTGCCGGCCTAGCCGAGTGAGGCCGCAGGGGTGCCCGAAGGGGCTGAGAGGCGGATGTCCGCCAACCCTTGAACCTGATCACGTTCGTACGTGCGTAGGGAGCGGTGGCATTTCGGGCCGCCGTTCCACCCGCGCGGCGCCCGGCTGTCCGTCTTCCCGTCCGTCGTTCCGAAGGTTCCGGTCTCGCCCAACGAGGAGACCTGGAATGAGACTCTTGCTTTCCGCCGCCGCCGCGATCGCAATCGCGGTTCCGGCGATGGCCCAGGAGCCGGCGACGCTCCGCATCGTCGCCCACGACTATTTCAGCATCGATGAGACGGTGCTCGCGGCGTTCGAGGCCGCCAACGATGTCCGCGTCGAGATCATCGGCGCCGGCGATGCGAACGAGGTCGTCGATGCCGCGATCGCAGGAACGGCACCGGAGGCCGACCTCCTGTTCGGCGTCGACAATCTCCTCTTCGAGCGCGCTGCCAGTGCGGGCATCTTCCTGCCCTATGAAGCCGTGGGCCGCTCCGCCATCCCGGACGACATCAGGGCCCAGTTCGCGGATTCGCTGCTCGTGACGCCCATCGACTACGGCTTCATCACGCTCAACTGGGACAGCGCCGCGCCTGGCGATCCGCCGGCGAGCTTCGAGGCGCTGACGACGCCGGAATGGCGGTCGCGGCTCGTCGTCCAGGATCCGGCGCTGTCCTCGCCCGGACTCCAATTCCTGCTGACGACGATCGCCTATTTCGGCGAGGACGACGACTATGACTGGCGCGACTTCTGGGCCGACCTCCGCGCGAACGACGTTCATGTCGCGCGCGACTGGGGCGAGGCCTACACCGAGCGCTTCACCTATCGTGGCGGCGACCGGCCGCTGGTCGTCTCCTACAGCACGAGCCCGGCCGCCGAGGTCCACTTCGCGAACGGCGCCCTTGCGGAGCCGCCGACCGAAAACGTCATCCTCGCGCCGCTCTTCCGCCAGGTCGAGGCGGTGGCGATCCTCGCCGGCACCGAGCAACAGGCGCTCGCCGAAGCCTTCGTCGACTTCACGCTGACGGACGCCTTCCAGGCGCAGATCCCGCCCTCGGACCACGTCTATCCGGGGATCGGCGGGCTGCCGATGCCGGACTGGTGGCGGTTCGCCGAGGTCGAGGCCGAAATCGCCGATATCGCGGTGACCGGCGCCGACATCGACCGCTGGATCGCCGAATGGCAGGTGGTGATGGGCGTCACGCCCTGACGCCGTCAGCTTGATGACCCTTCGGCCCGCGCCCGTTCGAGCCCGTCGAGGACGAGTTCGAGGCCGAAGGGGAATTCGTTGGCGAAGGCGTAGCCGGGTCGGCCGGCGACCTCCCGGCCCATCTCGGTGATGTTCGGATAGCGGTCCGCAGGCAGCGTCTCCAGCATCGTTTCGACGAGCGTCTTGAGCTCTTCGGGCGTGTCGAAGGGGAGGGCGACCTCCTGGATGGCGAAGCCATAGACATAGCTGTCGATGAGCGCGGCAGCGTGGGCGGCAAGGACGACGCTGAAGCCGCTGCGCCGCAGCGTGCCGAGCACCCAGTCCTGGTGCCGCAGCGTCGCCTCGCCGGGATTGCGCCGCGAATCGAGAAGCGCGACCGCCCAGGGGTGACGGACCAGCGACGCGCGAAGGGCATTGGCGCGTGAGCGAATCGCGCTTCGCCAGTCGAACCCCTCCGGCAGGGCGATCTCCCCGAAGATGAACTCGACCATGCCGTCGAGGATCGCCTCCTTGTCGGGGACATGATGGTAGAGCGACATCGCCTCGACGCCGAGCTTCTCGGCCAGCTTCCGCATCGTCAGCGACGCTACGCCCTCCTTGTCGGCAAGCCGGACAGCCGTGGCGATCACCCGCTCCCGCGTCAGCGCCGCCCGCCGGCCCGTCGTTCCCTTCGCTGCCTTCGCCGCCACCTGCCGCTCGCTCCTCTGCCCGCCGGGGATTCTAGGAAGCCTGTTGCGTCCTTACAAGGTAAGGCTTGACGGACTTACGATGTAAGTCTATCAGGAACTTACATTGTAAGGGTCGGCGAAGGGCCGGTCCGAAAGCCAGAGGAGCCGGCGCATGAGCGTCCGCAGACTGCTGAGAATGACGATCTCCACCGCCGCGCTGGCGTTCGCGCCGCTGACCGCCGCCGCACAGAGCATGTCCTTCGATTCGGCGGGCGTGCCCATCCACTATGTCGACAGCGGCGGGACGGGTGCCGCGGTGGTGCTGATCCATGGCCTCGGCGGCTCGTCGGACCTCTGGCCCAATGCGGGCCTCTTCCCGATCGAAGGTTTCCGCACGATCGCGATCGATGCCCGCGGGCATGGGCTGAGCGGGAAGCCGGCGGGTGCCGAGGCCTATGGCATCGCCATGGCCGAAGACGTCGCGCGGCTTCTCGACCATCTCGAGATCGAGGCGGCGCATCTCGTCGGCTATTCGATGGGCGCCGAGATCGCGCTGCGCTTCACCGTCGAGCATCCGGAGGCGGTGCTGTCGCTGACGGTCGGCGGCTCCGGCTGGTCGGGTGCGCCGGAATACGAGCTCTACCAGTATGTCGGCATGAGCCTCGGCGCCGCGACGAGCTTTGCCGAGTGGGTGCGGTCGATGCAGCCGGACCTCACTGACGACCAGTTCGCCGCGCTCCGCGAAGGTCTCGCAATGCAGGGCGTGAACGATGCGACCCAGGACATGCCGGCACTCGCGGCGGTGGCGACGGCGATGGACGGTCTGATCTTCCTGACCGAGGAGCAGATCACGGCGATTGGTGTGCCGGTCCTTGGCATTGCCGGCGAACTCGATCCGGAGCGCGCGAACATCGAGAGGATGGCTGGCGTCGTGCCCGATTTCACCATGGTCGTAATCGACGGTGCCGACCATCTCGCGGCGCCGTTCGCCCCGGAGTTCGCCGCCGGCATCCGCGCCTTCCTCGCCGCGCGCTGACGCCATCGTCGGAGCAGGCCGGATCCGAGCCCGCGTCTTTCTCCGGACGCGGGTTCGGTCGCACCTATCGACCGCAAAGCCGGTGCCGCGTAGCCCGGCCTTGACTTCCTCGGCCGGTCGCGATGTCCCTCTGTCGGCTTCGGGCAAAGGGATGGCGGTGTGGCGAGCAAGGAGTTTGAAGCGAGCGCCGACGAGGCCGTTGAGGGCTCGACCGCGATCCCGCGCTACGAGCAGACGTTCCCCACCCTCTCCATGGAGGAGATCGGCCGGCTCCGCCGCTTCGGCGAGGTCCGCCAGTATGCCGACCGCGAGCGGCTCTTCCGCAGCGGCGAGACCGGGCCCGGGATGTTCGTCATCCTCGACGGCGTCGTCTCGGTCTTCCAGCGCGACGGCCTCGGCCACATCACGCCGGTCGTGGAGCAGGGCGTCGGCCAGTTCGTCGCCGAGATCGGGACTCTGACCGGCCAGCCTGCGCCGGTGGACGGCGTCGCCGAGGGCCATGTCGAGGCGCTTCTCATTCCGCCCGACCGGGTCCGCGCGCTGATCGTCGAGGAAGCCGAGCTCGGCGAGAAGGTCATGCGCGCGCTCATCCTCAGGCGCGTCGCGCTCATCAAGACCGGGGCCGGCGGTCCGATCCTCATCGGTTCGCCTGAGGCGCCGGACGTCGCGCGGCTCGAAGTGTTCCTGCAGCGGAACGGGCAGCCGCACCATCTCCTCGACCCGGCCGTCGACGCCGAGGCGAAGGAGATCGTCGGGCTCTACGGCAACGGGCCGAGCTCGCTGCCGCTCGTCGTCTGCCCGGATGGCGCGGTGCTCTCCAACCCTACCGAGACCGAGCTTGCGCGGCAGATGGGCATGCTCGGCGATCTTCGCGACGACCGGGTCTATGACGTTGCGGTCGTCGGCGCCGGCCCGGCCGGGCTCTCGACAGCGGTGTACGCCGCATCGGAAGGCCTGTCGGTGCTGGTGCTCGATGCCCATGCCTATGGCGGGCAGGCCGGCGCATCGGCGCGGATCGAGAATTATCTCGGCTTCCCGACCGGGATCTCCGGCCTCGCACTCGCGAGCCGGGCCTATGTCCAGGCGCAGAAATTCGGGGCCGAGATGAAGATCCCGGTCCGGGTGCGCGGCCTCGATTGCCAGCGTCCCGACGGCCTTCTCGCGCTCGAGCTCGAAGGCGGCGCGAAAGTCCGGGCGCGGTCGGTGGTCGTCGCTTCCGGCGCGCGCTACCGCCGGCCGGACATCCCGCGGCTCGCCGAATTCGAGGGCCGCGGCGTCTGGTACTGGGCGTCGCCGATCGAAGCAAAACTCTGCGCTCGGCAGGACGTGGTCGTCGTCGGTGGCGGCAATTCGGCGGGGCAGGCCGCCGTGTTCCTCTCCGGCCACGCCAAGACCGTCCGCATGCTCGTCCGCGGCACGGGACTTGCTGAAAGCATGTCGCGCTATCTGATCGAAAGGCTGAGTGCCATTCCAACCATCGAAATCCTGACCCGGACCGAGATCGTCGAGCTCGACGGCACGCCGGGCGAGGGCCTTCGCGCCGTGCGCTGGCGCAACAAGGACACGGGGGAAGAGACGAAGGCGGACATCCGCAACGTCTTCCTCTTCACCGGCGCCACGCCCGAGACCGACTGGCTCAAGGGTTGCGGCGTCGAGGTCGATCGCGCCGGCTTCGTGGTCACCGGCTCGCGCGATCCCGGGAAGGACGGAAAAGTCCCGCCGCTCGCGACCAGTGTCCGCGGCGTGTTCGCCGTAGGCGACGTCCGCTCGGGCTCGGTCAAACGGGTGGGCGGCGCGATCGGCGAAGGGGCGGAAGTCTGCTCCTCGCTCCACCATTTCCTGTCGGCAGATGCGGAGGCCGCGTGATCAAGCCTGAGAATCCGGTGCTGTCCTGCGACCATATTGATGCCGTCCACAAGGTCACTCCCTCGGCCAAGGGCTGCGAGGAGTGCCTCAAGATCGGCTCGCCTTGGGTGCATCTCCGCCTCTGCCGGACCTGCGGCCATGTCGGCTGCTGCGACCAGTCGCCGAACCGGCATGCGACGCGACACTTCGAGTCGACGTCCCACCCGATCGTCGAGGGCTACGACCCGCCCGAGGGCTGGGGCTGGTGCTATGTCGACGAGGTGTTTCTCGATCTGGGCGACGACACGACCCCGCAGCTCGGCCCGATCCCGAAATTCGTCTAGGGCGAAGTCGGATGTTTCCGACTTCGACCAGTTGAGGTCCGAGCAATGATCGCGGTCCCGGTCTACGTCGCCGCGGCGATCCTCGAGATAACCGGCTGCTTCGCGTTCTGGGCCTTCTTCCGTCAGGGCCATTCGGTTTGGTGGGTCGTCCCGGGCCTCCTTGGGCTCGCCGGCTTCGCCTGGCTGCTGACGCTGGCGCCGGCGGAGCAGGCAGGCCGCGCCTTCGCGGTCTATGGCGGCGTCTATATTGCCGCCTCGCTCGCCTGGATGTGGATCGTGGAAGGAATGCGGCCGGATCGCTTCGATCTCCTCGGCGCCGCCCTCTGCCTGGTCGGCGCAGCCATCATCCTGTGGGCGCCGCGGACCGCGTAGCCAGAAGAGGTGAAGGGCGACGGGTGGGCTCCGTCGCCCTTCTGGCTCGGCATGAGGGAGGGGAGTGACCGGGCGCTTGGGACGCCGGGTCGCCGAGCCAAGCTGGTCAGCGCACCGCTGCCCGCCGTTGCGGGCGTTCCGCAAACGGCCATTCCAGCCGCGGCGCGGGGATGTCCGGGGTCCGTTCCTCGGACGCGGCGCGGTCGAGGATCCGCCGCGCGAGGCGGCGTCCTTCCGGCCAGGGGCCAAAACCGGAATCGGCATTGATGTGCCCGGCGAGGCCGACATCGACGAGCTCCGAGCCCCAGGCTTCCGACAGTTCGAGCGCGCGGCCGAAGGTGACGTAGGGATCGTTCCGGCTCGCGACGACGACGCTCGGGAACGGCAGCCGCCGCGTCGGCAGCGGCGCGAAGCCGCCGAGCTCCGGCGACGTCCAACTCCGGTCGTCGACGTCCGCCGGCGACACCAGGAGCGCGCCGGCAATCGGCAGATGCGGCAGCCGCGCCGCGAGATGCGCGACCAGCGCGACGCCGAGGCTGTGGGCGACGAGCACCGAATCCGGCGCTGCGGCGATGGCACGGGCGGCGCTCGCCACCCACGAATCGAGCGACGGGTGCGCCCAGTCGTCCTGCGCGACCAGTGCCGCTTCGCGGTCGGTGGCGAGCCACCAGGACTGCCAGTGATCCGGCCCCGATCCGTACCAGCCCGGAATGATGAGGGTCTGCATGATTGCTCTTCCATTCTCGGGGCGGGGTGAGGAGCAGCGAGGGGAGAAACCCGCCGCCCCGTCACCCCGCCTTGGGATGATCGGAGGGTACGGGCGGACTGTGACAGCCTCAACAAAATGACTACTAACGAAGTAGACTTTTGCGGGAAGGGCGTTCTCCGATTGTCGATTTCGGAGAGGGATGGGGTCAGCTCGTGACCGCGAGGCAACCTTCTCTTGAACCTCCCCCTGGTGGGAGGTCGAACGGCGCGAAGCCCGTTCGGGTGGGGGGCTGGACCTGCGACGGTCCCTCGCACCCGCCGTCCCCCCACCGAAGCTTGCTCCTTTCAGTCGCAACCTTCCGCCTCCCCTCAAGGAGGAGGCTCAAGCGGAGTCCGGCCCTTCGGACGGGTCTGCGGCTGGCACGGAGTTTGCGACCTCATCCATCGAGTTGGCCGCTAGGGTTCCGCATCCGCAGAAGGGTGGGCTGGTCCGAGAGCGGCCGCCGGGCGCCTTCTAGGGCCCGGTCCACGGCGGGACAAAAGCCCGGGAGACCTTCGACCCGCGGTCGCGCTCAGGCGGGATCGCACGGCCCGGGCCGGTTCTCCGCTCGATCCCAAGGACACCACAATGTCATCCGATGTCAGCCCCGCTCCGGCGGGGTCCTCAACCGCTGCGCGCAACCTTCGCGGACTGTTGGCCAGCCTCGCCAGCGCGGTTGTCCTGACTGGCGCTCTTTCGGCGTCCGCACAGGAGATCACGACCTTCCGCGAAGGAACGCTGCCGCGGCAATGGTCCGTCGCCGGTCCGACCTGCGCCGAACAGCCCGACTTCCAGGTCCATCAATACAATCCCGACTTCTACATCCTCCGGCAGTCGGGCTGCACGCATCACGAGAAGCCGTTCATCTACCTGATCTTCGGCGATGACGAGGTGCTGATGCTCGATACCGGCGCCGGCATCGAGGAGGACCTCACCACGACGCCGATGGACATCGTCACCGTCGTCGACCACGTCATCGAGGACTGGCTGATGGCGAACGGGCGGGACGACATCCCGCTCCTCGTCTCCCATCTCCATTCCCATGGCGACCATACCGCGGGCGACGAGCAGCTTGCGGCCCGGCCCAACACCACCGTGATTGCGCCTTCGGTTGAGGCAATCTCCGAATATTTCGGCATCACCACCTGGCCCGAGGAGATCGTCGAATACGACCTCGGCGACCGCATCGTCGACATCATCGCGATCCCCGGCCACGACCAGAACTCGTTCGCCTATTACGACCACGAGACCGGGCTCCTCCTGACCGGCGACTCCTTCTACCCCGGTCGCATCTATGTGAACGGCGATCCGCTGGTCTTCATCGCGAGCCATCAGCGGCTGGTCGACTTCGCGCTCAGCCACACCGTGACCTCTATCCTCGGCACCCATATCGAGCAGTCGCGGACGCCGTTCGTCGACTACCCGGTGGGGACGGTCTACCAGCCCGACGAGACGCCGCTCGAGATGACCGTGGGCCAGCTCCTTGAGCTCAATGAGTATTTCAAGACGATGGGCGAGACGTTCGTGCCCCACCGCTTCGCCGGCTATTCGATCTGCGGCGGCTATCCGACCTGCGACGCGCAGACCGTGACCGTCACGGAGTAGCCGGAGCCTCGTGAACACGGCCTCCCGCGGCGCGGCTGCGGGAGGCATCGCTCGCGTCCAAATCGCTATTGCACTGCCGCAGTGCGGGGGCGCATGATCGGGGTGACGGGCTCGATGGGGCGTGCGCGTCATGCGGCGGTTCCTGCTCTTTGCGATCCTTGCCTTGATACCCGCGGCGGCCTCCGCCGATTTCGCGGCGGACGATGCCGCCTGCCGGAACGAGGCGCTCGGCGACCACGAGCGCGTGGAGGCCTGCGGCCGCGCAGCAGCCGTCGGCGCCGGCCTGCCGCAGAAGACCGCCGACCTGTGGATCCGGCGCGCTGGTCTGAACATCGGCCTCGAGCAGACCGACGCGGCGCTTGCGGACTTCGAGGCCGCTATCGGCGCGGCGCCTGACTACGCCGCGGGTTACGCCGGTCGCGCCCGCCTGTTCTTCGACCTCGATCGCTACGAGGAGGCGGTTCCCGACCTGGAGGCGGCCGTCCGCCTGCTGCCGGACGACTTGGACCTCAAGGACGACCTTGGCTACGCCTACTACTATGTCGATCGCTATGACGAGGCGATCGCCGTCTTCGACGAGGCGATCCATGCCGATCCGGACGACATCTTTGCCATCTTCATCCGCGGCGTGATCCGCTTCGAGCGCGAGGAGTTCGATCTCGCGCTTGCCGACATCGAGGCCACGCTCGCGCTCGACCCCCGCTACGCCCGGGTGATCGAGTATCGCGGCCGGGTCCACGAGGCGCTCGGCGACCTCGATGCCGCGATCCGCGACTATCGCGTCGCGACGCTGCTCGACCCTAACCTCCTCGCCCCGCTCCGGCTCGATGAGATCGTCACCGCCGAACAGGCCGGCGACATCACCACGAGGCTCACCTACACGCCGCCGCCTGCCGGCCTTCGCATCACCTATCTCGAGGTCCGGAACGCCGAGGACACGCGCGAGGAGATCGAGATCGCCATCGGCGAGCTCATCGGCTTCTTCAATGCCGGTCCCGTTCCGCTGCCCCTCGCGGTCAACAATACCCGCACGGTCATCGAGGCCGTGGCAGGCGACGTGATCACGGTGACCACGGGACCCGATGGTGAGGGCAAGACCGGGGCGACGGAGGATGTGTTCCGGGTCTTCTTCCTGATGCGGCCGCCACCCGAGGAAGCTCCGCCCTTCCCGGTCCGCGTCGACTACGACGAGGGCATGGCCGCGTTCTGGCAGACGGCGCCGGGCGAGACGACGACTGGGATCGGCCGCCTCCTGATCGAATGTCCGGCGGCCGCCAATCCGCTGACGACGATCCTCGGCTGCAGCCCGGGCGCGGCGACCGCCGGGATCGGCCGGGTCGACTGGACCGCGACCTTCGAGGGCTGGGAGTATGTCGTCGTCCCGGCAGGGCGCCGCCTCGTCGCCCGCATCGCCTATTCGGACCGCCGCGAGATCGTGCTGTTCGCCCAGATCCGTGTGACCGAGAACGCCGCAACCTACTGGTACGACCCGTCGATCGGCTGGTGGATCAAGCGCGAGGAGACGCGGGACGGCAGGGTCACGACCGCCGAGGCGCTGACGATCGAGATGCCCTGAGCCGGCCGGGGTCAGCGCGTTCGTTCCCAGGATGGCGATTGGGGCACGGCCGAGAATCCGGTGAGGGCGCGAGGGAGGATTCCGGGTGCCTTGCCCCAATCAACCGGCCCCGGGGGAGGGGCCAGTCCCGTCAGGCGGGATCGCCGGCTAGCGGCCGCAGGTGCTCTGCGCCGCAAGGTCGCCGAGCTGGTCGAGCCGCTCCACCGGATCGGTGCCGGGCATGTAGATGGCCGGCAGCTCGCCCACGAGGAGCGCCATGTTGAAGGCCGGCTCGGGGGTATCGGCGATCTTGTCGAGATAGAGCGTCTGCCGGAGCTGCCGGTCCCACGGCCGGAACGAGGTGCCGATGCCCTTGTAGACGTCGAACACCGTCGTCGGCGCGGTCATGTAGGCGACGACCGTCGCCGGATCGAGCGAGCCGGTGAAGAACGCGGCCTCGTAGAGGATCTTCACCGCCTGGTAGGTCGACCATGCGCTCGGGTCCATTGGCTCGTTGAAGCGGGCGCGGTAGCGCGCATTCATCTCGCGCGCGCCATAGGCGTCGAGGGTCGCCTCCCAGGAGGTGATGCGGTTGTTGGTGCCGATGGTTGGCGCCGCCTCCTGCTGGGCGGCGAAATAGGCACGGGTCTGGGTCTCGGGATAGGGGAAGCCGGTCACCTGGAGGTCGAGACCTGCGGCGTCGAGATCGGACATCACCTGGAGCTGGTCGGCGGCGCTCACAAGAAGGACGAGAAGGTCGGCATCGGTGCGGTCGAGTTCCGCCAGCAGGTCGGACGGCGTTTCTCCGCCCGCCGTCATGGCGATCGTCCCGACCTCGCGGGCGCCGAAATGGCGTTCCTGCAGGGTGCGGGTCAGGCGCCGATGCTGCTCCGTCGAGGTGTAGGAGCCGTCGCCGAGGATGAACCAGTTGCGGAAGCCGGCGCGGACATACCAGCCGGCCATGGCATCGAGATACATGCCGGCGCTCGGCTCGATGTGGAACGTCGTCGAAAAACACATGTCGCTGCGGAGGACGTCGCCTGCGGCCCCGACATTGACGAACGGCACGTTCGCGTCCTGCGCCCACGCACCGAGTGCGGCAGCCTCGGCATCGGTGTAGCCGCCGATGATCGCGTAGGCGCCCTCGTCCTCGACCAGCCGCTGGGCGGCCGCCACCGCCTCCTCGGGCGACCCGCCCGGCGCGCGGAGCACCGCCATCTGCATGCCCAGCATCTCCGCATTGAAGACGAACTCTTCCTCGGCGATCACGGCGCCCTGCTCGGCGCCGCGGGCGACCGCAAGGTCCCACACCGGTGCATCGGCCGGCGCGACCGGCAGGACGACGCCGATCCGCAGCGGTTCGGAGAGCATTCCCTGCGCGGCGACGGGACCCGAAGCGGCGGCCATCGCGGCGGCGACAAGAACGCCGGCACCAGCGAGCCGGAGAGACTGTGGACGGCGCATGCGATCACCCTGTCAAAACTGGTATGTTCGAGTCAGCTTTGAGCTAAGCGCCGTCCCGTCGTCGTGTCCAGAAAAAATTGAGCAGCCGAGTCATGTTTCGCACCAGCCTCGAAACCGCCCTCGGAACCAAGCCAGCCGCGGAATCTTCAGTCGGGACGATGGAGTTGCCGATGATCGCGGAGTTCGATCGCGACGCCGCAGCGACGGCCGCCGTCCTGGGCTTCTTCGCCCTGAGCTGGTTTGGCTGGTCGCTGGAGAATCCGCTGCGGCGGGCGCGGGCGTGGGTTCTCGTCAGCATGGTGGCTGCGGCCGGAATCATGGTCGCCGGCGGGGTGCTTGCGGCGGCCCATTGGTCGGACGGAACGGTGTTCGACGCCGACACCTCGCCGATCTTCGGCATCGTCGTCGGGGTCGAGTTCGCACTGGCGGGGCTCGGCGCGCTGTTCCTGAGCCGACGCGGCCGCGCCGAGCTGATCCCGCCCTTCGTCGCGGCGGTCGTGGGCCTGCACTTCGTCCCGCTGGCGCTGATTCTCGGGCAGGGACTTCTGTTCGTGCTCGCCGTCGCCGTCACCGCGGCGGCCGTCATCGCGCCCATCGTCGCACGGCGCCGCGGCCTTGCGGTGAGCTTCGTCAACGGACTGGCCGTCGGCGCCGTGCTGTGGGTCGGCGCCGCCTATTCGCTCGGTGCGGTCGCCGTGCGGCTCGCCGGTACTGCCGCCGTCACGGGACCGTAGCCGCGAGCGCCGCCCGAAAGGCGTACAATCCCGTTCACCCAGCGGTCATGTTGCTGTAGCCAATTGTATCAGCGTCGCCGCGGCGGATGGCGACGCGGCCGTGTCCTTTATTTCGCCCCGGCCTGTTGCCCGCGGCCGGAGCGGACTCCACCTTTGTTGCGAACGTCCTCCAAGCGCACCGGCCGCGCCGCAGGACAATGGCCGGGGCGCGCGGGGACGATCTCTTGACCACGACAGCCGACACCGAGACCCGGGAACAGAAGAAGCGCGGCCGGACCCGCCGCGTTTCCGCGATCTTCCGCGAGCTCGCGGCCCGCCCCGAAGAGCGGATTACGATCTACGACATCGACCATGCCTTCGGCGACCGGTCGTTCTCGGCGATCCTCCTCGTTTTCGGCCTCCTGACCATGGCGGCGGTCATTCCCGGCAGCTCGGTCTTCACCGGCGCGCCGCTCTTCATCGTGTCGCTGCAGATGGTGTCGGGCGCCACCTCCCTGTGGCTGCCGGCCAAGATCGGCGAGCGCTCGGTCCGTCCGGCCGACATCGCGCGGCTCAACGAGAAATTCCTGCCGCTGCTCCGCCGGGTGGAGCGGCTGCTGGTTCCGCGGCTGTCCTTCATGTTCAGCCCGTTCGCCATCCGGGTGCTCGGGGTCTTCTGCCTGATCCTGTCGGTCATCATCGTGTTGCCGATCCCTTTAGGGAATCTCGCGCCGGGCCTGGCGGTGGCGCTCATCGCGCTCTCGCTCCTGACGCGCGATGGGCTCGCTTCCGTCGCGGGCATCATGCTCGGAATCGGTGCGATCATATTCCTCATACTGTTCTGGGGGACGGTCGGAGCCGCCGTGATCCACCTCCTCAACTGGATCCTTCCCGGCGACCCGCTCCTCGGAGGAGGACCGCCGCCCCCGCCTCCCGGTCCAGGCATCGGCCCCGGTCCGGGACCCGGCCCGCCGCCCATGCCATAGGGCGAGTCAGTCGAGGATCTTCGCCATCCGCACGCTGGGGAGGCCGTCGCGTGCGACCAGGGTGACGTTCGCGCCTCCGGTCGGCACGTAGCCCAGCCGGCGGTAGAATGAGTCGGCGCCGTACGCGGCATTGCACTCGAGCCGTGTGATGCCGGCAAGGCGCGCCGTCCGTTCGACCTCGCGCATGATCGCCGAGCCGACGCCGCGACGGAGATGGTCGGGATGCACCGCCACCCGGCGAATGCGCCCCACGCCGGGCACGCCGACTCCATCGGGCGTCGACACGCCGCTCCAGCCGCCGCAGCCGAGGAGCGCCTGACCGCCCTTGGTCGCAACATAGTAGGTGGGGCTCGCAAGGAGCCACGGGCTCGGCTCCGTGATGCGTGGCAGGACGTCCGCGAACAGGGCGGCGTCATAGCGATCGCGCAGCAGCGTGCCGTAGCTCGCCTCGAGGAGCGCCCGCAACCCATCGGCATCCGCAGGCGTCACGACACGAACAAGGATCTCCACCCCGGCATCCTGCGCCATCACCCGGCGTCACGCCACGAGCCCCGCTTCAGTCGAGCGTCTTCGTCATCCGGGTCGACGGCATGACCACGCCGTCCGCGAGCGGGACGTCGAACCGGCCCTCGGCGACGAAGCCGAAGGTCTCATAGAAACGCTCCGCACCGAGTGCCGACAGGCACTGGAAACGCGTGATCCCGGCAAGGCGCGCGGTTCGCTCCGACTCGCGGTAGAGCGCGCTGCCGACGCCGCGGCGGACATGGTCCGGATGGGTCGCGAAATGGCGGATGCTGCCGAGGCCGGGCGTGGCCTCGCCGGCCGGCGCATGCTTTGCCGGCGTCCAGCCGCCGCAGCCGAGATACGCCCCGTCCTCGACCGCGACATAGTAGGTGCCGCAGGAGAGCAGCTTCGGATTGGCCTTCACGATGAGCGGCAGCATCGGCGCCATTTCCGCCGCGGTGTAATGGGCCGGAAGGAGGATGCTGTAGCTCGCGAGGAGCACCGCGCTGACGCCCTCTTCGTCTTCCGGCGTTGCGATGCGGATCGTGAAGGCCATTGCGGACTTTAGGCGGACGCGCGCGGCGGCGGCAATTGCGCTCGCCGCCGAGGTCGATCGGGCCGTGCGTCTTGATTCGGCGCTGTCGTACCGCTGATGCGGGCGCCTGAGGCGCCCGCATCAGCCCGCCGCAGGTCAGGGCGTCGGCGCGGGGGTCGCGGCGATGCTGTTGGCGTTGAAGATGCCCCAGACGAAATCGGTCTGGAGGGCGGTGTAGTTCGGCCGGTTGGGCGCGAAGAACCACGACGGTACCGGCGGGCCGTTGGTGCTCTGGTGGTAGCCGGTGAGGTTGAGGAGATAGGACGAGCCGAAGCTCGCGATCGCCGGCGTCCCCGCCGCGTTCACCGTCGCCTGGGCGTGGCAGGTCATGCACGACGCCGAGTTGACGAACCCGCCCTCCGAGATCGACTGCCCGACGATGATCGGGATGCCGTAGCTCGTGGTGAACTCGGTCTGCGTGCCCTTGAGGCGGTAGCTGCGCCATGCCGGGTCGTCGAGCGAGGGCGTGTTCGGGTCGGCGTCCGCGGTCCCCGTACCGATCCCCGCCGCGGCGAACAGCGCGTCGAGCGACATCGTGATCGTGCCGGGCGGATAGGCCTCGCCGGTCACGAAGACGGGCGAGGGCGTCACGAGCCCGTCGCTCGCCTGATGCGGCGGGACGAAGTTCGCGTAGAAGCCGTCCGGAACGCCCTCGGCATCGTAGCCGAACGCATCGTTGCAGCCGATGTAGTCGCAGCGGCCGAGATTGGCGACATGCTCGAAGGCGTACCAGTGCCAGTTGGGAACGGCCTTGGCCGCGCCGGCGATGCCGACGAGATAGTACAGGCCGGGCTTGAAGCTGTCGGGGTCGTTGTCGCCGATCACCTCGGAGATCAGCATGGTGATGTAGGGCGCGTCCGGGTTGTTCGGCGGGCCGTCCGGCTGCTCCTCGATCAGCCCCATCTCCAGCATGTGGTCTTGGTGGATCCAGTCGGTCTTGAACATGACCGCATCGGAGGGGAACCCGATCGCCGCGTTGGTCGCGCGGTAGGGCGCGTTGGCGGTCACGCCGGCGGTCGTCGCCGTATAGCGGGCGCCGAGACCCTCCTGGTTGTAGAGGTTCTCCGCGAAGGCATATTCGAAGAACGGCCGGTTCCGGTAGACGATCTCCGCCTCCTCTTCGCGGAGCACGCGGCCCGGATCGGTCTGGGCGATGATGCCGTGCGTGGGCGCGGCGATGTCATGGGCGCCGGTCGGCACGATCGTGCCGTCGAGGCCGCCATGATCGCCAGGGAAGAACGGGCAGTGCAGCGCCGGATTGCCGGGATTGTCGTAGCCCGGATTGGTGTTCGAGGTCGGGTCGCAGCAATTGGTGCCGCCCGGCTCGCACAATGCCAGCGGTTCCGCCGGCCACATGAAGGTGTCGAACGCCCAGTTGGCCCAGAACGCATCCCGGATCGCGTCGGCGAACTGGGTCCAGCCGAAGGCGTCGGGGCAGGTCATCGCCGGGTTGGTGATGCCCGCGGGCCAGACATAGGCCTCGGTCGCCGCGTCATAGGTGAGACCGCGGCAGGCATCCGCGTCCCGGACGTCGCTATAAAAATACATCGAGTTGTCGAGACCGTTGGGCTGGCTCACCACCGAAACGGTCATCGCCGCCATCGCCACGGCAAAGCCGGCGATGACGGCCACAATCCTGCGCCGCATGTCGTTCTCCCCCAATGGGGGCCGCCCTTGCGGAAGAAATTCCGCTCGCCCAGCATGCCCCCGTTCAGTAATTCCAGCGCATGATGCCGTAGGAGCGCCCGCCCATCACCTGCCGCATTGCACAGGCAGTGGTCGAACGTGCTGACAGCGGGCCGCGGGGGGAGAGAGATGGCGCGGAACATCGTCGTTCTCTGCGATGGCACCGGCAACCAGATCGGCCAGAACATCTCGAACGTCCTGAAACTGTTCCGCTGCCTGACCACGGATGGCGACCAGGTCGCGTATTACGATTCCGGCGTCGGGACGCTCGGGCGGCTCAACCCGTGGCGCCGCTTCCTCGATTCCGCCGCGCGGGTCTGGGGACTGATGACCGGTGCCGGCCTCGACGACAACGTGCTCGACGCCTACCGCTTCATCGCCGAGACCTATCGCGACGGCGACCGGCTGTTCCTCCTCGGTTTCAGCCGCGGCGCCTATACCGTACGCGTGGTGGCGGCCCTGATCCATGTCGTAGGCCTCCTCCGGCCGGAGCAGATGAATCTCCTCGGCTATGCTCTGACCGCGTTCAAGAAGACCAGGGTGACCGACTCGATCGACGCCGCCATGGAACGCGCGATCGCCGAGGCGATCCGGACCGAGGGCATCGACACCGATCTCGACCCGACCCGCGCCGCCGATCCGCCCGAGGAGCCCCTCGGCACGTATTTCGGCCGGATCGCCAATGCCCGCCGGGTCCCGATCCATTTCGTGGGTGTCTGGGACACGGTGAGCTCCGTGCTCGTGCCCCGCGTGGTCCCGATCCTTCCGAGGTTCGAGATCCTCGCCAACACGCGCAACAATCCGTCCGTGGCCAATTTCCGGCAGGCGGCGTCGATCGACGAGAAGCGCAGGATGTTCCGGCTCGACGTCTGGCTCGAGGGCCAGGACTTCGATCCGAGCGGGAAGGAGGGCGAGCTCGCGCCGCGGCAGGACCGCAAGGAGGTCTGGTTTGCCGGCTATCATTCCGACGTCGGCGGCGGCCATGCCGAGTCCGAGAGCGCGATGGCGAAATATCCGCTGGGCTGGATGATCTCGGAGGCCGCCACGAAGGGCTTGCGGTTCGACGCCAACGAGGTGCTCCACCTTGTCGGCGGTTCGCCGATGCCCGGCCGGCCCTACAATCCCTATGTCGGACCCGATCCTGGCGGGCCGATCCACAATTCGATGAACCCGGCCTGGGCGATCCTCGAATGGCTGCCGAAGCCGCTGCGGCGCCGCCAATGGCCGACGCGGCGGGGCTTCCTGGGGCTGTACCTCCCGCGAAGCGAGCCCCGGCTGATCCCGAATGGCGCTCTGATCCACAGCTCCGCCGTACGCCGCCGCGACAGCCGGATCGGCTACGAGCCGGTCAACTGGCCGGAGCGGTGGGAGGTGGAGGGGTGAATAGCGAATAGTGAATCGCCATTCGCCCGCTACATCGCCGCCACCACCCGATACGCCGTCGGCAATCCGTGCTCGGCCGGAAGACGCCCGAAATCGTCCCTTCCGGCGGCGCAGAAGGCCGGTGTCCGTGGCGCGGGCCGGTGGGCCGCGATGAAGTCGCGACACGCCTCCATATCCGGAAGGTCCGTCGCGACGATCGGCTCCGCTCCAACAGACAGCACGAGCGCGTCCACCCGCTCAAACGGTGCCGGCGCATCCGGCCAGCGCAATGCCGCAAAATTCCAGCGGATCGCTTCGCCGCCGAAGGAATAGCCGAACACGGCGACGAGAAGGGCGAAAACCGGAATGCCGGTGCCGGGCCGAAGGCCACGCGTGAGATCGATCCGTCGCGCCGCCGGGTCGTCGGCCGATCTCCCGAACCGGCGGAGATCGCCGATCAGCCACATGGCCTCGGCGAGGACGTTGAGGAACACCGCCTCTTCGACCGGGATGTCGGCCGTGAAGAAGACGCTGGTCGCCGCAACTGACGCGCCATGAGCCAGCCAGATCTTCAGCTTCCGGCCGTTAATTGCCCGTCGCAGCGCGGGGGGTCCGGGGATCGGCGCGAGGATCAGGAGCGCGATCCAGCTCGTGACCAGCGTGACGAGCAGCGCGCCGATGAGGTGCGTCAGGTCGTAATTGCCCGTCATCGCGAGCTACGCCGAGGGTGCCGCCCTGCGGCGGGCGAGGCGGACGACATCCACCACGACCCAGATCGATTGCGGGATCAGATAGGGCACGACGGCGGCTGCATCGAAGCCGCTGCCGGCATTGCTGGTGAAGCCGACCGCGACGAAGATGATGGCGATGGAGGCCAGATGGGCGATCGCGAGACGCAGCGGCTCCGACACCCGGCCACGGAGCAGCCACAGGAAGAGCCGCGAAATCAGGAAGGTCGCGATGAGGGCGCCGAGAAACGTCCCGATCGCCGCAGCCTCGGCCGCCCCTTCCGTTGTGACTTCCGCCTCGCCTTCCACGCCATCCTCCCGGAAAGCGGCGGAGAATGGGAAGGGCTGATGGCGTTGTAAAGAAGGGACGACGTCGAGTCGCGAGGCTGCAAAGGGGCTTGGTTTCAAGCCGTCGAAGGTGAGCAGAGGCTCGACCCGGGCATGACCTGAGCGCCAAACGGACGAAGACCCGCCGCGGGGATGGCCGCAGCGGGTCTTCGGATCGGACTTTCGGGTTGCGAGAGGCGGCTCGTCCCGAAGGTCCAGACGTCTTGGGTGAAGGCCTAGAGGTAGTAGCCCTGCATGCAGGCGCCGAAGGCGGCGGTGTAGGCGTTGTTCCAGGCCGGGTTGCCGATGGCGGCACCGCCGAGGGCACCGACGCCCGCGCCGATCGCAGCGCCCGCACCCGGTGCGCCGAAGCCATAGCCGCCGATCAGGAAGCCCGCGCCGGCGCCGAGGAGGGTGCCGACCACCACCGGACGGGCCCGCGGCCCGACCGCGCCGTTCGCGTAGGACTGGGCGTAGCTGTCGCAGGCAGCCTGCGAGACCACGACGACCTGCTGGACTGGCACCGGGCCGTAGGCGAAGGCGGAGGTCGAGCCGGCGACGGTGCCGAGGGCGAGGGTCGAGGCGACAGCGGTCTTGGCGAAGATGTTCATCGGGGTGTTCCTCAGAGCTTTTGTGGCGGTCCGGTTTCGGCGCCGCGGTGAATTCATGAGCATGGTTTTGACGCACGCCCTCTGAACGCGATCTGAGGCGGTTGTTATCTGGCGTTCAGGAAGCGAAACGGCCGATCGAAGCCCCCCGGACGGCAGGCTTCCGGCTCGCCCCTCCTCGAAGTCAACGGGTTGTTGCTTGCGCCAACCCCATAACGGACTCCGTCCCGGCCTCCGCGCCGGGACCCAATGGCCGATCGATTGATGCGGCTCCGCGGAGTCACCCCGAGGAGCCGCGGCCGCCGTCAGGCCAATGGACCCCGGGTCAAGCCCCGGGGGAGGAGTCTGTGGTCAGGCTATGCCCCCGACATGCGCCGCAAGGGAGCCGCCGATCGAAGGCGAAGCCTAAGGCTTCGCCCCGATCGCCTCGACGATGGCGAGCGCGGCCGGTACCCGCGTTGGCGCGAACTCTTCGCGGAGACGGACCATCTCGGCGCGGATCGGTTCGATCTGCGCGAGGAGGGCGGCGTAGCGCTCGGCATCGGCCGGATCGGTGAAGGCCGGCCGCTGCGTGGCGTCGTCAAAGTTGAAGTTGGGTGAGCGGGCGACCAGCATTGCGACGAGCTCGGCATGGACCTCGTTGAGCGCGACCGCCTGCGCTGCCGGGGCGCGATAGAAGTCGCGCTCGGCCATCGCCCGTTGCCGGACGGCGTCGAGGAACAGGAGCCGGGCGCTGTCGGGCAGGGTGGTCTCGATGGCATCGACCGCATCGACCTCGGCGAGCTTCATCGTGTCGATGCGGTCGTAGAGCGCCTGCGCGCCCTCGCGGAACGCCGTCGTCACTGCCTCGGCATTGAGGAGCGCCGCCTGGTCGAGCATCCTCGTCGTGTCGAAGAGACCGTCGAGCGACGGGTCGTCCGCCGCCTCGACCAGCGCCTCGATCTCGGCATTGGTGCGGTCGGCGATGGCGTAGCTCTCGCGGGTTAGCGTGCCGGCTCGCGTCTCGCTCGCCGCGATGACGTCGAAGACGTTCTCAGGTCCCGCCGCGGCCAGTTCGTCGTTGAACCGGTTGGCGTCGAGCGTGGTCGAAATCTGCGGATAGGCAGTCCCGACGACGCCGATCGCGGCCAGGATGATGAGGAAGGCCGGCGCGGCGGGCTTCCGCTTGAAGGTGCCGGCGATCAGGAGCGCCAGCACGAACAGGCCGCCCAAGATGGCGAGCGTCCGCACCATGAGGCTGATGAAGCCCCAGACGGTCGGGTAGGTGAACACCGTGAGCGCGACGATCACCACCGCCAGAAAGAGGAGCGCGATCCGCGTTGCCCTGGTCATGTGTCCCCCGAGGAATTGCGCGCGAAAGAGCAGCGCGGGCGCCGTTTGTCAAAGGCTGCGCCGCCGAACGGCCCGCGTCCGATGGTCATCACTCGGCACGGGCGGCCGCAAAGCTTGCTGGCCCAAGGTCGATCGGCTACCAAGCCCGCGCTCTGAAGAAGTCGCCAACCCCGTAGCTCTCCCGCGCCATGGCGCGGTCGCTGGACTGTCCGCAAACCCATGGCCGGCAACGACATCCGATTGAAGGCGCGGCTGCCGCGCGGCTTTGCCGACCGTGCCGCGGCCGATATCCGCGCGGTCGACGGCATGCTGACGCGCATCAAGGCGGTCTACGAGCGCTACGGCTTCGACCCGGTCGAGACGCCGCTTGTCGAATACACCGACGCATTGGGGAAATTCCTCCCGGACCAGGACCGTCCCAACGAGGGCGTCTTCTCCTTCCAGGACGACGACGAGCACTGGCTGTCGCTGCGCTATGACCTGACCGCGCCGCTCGCCCGCTACGTCGCCGAGAATTTCGACCGCCTGCCGAAGCCGTTCCGGAGCTACCGCGCCGGCTGGGTGTTCCGCAACGAGAAGCCTGGTCCCGGCCGCTTCCGCCAGTTCATGCAGTTCGACGCCGACACGGTCGGCTCTGCGTCGCCGGCGGCGGATGCCGAGATGTGCATGATGATGGCGGACGCGGTTGAAGCGGTCGGCATCGGGCGCGGCCAGTACGCCATCAAGGTCAATTCACGCCGCGTCCTCGACGGCGTCCTCGACGTCGCGGGCCTCTCGGGCGCCGAGAATCTCGGCCGCCGCCTCACGGTGCTCCGCGCCATCGACAAGTTCGACCGTCTCGGCATGGACGGCGTCCGCGACCTCCTCGGCCCCGGCCGCAAGGACGAGAGCGGCGATTTCACCAAGGGCGCGGGCCTCGATGGCGACCAGATCGCAGCGATCTTCCGCTTCGTGAACGCGAAGACCTTCGTCGGAGCGATGGCGGGCGGAGGCGACCCGACCGGGCTCGGCCTTCCGACGCCGGCACCCGCCAATAGCGGCCGCCGCTTCGACATCGTGTCCTTCCTCGACATGGTGTTCGGCAAGAACGAGATCGCGGCCGCCGGCAGTGCCGAGCTCCGCGCCATCGCCGACCTCGTCGAGGCCGCCGGCTATGCCGACCGCATCGAGATCGACACCTCCGTCGTGCGGGGCCTCGAGTATTACACGGGCGCCGTGTTCGAGGCGCAGCTCCTCTTCGACGTGCCGAACGAGAAGGGCGAGACGGTGGTCTTCGGCTCGATCGGCGGCGGCGGTCGCTATGACGGCCTCGTCGGACGCTTCCGCGGCGAGGCGACGCCCGCGACGGGTTTCTCGATCGGCGTCTCCCGCCTCGCCTCGGCGCTGAAGGCGCTCGGCAGGCTCGACGAGGCGGCCGAGACCGCCGGCCCGGTGGTCGTCCTCGTCATGGATCGCGACCGCATCGCCGATGTCCAGAAGATGGTGGCGGAGCTGCGCAACGCTGGTGTCACGGCGGAGCTGTATCTCGGCGGCGCCGGCATGAAGGCGCAGATGAAATATGCCGACCGGCGCAACGCGCCCTGCGTCGTCATCCAGGGGCAAGACGAGCGGGCCCGCGGTGTGGTTCAGATCAAGGACCTCGTGCTCGGCAAGCAGCTCGCCGAGGCGGTCGAGGGCCACGAGGCGTGGCAGAAGGAGCGGCCGGGGCAGTTCGAGGTCGGCGTGGCCGACATCGTGCCGACGGTGAAGGAGCTGCTGGAAAGGCAACAGGGCGGGGGGCGCTAGGAGCCATCGTGGAGACGCCCGTCGATCGCCTGCGCAACGTGCTGGAGGACGCCGGCTATTCCTTTGTCGAGCCGCCGCTGCTGCACGACGCCGACCTCTTTCTCGACCTTGCCGGAGAGGATCTGCGGCGGCGGATGTACCTGACGGCATCGGCGGACGGGGTCGAGCTCTGCCTCCGGCCCGACTACACGATCCCGGTCGCGCTCCAGCACCTCACCAAGGGCGGCGACCCCAAGCGGGTTGCGGCCTATGCTTATTGCGGCCCGGTGTTCCGCCAGCGGCCGGGCGAGACGGGGGAATTCTGGCAGGCCGGCGTGGAATCGATCGGCCGTTCGGACATCGCCGATGCCGACGCGGACATCCTCGCCCTCGCGATCGAGGGCGTTGCCGTGTTCGACGTGCGTGAGCCCGCGATCCGGATCGGCGATTCGGCGCTGTTCGAGGCGCTCCTCGATGCCCTGCCGCTGCCCGACGTCTGGCGGCGCCGTCTCGCGCGCGCCTTCGGCGACCGGCCTCGGATCGATGCGCTCCTCGACGAGCTCTCCGGCCGGACCGTGCGTCCGCGGCCCGCCCAGCTCGGGATGGAGGCGCTGGACAAGCTTGCGGGCCGGGCCGGCGCGCTCGACGAGGCGACGATTCGCTCCCACGTCGAAGAGGTCTTCCAGCAGGCCGGCCTGCCGATGAGCGGCGGTCGGACGCCGGCGGAGATCGTCGAGCGCTTCGTCGAGCAGGCCGAGCTCGACGCCGGCTCGGATGACGGCCGTGCTGCCGCGGAAACCATCCGCCGGTTCCTCGAGATCGCCGGACCGCCCACGCAGGCTGCGCTGGCCCTCGGCGAGCTCGCCCAGCGCGAGGGCCTCGACATCGGCGCGGCCGTCGGCCGCTTCGCCGAGCGGACCCACGGCCTCGTCCGGCACGGCATCGATATCGATCGGATCCGCTTCGCGGCCGATTTCGGCCGAAGACTCGACTACTATACCGGCTTCGTCTTCGAGCTGTCCGATCCGGCGCGCCCGGAGCAGAAGCCCCTGGCCGGCGGCGGGCGCTACGACCATCTCCTCTCGCTCATCAGGAGCCGCAACGGCACCGGCACGGACGTTCCCGCCGTGGGCGTCGCCTTCTGGCTCGACCGGCTCGGCGCCATGACCCCATGAACGGCACCAACGCGCTCATCCTCGCGGTCCCCTCGAAGGGCCGCCTCCAGGAGAACGCGGCCGCGTTCTTCGCCCGGCACGGCATCGAGTTCGCCCGCGAGAACAAGCGGATCTATTGGGGCACCGTCCCCGGCCTCGACGAAATCGAGGTGGCGTTCCGGTCGGCCGGGGACATCGCCGGCCAGCTTGCCGCGGGCTCCGTGCACCTCGGCGTCACTGGCCGCGACCTCGTCGAGGAGACCATCGACGACTGGAAGCAGCGCGTGGAGCTCGTCGCGCCACTCGGCTTCGGCTTCGCCGATGTCGTCGTCGCCGTGCCCGACGCCTGGATCGACGTCGAGACCATGGCGGACCTCGATGACGTCGCCGGCGATTTCCGCCGCCGCCACGGCCGCCGGCTCAAGGTCGCGACGAAATACTTCAACCTGACCCAGCGCTTCTTCGCCGGCCACGGCATTGCCGACTACCGGGTGGTCGAGAGCGTCGGCGCCACCGAAGGGGCGCCGGCGGCGGGGGTTGCGGACCTCATCGTCGACATCACGACGAGCCGCGAGACCCTCAAGGCCAACCGGCTCAAGGAACTCCGCGACGGCACGATCCTCCGCTCGGAGGCGCACCTCGTCGCCAGCCTGACTGCGGCGTGGACCGACGCCGCGCGGGCGGGGCTCGACCAGCTCGCGGCGCGGATGGGCATCGAGGGCGACGCCGGCGGCCTCGCCGCGCTGGTCCGGCGCGTTGGGGGATAGTGGCGGGCAAGGGCGCGCAGTCCCGCCGGAAGGGTATCGTTGATCGGGTGGGACGCGGTGAGATGAAGTGAAGAGCCCCAGACCTCGCTATCGCCGCGCTGCAAAAAACGCCCGCAGGAGATCGCCGGCCGCGCTTTCCCCAATACCGCCATAGACTTCCGGTGCGTGGAGACAGGTCGGTGCCGAGAAGAAGCGGACGCCGTTCTCGACCGCTCCCCCCTTCGGATCCGACGCCCCGAAATAGAGCCGGCGGATGCGGGCGAAGGAGATCGCGCCGGCGCACATCGTGCAGGGTTCCAGCGTGACGTGGAGGTCGCAGTCGGTAAGGCGCTCGGTCCCGAGCGTTGCGGAGGCGGCACGGATCGCGATCATCTCGGCGTGGGCCGTCGGATCGCGGCATTCGAGCGTACGGTTGCCGGCGGCGGCGACCACGGCGCCGTCGCGGACGATGACCGCGCCGACCGGCACCTCGCCGCGGGCCGCGGCCTGTTCGGCCTCGACGAGCGCGAGCTCCATCGGGTTCACCGCCACGAGCCTTCCCAAATCCGTCGCACCAAGCCGCAGCGATTGCTAAGAGGAGCCATGACAACGAAGCCTTCCGGCGAACCGCAGACGAACGGCGAACGCATCGCCAAGGTGATGGCCCGCGCCGGCCTCTGCTCGCGACGCGAGGCGGAGGCCTGGATCGCCGCCGGCCGCGTCCAGCTCAACGGCCGTGTTCTCGACAGTCCGGCCGTGACGGTCGGCCCCGAGGACGCGATCGTCGTGGACGGCAACCCGCTGCCGACCCGTGAGCCGACGCGACTCTGGCTCTATCACAAGCCGAAAGGGCTCGTCACAACCGCCCGCGACCCGGAAGGCCGCCCTACGGTGCTGTCGGCGCTGCCGCCCGAATTGCCCCGCGTCGTCACCGTCGGCCGCCTCGACATCAACACCGAAGGGCTGCTCCTCCTCACCAATGATGGCGGGCTCGCGCGCGTCCTCGAACTGCCGTCGACCGGCTGGCTGCGCCGCTACCGTGTCCGGGTCCATGGCGAGGTCGACGAAGCGCGCCTCCGGGAGCTTGCCGATGGCCTCGCCCTCGACGGCATCCTTTACGGCCCGGTCGAGGCGGCGCTCGAACGGCGACAGGGCAGCAATGCCTGGCTCGTGGTCGGCCTTCGCGAGGGCAAGAACCGCGAGATCAAGAAGATCATGGAGCATCTCGGCCTTGCCGTGACCCGGCTGATCCGGGTCTCGTTCGGCCCGTTCCAGCTCGGCGATCTCCCGGTCGGCACCGTGCGCGAGGTGCCGCGGAAAATCCTCCGCGACCAGCTCGGCGAGCGGCTGACGAAGGAGGCGGGCGCCGACTTCCCGAAGGTTTCCCGGCAGGGCGCCGAGGTCCGGCCCGCGGCCGCGAGGCCCGCCCCGTCGGCCGCCCGGAAGACGCGGCCGGCGCCGCCGGCGGCACGAAGGCGGCCGGGGCAGGGTGGCCATGCGGATCGTCGGCGGTGAGTTCCGCGGCCGGGCGCTGACGACGCCGCCCGCCAATGCCGCGATCCGCCCCACCTCCGACCGCCTGCGGGAAGCCGTGTTCGACATCCTCGTCCATCGCTTCGACGACCCGGTGACCGGGGCGCGCGTCCTCGACCTTTTCGCCGGCACCGGGGCGCTCGGCCTCGAAGCCCTGTCGCGCGGCGCTGCGAGCTGCCTCCTCGTGGAGGAGAGCGCTGAAGCCCGCGGGCTGATCCGCACCAATGTCGAGGCCTTCGGCCTCACGGGGCGGGCGCGGGTGTTCCGCCGCGACGCGACCAGCCTCGGCCCCGCGGGAACGACCGCGCCGTTCAGCCTCGTCTTCGCCGATCCGCCCTATCGCCAGGGTCTGGGCGAGGCCGCCCTTCGTTCTGCCGCGGAGGGCGGCTGGCTCGAAGCGGGCGCGATCGTCGTCCTCGAAGAGGCGGCGGACGCGACAATCGGGGACCTGCCCGGTTTCGAGGTCCTCGACGAGCGGAAGGTGGGCGATTCGAAGGTCCTTTTCCTCCGATGGGGCGCGGCGTGAGCGAGGCGTCACGCGTGATCGGGCTCGCGCTTGGCGGGGGCGGGGCGCTCGGCTTCGCCCATATCGCTGTCCTGGAAGCCTTTGATGAGCTGGGCCTCCGTCCGAGCCTGATTGCCGGGTGCTCGATGGGCGCGATCGTCGGCGCGAGCTACGCCGCGGGACATTCCGCCCGCGAGCTCGGCGCCTATCTCCGGAGCCTCGCCGACCGGCGCGGCGATCTCCTCCAGCGCCTGTGGCGGAGCAGGCCCCGCGCGATCCGGACTTTGTTCAGTCCGATGCGGGCGACGACCGGGCAGCTCGACGGCGAGGCGGTCCTCGACGCCTTCGCCGACCACATTCCGGCAACCTTCGCGGAGCTGAAGATCCCGCTGGTCGTCGTCGGGACCGATTTCTATGGCTGGCGCGAGACCGTCTTCCGCGAGGGTTCCCTTCGGACCGCCGTCGCCGCCTCCATTTCGCTGCCGCTCCTGTTCCGCCCGGTCATCGCCAATGGACGACCGACCATCGACGGCGGCGTGGTCAATCCGCTCCCCTTCGAGCATGCGGCCCTGCCCGGCGGCGTCCTGGTCGCGGCCGATGTGATTGGCGGCCCGGTCGGCAGCCCCGGCCGGATCCCGCGACGGATCGAGACCATGATCGGGGCGACCCAGCTCATGATGCGGGCGATCACCGCCGAGAAGCTGAAAGGGCCGATCCGGCCCGACATCCTCCTCGAGCTGCCCGTCGCCCGCTTCCGCCCGCTCGATTTCAGCAAGGCCGGCGCCATTCTCGACGCCGCGGCGGCTGCGAAGGACGACATCAAGCGCCGGCTCACCGTTGCGCTGGGGCGGCGCACGCCGGTCGAGCCCTGAGCGCTTGCGGGGGCGGGACGGCAATCCTAAACAGCGGGATGATTGAAGAACAGCCGGCACAGCTCCTGCGTCTCCCTTTCGGGAGAGCCCGCCCTCGGGCCACGACCCGAGGGTCGAACGGACAACGCCCGTTCGGGAGGGGGTCTGGGCGCTGTCGCTCCACCCCCACGCGCTCCGCGAAGGCAGGCCTTGGCGAACCGCGCGGCGGTCTCGGCAACGTCAAGCCCGGCTATCGTCGAATCGAGAGGATCGCGGGGGTCTGTTCACGATATGTTTCACGTGAAACACCCGCCCGCGCCGTACCGAACGGCGCGGGCCAATCACTCCCCCTAAGGCAGGGCGATCGCGGATGAGCGGAATTCTCACCCCTCGGTCATCTCCCGCCGTTTCTCTCCCCTTGCGGATTGCGGAAGACGGGGTGAAGCCGATCCGGCGCCAGCAATCGAAGCGGGTCCCTGCTTCCGCAGGGACGAGCGGTTGTGGGGCGGTTCGGGAAAAGACGATCGCCCCGCCGTTCGAGAGGCCGAGCCTCGACCTCGATCCGAGACGATGGAGAGCCGACTCGGCCCATCGGCGCGGGGCGAATCCCACCCCATCCGCTCGTCCCTGCGGAAGCAGGGACCTCGGCCCCGTTCTCGCGATCCCACGTGCGACAGCCCTGCCGCGCAAGAGGGGAGAAGAAGCCCACTGCGGTGAAGGTTGCGTGGCCCGCCAAGCCCGGCTCCGCACGCCGGCCGACGGCCGGCGATAGGCGGTCCGATTCTGGTGCTCTCGACCCATTCCGACGATCTCGCTCTTCTCGTCGATGCGGTGAAAACCGCCGGCGAGCTGGCGCTGTCCTTCGTCGGCAAGCCGCCGAAGATGTGGACCAAGGCGAACGATTCGCCGGTCACCGAGGTCGACATCGCGATCGAAGCGCTGCTCGAAGAGCGGCTGCGCGCGGCCCGGCCGGATTATGGCTGGCTGTCGGAGGAGCGGGAGGATGATGGCAGCCGCCTCCGCGCGCCGCGGACCTTTGTCGTCGACCCGATCGACGGCACCCGCGCCTTCATCACCGGCGGCACCGACTGGACGATCCCGATCGCCATTGTCGAGGCCGGCCGCCCGGTCGCCGCCGCGCTCATCGCCCCTCGCCGCAGCGAGTTGTACACAGCGATCGTCGGCGGCGGGGCGTTCATGAATGGCGATCCGATCAGGGTATCGGAGCGCGATACCCTCAACGGCGCCACCCTCGCCGTCTCGCGCCGGCTCCTGAAATGGAACGAAGGCGCCGAGCCGATCCGGGCGCGCAACCAGTTCTATGCCTCGCTCGCCTACCGTCTCGCCCGCGTCGCCGATGGCCGCCTCGATGCCGTTGCCGTCCGGGCCGGCGCCCGGGACTGGGACCTTGCGGCAGCAGACCTTTTGGTGCACGAAGCCGGAGGGTTTCTTTGCGATCTCGACGGTCAGCCGCCACGCTACGATCGGCCGGACACGGATCATCCGCCGCTGGTCGCAAGCCCGCCGCGGCTCCGCGAGGCGATGCTCCGTCTCACCCGCAACGCGGTGGAGGCCGGCGCGGCCTAGGCACCGGATCGGAAGGGAGGCGCCATGGCGGCCGCGGACAAGTCCGGACAGCAGCTTCTTCATCTCGTCTTCGGCGGCCGGCTGACGTCGCTCAATTCAGACCGCTTCGAGGACCTGACCGCGCTCGACATCGTCGGCATCTTCCCGAACTACGCGACCGCCTATGATGCGTGGAAAGCACGGGCGCAGCGCACCGTGGACGACGCGATGATGCGCTACTACATCGTGCATCTGCACCGGTTGCTGGAGCCTGACGCTCCCGCGCGACCGGCGGGATAGGGGCCTTTCTCATGGCGATCCGGGACGATCGTCCGGCGAGGACGAACCTCCGGTCCCGGTCGGTGCTGTCCCGGGCCTGGAAACGGCTCGGCAATTCCGCGCGCGTGCAAGGTTTCGTCGGCGCCGCCGCCGCCCGTTACATCCGCCTCGTCGGCGCGACCAACCGCGTCATCTACGAAGGCAGCGTCGACTACTCGAAACTCGACCTCTCGGTGCCGCTCATCATCACGATGTGGCACGGCCAGCACCTCCTGGTCCCTGCCGTCCGGCGCGAGGAGCACCGCGTCGTGGCGCTGATCTCGCGGCACAAGGACGGCGAGATCAACGCCATCGCCGCTCGGAGGCTCGGCATCGGCACCGTCAGGGGGTCCGCGGCCCGGGATCAGGCGCGGGTCATCGAGCGCGGCGGCATCAGCGGCTTCCTCAAGCTGCGGGCTGCGCTCAAGGATGGCGTCTCGGTCACCATGACAGCCGATCTGTCCAAGACCGTCGCGAAGCGCGCCGGCATCGGCATCATCCGCCTCGCCCGGGCATCGGGGGTGCCGATCGCGCCGATCGCGCTCGCCACGAGCCGGCGGCTCAACATCCGGTCCTGGGATCGGACCAGCCTCAATTTGCCGTTCGGGCGGATGGCAATGGTGGTCGGCGATTTCGTCGACGTCCCCGAGGAGGCCGACGAGCCGATCCTCGAGCAGAAGCGGCTGGAACTCGAGAACGAGCTCAACCGGATCACCGCGCGCGCCTACGCCATCGTGGACCGGAAGGATGGCTGACGGCTGGGGCAGGGTGCTCCTGTCGATCTATTCAGGAGGCGGCCGGGTTCTCCTGCCGCCGCTCCTCCCGGTGCTCCTGCGCCGCCGCGCATCCCGCGGGCATGAGGAGCCGGCCCGGATCCGCGAGCGTCACGGCCACGCTTCCGCGGCGCGTCCCTCGGGCGATCTCGTGTGGGTCCACGCCGCGAGCGTCGGCGAAACGAATGCCGTCGCGGGGCTGGTGCGCCGCCTCCGCACCGCCGGCCATCCGATCCTCTTCACCACGGTGACGGTGACCGGCGCGGCCACGGCGCAGCGCATGCTGCCCGAGGGCGCGGTTCATCAGTATTTCCCGGTCGATGGCCGCCAGGCGATGCGCCGGTTCCTCGACCACTGGCGGCCGGCCGCGGCCCTCTTCGTGGAATCGGAAGTGTGGCCGGTGCTCACCGACGAATTGTGGCGCCGTCGCGTGCCGCATGTCGTGGTCAACGGGCGGATGTCCGCGCGCTCCTTCGGCCAGTGGAAGTGGATTGGCGGCGGCAGCAAGGCGGTCTTCGGCAAGATCGCGCTGGTGCTGGCGCAGACCGAACCGGACGCGACGCGCTTTGCCGCCCTCGGCGTCCGCAAGGCCACGGCCCTCGGCAACCTCAAATTCGACGCTGCGCCGCCGGCCGCAAAGCCGGAGATCCTGGAGGAACTGCGCCAGGCCCTCGGAGGCCGCCCGGTGTGGCTCGCGGCCAGCACGCATCCCGGCGAGGATGAAATGGTCATTGCCGCCCACAAGGAGATCGCGGACCGCATCGACGACCTCGTCACGATCGTCGTGCCGCGGCACCCGGATCGTGGGCCCTCGATTGCGGCTTTGGCGGCCGCCGCTGACCTCCGCGTGGCGCTGCGGAGCCGTGGCGAGGCGGTCCCGGCCGGCGCTGCCGTCTATGTCGCGGACACCCTCGGCGAGCTCGGGCTGTTCTACCGCCTCGCGCCGGTCGCCTTTGTCGGAGGCTCGCTCACCGATCGCGGCGGCCAGAATCCCATCGAGGCGGTCCGCCTCGGCGCCGCCGTCCTCCATGGCCCGGATACGCTGAACTTCGCGGAGGTCTACGGCGTCCTCGATCAATGCAAGGGTGCTGCGATCGTCCGCGACGCCCGGGAGATGGCGGAGGCCGCCCGCGGGCTTCTCGAGGATGAGCCCCGCCGTCGCGCCCAATGCGCTGCCGCGGAGCGGGCGCTGGAGCCGTTCGTCGGAGCCCTCGATCGGACCATGGCGGCGCTGGCGTCGCTGCTGCCGATCGGCCGGCTCGCCGGATGAGATCGCCGGCCTTCTGGTGGCGACGGCCCGGCCTTGCGGCGCTCGCCCTCTGGCCCGCCTCCGCCGCCTGGGGGCGGATCGTGGCCCGCCGCATGAACCGCCCGCCCGCCTTCGTCGCGCCGGTGCCGGTGATCTGCGTCGGCAATTACACCGGCGGCGGCGAGGGCAAGACGCCGACCGCCCTCGCCGTGGCCGCGATGCTGCGCGACATGGGCCTTCACCCCGGCTTCCTGACCCGCGGCTATGGCGGCCGCGAAGCCTCGACCATCGTCGTCGACAAGGGCGCCGACCCCGCGGAGGTCGGCGACGAGGCGCTGCTTCTTGCCCGGGCCGGCCTTACGGTGCTCTCCGGCAACCGGCCGCTCGGCGCGCAGCTTCTCGTCAAGGTAGGCGCCAACGCCATCGTGATGGATGACGGCTTCCAGAATCCGAGCCTTGCCAAGGATCTTGCGATGGTGGTGACCGACTCCAACAACGGGCTCGGCAACCGCATGGTCATGCCGTCCGGCCCGCTCCGGGCGCCGCTTGCCGCCCAGCTCGCCCATACCGACGTCCTCGTCGTGATCGGCCGCGGCGCCGCGCATGAGGGGCTGATGCGCATCGCAGCACGGTCGAACCGGAGGGTCCTCGGCGCCCGCCTCGTCCCCGTCGATCCGCCGCAATGGGACGAGCGGAGGGTCCTCGCTTATGCCGCCATCGGACGCCCTGAGAAGTTCTTCACCGCGCTCGAGGAGGCGGGCGCGCGGCTTGCCGGGCGGAAACCCTTCCCGGATCATCACATGATGACGGACGCGGAGGCGGCCACCCTCCTCAGCCACGCACGCGGCGGCGGCGTCCGCCTGATGACCACGGAGAAGGACATGGCGCGGCTCGCGGGCGCCAGGGGCGCGCTCGCCGAGCTCCGGCAGCGCAGCGAGGTGTTCCGGATCAGGCTCGATTTCGACGAGCCCGCGGCAGTCGTTCGCCTGCTCGGCGAGACGGTCGAGAAGGTGCGGTCGCGCCGCCGGAGTGGAGCCTAGCGCCGGCCGCCGACGTCGCCGATGTCCTGATGGCGGCGGAGGGAGGCGGCGGCGTCGACATAGGCTTCCTGCCGCGCCACGCTCCAGTAGCGGAGCTCGTCGAGCTTGATCGGCGCGCCGGTGACCGCGCAGCGGACGAACGTGCCAGGCGACAGCACCTGGAAGTCTCCGTCGAGATAGCGCACCCGGGCTTCGCCGCCGCGCCCAGAAATGTCGATCCGGTTCACGATCATCCTCGCTCTCGCGCGATTCTATTCCATTCCCGCCGATGCGCCAATCTAGCGCCGGCCGAACAGCCGCTCGATATCGGCAAGCTTTAGCTCGATATAGGTCGGGCGGCCGTGGATGCACTGCCCGGAATGCGGCACGCGCTCCATTTCCCGCAGGAGCGCGTCCATCTCCTCGGGCCGAAGACGGCGCCCGGAGCGGACCGAGCCGTGGCAGGCCATCGTGCCGGCGACCCGGTCGAGCTGCGAACGGAGGAGGGTGGTGGCGTCCATCTCGGCGAGTTCGCCCGCAAGGTCGCGGACGAGCGCCCCGACCTCGAGGCCCTTCAGCATCGCCGGCACCTCGCGCACCGCGACCGCGCCGGGGCCGAACGCCTCGAGCACGAGGCCGAACTCGGTCAACTCCTCGGCGCGTTCGTCGAGCCGGGCGACGTCGTCCTCGGGAAGGTCGACCACCTCCGGGACCAGAAGCATCTGGCGCGGCACGTCCCGGGAGGCGAGCCCAGCCTTGAGGCGCTCATAGACCAGCCGTTCATGGGCGGCGTGCTGGTCGACCACGACGATGCCGTCCGCCGTCTGCGCGATGATGTAGTTCGCGTGGAGCTGCGCGCGCGCCGCGCCGAGCGGATGGGCCGCGGCGTCCCCCTCGGGCAGCGGCTCGGCCGTCGGTCGGATGTCCGCGCTCATGGGCATATCCGCGAACGCCGCCTGCTCAGGCTCGGCGAAGCCTTGAGGGGGGACGAGCGGAGCGGCATAGAAATCTTGGCGTGGCCCCGTGTGGCTGGTGACCGGGAACGGAGCGCGTCGCGCGAAGGCTGCGCTCATCGCAGTGCCGCCCGTTGCCGCTGCCCGATGCCCGGCTTGCGCGAGAGCCTCCTTGATTCCGCCGACCACAAGCCCGCGGACGAGGCCGGGGTCGCGGAAGCGGATCTCGGCCTTGGTCGGGTGCACGTTGACGTCCACGAGGTGCGGCGCGAGGTCGATGAAGAGGACGGCAACGGGATAGCGGTCGCGATACATCAAATCGGCGTAGGCGGCGCGAAGCGCGCCGAGGAGCTGCTTGTCGCGGACCGGCCGTTCGTTGACGAAGAAATATTGCTGGAGCGCATTGCCGCGGTTGAAGGTCGGCAGGCCCGCGAGGCCGGTGAGCCGGACGTTCTCGCGTATGGCGTCGACCTCGATCGCGTTGGCGCGGAAGTCGGCGCCGACGATTTGAGCGATCCGTTCCCAGAGATCGTTCGCAGCCTCGAAGTCGGTGAGGGCGCGATCGCTGCCGGCGAGGCTGAAGCGGATCGCGGGATTGGCGAGGGCGAGCCGGCGCACGATATCGGCCACCGCGGCCGCCTCGGCACGCTCGGACTTCATGAACTTCAGCCGCGCCGGTGTGGCGAAGAAGAGGTCAGTGACCTCGACCCTGGTGCCCTCGCTCATCGCGACCGGCTTGGGCGCGCCCACCCGGCCGCCATCGACTGCGATCGACCAGCCTTCATCAGCACCGCGCCGCCGGCTCGACAGGGTCAGCCGCGCCACCGATCCGATCGAGGCCAGGGCCTCGCCGCGGAAACCGAGGGTCCCGATCGCATCGAGGCCGCGATCGAGCTTGGAGGTGCAGTGCCGCTCGACCGCGAGCGGCAGGTCGTCGGGGTCAAGGCCGATGCCGTCATCGGTGACGCGGATGAGACTCATGCCGCCGCCGGCGGTCGCGATCTCGATCTGCATCGCGCCGGCGTCGATCGCGTTTTCGACGAGTTCCTTCACGACGCTCGCCGGGCGCTCCACCACCTCGCCCGCGGCGATGCGGTTGATCAGCTCCTCGCTGAGGCGGCGAATGGCCAGGGCAGGGCCCCTAGGGTGCGTGTGGGAATAGGGGAGACGGAAGGAACAGCAGGCCGTTGAATCCAGAAGTCACCTGGTGTTGCAAGTGGCCCCGCGCAATCGCCGGAACCGGAATCTCGCTCCACTGAATGGATCTTCGGCGCGTCCGCTCTCCGCCTCCCCCATCGTCGACCGGGCAAAAACCAAACGCGGCCCGGTCTAAAAAGCACCGGACGGCAAAAAGAACCGCCGGTGCGCTTTGTGCCGCTGGAAGACGGCACAAAACCAAGTGACCGGAACCGTACCAAAGCGGGGGCCGGATCAGCAAGTGTCCCAGACCCGGCCGATCCTCCCGGCCGGCCGGAATCGGGACGTTCCGGGCGACTCGGCCCTGGTGAAAGCTTCGTGATGCTGCCGATGCTCAGAGGAGCTGGCGTAGCCCCGGCACGGTGTCGATCGCCGCATCCACCGCCTCGTCGCCGGCGTGGGCCCGTGCGACCGCAAGGAGTTCGGTCCCGGCGATCTGCATCTGCGCGGTCGAGAGGCCGGTCGCGGTGAGCTCGGCATAGGCCCCGAAGAGGCCGCCGGTCAGGCCGGCGAACAGCCCGGTCTTTGGCTTGACGAGGTCGCGCGATCCCGGCACGGCGGCGAAGATCGGCGCCATCTTCTCCGACGGGACGTGGCGGTCGAGATAGGTCAGGAGGATCCCGATCGCCTTGCGGGTCTTGTCTTCCGGTGCGCCGGCCTTCTGCGCGATGTCGGCGATGATCTCGTTCAAACGTCTTCCTTGTCGGTTGCTCGGGCGACGGAGCAATGGCGGCCGTCAAACCCTATCGCTTCTTGGCCGTTCCGTGCCTTGCCGCCCCACAAGGCGCCGCCTATGTTCCGCGGCGACCACGAGCCGGCCAGGCCGAGCAGCGCTTTCATACCGTCGAAGTCGGATGTTTCCGACTTCGACCACTCAAGAAACCGAAGGGAGAAGTCGGATGTTTCCAACTTCGACCATCAGAAGAGACCAGAGGAGCCAAGTCCCATGGCATTCCAGCTTCCCGAGCTTCCCTATGCCTATGATGCGCTTCAGCCCTACATGTCGGCCGAGACGCTCGAATACCACCACGACAAGCACCACGCCGCCTATGTGACCAACGGCAACAAGCTGCTGGAAGGGTCGGGGCTCGAGAATGCGAGCCTTGAGGACGTGGTGAAGGGGAGCTTCGGCAAGAATGCCGGCCTCTTCAACAATGCGGGCCAGCACTACAACCATATCCATTTCTGGAAGTGGATGAAGCCGAATGGCGGCGGCCGGAACCTGCCGGGCGCGCTCCAGGCGGCGATCGACAGCGACCTCGGCGGCTACGACAAGTTCCGGACGGATTTCGTCCAGGCCGGCGTGACCCAGTTCGGCTCGGGCTGGGCGTGGCTGACGGTCAAGAACGGCAAGCTCGAGATCACCAAGACCCCGAACGGCGAGAACCCGCTCGTCCATGGCGGCACGCCGATCCTCGGCGTCGATGTGTGGGAGCATTCCTACTACATCGACTACCGCAACCTGCGGCCGAAATATCTCGAAGCCTTCGTCGACAGCCTGATCAACTGGGACTATGTCGACGAGCTCTATTCCGCGACACGCTGACCGGCTGGCGCCGCCTCGTCCGGCTCGAATTTGAGCGCGGTGCCGTTCATGCAGTAGCGCAGCCCCGTCGGCCGTGGGCCGTCGGGGAAGATGTGTCCGAGATGGGCATCGCACCGGGCGCACAGCGCCTCGGTGCGGACCATTCCGTGGGTGCGGTCGGTCTGGACCGCCACCGCGTCCTCCTCGATGGGGAAGTAGAAGCTCGGCCAGCCGCTGCCGGAGTCGTACTTCGTTTCCGACCGGAACAGCGGCTCGCCGCAATTCACGCAGCGGTAGAGACCCGCCCGGTGCTCGTTCCAGTACGGACCCGTGAAGGCGCGCTCGGTGCCCTGCTGCCGCGTGACCCGGTATTGCTCGGGGGTCAGGACCGCGCGCCACTCGGCGTCGGTCTTGACGATCTTCGGCCTGTTATCCTGTGTCATGCATGCGTCCAACGGTTGCGAGGGGCATCACTCTCCCAACAATAGCTGGGAGTAGCCTGCCGTTTTCGCAACGCCGGGCGGTTTCGTTGGTCCGCCGCCCAGGCGCAGCCCATTGGCAAAGGTTGTGCCACCGCTTGTCTCCGCAAGTTCGGCCAATTCTGCCGCAGCGGTCCGAATATCCCCCGCAGGAGTTGCTTGTGTCGTTAGCAACTTCGAATTGGCGCTTGTATTTAACGAAGAACAATCATATACGAACGCCGAGACTCGGGGTTAAGTCGAGATTTCTCTCGTTTGAGGCAGCAAATCGTCGCGGCCGGTTGACGAACTAGGCCGCAGGCTCCTGACTCCGAAGTTGATTCCAAGAACACCATGTTAAGGTGAGACATGACCGAAGACACCGCTTCCTCCGACCTCATCGATCTGACGGCTGACATCGTTTCGGCGTATGTCAGCAATCATTCGGTGGCCGCCCAGGACCTGCCGAGCCTGATCGCCGATGTTCATCAGGCCCTGTCGCGGACGCATTCCGGCCTGCACGAGCCGGAGCCGGAGCCGCTGAAGCCGGCGGTCAACCCGAAGAAGTCCGTCTTCCCGGACTACATCATCTGCCTGGAGGACGGGAAGAAGTTCAAGTCGCTCAAGCGCCACCTCCGCACCCATTACGACCTGTCGCCGGAGGAGTACCGCGAGAAGTGGGGCCTCGCCGCCGACTATCCGATGGTCGCTCCGAACTACGCCGCCGCCCGCTCGGCGCTCGCCAAGAAGATGGGCCTCGGCCAGCAGCGCCGCCGCCGCGGCTGAGTCCCGGCCCGATCGAGGAATTCTCAAGCCCCCGGGTCAAAGGCCCGGGGGTTCTGCTTTCAGGACGCACCGGAGCTGGCGACGATGCGCCGCGCGTCGGCCTTGATGCGGGCGACCATCGACCGGAGGCCGTTCGAGCGCTGCGACGACAGATGCGCAGCGAGGTCGAGCTCGGTGAACACCGCCTCGGGATCGATCGCGAGGATCTCCTCCGCGGTCTTGCCGCCATAGAGCGCGATGACGACTGCGATCAGTCCCTTCACGATGTGGGCATCGCTGTCGCCGACGAAGTTGAGGCGATGCTGTCCGTCATCGCTTTCCCGGGTCCACAGCCAGACCTGGCTGGCGCAGCCCGAGACCTTGTTGTCGGGTGTCCGCTCGGCATCGGGCAGGGGCTCTAGACGGCGGCCGAGCTCGATGAGGTACCGGTACCGGTCCTCCCAGTCGTCGAGATAGGAGAAATCCGCGCGGATCTCCTCGATCGCCATGCTCGAATCCATTCCGTGAGGCCGCTGATATAGCGACCGCGGCGGACGAGTTAAACCATTAGGGGGTCGTCGCGGCGTAGGCGGTCTGGGGAGCGGCGGGATCCTGCCACGGAATGTTGATATCCTCGGCGGTCAGCGTGTCGGTGATGCCCTGCTGCTCTATGAAGCCCTGGAGCTGCTCGATGCCGTAGCGCGCCTGGTCCGCGAGGACCTGCGCGACCTCGCCCCCGGTGACGCAGAGCTCCGGGTTGCGGCCGCAGATCTGCGACAGGTCGGCGATGGCGGTGCGGGCTGCCGTCAGAAGCTCCATCAGGGTGACGCTCGGCGCATCCTCCGGCCGGTTCGGGTCGGTCGGAAGAATGAGCAGGATCACGCAGAGGCAGAAGACGACGCGGATCAGGAAGAACATGGGACAGCCCGGTTGCCGTTGTCTCCGGAACCTATCCTTGGGCCGCTGAAGGCCGGGTTCAGCCTTTTGCTAAAAGTTGAATCGAAGAAACACGGCCGAACCTCGCACCGCCGCGGGAACGGCCGGAGCGGCGCCCCCGCCTTAGCCTTCCCTTAAGCCTGTCCTGCGATCCTGGCCTCGACCGAAGAATCGGCTGGGGCGGAAGCAAGATTCCCGAAATGCCAGGCCAGATCCGTGCTTTTCGAGGCTGCGCGCCTTCATCCGCGCGAATGCGGGTTGAAGGCGCGACCATCGACCGCCTATCTCTCGGTCTCCATGCCACAACAGAGCCGCCATCGGCCGATAGCCAGATAGCCTTCGGCAAGGAGCGCAGGAGTGGTTGAGCGCGTGGCCCGTTACGGCAACGAATTCAATGATGTGCGACGCGGTCCGGGCTTCCTCAGCCGGGCCGCGGGGGCTGTCGCCCGCAATCCGATCCGGACCGTGGCCGGGCTCGTCATCGTCGTCGGCACGATTGCCATTACCGCCAACGCGATCTTCTTCCAGACCGGCGAACACCCATCGCCGCTTTTCACCACCCGGGCCGAGACGCCGGCCGCAGCTGCGGCCCCAGCCGCCGCCCCGGTCGCGCCGCCGGCGCCCACCACCGACGAGGTCGGACGGCTGGTCGAATTGACGATGGTGGAGCCGCCGCCGGTCCGCACCGCGCCGGCATCGGCCTTGGTCGTCGAAGCCCAGCAGCTCCTCACCGCGCAGGGCTATGAACCCGGGACCATCGACGGCCTGTTCGGGGCTCGCACCCGGACCGCGATCGAGGCCTATCAGCAGGCCCAGAACCTCGCCGTCACGGGGGAGGTGACCGAGGCGCTCCTGGAACGCCTCCGTGAGACTGCGGCTGCGGCGCCTCCTGCCGCCGCGGAACCTGCGGTCGCCGCCGCGCCGCCGGTGACCGCCACCGCGCCCGCCATCGCCGGCCGGCCGACGGAGGCCGCCACCATCCTCGCGGTCCAGACCGCCCTCAACCAGACCGGCTTCGGCCCGATCGCCGCCACCGGTGCGGTGTCGACCGAAACCGCGAACGCCATCCGCCGCTTCCAGCTCGACCAGGGCCTCACGCCGACCGGCCAGGTCGACGAGGCGCTGATCGCCCGCATGACCGCCATCGGGGCGCTCGAGTAGCGCCCGGCATGCGTCTCAAATCGGCGCTGTTCGTGAGCGCCCATATCCGCCGCTGTGCCGTCGAAGGCGTCACCGCGGTGCTGACGCGCCGGGGCGCGGAGGAAGCCGGCGCGATCTTCGTGATCGTGGACCGCCTCGACGGGACCGAGGACCTCTACGCACCCGCCCCGCAGTCCGCCTTCGAGGACCGCGCCGTCGAGCGCCTGTTCCAGCGGGTCATCGACCGCGGCACGCCTCCCGACATCATGACCCGGATCGGCCGCGAGGTCAGGTTCGACCCCGATCTCTGGGTGCTGACGATCGAGGACCGCGACGGCCGGACGTTTCTGGACGTCGTCGAGGGCGAATAGTCTCAAGTCAAACCGATAGAGCGGCGCGCTTTCTTCCCGTCGGCTATCCGTCGTCGCGGCCGGGCGTGTTCCGGCCATCCACGCCTTCCCTTGGTTCAAGACGTGGGTGCCCGGCATGAAGCCGGGCATGACGACCGCTGGGTTGGGGTGAGCGCCCGCCAAGCAGGACAACGTCCCTGTTCCCGCCGACGCTTGCACGAATCCATAGTCCTATTCGCAGGGATGAGGCGGTGACCGAGATCCTCCTTCCCGAGACATTATGGGGATTTCGAGGGTACACACTCCGCCGCCCGGAAATGCCCGTTAGGAGATTGTTAACCTTCCGCGCAGGAAATCGAGACGAGGGCAAGGCGCGGTGTCGGGGCAGTTTCCTCATGGGATCGTTGATCGCTTTTCCTGAACGAAGAGCCGGCGCCGGGGCGGTGCCGCGTCCCGGCGCGCGAGGCGGCGAGATCGTGTTCTTCACCGGCGTCAGGATCGAGCGCCACGGCGAGCAGCCGGACGCAGCGCCACCGGCCGCCCGCGACAAGGCCCCACCGCGATCGCTAAAACCCCGGCGCAGCGCCTGAGGGAATCAGCCGGTCGCCGGGCGGGGGCGGGGGCAGGTCGAGCGGGGCGTCGCATGCGGCGCCCGCGAGGCTCGCCTCGACCAGCGGCTTCATCGCCGCATCGCGGAAGAAGGCGCGGATGACGACGAGCCCGGTCTCGATCGGCAGATCGACGATCACCGTCTCGGGGAGATTGGCCTCGGCGTCCGGCAGGAAGTCGACCTCGGCCGGGCCGATCAGGAACAGATCCACATCCGCGCGCCCCGCGGTCCGGTCGTTGAGGCTGTAGAGGCTGTTGCCGCTGCGGTCGAACAGCGCCGCGGACCAGAAGTCGGTCGCGACGTCGGCCCTGATCCGCAGCGGCTCGCCGTCGAGCTCGAACCGGCAGACGGCGTGGACGAGATGCGGATCGAGGAAGGCGAACTCGACGCCACCCGTCTCCGGCCGCGGCAGGAGGTGGAAGGCGCCCTCGGGCCCGTAGGCCGACATCACGGTCCAGACGTCGCGGCCGCCGTAACGCGGCAGCAGCATCACCACAAGAATATGGACGACGATCGCGCCGAGGACCCCGCCGGCGAGGATCTTGAGGGCGCGGCTCACCGGCAGTCCCCGCGCGTGATTGAAGGTAAGGCGAGGCCGGCCGGCATCAGTCCTGTGGTGAGCGGGGTGTCATAGAGCCGAAGGACCAGGCGGAGCGGCAGCGTTCCCCCAGACGGCAGCCAGTTGCCGGGCCAGACCTCGGGCGAAACCGTGATCGCGAAGTTCCCGTCCGGCGTTCGGAGCAGCTCGCGGGAGTGGAAGCCGGTCCGGTCGGAAACGTTCGGGACGAGAAGCCCGACCTCGTCCTGGAGCGTCAGGGTCCACAGCCGCGCCGGCAGAACCCCGCCGGAAATGACGTAGTCGCAGGCCGCGTCGAGCGGGTTCCCGATATCGTCCCTCGTGGCGAGGAATTCGAGGCCTTCAGCGGCGCCGAGCGGCAGGTCGACCCGGATCGCCGCGGCGGCTTCGGCGTACGGATCGGCGGCCGCGGTCTGTCCGCTCGGCGCCGCCCAGGCGCCGACCATGATCGAGCCGTCCCGGCTCCGCTGGTCGAGGACGAAGAGTGCCGTGCCAGCGCCAAGAATCAGTGCGATGACGATCGCGGTGGCGACATCGAGGACGAATCGCAACGGTCCGGCTCCGCCTGAGCGCGTAGAGGTGTGGCAGAAAACCGTTACGCCTTCGACTGTGGCCGCACCGCGATTGCCGCGGGCGCGCGGGCGGATGTAAGGACGGGGCGGGAGGCGGCGGCACAGCATGGCAAAAGCAGCGTCGTGAGCGCGCCGGGAACGACTACCGACCGATCGGTCTGGGCCGACGACGTCCGGCTGATGCTGGGTCTCATCACGCTCCTGACCATCGCCCGCTTCGCGGTGGCGCCGTTCATCCCGCTGGCCTTCGACGAGGCCTATTACTGGCGCTGGTCGACCCATCTCGCCTTCGGCTATCTCGACCATCCGCCGATGGTCGCCTGGCTGGTCCGGGCCGGCACCACCTTCGGCGGTGACACGCTGTTCGGCGTCCGCCTCGCCTTCCTCGTCCTCGGCGTCGTCGGAAGCTGGGCGGTCTGGCGCGCCGTGGAGACCCTGTTCGGCGATCGGCGGCTGGCCGCGCTTGCGACGCTCTTCTTCAATCTGACGCTGATCGTCGCCGTCGGAACGATCCTCGCGACGCCCGACGGCCCGCTGGTGACGCTGGCGGCGGTGCTCCTCTATTGCCTCACGAAGATTGCGAAGACCGGCAAGCCCGCGTGGTGGCTCGCCGCCGGCGCCGTCATCGGTCTTGGCTGCCTCACCAAGTACACGGCCCTCTTCTGGCTCGGCGGGGCCTTCCTCTGGGTGGTGCTCGATCCGCGGATGCGGCCCCAGCTCCGCACGGCCTGGCCCTGGCTGGGTGCACTCCTCGCCCTCGTCGTGTTCCTGCCGAACCTCCTGTGGAACGCCGCCCATGGCTGGATGACGTTCGAGAAGCAGTTCGGCCGGGTCGACGACGGCAGTTGGGGCTTCACCTATTTCTTCGAGCATATCGGGACCGAGATCGGGATGGCGACCCCGATCATCTTCATCCTCGGCTGGCTCGGCCTCGCCGTGTTCCTGCGCGGAAAACTCGCCGACCGGACGTCGCGGCTGATGCTCGGCCTGCTGGTGTGGCCGATGTCGCTCTACTTCATCTACCACTCGCTCCACGCCCGGGTTGAGGGCAACTGGAGCGGGCCGATCTTCGCCGCCTTTGCGATCGTTGCGGCGATCGTTGCGCAAAGCACGGACTGGCGCGGCGTGATGGCGGCGATTGTCCGTGTCCTTCGCGTCGCCGCCGTTCCGGTTGGCCTCGTGTTCGTCGCCGCGATCTATTTCCAGGCGCTGTTCGGGCTGATCCCGATGGGCTCGTGGGACCCGACGGCGACCCGGATGGGCGAAGGGATTCCCGAGATCGCCGCCCAGGTCGAGGCGATCCGAAGAGACCGGGGCGCGACCCTGATCCTGACGCCGGACTACGGCCTCACCGGCTGGCTGTCCTTCTATTCGCCGGTGCGGCCCGCGCCGGTGGCGCAGGCCAACGAGCCCGAACGCTGGCTCCAGGAGCCCCCGGTCGCGGACGAGCTCCTCGAGGGACCGATGATCGTCGTCCTTCCGGAGGGCCGGACCATGCCGGCGGAGATCGAGGCCCTCGGCCTGACGGAACGCGTCGCCTCGCTCGACCGCATGCGCGGCGACCGTCGTATCGCCACCTACGAAGTCTACGTCCTCCGCCGCAACGCGCTGGCGTTTGCGGACTAGCGGCCTGCACGAGCCCCAATAGGCCCCGCACCGTCCACTTCTCCGGCGCCTCGACACGCACTCCCAGCCTCCCCCTTGAGGGGAGGCGGAAGCTTGCGACTGGAAGGAGCAAGCTTCGGAGGGGGTCTGGGCCGCGCCTCCAGCTCTGGACCCGCGTAGGCCCAGACCCCCCTCCGGTTTCGCTTTCGCGAAGGCCGGCTCCCCCTCAAGGGGGGAGTTCGATCCATCGCTTCTTCGGGTTCCGTGCTACCGCGCCGCGAGCGGCCCGTCGGCATCATCCGCCGCGAATAGCCGGCCGATCGCCTCAAGCCGGCCTTGCACCGCGGGTGCGAGCGGGGGCGGGGGCGGCGGGATCGCCGCTTCGGTGGCGGCGATCTGCGCCGCCTCCTGGGCCGCGAGGCGGATCGCGTCATATTCCGGCCGCTCGACGAAGGGAATCTGCCGGATCTCGATGCCGCGATGGGCGGCCGTCATGACCCGGTTCCACGCCTGGGCCGGAAGAGTGCCGCCGGTGAGGTCGTTGGTCGGCTGGTAGTCGTCATTGCCGAACCAGACCGCGGCCACATAGTTGCCGGTGAAGCCGACGAACCAGGCGTCGCGGAAGGAGCTCGTCGTGCCGGTCTTCCCCGCCGTCGGAATCCCCTCGATCTTCGCGGCGCGGCCGGTGCCGATCTCCGGCACGAGCGTCATCATGCCGTTCATCATCGCGACCGCATCGGGCGGCAGCACCCGCTCGCGCGCCGGCGGGTCGCGCTCATAGACCACCGTGCCGCTCGAATTGACGATCTCGGTGATGGTGTAGGGCCGCGCGCGGAAGCCGCCATTGGCGAACGCCGCGTAGCCGGCCGCCATTTCGAGGACCGTCACCTCGGAGCTGCCGAGCGGCAGCGAGCGGGTCACGGCAATGTCGGTCTCGATCCCCATGTCGTGCGCGGTCTCGGCGATGAGGTCGCGGCCGATCGCCTGGCCGAGCCGCACCGGCACTGTGTTGATCGACCGGACGAAGGCCGTCGTGAGCGTCACCGGGCCGGCGTAGCCGCCCGAGAAATTCCGCGGCGACCAGTCACCGATGGTGATCGGCGCGTCCGGGACGACGCTTTCCGGCGTGTAGCCGTTCATCATCGCTGTCGCATAGACGAACGGCTTGAACGCGGAGCCGGGCTGGCGGAGCGCGAGCGTCGCCCGGTTGAACTGGCTCTCGCCATAGTCCCGGCCGCCGACCATGGTCTGGACGGCGCCGGTGGGGCTCATCACGACGAGCGCCCCTTGCGTCACCGCGTAGGTGCCGCCGGACTCGCGAAGGGTCGCGACGATCGCTTCCTCGCCGGTATGCTGGAGCGCCGAATCGAGCGTGGTACGCACCGTGAGGATCCGATCGCCCGACGGCACGAGGCGCTGGACCTCCGCAAAGGCCCAGTCGAGGAAATAGTCGGGCGTCTCCGCCTCGGTGGCGCTGCGGGCGACCTCGGCGGGACGCCGGCGCGCGCCGATCACCTGGCCTTCGGTAAGGTAGCCGGTCTCGACCAGATTGGTCAGGACCTCGTTGGCGCGGGCACGGGCTGCCGGCAGGTTGACGTGCGGCGCGTAGCGCGACGGCGACTGGAAGAGGCCGGCGAGCATCGCGGCTTCGGCGAGCGTGACCTCCTGCACCGGCTTGTCGAAATAGAAGTCGGCCGCGGCGGCGACGCCGAAATTGCCGCCGCCGAGATAGCCGCGGTCGAGGTAGAGTTTCAGGATCTCGTCCTTGGACAGGGTCGCCTCGAGCCAGACGGCAATGAACGCCTCCTGGATCTTGCGGCTCAGGGTGCGGTCGGTCGTGAGATAGAGAATCCGCGCCACCTGCTGGGTGATCGACGAGCCGCCCTGGACGATGGTGTTCGCGCGCGCGTTCTCGAGGAGGGCGCGGGCGGTGCCGAAGACGTCGACGCCGAAATGGCCATAGAAACGGCGGTCTTCGGTGGAAAGGACGGCGGCGACGAGATAATCCGGCATCTCGTCGAGCGGCACGCTGTCGACATGGCGGATGCCGCGCCGGCCGATCTCCGCGCCGCTGGCGTCGACGAAGGTGACCGCGTACTCGCCCTGCGCCCGCCAGTCGACCCTGGTCGCCTCCATGGCCGGCAGGGCCAGCGTCAGGACGATCACGGCGGCGAAGCTGAGGAGGGTGAGGCCATCGCCCGAGACCTCGACCAGCACGCGGCGGAAGCCGGTGACGCGCGGCCGGCGGAGCACGGAGCTTCCGGTGCGAAGGACGAAACCGATGGCGGCGAACAGGCTGTATAATGCCGAGCCGAGGAAACCGGCTATCGCGGCGGTTCCGCGCTTCGGCCTCGTTCTTCTCGGACTTGGCACGGGGACGTGCCTCGGATGGTTACGCGGGCGGTTCCGGCATGGTCTTTGTGCGGCATGAATGAACCCTTGGCAAGGCAGGGAACGGCGTCTCTTGAAGCGGACGCGGAGGAGGGCGCGGCGCCGTTCTGGCGAACCGTGCCGCTCGAGGCGATGACGCCGCAGCAATGGGAGTCGCTCTGCGACGGCTGCGCTCGCTGCTGCCTCAACAAGCTCGAGGACGAGGACACCGGGGAGATCGCCTGGACGGCTGTTTCCTGCCGTCTCCTCGATACAGAGAGCTGCCGCTGCTCGGACTACGAGCATCGCCGCGACAAAGTGCCCGACTGCATCCAGCTCACGCCAGAAACCGCCCGGACCCTCTCCTGGCTGCCGCCGACCTGTGCCTACCGGTTGGTGGCCGAGGGCCGCGACCTATATTGGTGGCATCCCCTGGTTTCCGGCAGCGCGGAAACCGTGCATCAGGCCGGAATCTCGGTCCGGGACCGGGCGATCAGCGAGGACGACGTCCCGTTCGCGATGTGGGAACACATGATCGTCGACTGGCCGGCGCTCGCGGCCGACGAGTGCTGAACGGCGAAAACGCAGGCGGCGGAAAGGTCTGGCCAATCAATCTGAAGGCCACATTCAGACCGCATTCAGCTAGCGGGCCGTATTTCATCCCAATGATGTTCAAGAAAACCCTCGCCACGCTCCTCATAGCGGCGTCCGCATTCGCAATGACCGAACCGGCTTCGGCTCAGATGAGCTGCATGTCGATGGATGCGGGGCGGGCGATCCTGGCCCAGAATCCCGGTCTCCTCAATCTCAACGCCGCCGCCCAGCGCAGCGGGACCACCGGCCAGATCGTGTCGGCCGAGCTCTGCAACTTTAATGGTCAGTATGTTTATGTGATCAATGAGCTCGGCGGCGACGGCGCGGTGCGCCGCAAGGTCGTGAGCGCGTCGAACGGCGCGGTCATCCCGGGTCTTTAGATGGCGCTGGCCCGGGTGCTCGATGGGAGGGTGGGGCACATGCGCGTACTGGTGGTCGAGGACGACCCTGACCTGAACCGTCAGATGACGACGGCACTGACCGAGGCCGGCTACGCCGTCGATACGGCGCGGGACGGCGAGGAGGGTCACTATCTCGGCGATACCGAGCCTTACGACCTCGTCGTCCTCGACATCGGCCTCCCGATCATGGACGGCATCTCGGTCCTCGAGAAATGGCGGCGCGACGGCCGCACGATGCCGGTCCTGATCCTCACGGCGCGAGATCGCTGGAGCGACAAGGTCCAGGGCATCGACGCCGGCGCCGACGACTATGTCGCCAAGCCCTTCCACATGGAGGAGGTGCTGGCGCGCATCCGCGCCCTGGTCCGCCGCGCTGCGGGCCATGCCGCGAACGAGATCGAATGCGGGCCGGTGCGGCTCGACATCCGTTCCGGCCGGGTCTCGGTGAATGGCAATCCGGTGAAGCTCACCTCGCACGAGTTCAAGGTGCTAGAATATCTGATGCACCATCGCGATCGGGTGGTTTCGCGGACCGAGCTGACCGAGCATCTTTACGACCAGGATTTCGACCGCGATTCCAACACGATCGAAGTCTTCGTCGGCCGGCTGCGGAAAAAGGTGTCGAACGACCTGATCGAGACGGTGCGCGGACTGGGGTACCGGATCGTCGAACCGAAGAATGAGGCTTAGGCTCAATTCCCTTTCGCTGCGCCTCGTTGCGATTGCGGCACTCTGGACCGCCATCGCCGTGGTGTTTGCCGGCCTCATCCTGTCCTCGCTCTACCGGCAGTCGGTCGAGCGCGCGTTCGATGAAAGGCTGACGAGCTATAGCCTCGCGCTGATCGGTGCGTTCAGCCAGCAGGGCGCGACGCTCAGCAGCCCCGGCAATCTTGGCGAGCCGCGCTTCGACACCTATGGCACCGGCTGGTACTGGCAGCTCGTTCGCGACGGTGAGCCGGTCCTGTTCTCGCGGTCGCTCGCCTTCGACATCCTCGAGCCACAGAATGTGGCTGCGCCCGACGACCAGCAGGTCGCGCGTTTCGCCATGGAAGGCCCCGAAGGCGACCAGATTCGCGGCGTCGAGCGGCCTCTGACCCTCCCTGACATTCCCGGCAGCTCCTTCCAGATCATCGTGTCGGGGAATGCGACCGAGATGCAGCGGGAGATCGGAGCCTTCCGCCGCAACGTCATCATCACGCTGACGGTATTCGGCCTCGTCCTCATTCTCTCGACGATGCTCCAGGTCCGGCTGGGCCTTCGTCCGCTCGACCGCATCCGGCATGCGCTCGCCGATCTCCGCAGCGGCAAGGCGGCCCGGCTCGACGGCCGCTATCCCTCGGAGATCGCCCCGCTGGCCCGCGAGCTGAATGCGCTTCTCGATTCCAACCAGCAGATCATCGAACGGGCGCGGACCCAGGTCGGCAATCTCGCGCATGCGCTCAAGACGCCGCTCAGCGTGATCACCAACGAATCGCGCTCGGACAGCTCGCCCTTCGCCAAGAAAGTGGCCGAGCAGGCCTCGCTGATGACCCAGCAGATCGGGCACTATCTCGACCGCGCCCGCATCGCCGCGAGTTCACAGGCCATCGGCACGATCACGCCGGTGCAGCCGGTGGTGAGCCGCTTCGTCCGCGCCATGCGCAAGATCTACGAGGACAAGAAGATCTACATCAGCTGCGACGTCGCCGACGGCGCGCAATTCCGCGGCGAGCAGCAGGATCTCGAGGAGATCATCGGCAACCTCACCGACAACGCCTGCAAGTATGCGCCCGGCAAGGTGCTCATCACCGTGCGCAAGGAGGAGGCCGAGAATCCGGCCGATTGCGGAAAACTCGTGTTCTTCATCGACGATGACGGCCCAGGCCTGACGCCGGAGCAGGCGGCCGAGGCGACGCGGCGCGGCAAGCGGCTCGACGAGACCAAGCCGGGGTCCGGGCTCGGCCTTTCGATCGTGACCGAGCTGGTGTCGCTCTACAAAGGCTCGTTCTCGCTCAGCGCCGCCCCCGGCGGTGGCCTCCGCGCCGAGGTCGTCCTGCCCGCGGCGTGACGCGGCGTAGCCACGTTCACACGATCGTCGTCCCATTTCCGCCACGCTGATTTGAGAGGGCGCTCAGCAATCGCCGTAGCGCTCACCCTCCAAACCGGGTTACACGACCGCATGCGCTTTTCCGCCATGACTGCCGCGCTCGGCGCGGGCCTCCTCCTCGCCGGCTGCGTCGGAAACGGCGGCGGCGGCATGCTTGCGCCGACCGGGACGGCTGCGGCCGTCGGCAACGCCGGAGCGGCGGCGCCGCCGCCCGGGTCGATCACCGATGGCCTCGTCGGCAGCTCGGTCGGCACCGGCCTCAGCGCCCAGGACCAGCAGCGCGCGCTTGCCGCCGAATACCAGGCGCTGGAATTCGGCGTGGCGGGCGTTGCGGTCTCCTGGAGCAGCGGCGGCGTCTCCGGCACGGTCGTTCCGGGGCCGCTCTACACCGTCAACGAGTATGAGTGCCGCGACTACACGCACACCATCATCGTCAACGGTGCGACCGAAGCGGGCCGTGGCACCGCGTGCAGCCGCGCCGGCGGTGCATGGGCGACGGTCGCCTGATCCGCGCAGCCTGACAAGGCTTTGATGGCCACGCGGTTGCGCGGCCAGAACCCAGCCGATACAAGCGCGCCGGGATGGCACTCCGGGAACTGGCATGGCGTTTTGGATCGCAATAGCCGTTTTGACGGCGGCCGCCACCATTGCCCTCCTCGCCCCGATCTACCGCTCCCGCGCCGGCACGACGTCCCGTGATGCCGAGGTCGCGATCTATCGCGACCAGCTCGACGAGCTGACCCGGGACGTCGCCCGCGGCGTCCTCCCTGAATCGGAAGCGAAATCCGCCCGGAACGAGATCGCGCGCCGCCTCCTGAAGGCCAGCGAAGAGGCCCCGGATTCCGGGACGACCAAGCGGGTCTATTCGCCGGCGATCCTTGCCACCGTCATCGCGGTCCCGATCCTTGCCGTCGGCCTCTACCTCGTCATCGGCGAGCCGAACGAGCCCGACATGCCGATCGAGGCGCGGCTCGAGGCCAACGATCCCGGCGATGCGGCGATGGTGCTTCAGCGCGCCCAGGCCTTCCTCAACGATCCGACGACGGCCAGCCCAGACGCTATCGGCACGCTGGTGGATGGGGCGCTCGCGCTCCATCCCGACGAGCCGGCGCTCTGGGAGACCGCCGCCGTCGTCTATCTCCACCAGCAGCGCTTCGACGACGTCGTCACGGCCTATGACCGGCTGATCGAGACCGGCGGGGCCGAAGCCGATCCCGAGGGCGCCGTTGCGGTGTTCCTCGGCGAGCAGATGATCGCCATTGCCGGCGCGATGACGCAGCAATCGGCTGTTCTGTTCGGCACAGCGCTCCAGGCGCATCCCGACAATCTCCAGGCGCGCTTCTACACCGCGCTGATCCTGACCGAGCTCGGCCAGACCGATGCCGCCATCCCGGCCTGGCAATGGATCATCGCCAACGCACCGCCGGAGGCCGCCCCCCTGATCGACGCGGCGCGGGCTCAGCTCGTGCGGCTCGGCGTCGAGGTCCCGCCGGCCGATCCGGCCGCCACGCCGGCGGTCCCGCCGGGCGCGGCCGACCTTGCGGCGCTGCCGCCCGATCAGCAGGACGCCCAGATCGCCGCGATGGTCGCGCGGCTCGATGCGGACCTCACCGCCAATGGCGGCTCGCCGGATCGCTGGGCGATGCTCGTGCGTTCCTACCTCGTGCTCGGCCGCGTGCCTGATGCCCGCACCGCAGTCACGAATGCGCGAACAGCGCTCGCCACGGATGCGCAAGGCTTGGCGGCCCTCGAAGATGCCCTCATTCTGGAGGATCAGGCTGCGGTGCAGGCAGACCCGACCCAGGCGGAGGTTTGGGCCCGGCTGATCGTGTCCTATAGTGTCCTTGGACGGGCGGAGGATGCCACGCAGGCGCTCGCGAATGCGCGGGCTGCGCTGGCAGGGAACCCCGCCGCGCTGGCGGTGATCGACGCCGCCGCACAGGAGTTGGAAGTGCGATGACCGTTTCTCAGACGATGGGTTCCCGGCCGCGGCGCATGGGCCGCAAGCAGCGCCGGATGATCCTCATTGCCGCCGCCGGCGTCGTGCTCGTCGGCGCGGTGGTGCTGATCCTGATCGCGCTGTCGGGGCGGATCACCTTCTTCAACTCGCCGTCCGAGATCGTCGCCAACCCGCCCGCTCCCGAGCAGCGCATCCGCCTCGGCGGTCTCGTCGCGAACGGCACCTGGGAGAACCCCGAGCCAGGCGTGGTGCATTTCAGCGTCACCGACGGCGCCGCGCTGGTTCAGGTGGTCTACGAAGGCATGGTGCCGGACCTCTTCCGCGAAGGGCAGGGCGTCATCACCGAAGGGACGCTCGGCCCGAACGGCGTCTTCATGGCCGACACAGTGCTCGCCAAGCATGACGAGGCCTATATGCCCGCCGAGGTCGTCGACGCCCTCCGCGAGACCGGCCACTGGGAAGGCGATGCCCCGGCCGCAGGTGCCGCGGGCGCGGCGACGCCGGCCCCATGATCGCCGAACTCGGGCACTTCGCCCTGATCCTCGCGGGGGTCGTCGCCCTCGCGCAGAGCGTCATCCCGTTCTGGGGCTCGCGGACCGGAGATGCGCGGCTGATGGCCGTCGCACGGCCGGCGGCCGTGACGCAGTTCCTGCTCGTCGGCATCGCGTTTGCGGCGCTGGCGCAGGCCTACATCGTCTCCGACTTCTCGATCCTCAACGTCTACCAGAACTCGCACACCGATAAGCCGCTCCTCTTCAAGATCACCGGCGTCTGGGGAAACCATGAGGGCTCGATGCTCCTCTGGGTCCTCATCCTGACCCTCTTCGGGGCGCTCGTGGCGGTGTTCGGCAACAATCTGCCGGACCGCTTCAAGGCCACCGTGCTCTCGGTGCAGGCGTGGATCGGTACCGCCTTCATCGCCTTCGTCCTCTTCACCTCGAACCCGTTCCGGCGCGTGCCGCTGCCGCCGCTCGAAGGGCAGGACCTCAATCCGGTCCTCCAGGACATCGGCCTCGCCGTCCATCCGCCGCTCCTCTATCTCGGCTATGTCGGCTGCTCGATCGCCTTCGCCTTCGCGGTCGCCGCCCTCATCGACGGCAAGCTTGAGGCCGCCTGGGCGCGCTGGGTGCGGCCGTGGACGCTGATGGCGTGGATCTTCCTCACCCTCGGCATCGCGATGGGCTCTTATTGGGCCTATTACGAGCTCGGCTGGGGCGGCTGGTGGTTCTGGGACCCGGTCGAGAACTCCTCCTTCATGCCGTGGCTTTCGGCCACCGCGCTCCTCCATTCCGCGCTGGTCATGGAGAAGCGTGACGCGCTCAAGGTCTGGACCGTGCTGCTCGCGATCCTGACCTTCAGCCTCAGCCTCCTCGGCACGTTCCTGACACGGTCCGGCGTCCTCACGTCGGTCCACACCTTCGCGTCCGACGCGACCCGCGGCCTCTGGATCCTCGGCATCCTCACGGTCTTTATCGGCGGCGCCCTGGTGCTGTTCGCGATGCGCGCGCAGTCCCTCACGCGCGGCGGCATCTTCTCGCCGATCAGCCGCGAGGGGTCGCTCGTCCTCAACAATCTCGTCCTTACCGCGGCTTGCGGGACGGTGCTGTTCGGCACGCTCTACCCGATCATTGCCGAGGCGTTCGGCTGGACGGTTTCGGTCGGCGCGCCGTTCTTCAACATCACCTTCGGGCCGCTGATCGTCCTCCTCCTCCTCTTCGTGCCCTACGGCCCGATGCTGGCCTGGAAGCGCGGCGACCTGTGGGCCGCGACACAGCGGCTCTTCACGGCTTTCGGCTTCGCCCTTCTGGCGGTGATTCTCGTCCTTGCGATCGCCGGGTTCGACGAGGTGCTGGGTGCGCTCGGCATCGGCCTTGCCGTCTGGCTCATCATCGGCGCGCTCACCGAGCTCGCCGGGCGGTCGCAGATCGGCCGGGTCGCGCCGTCGGTATCGTTCCGCCGGCTCCGCGGCCTGCCGCGCTCGACCTTCGGCATGGCCGCGGCCCATCTCGGCATCGGCCTCACGGTATTCGGCATCGCCGCGTCGAACTCGTGGTCGACCGAGACGATCCTCAACATGAGCCCCGGCGACTCGGTCGCGATCAACGGCACCGATCTCACCGCGACCTTCGACGGCTATTACGAGGCGAGCGCCAACACTTACCAGTCGACGATCACCCGCTTCGTCATCAGCCGGGATGGCCGGCAGCTTGGCGTCATGGACGGCGAGAAGCGCTTCTACATGACGCGCGAGGAGCCGACGACCGAAGTCGCGATCCGATCCTTCGGGCTCGTCTCGCACCTCTACATCTCGCCCGGGAACGGCACGTCCGACGGCGTCCTGACCGTCAACATCTTCTGGAAGCCCTACATCGCGCTGATCTGGCTTGGAGCGGTGGTGATGGCGTTCGGCGGCATCCTGTCGCTCAGCGACCGGCGCCTCCGGGTCGGCGCCCCGAAGCAGAGCCGGAACGCCCCGATGCCGGCACCGGCCGAGTAGGGCGATGCGGCTCCTCCGCGCCCTGTTCGCCGCGCTCGCCTTGTCGCTCGTCTTCGCGACGGTGGGGCCGGCGCTGGCGGTGCAGCCGGACGAGGTGCTCGATGATCCCGCCCTTGAGGCGCGCGCTCGCAGCCTGTCGGCTGAGCTCCGCTGCCTCGTCTGCCAGAACCAGTCGATCGACGATTCCGCGTCGCCCTTCGCCCGCGAGATCCGGCTCCTCCTCCGCGAGCGGCTGGTCGCGGGGGACACCGACGGCGAGGTCCTCGACTTCATGGTCGCCCGCTATGGCGAGTTCATCCTGCTGAAGCCGGCCTTTCACGCCGGGACCGCTCTCCTCTGGCTCGCGCCGCCGCTCCTCCTCATCGGCGGCGGCATCCTCGCCTACTTCACGATCCGCCGCCGCAGCGCGCGGGATGGCGCCGAACTCTCGGCGGACGAGGAAAAGCGGCTGGCGAAGCTGATCGAGAAGTAGGCGGATCGCAGCGTGTCGCCTTGAGGCGGAAACGCGGCGGCCTGGGGGCGGTCTTGTCTAGGTTCATCGCCAGCAAGCGAGGGGGGACCTCGGTCCCGTCGCGTCGCGAGCCACTGCTCGCCACATAGGTGGAACTCCTAAAGCCTCCCCCTCGGGGCCCTTGAGGGGAGGCGGAAGCTTGCGACTGCAAGGAGCAAGCTTCGGAGGGGGGTGACACACTGCTGGCCGCGCCCCAAGTACCTCAACCCGCAACCCTTTTCCGCCCGCCGACACAACATTACCGACCTTTAATCTCCCCGACAGGCGGCTGTAAGGTCGGCCGACCCATCTTCGGGATCACGAGACGCGCCCCCAAGACCGCGTCGCGATCACGGAGAGACTTCCTTGAACGAACAGAACCTCAATCCTGCTGCCGCCGGCCGCGTCCGCCTGCGCCGGAAGGCGCTGATCGGCACTGCGGTCGCGCTGGTGCTCGGCGGCGCGGTAACCGCGGGCACGATCCTGCCGGTGCTGACCGCGAACGCCCAGCCGGTGGTCATCGACCAGCCCGTCGCCATCCCGTCCTTCGCCGACGTCGTCGACCAGGTCGCCCCGGCCGTGGTCGGCATCCGCGTCCGCGGCGAAGAGCGGGTCACGATGAACATCCCCGGTCTCGAAGACCTGCCCGAGGGCTTCCCGCTCGAGCGCTTCTTCCGCGGGATGCCGGAAGCCCAGACCCGTCCGACGACCGGCATCGGCTCCGGCTTCTTCATCTCGCAGGACGGCTACGTCGTCACCAACAACCACGTCGTCGCCAACGCCAACGAGGTAACCGTCATCCTCAATGACGGCACCGAGCTTCCGGCGACCCTTGTCGGGACCGACGACCTGACCGACCTCGCCCTTCTCAAGGTCGATGCCGACCAGGACTTCCGCTATGTCGAGTTCGCCACCGGCGAGCCGCGGATCGGCGACTGGGCGATTGCGGTCGGCACGCCGTTCGGCCTGCAGAGCACCGTGACCGCCGGCATCGTTTCCGCCAGCGGGCGCCAGCTCAACAACAATGCCTATGACGACTTCCTGCAGATCGACGCCGCGGTGAACCAGGGCAACTCCGGTGGCCCGACCTTCAACCTCGCCGGCCAGGTGATCGGCGTGAACACCGCGATCTATTCGCCGACCGGCGTCAATGCGGGCATCGCCTTCGCCATCCCGGCCGCGATCGCCGCGGACGTCATCGCCGACCTTCGCGACGACGGCAATGTCGAGCGCGGCTGGCTGGGCGTCCAGATCCAGGACCTCACCGCGAACCTCGCCACGGCGCTCGGCGTCACGACGGAGGGCGGCGCCTTCATCGCCGAGGCCCTTCCGACCGGGCCGGCACAGGCTGCCGGCATCGAATCGCGCGACGTCGTGACCGCGATCAACGGCGAGCCGGTGACGAGCTCGAACGACTTTGCCCGCAAGATCGGCGCATTCGATCCGGACACTGAGGTCACGCTGACCGTCGTCCGCGACGGCCAGACCCAGGACATCGCCGTGACCCTCGCGGCGATGCCGCCGGCGGACCAGCGCGTCGCGGCTGCGGATGCGCCCACGCCGCCCGAAGCTGACGCCACCACCGGCATCGGCATCGGCATCGCCGAGACCCGCGACGGCGTCGTCGTCGCGGATCTCGATCCCAACGGCACTGGCGCCGCCAACGGCCTTCGCCAAGGCGACCTCATCGTGGCGGTCGGCGACATGCCGATCGAGGCAACAGACGATGTGCGCGTCGCCGTCAACGAGGCCCGCGAGGCGGGTCGCGGTGCCGTCCTCTTCGAGGTCGAGCGCGAGGGGAACACCCTGTTCCTCGCCGTGCCGCTCTAGGGGCTCCCCAAGCCGGGCGAGGAGAATTCCCAGTCGCCCCCAGTACTCCTCGCCCGACAAGAACGGCAGGCTGGTCCTCCCCAGCCTGCCGTTTTCGCTTTCGGGAACCTGCCGAAACCTTATGCTTTGCCGTCATGCGAATCCTGATCGTCGAGGATGACAGGGAGACCGCCGCGTACCTCGTGAAGGCGCTGCGCGAAGCCGGCCACGTGCCCGATCACGCCGGCGACGGCGTCGCGGGCACCGACATGGCGCTCGCCGGCGACTATGATGTCCTCGTCGTCGACCGCATGTTGCCGCGCCGCGACGGCCTTGCGCTGGTCGAAGAACTCCGCCGGTCCGGGAATGACGTGCCGGTCCTCATCCTCTCGGCCCTCGGACGCGTGGAGGAGCGCGTGACCGGCCTCAGAGCCGGCGGCGACGACTACCTCGCGAAACCCTTCGCCTTTTCGGAGCTCCTCGCGCGTATCGAGGTCCTCGCCCGCCGCCGCCGTCCGGGCGAGGCGGAGACCAGCTACCGCGTCGGCGATCTCGAGCTTGACCGCCTCGCGCACACCGTCACCCGCGCCGGCCAGACCATCCCGCTCCAGCCGCGCGAGTTCCGGTTGCTGGAATATCTCATGCAGCATGCCGAGAAGGTCGTGACCCGCACGATGCTGCTCGAGAATGTGTGGGACTATCATTTCGATCCGCAGACCAACGTCATCGACGTCCATGTCTCGCGGCTCCGCTCGAAGATCGACAAGGGCTTCAACGCGCCGCTCCTCCACACCGTCCGCGGCGCGGGGTACATGATCCGTGGCCCGCATCGGTAGGATCATCTCGACGACGGCCTTCAAGCTGTCGGCGATCTACCTTGTCGTCTTCACCGCCTTCGCGCTCGTGTTCGTGCTGTCGATCAGCTACACGGCGAACCAGCTGTTCAACCAGCAGATCTCCGACACCATCACCGAGGAATTCACCGACCTCTCGCTGGCCTGGAACGCGGCCGGCCCGCCCGGGCTGGTCGCCGCGATCGAGGAACGCAGCAATCGGCCCGACGCCAGTCTCTATCTCCTCGCCGACGCTGGCGGACGCATCGCGGGCAACGTGTCGGAGGTCGCGACCGAGTTCCTCGCCCGCGCGGTCGAAGAGCCTGCGACGGTGAGCTACCAGACGCCGGACGGCCAGGAGCGCGAGGCGATGGTCCAGGTCGTCCGCCTCAGCGGTGGCATGTTCCTCCTGGTCGGCCGCGACATGTCGGAGCGCGTGCGCTTCGGGGCGATCACCCGGACGGCGGTGATCTCGGCCGCAATCCTTCTGGTGGGCCTTGGCCTCGTGAGCTGGTTCTTCGTCAGCCGGCGCGTCTTGAAGCGCATCGACTCGGTATCCGCGACCACGCGGCAGATCATGGCCGGCGATCTGGGGGGCCGGCTCGAGATCACCGGCTCGCACGACGAGTTCGACCGCCTGTCGGAAAGCGTCAACGCCATGCTGGAGCGGATCGAGACGCTGCTGTCCGGCGTGAAGGAGGTTTCGGACAACATCGCGCATGACCTCAAGACACCGCTGACGCGGATGCGGAACCGCCTTGAATCGGCGCTGCGCCGGGAGTCGCCCGAGGCCGAACAGCGCCAGGCGATGCAGGCCGCGATCGACGATGCCGACCAGCTTATCCGGACCTTCAACGCGCTGCTGCAGATCGCCCGCATCGAGGCCGGCGCCTTCGAGGAAGGCCGCGAGGAGGTGGACGCGCTTGCGCTGGTCCGCGACGTCGTCGAGCTCTATGAGCCGGTTGCGGAGGAGGCGGGCGTGGCGCTCCGGGTCACGAGCGCCGAGCCACAGCGCTTCACAGGCAACCGCGAAATCATGAGCCAGGCAGTCGCGAACCTCATCGACAATGCAATCCGCCATGGCCGCGCCGCCGACGATGCGAAGCCGGAGGTTGGCGTGGCCGTTGCGCGGGACCGCGGCGACGTGCTGATCAGCGTTCGGGATAACGGCCCGGGCATTCCGGCGGGTGAGCGGGGACGGGTGGTGGAGCGGTTCGTTCGTCTCGAGAAGAGTCGGTCGACGCCAGGCACCGGCCTCGGCCTCAGCCTCACGGCGGCGCTCGCCAAGCTGCACCACGGCCGGCTCGAGCTGACGGACGGCGAGCCCGGGCTCGTTGCGACGCTGCGCATCCCGGCGGCGGAGCCGAAGCCGTGAGCCCGGCGCGGCGTTCGGTCGGCGCTGGTGCCGCGTCGCTTGAAGCGCGGTTGCGGCCGGGGGTCGTGCCGCCGCCCGCGGCGCAGCGCGCGAAACACATCCGCGAGCTGATGGCCGCCGCCCGGGAGCAGCGCTCGCTGCCCGAGCTCGCCCCGCTGGTCGAGCGCGCCGAGACGGCGGCCTTCGTCGGCAGCGTCATGGAGTCCTCTCCCTTCCTCCGCGCGCTGATCCTCGACGACCCGGCGCGACTAGTCCGCCTTCTCGACGCCGATCCCGATGACGGGCTGGCGTCGATCGTGGCTTTGGTCGGCACGTCCTGGCGTGCCGTCGCCGAGGTAGAGTTCATGGCCTCTCTTCGAGCGGCCCGCGCCGAGACCGCGCTCCTCGTCGCGTTGGCCGATCTCGGCAGCGTCTGGTCGGTCGACGAGGTCATGGCCGCGATGACCGCCTTCGCCGACGCTGCCGTTGGCGCCGTGGCATCGTTCGTCCTCAGCCAGGAGAGTGAATCCGGGACGCTGGTCCTGCCGGACCCCGAGGAACCGCAGCGCGGCTCGGGCTGGATCATCCTCGCCATGGGCAAGCACGGCGCGGGCGAGCTCAACTACTCCTCCGACATCGACCTGATCTCGCTCTTCGATGCGGACGCAGCCGACCTTGCGCCCGATACGGAGCCGGCAAAGCTTTACGTGCGGATGACCCGGAAATTCATCCACATCCTCCAGGAGCGGACGCCGGAGGGCTACGTCTTCCGGACCGACCTGCGCCTCCGTCCCGACCCCGGCTCGACCGCGATCGCGATCCCGACCATTGCCGCCTATCTCTACTATGAGAGCCAGGGCCAGAACTGGGAGCGCGCGGCGCTGATCAAGGCGCGGCCGGTGGCCGGCGATGTCGCCGCCGGCGAGGCGTTCCTGCATGGGCTGACGCCGTATCTCTGGCGCAAATATCTCGACTACGCCGCGATCGCCGACATCCACTCGATCAAGCGCCAGATCCACGATTTCCGCGGCCACGAGACGATCGCGATCGCCGGCCACAATCTAAAACTCGGCCGCGGCGGGATCCGCGAGATCGAGTTCTTCGTCCAGACCCAGCAGCTCATCGCCGGCGGCCGCAATCCGGTGCTGCGCCAGCGGCGCACGCTCGACATGCTGGATGCCCTCACCAAGGCCGGCTGGATCGAGGACGCCACGGCAGCGGACCTTGCGGCGGCCTACCGGCTGCTCCGCCGGATCGAGCATCGCCTGCAGATGGTGGCCGACGAGCAGACCCATTCGCTGCCCGAGGACGATGACGACCTCCAGCGCATCGCCCGTTTCTCCGGCTATCGCGGCCGGCCCGAGTTCGAGAAGGCGCTGCGCCCGCAGCTCGAGATGGTGCAACGTCACTACGCCCAGCTCTTCGAAACCGCCCCTTCGCTCGGCAGCGGCACCGGCAGCCTCGTCTTCACCGGCGAGGACGACGACCCGGATACCGTCGCGACGCTGAGCCGGCTTGGTTACGCCGATCCGGGCGCGGTCATCCGTACCATCCGCGGCTGGCATTTCGGCCGCTACGCCGCGATGCGCTCGGCCACCGCCCGCGAGCGGCTGACCGAGGTCACGCCGGCGCTCCTCGAGGCCCTCGGCCGCGGCGACAATCCAGATGCGGCGTTCCTCGCCTTCGACCGCTTCCTGTCGCGAATGCCTGCCGGACTCCAGTTGTTCGCGCTCGTCAGCTCCAATCCGTCGCTGCTCGGTCTCCTCGTCCGCATCCTCGGCACCGCGCCGCGCCTGGCCGAGATCATCACCCGGAGGCCGCATGTCCTCGACGCGGTGATCGAACCGGCCTTCTTCGGCTCGGTGCCGACCACCGAGGCGCTGGAGCCCCTGCTCCGACAGACCATCGACCAGGCGTCGTCCTATGAGGACGCCCTCGATCGGGCGCGTATCTTCGGCCAGGAGCAGGCCTTCCTGATCGGGGTCCGCGTCATTGCCGGGACCATCGATGCCCGCCAGGCCGGCCGGGCCTACAGCGCGCTGGCGGACCTGATGGTGGGCGAGGCGCTGCGGCTCTCGGAGCGGTCGCTGGCCGAGGCCCACGGCCCGATGCCCGGCGGCGAGGTCGCGCTGATCGCGATGGGCAAGTTCGGCGGGCGCGAGATGACGGCCGCGTCCGACCTCGACCTCATCCTCCTCTACTCTGTCCCGGCCTCGACTACCGGCTCGACCGGCACTCGCGCGCTGTCTCCGACCCAGTACTACACGCGGCTGACCCAGCGGCTCGTGGCGGCGCTCTCGGCGCCAACGGCCGAAGGGCGACTCTACGAGGTCGACTTCCGGCTGCGGCCATCCGGCAATGCCGGCCCGCTGGCGCTCAGCATCGACGCCTTTGCGGCGTACCAGATAAAGGAAGCGTGGACCTGGGAGCATCTCGCGCTGACGCGCGCGCGGCCGGTCGCGGGCTCGCCAAAGCTCGTCGCGAAGGCGGCTAAGGAAATCGCCGCCATCCTCCGCCTGCCGCGCGATCCGAAGAAGCTGGTCGCGGAGATACTCGACATGCGGGCGCTGCTGGCCCAGGAGAAGGGCGGTCGCGGCATCTGGGACATCAAGCAGGCGCCGGGTGGCCTCATCGACATCGAATTCGCCGCGCAGTTCCTGCAACTTCGCTTCGGCCACGACCACCCGGACATCCATCATGTCGAGACCGAGCAGGCTCTCCGCGCCGCCCTCGACGCCGGCGTCCTCTCCCCCGGCCGCGCCGACATCCTCCTTCCGGCGCTGCGGCTCTACCAGGACGTGACCCAGATCCTCCGTCTTTGCATCGACGAGACTTTTCGGCCGGAGGAAGCTTCGCGCAGCCTCAAGGAGCTCCTCGGCCGCGCCGCCGACATGCCGGATTTCGGCCGGCTCGAAGGACATCTCGTCGCGACCGAAGACGAGGTCCGCGCCGTGTTCGAGGAGCTGATCGGAAAGGTCCCGGCGAAGCCGCGGCAGGGTTAGCCCGGGTCCCTCAGGGGGAAGCTCGGAAGACGGCGAGCGACTCCAGCACGACCTCTATAACCTGACGGGCCTCGAGCCCCCCTTGAGGGCAGGGGAATCGCATATGGCTTTTGGGGCTATTGCGGTAGGGTGCGAACAGGATTCTGAAGGTCTCTCCTTTGGTTGTGGAGGAGAGGCATGGATGGGTTTGGACGGCATTTTTCGCAGTTGGCC
>JBFXAJ010000014.1:0-84019 GCA_050184415.1 Bauldia sp.
TCCGTTCCGACACGCGTGAACACTCCTGGAATGGCATCGGCTCCCTCCGCCTCATGCCATGTGTTCACCATGTCTCCGAACATGCGTTCACCATCTCCCCGGTCTGTACACCCTCAAGGGGGAGGCTCGGGAGCGTGGCGATCGGTTCGGGCGCCTGCCCCGCAGCACGACAGGCCCGAGCTCCCCCCTTGAGGGGGAGCGGGTTTCGCGAAGCGAAACCGTGGGGGGTCGCGGCCTATCCGCGAGTCCGGAACCGGGCGAGAGTCACAGACCCCCACCGAAGCTTGCTCCTTGCAGTCGCAACCTTCCGCCTCCCCTCAGGGGGGAGGGCTCGGGAGCGTGGGGCAGGGCGAGGCGGTTCTCCGCGAGAGGCGGTCCTTGAGCTGGCAGGAATAAGCCGCTGAACGGGCCGCCCGGCGCGGGACCAATCATCTCGCCCGAGGCGTCGAGAGGACGCCTCTACGACCCCGGGCCGAACCAGGTCGCCAACGCCTCGCGCAGGCCGTCCGCGCCGCCGTCGTCCACCCAGACCACATACCCGTCGGGTCGCACCAGCACGGCGGCGGGCGCCGTCACGGCGCCGATCACCGGCAGCTCCCACGGGCCGTCATAGCCGGCGTCGATCGCTTCGACCCGACCAGCCCATGGGCCGAGCTCCGGCGGGCTCGTCCGGCTGAAATTGAAGAGGAGCGGGCGGGCGGGGTGGAGGAGCGTGTAGACCCGGACCGGGCCGTCCCGCGTTTCGATGTCGAGGTCCGGCATGCGGCGGCCGAGGAGGGGGTGGCCGGGGCCGAGATCGTAGTGGATCGAAAGGCCCGACAGCCGGCCGGCGAGCTCGCGCCGCGGCTGGTCGAGGCGGAGGAGGTCGCCCAAGAGGTCGCGGAGCGCCGACGTGCGCTCGTCGTCGCGGCGGATCGCGACCGAGGCCATAGTGTTGCGGAGCACCCACTCCGCCACAGGATGGCGTTCGGCCTGGTAGGTGTCGAGGAGCGTTTCCGCGGCAGTGCCCGCCACCACCAGCGCCAGCTTCCAGCCGAGATTGACCGCGTCGCCGATGCCGAGCTGGAGTCCCTGGCCGCCATCCGGCGGATGGATGTGAGCGGCGTCGCCCGCGATCAGCACCCGGCCCTTGCGGTAGGCCGCGGCCTGCCTCGTCATGTCGGTGAAGCGGCCGAGCGAGGTCGGGCTGTGGATGCCGTAGTCGGTGCCCCAGACCGCGATCATCGCCGCGCTGAGCTCGGCGAGGGTCGGCTCGCCGGTGGCGCGGGCGCTCTTCTCGGTGACGAGGACGCCGACGCGGCCGTCATCCACTTTCCGCAGCGCATGGATGCCGATTGCATCGCGCCTGATGCCCCATTCGGCCGGCTCCTCGGCGAACTCGGCCTCGGCAATGATGTTGCTGGTGGTGGCGTCGGTGCCGGGGAAGGCGATGCCCGCCGCCTTCCGGACCAGGCTCCGCCCGCCGTCGCAGCCGACCAGGTAGCGCGCCCGCGGCGAGCGGCCGCCGGACAGGGCGAGGCTCACGCCGGAGGCGTCTTCGGCAAGGCCGGTGACCTCGACGCCATAGTGGATCGGGACGCCGAGCTCGCCGACCCAGCCGGCGAGGATGCGCTCGATGTGCTTCTGCCACAGCGCGAGGCCGTAATTGCGTCGGGTCGGGAAATCGCCGATGTCGAGCTGCGTCCCGGCGAAGCCGGCGACCTGCGCGATCTCGCCTTCGGCGACGAAACGGTCGCCGATGCCGCGCTGGTCGAGGATCTCGATGGTGCGGGCATGGAGCCCGCCCGAGCGCGAGCCGGCGAGCTCCTGGCTCGGCCGCCGCTCGACGATCGCGACGTCGATCCCGGCGAGCGCGAGCTCGGCCCCGAGCATCAGCCCGGTCGGCCCGCCGCCCGCAATGAGGACGTCCGCATCTTGTATCGCCATGTCTGCCGCTCCTGTGGCTCCGCGACGGCGAAGATGACTGCCGGTCGCTCCGCTGAAGAGCGCGCCAAACTAAGCACAAAGACTCGGTTGGCAATTCTTGATGTTCTGCAGCAGCGCCCCGATATCAGGCTCGGGAGGAGGGTTGCCGCCGAACGAGCGGCGCCGAAGGGGGCCACCCCGGGTCGCGTCACTCCTTGCGCCCGATCGCGCCCTCGCTGGTCACCGCCACTCCATTCGCCCGGTTGCGGAGATAGTCGCGCCAGCGGTCGAAGTTCGCGCGGACCGCGAAGGCAGCCGCGGCGTAGGTATCCGAATCGAGAGGCGTGCGCTGGAGGCCTTCGATCTCGACCGCGAGGTCGTGGGTGATCTCGGTGTAGTCCTCCGCGAGTTTCTCGCACAGGCGCTCGAGGCTCTCGATCAGGTCGTCGGCGGTGGCGCCGTCCACGCCCACCGGGCCGGGGTAGCAGATGATGGCGCGGAAGGCCTCTTGGACATCCCCGGCGTCATCGCCGCCGATCGCATCGCGGACATCTCCAATATGCATCGTCCATGACTCCTTCTAACGGAGCAGCCGGCCGTTAATCCGACTCCCCCGCGGTGTTGCCTCGAGGTGGAGGGCAGGGAGCACCGGGGCTGGCGGTTCCGGCCCCGGTGCGATGTTTGGCTAGCGCACCTGGATGGCCGAGATGCGGTCGTTGAAGTTGGAGAGTTGCGCGACGTTCTGGTTGTACTGGAGGCACTGGCCGCCGAAGCCGAAATCCTCGCAGACGATCACTGACGCGCCGCCTTCGACGCGGATCGACGAGATGCGGTCGTTCCAGTTCGGGTCGAGGGCGCTGAGGTCCTGGCCGCGGTTCAGGCAGAAGCTGGGGCCCGTGTAGTTGAAGTCGGCGTAGAAGCAGGCGCGCGCCTGCTGCGTCGGGGGCGGGAGCGGCTGCTGGCCGCCGCCGAAATTGATGGTTAGCCGGATACCGAGGCGCGGGGCGGCGATGGTGAAGGACTGCTGTCCGTATTGCAGGTAGCGCGCCGACACCCAGCCGGTGTAGCCGGCATAGGTCGCCTCGCACCACGCATAGCCCTCGATGCACTGGTTGACCCGGACGGTGGCGCCGGCCGGGATGGCGATGATGGTGCCATAGGCGGTGCTGGGGCCGCGCCGCATGTTGAGCGAGGCGGTGACGCGGGCGGAGACGCCGCCGCCAGGCGTGACGACCACGGGGTCCGGATCGCCCGACACCGCGCCGCCGAAGCTGAGATAGCGCGCCGAGGCCCACCCGACGCGGCCGGTGTAGGACACCTGGCACCAGGTCCGCGCAGCGGTGCAGTCGAGGACGCCGACGCTGGCGCCGGCCGGCATCACGAACAGCACGCCATAGGCCGTACTCGGCCCGCTACGCGCATTGAGCGAGGCGGTGACCGTTGCTGTGGAATTTTGCGCGAATGCTGGGGAAGTGGCGCCGGCGGCGCCGATCAGCAGCAACGCAAGCCCAAGATGCTTGAGTCTCATGGGGGAACTCCAATCTTCATCCCCCTCGATGCTCCCTAACGCCAGAAGCACCCCGTGCGTTGCACGGGCATCAATTTGTTTTGCGGTACCTCAACTGCAGAATGGCAATCCGTTTCGGGACAACGCGCAGGGCTCTGTCCAGCAGCTCATATGAGGCCGGGACAGGTGGCGAAGGCGCCTCAGGCGACCGCTATTCCGCATCCCGCACGTCGAGCTCGTATGCGCCGGTTTCGCCGGCGCTGTAGCTGGTGACGCGGATGACCCAGACCGCGGGCTTCACGTCGATGGTCAGCCGCGCATCCGTGCCGCCGCCCCCGTCATCGTCGCGATTGCGGATCGGAAGGAGATTGCAGGTGCCGGTGGCCGGCACCGGCCCGACCTCCACGAAGGCGTCGAACGCCGCCGACTTGACGCTGACGCGGAGCCGCCGCGCGTCCTCGACCGCGATCAGATAGCAGTCGGCATAGGTGCCGTATCCGTCCATGCGGTCGCCCGGCTCGAGCGCGGCCGCGATGGTCTCGCCGACGCCGACATCGACCACCGCGCGCGATACGCAGGCGGGGCTGGGCAAGGCCTCGAGGACATAGAGCGCCTGGGTCCAGCCGAAAGGATCGTCCGCCGGCGTGCCGCCGACCGCCACCTGGTCGGTGAGCGCGCGGAAGCGATCGAGGGCGAGGGTGTCGCCGTCGTCCCAGCGCCCGTCGGCCGTCGCCTCGCAGCCCTGCGCGACCAGCGCGTGCTCGATCCGCGTGACGATGTCATCGGGCACCGCGCCGGCCGGCAAGCCGACGCGGGCGGGGTTCGCCGTGCCGGCCGCGTCCTCCGCGATGATGTCGCGGATGTGGGGAAGGACGTAACGGATGTCGACCGCGATGTTGGCCCGCGTCTCGGCGTAGCGGCCGAACACGCGCGGGCCGCTTGCGAATTCGGCTTCGTTGATCGCGTAGACGAGCAGCCCGTTCCCGGTCGCCGTGAACAGCGGGCCGCCCGAATTGCCGCTGACCGAGGCACAATTGTGATAGAACGTGTCGCCGCTCTCGGGATCGCCTGGGTCGGGCCGGAACAGCCGGCAGCCCCCCGAGGACCAGAGGAAGCGGTCCTCGCGGTCGAAAGGGAAGCCGGCAATGAAGAGGCGGTCGCGGGGGAGCTCCTCCGTGCTGTCGGCCAGCTCCAGCCAGCCGGTCTCGCGGCCGACGCATTCGTCGAGCCGCATCAGCGCCCAGTCGTCGGCGTCATTGCCGGTCCTGAGATACGGTCCCCACACGGCCGGCTTCGCCCCGACCGGCCGCGTGCCGAAGCCATCGGCCTCCGCGACGTGGAACTGGGTCTCACCCTCGGCGATCGTTGCCTTCTCGTCGTCGCCAAAGGCGACATGGTGATTGGTGAGAGCGTAGCACGGCGACACCATGAAACCGGTGCCTGAGCTGAGGACCTCGTCCTCCACCCGCTCGGCCGGCTGGAAGACGGTGATGAGCCCGATCGGCCGGAAGGCGGCGAAGGCGCCGTTGCGCGGCTGGATGTAGCGCGGATCGACGCCGCCGGGACCGAACAGATTGGCGCTCGCCGTGCCCACGGCCAGCATGGCCATCGCCACGGCCACGACCATCAGCCGCCACCGGTTCTTCGTCGACACGATAAGCCCCCCGAAACATCGCAGCACCCGCGCCGAGTCCTTCCAGACGGCCGCGACGGTGTCAAACGCCGTGGGCGCAGTTGGGAAGGCGCTCAAAGATCGCTCCCTTCTCCCCCCTTGCGGGGGAGACCGCGAAGCTTGGGCCGTAGGCCCTAGCGGAGCGCGTGGGGGGTATCTTCGGCGGCGCCTCAAGGATCTGGAGCAGACGCCTCGACGTTCTTCCCGTTTCACAAGCAGAACCTCTCATTGCGTTGCCCTTGCGGGAAGGGTCAAGCTGGTCGGCGCGTTGGGGGGGCGAGGCGTGGGTCGGCCAGTCATTGAGCGCAATCGAAAGCTCGCGCGGCGCATGCGTCAGGCGATGGGCGTTGGCGAAGTGCGGCTTTGGGCTCGACTTCGGATGGGGCGGCTTGAAGGCCTGCGGTTTCGACGGCAGGTCCCGATCGGCCCGTATATCGTTGATTTCCTCTGCCTCGACCGAAGACTCGTCGTCGAGGTGGACGGCGGCCAGCATGCCGAGGACCAGCACGCCCAGGCCGATGCGGTTCGCACGGCATGGCTCGTTCAGGCGGGGTTTCGCGTCGTTCGGTTCTGGACAAGCGAAGTGAAAGAGAACGTGGAGGGCGTCTGCACCGCTATCCTCGAAGCGGCCGCCGATACCCCCCACGCGCTCCGCTAGGGCCTTCGGCCCAAGCTCCGCGGTCTCCCCCGCAAGGGGGGAGAAGGGAGCGACCTTCAAGCTACGAGAAGAGGGCGCGGCGCTTTCGAACCGCCGTGACGCTCCGGAGCTCCTCGCCATGCAACGCACCCTCACCATCCGCACCGCGCGCATCTTCGCGCCGCTCCTCCGCCCCGCGCGCTACAAGGGCGCGCATGGCGGACGAGGATCGGGGAAGTCGCATTTCTTTGCCGGCGCAATGGTGGAGCAGGCGATGCTGCGGCCGGGGTTCCGCGGCGTGTGCATCCGTGAGGTCCAGAAGAGCCTCAAGGAGTCCGCCAAGCGGCTGATCGAGGACAAGCTCGAGGAGCATGCGGTCGGCGCCGGCTTCGACGTCCATGCCGCCGATATCCGGACGCCCGGCGGCGGGGTCATCATCTTCCAGGGCATGCAGGACCACACCGCGGAGTCGATCAAATCGCTCGAAGGCTTCGACGTCGCCTGGGTCGAGGAGGCGCAGGCGTTCTCGCAGCGATCGCTGACGCTGCTCCGGCCCACCATCCGGAAGGCCGGCTCCGAACTCTGGTTCTCGTGGAACCGCACGCGCCGGAACGATCCCGTCGACCTCCTTCTCACCGGCGACAAGGCGCCGAGCGACTGCGCGGTGGTGAACGCGAACTGGCGCGACAATCCGTGGTTTCCCGGCGTCCTCGACCAGGAGCGGCGCGACGATCTCCGGCATCGTCCGGAGCAGTACGCCCATGTCTGGGAGGGCGACTACGCCTCCGTGACCGAGGGCGCCTATTTCGCCGCCGACCTGTCGCGTGCCCGCGCCGAGGGGCGGATCGGCGCGCTCGCGGCCGACCCGCTGATGACCCATCGCGCCATCTGGGACATCGGCGGCACGGGTGCGGCGGCCGATGCGTGCGCGATCTGGATCGAGCAATGGGTCGGCCGCGAGATCCGCGTCCTCGACTATTACGAGGCCGTCGGCCAGCCGCTGGCGGCCCATGTCGCCTGGCTCCGCCAAGCCGGCTACGGAAACGCGCTCTGCATCCTGCCCCATGATGGCGACACCCATGATCGCGTCCATGATGTGAGCTTCGCGAGCGCGCTCCGCGACGCCGGCTTCGCGGTGAAGGTCGTGCCGAACCAGGGCAAGGGCGCGGCGCGCAACCGCATCGAGGCGGCGCGGCGCCTCTTCCCGCGCATCTGGTTCAACGCCGCCACCACCGAAGCCGGCAGAGCCGCGCTCGGCGCCTATCACGAGCGACGGGACGTGGAGCGCAACATCGGCCTAGGCCCCGAGCACGACTGGTCCTCGCACGGGTCCGACGCCTTCGGCCTGTCCTGCATCGCCTATGAGGAGCCGCGAACCGGCGCGGAGTCGCCGTCGCCGCTCAAGGCGAAGGGGCGGTTCCTGTGATGAGCCGAGCGAATAGCGAGTGGCGAATAGTGAGCCCTTCATTGGGGGGTGAAGGGAAAGCGGCCGTGCGTTTGAGCACCGCCGTGCCGGGCGCCGCCCCCCATCCGGGCCCGTCTGGCCGGCAATGGCACTCGGAGCGCCGCGGTATCTTGCTGCCATGTCGGCAGTCTTAACTCCGCAGGTAAAATGAGTTGTTGCGCGACTGGCCGACACGGACATAGCCGCGCGCGGCAAGGGCCGCGGCACAGCCTGGATAGTCGCCATTTGGCGTGCGTTCGATGACGATCCGCTTCGGCAGCAGGCCATCGGCCGCGCCCAGGATGAACGGCGGCAGCGCCTTGTCCTCATGTCCCTCGATGTCGATCTTCAGCCCATGGATGGAGGTCAGGCCGGCCTCGTCGACGATCGCCGCCAGGGTCCGGACCGGCACCGGACCGCCGTCATGCTCTTCGACGGAGACGATGGCGATGTCGTCCTTGCGGATATTCAGCGATCCGGTGCCGTCGCGGTCGCTGACCGCGCAGGCGAAGATCTGCACGTTAGAGAGGCCCGAGGCGCCGATGTTCCAGGCCAGCCGGCGTGTCATCAGCGGATTGGCGTCGATCGCAACGACCGTGCCGGTTGCTGCGCGCTTAGCCAGAGGTTGCGTATAGAGGCCGATATTGGAGCCGACATCGACGAAATTGTCGCCGGCCTTGCTTCCGTCGAGCAGAAAGTCGATGTCGCCCGCATTGTAGTCCGGGCGCAGCAGGATGCCGAATTCGATCAGATTGTTGCGTCCGCGCAGCCGGTAGGGGCAGTCGCGGAACACCACGTCCAGCGGCGCGCCGCTCGATCCCATGACGAGGTTGGTGATCGCACGGCGAAACAGGCCGCGGCGCAGAAAGCTCCCGCTCGCGAGGCCAACAAGCGCCCGCTGGAAGGAATTCGGTGCGAAATGTCCGAACGGCAGGACTGCGTCCGCATCGATGAGGCTTTGCTCGTCGCTGGTGAGGGGGCGCGTCGCTGGCGTCATGTCGGTCAATCCGTTTGCCCGTCAGGGACGCGTGCGCGGTCCCACCGGCCGGTGCCTTCTTACAACGAAGCCCGCACACCACCACCGGGCATAGCGGGGAGTACTCGGCGCCACCGGTGACGCCGTCAGCGAATCCGGCCAATGGTCAGGGACATCACAATGCGAGGTCCGCGCCCGAAGGCCCGTGGTGCGTTCCCCATGGCCGCCGCGGAAAGGTCCCGCGCTCACGGCGCGAGACCCCATTCGGCCATGGCTGCCGTATAGGCGGCGCGGCCGGCTTCGCCGATCTCGAAGGCGTTGGTGGGGTCGAGGAGGCCATCGTCGCTTTGGCCGAACCACATCAGGTCGGCTGCGAAGAGGCGGCGGATGGCAACAAGATCCACGGTCACGTCGAGGGGGTCCCCGCTATAGAACTCTCCGAGCAGCTCTCGTTGCCTGCGGTCGCGCAGCATGTTCGAGCCGTTGGGCATGCTGCCAAAGGAGGAATAGAGGGTCTGCAGTTCGGGGTCGATGTGGAGGCTTATCCGGAAGGAGTGCGGCGGGCCGGCCCAACGGCCGACGGTCAGTTCGGCAGTCAGCCCGGCCGCCGACAGGTCGACCGAAGCGCGAAGCACCGCGCTGTCGCCGGTGCCGTCCACGCGCCACGTCACGGTCCCTGGAATCGTTGCCGTCGGTCGCCACGCGACATCTCTTTGCCAGCGCGTCGGCACGAAGTGGACGGCGCGACCGACGCCTGCCTCAGTCGCAAGAGGAGCGGCGGCCGCAAAGCGTTCGGCATCGCATTCGCTGGCGAGGACCCGAAGCTGAGCCGAGTCGAATTGTCCGAAGAGGTCCACGACCTGACCGACGCCGTGAAGCTCGATCGTAGCAGCCGATGACAGCCGATCTAGCCAATCGGTGGGGCCTGAGCCGTCGTAGAAGAAGACGAGTTGCCAACCGGACCAAATGTCGTGCCGGGCCATGAACACCTGGAACGGGATGTCCTCGCCATCGATGACGAAGGACAGGCGCTCGCTCTCGTCGATCAGCGACAGGACAGGGGTGCGACGCAGAAAATTGACGCTGAGCAGCACGTCAGGGCCGTTGCACCACAACCGCATCCACGAGTCCGGAAACGTCTGCGTGAGATTGAACACAAACCGCACTTGAGGATCGTCCAGCTCCGGACCGAACAGGGCGAGGTCGCGTTCGGAGGCGGGCGGACCGAGCGCCTGGGCGGCGGCTGGCGAAGCAGCGCCAAGGGCGGCCAGAAACGCCAACGCTCTCACGACAGTCAGCATTCGCATCACCCCCTCCATCCCCGAAGCCTTGTGAACATAACGGGTACGAAAGGGACCGGTCAATCCGACTTGCCGATCAGCGAACTCGCTGCCGATCTTCCGACGAAAGGGAAGATGTACTCACGGCTCGGCGTCGTGATGCGGACCAGGATGCTTTGGACAAGGCGGTGGAGCCAATCGGCTGGTCGGCCGAGCCAGGTGTGCGCCGTCCAGAACCCGTCGGTGAGGGGGAAGGTCGAGCTTCAATTTCCTGGCTCGATTGACAACAGCGCCTTCAACCCGGCGCGCCCCGATGGACCGACATCCACGACGAGGGACGGGTCAACAAGAAGGTCTCCCCCGATTGCGATGACCCGCTCGCCCTCGGCAAGGAGCGCGAGGTCGGCGCGGGTGACGGTTGACGAGGCGATGTCCGGAGACCAGTCGGCGACCAGGACCGTCACTGGTTCGCTCCGCAGCAGACCCACGCCATCCGGAAGGACGACGATCCGGGCCGGCCAATAGTCTGCAAGGATTCCTCCGGCCAGCACGAGCGAAAAGGAGAAGCTGTCATCACCTGGAGCGCCAGGGCGTATGATGAGCGTTCCTGCGTCATCGCCGATCGTGATCGCCGCGGTCACCGACCCGCCCCCCGAAGGGTCGAACGCCCATCGAACGCTTCCCGTGCGCGCCTCCGTCGGCCGATAGGAAATGTCCCGCAGGAGCCGGGTCGGCGCATATCTGGCAGCACGCTCGAGCATCGGGTCGCGCAGCGGCAGGGGAGTGGGGCCCGTCGCCCGGCCAAACCGCTCGGCGGCGCAGGCTTCAGCAAAGCGGTCAAGAGCGGGACCCGCTCCGGAGACCTCCACCGTTCCCAGCGCCGAGGTCACGCTCGCGACCGGGCGCCTGGATCGTCGCGCCCTCCGTTGTCGCGGGCTCGAACACCAGGCGCACGCGCCAGCCCCGATAAAGGTGATCGTCCGCCGCCGCCGGCACGAACCCGAGCGGCGACACGCCGGCGGTGAACAGGACGGCCGGTGTGGCGGCGAAGAAGGCGGCAAGGTCCGACTGGCTCAACATGTCGACCTCCAGCGTGAGATCGGGGCCTTCGCAGCGGAAACGATAGGTCCGTGGCGGGAAATGCTCGCCCTGATCGGTCTCGATCACCAGTTCCGCGAAGTTCGGATCGGCCGTCGCAATACCGGTAGCCAAGGGTTGAGTTTCTTGGGCGATCGCGGCCAAGACCGGCGCGACAAGCGCAATTGAAGTCAGGGTCGTTCGATTGAGCATTCCCAGGCCCCGGTGAGCGTGACACACAAGTACATATCGTGAACAATCTAGCGTGTGCCGAGCACTACAGCAATCGGCGCTAGCCCTCCCCAAAGCGAGAGAAATCACCCATGAATGAAGATACCTTCCCCCTTCTGACACCGGAACTGGAGGAGGCGATCATTGGTGCCGCCGCTTCGCTCGGCATATGGCGTTAGCGAAGAAATGGACGCCGTTGATCAGGTGACGGCGGCTACGTCCCGGGCGGCCAAGGCGGCCGGCGAAAACAACGCCGCCCCAACATCAGGACCGTAGTTCAACGGTTTCGGACCACGGCTCGGTTTCCCTACCGGCATGTCCGGCTACCTCGCCAACGGCATCGCCCAGCCGGCGCCGGTGCGGCGGCCGCAATATGTCCCGGGACCGCAGAATTCCGTCGGCGTGACCGCCGGGATGGCCGGGTCGCCGACCGCCGCGCAATACGGCGCGAATCCGTCCCTTGCCGGCTATCTCGGCCGGCAGTGGGACGAGCGGCCGATCGATCCCGCGTTCGTCTCGAGCACGACCTACCGCGCCCGCTGAGCCGGCGCGGGTCCGTAGCGCAGTGGCGGCGACGGCCGCCGCTTTGGCTGCCTGAACAGCGCGGCCGGCTCCGCCCTTCCATCCATCGCCATCACCACGCACGCCACGGCTGCCGGCCCCTTGTCGGGTTCCGGTGGGCACCTGGGTCAATATCGTCCAGACCGGCGTCGGCACGACGAAGGTCCAGGCCGACACGGGCGTCACGCTCAACGGCGCCGCGGCCGGCGACGGCGACATCGCCGCCCAGTGGGGCGGCGTGACCATCCAGAAGGCGGGCACCAACGCCTGGGTGATGGTCGGCCTCCATGGCGTCGTGTCCTGAACATGAACCAGATCGGCTATCTCTCCGGCGTCGACTATGACGAGCCGGGCAGTTTCGACTGGCGGACTCCGGGCACCAGGCAATTCATCGTCCCCAGCTACTCGACCTCCGTCACCGTCGAGGTCTGGGGCGGCGGCGCCGGCGGTGGCGCGGGCGGCATCAACTCGGACTCGAGCGGCGGCTCCGGCGGCACGTCGCGCTTCAACGCCACGCAGGCCGGCTACGGCAGCGATCTCATCGCCAATGGCGGCTCCGGCGGCCGCGGCCGCAACGCTGGCGGATCGGGCGGCGCCGGCGGCACCGCCTCGGGCGGCAGCACCAACACCACCGGCCAGAACGGCACCAGCCGGAGCGGCGAGAATGGCGGCCCCGGCGGCGACGGCGCCGGGCCGGGCGGCGGCGATGGCGGCGACGGCGGTTTCACCGGCGAGAACGGATCCTCGCCGGGCGGCGGAGGCGGCGGCAGCGGCGCCAACATCGCCAATGGCGGCGGGGGTGGCGGCGGAGGCGGCGGCTACGCCACCCGCACCTTCGGCCTCGGCGACCTGACACCGGGCGACGTCGTCACGGTCACCATCGGCAACCGCGGCTCCCGCGGCAACGGCTTCCGCGACGGCGCGCTGGGGTCGTATGGGCGGGTGCGGATCAGCTGGGTTTAGCGCGCCGCCCGCCCGCTCAGGCTGCGCGGGGACGAACTCCTCGGCTATTAGGGTTTCCAATGGAATCGATCGGAATTGGCATGTACGGAAAGGTACAAAGGAAGATACGGCAGCGTGTATTGCAATCTAAACCGCAACGATTGCTTGCGAAGACGGGGCGAAGTGTGACTGAGCTGCAACGCTATATTCCAAATGATTGGAGCAAATCCAGTTAAGCATCCCGATCCTGCCGAGACGCGATACGATCCTCCTGTCCGAGTTCTTAGAGGAGGCGGCAATGTCGATTCATAGATCCCTTTTGGCCGGCGCTGCGGCGCTTTTGGCCATGACATCAACCAGTGCCTTCGCGGCCGATCCGATCGTCGTGGTACCCCAGCCACCACCGCCGCCGGTCGTAGTGGCTCCGATCCCTGCGTCGTTGTTCTCCGGGCCCTATATCGGCGTCATCATCGGCGCGGTGAGCGGCCACAAGCATTGGGACAGCGAGGAGTGGGGCACCACTGAGCACCACCTGAGCGGGCTCCTCCTAGGCGTCGAGGCCGGCTTCCGGTTCCAGCCCAACAGCCTGGTATTCGGTATCGAGGGCGATATCGCATGGACCAACGCTGATGGCGCTGGCCCTTGCCGTGACGAGCAGGACGCCTTCACCTGCGGAACCGAACTGAATTACCTCGCCACACTCACCGGCCAGGTTGGCTTCGCCCCCGGCAACTTCCTCATCTATGCCGAAGCCGGCTTTGCTTGGGCCAACGAGGACTTTACGGTTACCGATGAGGGCGACTTCCTCATGACCGGCAATACCAGGAACAGCGGCTGGGTGCTCGGCGGCGGCGTAGTCGCGGCAATGGGCGAGAGGCTGTATGTCAAGGGCGAGTACAACTACATCAACTTCGGCACCGAAACCGGGATCGGGATGACCGGCGACGCTGAGGCGACGTTCGACCTCACACAGCACGCCCACGTCTTCAAGCTCGGCGTCGGCGTGATGTTCTAGGCTCGCAGCCGGCGCAGCCGGCGCGGCCGGGCGCGGCGCGGCGCCCGCAGCACGTCACGACCGGAGCGGCTGGAGGCGAAGCCTGTAGCCGCTCCGATCGCTTGGCATCCACACAATAGCCGCCGCGCTACGGTCCGAGCTCAGCTCCGAAGCCGGCCGCCCCAGTTGCTGCACCTCCGTCACCATGGAGGCCTGGGGGGCGGCGCCCGGGGGGGCGGCTACGGCACCCGGGCCTTCGCCCTAGGCGAGCTCGGCGCGGGTGAAGTCCTCACGGCCGTCATCGGCAGCCGCGGCTCCCGCGGCAACGCCGCCCTCGGGTCTACGGGCGCGTGAAGATCAGCTGGGCAAAGCGGGCCGCCATCGCAGTCGGCGTTCGCCAAGCGAACGACTGGCGACGCGCTCGAAGCCCGGTCCTGCCTGATCCCGACGCGGGGGGACGCGTCCGGTCCCGTCCGGTGACAAGGAAGTCGGCCCATGCTGTTCACACCGCCGGTCGCCTGGCGCATCGTCCCGCCGGCAACGCTCACCTTCATCGGCAGCGACAGCGCCACCGGTTCGTCGGCGCCGAGCTTCGGCTCGTTCGCGATCCCGGACAGCGGTCTAATGATCGCTGCGGTCGTCGGAACCCGAAACACGACGAACAATGTGACCCTTAACTCCATTTCCCTCGGAGGCAGCGCCGGCACGATCGCAGTGGCGCGAAGCGGTGTATCGGGCAACGAATTCGGCGGCATTGCCTACCGTCAGGTCAGCGCGGGCTCGCGCTCCGTTTCCGCCTCGTTCAACCTGACGATGGACAACCCGCGCTGCTTTGTCTGGCTCCTCACCGCGAACGCCAGCGACACTCCTGTCGCGGTCGACATGCAGATCGGCAGCGGAAGCGACGGCCGCTCCGCCACGCTCGACGGCCTCTCCGGCGGAGTTGCCGTCTACGCCGCGCTCTGGCGCTCGTCGTCGGCCAACATCGCCTTCACCGGCGCCACCGAACGCGCCGAGATCACCGAAACCACCGGACGATGCGCCGGCGGCGACAAGGCATTTCCGGCGTCGGTCATTGGCGATGTGGTGAGCGTCGCGGGGGGCAGCGGCACGGTCCTGACGCTCGGCGCCTCATGGCGCTAGGGTCTGCGCCGCAGCGCCGGCTTCATCCTGCTCTCGCCACCCATTGAAGAGCGGATCCGTGATCGGCCTCGGGTCGCGAACGGCGAACGCAAATTCCGTGACATGGCTGTCGTCGCTAGTCGGCCGCTCGACGGTGCCGAGGAAGCGCACCTCCTCGAAGTAGATCGAGGCGAGCGCGCGGGTCCGATCCTCGCCCCAGCCGCTGATCAGGATCGCGGTCGCGTCGGCGAGCCCCGGGTCGGCGGCGGGGAAGTCCGACCAGCGCAGCCACATGCCGAACGCACCGTCGATGTCGGGATTGCGAAGGTGGAAGACCGGGGGCGGATCCTCGAGATAGAACCGGAAGTAGCCGGGGTAGTAATAGCGGTCGCCGATGATGTAGTCGGCGCCGGCGGCGACACGGAGCTCCTCGACACGCTCCGTGAACTCGGGCCAGCCGGCGAAACGCGCTCCGAGATCTATCGCCGAAGGCACGGCGACGAAGCGCTGCGCGATCAGGAAATGGACGACGATCGTGATGCCAAGGCCGAAGGCCAGCGCGAGTGTGCGAACGATCGCCACCAGGCGCGTGACCGGTTCGGCGAGCGCCTTTGCCGCGAGGACGCAGCCCCAGAAGGCGAGGGGGGACAGCCAGTGGAACTCCACGTCGTCCTTCGTGGCGTGATAGGCGAGATAAAGCAGCAGCGGCACCGGCAGCAGGATCAACAGCGCCGCGACCGGATCGCGCCGCCAGGATGACCGCAACATCCGCACCGCCGCCGTCGCTGCCAAGATGAAGATCGGCGGCGACACCATCAGCGGGATCAGCCCGAGATAACTCGCGATACTGACGGGGACGGAGGTGTCGAGATCGCCCTGCTGCGACTGGACGACGAATGACGCCCACTCATGCCCGGCGTTCCACACAAGGTTCGGCGCGATCACGACGACGCCGAGCGCGGCCCCGAGATAGGGCCACGGCCCGCGCAGCATCGCCCGCATAGAGGGCACGACGAACAGCCACAGCGCGACGCCTGCCACGAGGAAGAAGGCGGCGTATTTCGACAGGACGGCCAGGCCGAACATCGCACCGGCGAGGAGCCACCATTGCGGGACGCCGCCCCGGGCGAGCCTGGCGACCGCAATCATCGCCGCCAGCCAGAAAATGATCTGCACCTGGTCCGGCACCGTGACGATCGTCAGCGCCGAGACCGTCGTCAGATTGGCGAATATCGCGCCCCATGCCGCCAGCCGGCGGCTGTCGGTCAGCGTGGCAACGATGCCGTAGACGAGGGCGACGATCGCAACCAGCGCGACCGCCCCGACGAAGCGGACACCGAACTCGGTTTCGCCGAAGAGCGCGGTGCCGAGGCGGATGGCGAACGCCACCGCGGGGGGGTGATCGAAATAGCCCGCCGCGAGCTGGGTCGACCACAGCCAGTAATACGCCTCGTCGAAGAAGAGGCCGAACTGCCCGATGACGAGGAGCCGGAGCGCGAGGAGGCCGATGGTCAGGCCGATGGCGACGCGGAAGAGGCGCCCTTCGGTCGATCGGACAGCGCGTGCAACGGCCAGGCTATCGAAGGTCACGATGCCCTCGGTCGGATCAGGATATCGAAGCCTTATCCGGCCTTGCCGCGCCGCGATAGTCAGGCCCGGCGATGTGCTCGGCAGCGGCTATATCCACGGCCCGCTGACTCGGACAGAGCCAGCAGCATTGGATGCCGCGCCGCGCCCTCTCAGAAGCCGCCGTACTCGACGAAGATCGTCGGATCCGTGATCGCGAGGTCGATCAGGAATTTCGTGGCGCCGTCCGCGGCGAAGGCGATGGCGAGCTGCGTCCCCGACTGGCAAAATCCCGGGTCGCGAAGACCGGAAAGCACTGTGTGCTCCACGCCCTCTGGACCTAGAATCAGCATACCGGTTCCGCCGTCCGGAAAGTCGACGTCCGGCAGCCCCGCGGTAGGCAGGCCGAGCCGTTCGGCTTCCTCGGCGACGTTGCGATAGCTTTCCACCAGGCACACGCGCGTTACCGGCGTTCCAAGCACGGCGGCGAGGAGGACCGGATTTTCCCCGGCCGCCCGCCGATCCGCGAAGTTCAGGGCGACCGAGCCCTCATAGCCGGATCCGGCCACGACCGCTGTTACGACGAACCCTGCCGCGACGACCAGCGCCAAAGTCATGGCGGCAAGGAGCCCGAGGAACAGCGACCGGATTCTCATCCAACGCCGGCTTTCTATCGTCCCTCGGCCGAACACTACCAAAGGACGATATTGTTCTACCCGGCGCCGGCGCCGGTCAATGCCTTCGTGCTAGCCGCCCGTTGACCCTCACCGCAAACCAGCCGCTTCGCTGTCTGGGGTTCACCTCGACGCTGAGAAGCGCTGCCCCGGTGCGCGTTTGCCGGGGCCGAGCAGGCGGCCGGATGCTGTGTGCTCGGCGTTGCCTGACCCCCTGCGCTCGCATCCCAGCGGCTGCCTCCCCGCACCACCACCAACAGGAACCCCATGTCCATCAAATCCCCCCTGCCGCAGACCACCAATGCCGAGGATTGGGTCCAGACCGTTGCCGTGACCGACGAGGCCGGCGGGTTCGACCTGTCGCCCTATGCCATCAGTATCCGCGTCACCGACGATCGCGGGGCGGAGGTGCTGGCGGGGTCGACCGGGGATGGCGGGGTGGTCGTCAGCAATGACGCGGACGACGTGCCCTCGCTCTTCACCTCGACGTTCCGCGCCGCGACGATGGCGGCGCTGCGGGCCGGCACGTACACGGTCGGCGTCCGGATCACCGACGGGACCAACACCAACCAGATCATCCTCAGTCGCCGGTTGCGCGCGCGTCGGCGCATCGGCACGGGAAATCCTCGCGATGATGCCGGCGGCGGTGGAAGGCACGCTCGTCGTCTCCGCCGGCACGAACGATCTCCGGGCCTCGCCCGCGCTCGAGGCGACCTTGCGCCGGATCCGGGCGCGGGCATCGGGCGCCGTCATCTGGATCGTCCCCGCCAATGACACGGCGGCGTCGGTCCTCGCCGTCGCGGCGGAGCATGACGACCGCACCGTGCCGTTCGCCCCCGGTCGCGACGGCATCCACCCGCGCTCCTATGCGGCGCTCGCGCGCGACGTTCGAGCCGTGCTCGCTGCCATCGAGCCCCCACAGGCCGCGACGGACATCACTCGGAGCAAGACCATGCAGACCAGTCCTGCCGGCATCGCCGAGATCATCGCGCATGAGGCGATCGTGCCGTACCGTTATCGCGACAGCGTCGGGGTCGACACGCTCGGCGTCGGTCACACGGCGGGCGCCGGCGATCCCGACCCGGCATCGATCCGCTTCGGCGAGGAGCTCCCGCTCGAGCGCGTGCTCGCGATCTTCCGCGCCGACCTTGCCGCCTATGAGCGGCGGGTGAGCCGCGCGGTGAAGGTCGGCCTCGCGCAGCACGAGGTCGATGCGCTGGTGTCGTTCGACTTCAACACCGGGGGCATTCTGCGGGCGAAACTCACCGCGCGGCTGAACGCCGGCGCGCCGCGGGCCGAGGTCGCCGCGGGCTTCGACGGCTGGCACCAGCCGCCCGAGATCATCCCGCGGCGCGACCGCGAGAAGGCGCTGTTCGCGACCGGCGCCTATTCCGGCGGAGGCAAGGCCAATGTCTATCCCGCCGACAAGCGTGGCCGCGTGCTGTGGTCGAAGGGGAGGCGCATCGACATCATGCCGACGGTTCTGTCGCTCGTCGCGGCGAACGCCGCGGACCGCGACGCTCGGCGCGACACGAATGCTGCCGGTGCCGCGGCCGGAGGCGGGGCGGTGGCCGGCGCCGCTGCGCCAGTGACCGCGCCCGAGCCGGCGGCGACCGTGCCCGCGATCCCGGCCGAGCCTGCCCTCGGACTCGATCCGGGAAGCTCCCTCCGCACGATCCTCATCGTCATCGCGTGTCTCGCGATCGCCGCTGCCGTCGCGTTCGGCCTCCGTGCCCTCCGGCGCCGGCATACCGCCCGTGACGAGACCCGCATCGCCGCCGCGCGGCTCAGCGCCGCCATCGCCGCCGGTGCATCCGACGCGACACCCCATCCGACAGCCAGAGGAGCCTGACCATGGCCCATCCGTTCGACAATTTCGCGCAGCATCCGCAAACCGTTTCCGGGGTGGGGCAGCAGTTCCGCGCTCCATCGCCCATGAGCGCGGTCGCGTGGTTCACGCTGACTCGCGGCCGCCCGCCGACGGAGCAGGAGCTTGTCGAGGGTGTGCCGGACAGGCTCCGCTGGCAGGAGGATCGCGCCGGCGTCGAGGCGTGGGATGCGGCGATGGGTACTCCGCAGTGGACCGATGAATACCTCGCCAACGTCTACGACCCGAACAACCCGGCCAATGCGGCTCTCACGGCTGCGAACAGCCTCCTGGGCAATTGGGGCGATGAGATCGTTGGGGCCATCGCCGGGGCAGAAGCCCGTGACGAGATGAACCGCAACATCGAGACCTTCGCCGTGGTCAATCCGGGCGGAGCGACGGCCGCAGCGATAGCAGGTGCCCTGCCGCTCATGGCCGTTCCCGTGCTGGGGGCGGCACGGGGTGGAACGCTCGGCGCCCAGATGGTCCGCGGCGGTCTCGCGGGCTCCGCTGCCGGTCTCGCGGCTGGAGCCGGTGCTGGCGAAGGCCATCTTGGCGAACGCCTGGTCGCGGGCATCGACGACATGGTGCTCGGCGCGGGCCTCGGCGCCGTTGCGCCTGCCGCCATGCGCGGTCTCGGGTTTGGCCCCCGGCATATGCTCGCGCAAGGAACCGAGACACCGCTGGGGTCTACGCTGGCGAGCCAGCGCGCTTCGGTCTATGATTTCCCAGAAGTGCCGCCTCGTCCATTCGAGGCGGACTACCCAACAGCGAGGTGGCCCAATGGCCCACCAGTCGACGCCGCCGGACGACTCATTGCCGGAATTGATGGACGCCCCCTTGACCCGGTTGGCACTCTCGTTGCCGGGCGGCGTAGGGCCATTGGACCCGACCACCCCCTCTCAGCGGCGGAACTGGCCGCCGGAGTTGAGACGGGAACGGGCACGCGCCCTCAGATTGTTGCGCGCAGCCAGATCGGGGGCGATGACGGTCGCCTGGATATCGCGTTCGACGAAGCCGGATATCCCACCGGATACGTTGTAGTCCGCACGGCCGACGATCTGACGGCCGGGGAGCGTCGGCACGTCACGGCCCATGAGTGGACGCATCACCTCGCCTATCTGAGCGACCCGCCGCTCACGCACGACGAGTTCTGGGCGATGGATTGGGGCATTCCGTCGGCCGAGATGACCCGCATCGTCGAGGACCAGCTTTACCGGATCTATCAAGACGGCGCGAACCCGCCTGGACAGCCGGTGGCGATCCAGGGGCCACTGGATATGGGGTACCCGCCGGCGCAAGTGCCGCAAGAATTATGGGCCGAGGCCGGCCGCGCGTATCTGACGAACCCCAATTATATCAAGACCGTCGCCCCTGATGTGGCTGAGGTCATCCGGCGACGCCTGAGCAACGGAACCATCCGGTTCAACTCCCTCGTCGCTCCCCTTCTGGTCGGCGCCCCTGTCCTCGGAGCGCTCTTGCCGCCGCCGGTCGATCGGACCGGCCCGACGCTCGGCGACCTTCTCCCGCCCCCGTCTCCCTTCCGGCGGACGGAAGTGTGAGTCGATCCGGCCTGCGAGCCCTCTTGCGCATTAGGTGACCGCGCAGCTGCCGGCGGCGCAGCGCCGATCGCTGCGGAGGAAGCGCCCCAAACGCGTCTCCCCGCCGATCTCGGACCAAGCCTGCGCTCGGATTTGATCGGGGGCTCTCGCTGACCCTCATCACTGTCGCCGCCTCGCGATCTTCGCCGCGGCCGCTTTCAGCCTCGGCGCCATTCGCCGCGCGGGGCCGGGCGTACGGCGAGCCGAAGCGCCGCGGACCGTTCTCAGCACTGCCTCGCGTTCGGCATGGCCGACGCCCTTTCCCCACCAGCTCGAGGAGCCTAAAGATGGCCCGTCCCTTAGACGCGGTTCGCGAGCGCGTCCGCCAGAACCATCCCATCGCCGCCGCTCTCGCCGACGGCGTCCGCGCCGCCGCGGCGCGGCGGGACACCGCCGTCGAGCCGGCCGACGTGCCGGCCGTCGTCGAGGCGGTGCAGGACGCGATCGCCCGCGATCCCGTGGCCGCTGCCCAGATGTCGGCCGAGCCCGCCTGGCAGAACCGGGTGAAGGTCGGCCTCTACATCACCGGCATCGGCGCCGTGCTGAAGCTTCTCCACACCGACGCCGCGTCATGGTGGGAGGAGAACCGGGAGACGCTGACGACCCTTGTCATGGTGTTCGGCGGCCTCGTCGCCGCGATCGGCGAATGGGCGTCGCAATGGCTCGCCGGTATCGAGTGGCGGCGGCCATGGATCGTGCTGGGGCTCGGGCGGTGACCCGGCGATGCCGTCCCACGCATCTGGACCACGGCAGATGACCAAACTGCAGGAAGCCATGACCAGCGTCACGTCGCAGGTTCTGTCGCGGCTGGCGATGCTCGCTATGCCGCTGCTCCTCGCCGCGCTGGCCTGGTATTTCACCGGCGCCAACGCCGCGACCCAGCGCGCCCTCGAAGCCGTCCAGGCCGCCAATGTTGCGATCTCGACGCAGCTCGCGGGGCTGTCCATCCAGCTTGCCCGCCTCGAGGAGCAAGCGGGCGGAAGAAGCGCGACCCAGGCGGCGATCGACGCCGAACAGAATCGTCGGCTGGACCGGCTGGAGGCTCGCGCGTCGGGCGAATAGATTTGTCCGACGCGCTCAGCATGACTTGGCGGTTCGACTCGCCAGAGCGCTGGATGCCTTAGAAAGGCGGCAGCGGCATCCCCCACCGCCCTGCGATTTCCGCCAGCGTGCCGTCGGCCTTGACGGCTTCCAGCGCGGCCTGCATCTGGCCAAGAAGAGCCGTGTTGGTGTTGATTACGGCCAGCGCGCCGTAGCCAACGTTCGTTGGAGTGAAGCCGTCGGCGAGCTTGAGGTCCTGCCACTGCCCAAGGACTGCCTGCTGGTACCCGAACGAGGCGCCGGACCGGTACCAGCCCGTTATCTCGCCTGCTACGAGCGCTGCGTGGATTTCGTCGGTCGTCCGGTACTCCCGGGTCTCGACGCCCGCGTCCCTGACCGATGCCAGCGGGCCGCCGGCCTCACCGCCGATCACAGCGCCTGCCGCAGCAAAGTCGGCCAAGGTTCGATAGACGGCAGTGTTGGTCGAGAGGACGACGACCACCGTCGGGCTCGTAAGGATGGCGCTGGTGAACGCGAGCCCCGCGTCGCGTCGTTCGGCGTTAGGACCAAGGGCCGAGCACAGCACGTCGGCAGTGCCATCGGCAATCGCCGGAACCATGTCGGCGACCACAAACTGCTGGAATTCGGCGATCCGGAGCCCAGCGCGATCCGTGATCGCGGTCATCAGTTCTTCGCAGTAGCCCTTGAAGGGATCGGCGGTGAACACCGCCACCCGCACCGGGTCCGTCTGACCGAAAGCGGTGCCCGTTGTCCCGGCCACGGCCAGTGACAGCGTTGCAGCAGCAAGAATCGATCGCTTCTTGCTCTTGGTCATTATCTTCTCCCTCCTGTTTGGGCCGCGGCCACCCGCGGCGCAAATGGAGGCTGCATGCCCAGGAACCCTCGCAGGTGTGACGTACGTCACTCGGCGACAAAAATGCGTCGGGGTCCCGTCGATCGCTTATTCGTAGACGAAATCAACAGTGACGAAGACGCTTGGCGGAATGGTGATGCCTTGGCTCGCGGCCGTGGAGACATTGACCCTGACGGTATATGGCATGGGCTGAACCGGCAGATTGCCCGGGGGTGTGCCATTGAGGATTCTACCCGCATAGTCGCCGACCATCGAGAAGCCGGCGATCGGATCAATGCCGATGCCTATAAGTCCACCCGCTTCGAGGAGAATGAATGAGCTGTAGGCGGCGGGGATCTTATAGCGATTGATCGCGTCGACGAAGAATTCCGGCCTGTTGTGAATCCAGTTGTTCGCCTGCAGAACTATGCCCGCCCCCGCAACGGTCGCGATGCGTGCAATGGTGGGCTCGATCTCTTCCTCGGCCTCGACGTTTGCGATCTCCAGGGGCAAGCCAGCGGCTTCGGCGGCAGCCTCTACGAATGGCAGCATCGCATTTATCGGGCTGCCGCTGCGATTGGTCAGCATGAAGATGCGAGTGGTGTCAGGGGCGACCGCTAGCAGCAACTGGACAACGAATCCGCCCGCGGAAGGGTCCAAGTGCGTGATGCCAGTAACGTTGCCTTCAGGCCGCGCAATATTGGTCACCAGCCCGAGTGCGACAGGGTCGGGCACGAAACCAAATACCCAGGGGATAGTTAGGCCAAGACGTTGAACGACGGCGGCGTTGTGGTCGGATCCACAGACTAACAAGTCCGGACCCATCGCGATCAGTTCGGCAGCGTGTTGGATACTTAGCTCCACTTCGCCCGGTGAAAATCGATGCTCGATCCGCAGATTGTCTCCGACAATCCAGCCCTGTCCCGCCAGACCCTCCTCAACTGCTGCCGACCACTCGACACTAAAACGATTGGGCGGCGGATTAGCGCCGATCAAGCTCGCCACGAATTTGACTTCGTTTGACTGCGCCAGACCTATCCGCGGCAAGGTCAGCACGGCAGCGCCAATTCCAACTGTCTTTATAAGGTCTCGCCTTCGCATCAGCTGCGCCCCTTGATACTCTGTGCCTTGTACATCCGGGTGATGTCTAGCCCGGACGGAAATCTTGTGCAGATTGGGGCGGTCCCGTTCCAGACCCTCGCGAGCCTCGGCAACATCACCGTCGGGCCAATCGCTGATGTCGTCCACGCGGTCGTGCAGGACCCGACCATCCTCGAGGACCCGTACAATCGCACTGTGATCGCGACGACCCTTGCCGGCGGCGTCTCCCCCGGGACCGTATTCAATCCATCGCGATATAATCCTGCCCGGTTACCGCGTTTTGTGCCGACCAGTGGGGCCCCCGCGCGCAATCCGGCACTGGCGCCGCGGACCGCGGAGATTTACGATCCGCCGGACGTTGCTCCGATCCCGTTCGACCTCCTGTACCCTCAAGGAGTCGCAGCCGATGCCGCAGGGCGACCGCTTTACAGCATCCATGGAGACCCGATTGCGCCCGAAGCAGCAATCGTGGGTCGACAGATGGTGGGCGGAAACGCGATCCCGTATCCGCCTGAAGGACTTGACGCCCGTGCAGCGGCAACGACTGGCCGCTCGATTGCGGTACTGCCGGTCGGCCATACGGAATGGGGAATCCGTGGTGTTGAACTTCCAGCTGACGCCGCGGGCGCCACTTGGCTCGGCCCCACCCGACTCCCAGAGCTAGTAGCCGTCGCCAACGACTTGGCGCCCAGTAGCGTAGGCCTTGTGGCAGGGCATGAGGGCGGCCACGCGCTTGATTTGACGAGCTCCTACGGTCAGGGGTTGAGATCGAGTAGCGACCAGGTCGAGGGTCAGCTGCGGCGCATCTACAACGACCTTGGGAACCCAGATCCAGCACATCGCGGCGCCGATGTGTGGGGCGTCGGCAACCCGGCGCAGCAGAGCGTTGTCTCCCCTGAGACGTTTGGCTACGGGCCCGCCGACGTGGACGCGGAGCTGTGGGCGAAGGCCTATCGCGCGGCGCTCGCCAACCCGGACTACGTGCTGACCGTCGCGCCGGACGTCTACCGGATCATCTCCTAGACGGTCGCCCGGCACCCCGAGCTATCCCGGTTCATCCACTTCAACGCCAGCGGTGTCCCGCTGCCCGGCGGCCAGACCCCGGGGCTATTTCGAGAACGCGCCATTCGACTTGGCCCCGCCCGGATCGGTCGCGTCCCCGACGCTCGTTATGCCGCAGTCGCAGGGGCCTTTCTATCTTGGTGCTCTGATGGGCGTTCCGCCCCATAGTCCGACGCTGGGAAACCTGCTCGGGCCTCCAGGCGCGCCACGGATCGGCGATCCGGTGGACCAGATGTGGCCGTACTACCGGCCGCCGCCCCCGCCGCGTCCGCGGGCGACAATCATATAGGACGGACCGGCCTCCTGGAGTGTCACCGGGGACCGCTGCCCCTCGTTGACACCGAGGCAGCGGCGCGCCTCAGATAGGCTGACGATCGGTTCGCCATCGGGGGGCTGGATGGGCACTGTACTCTCGGGTCGCCGCGGCCACCGGCCCGGATCAGCCGCGCGTCTCCGTCCCTCGTCTTCGCTTCGTCGGGGCCAGACGGCCGCGCTGCTGCTGCCGCTCGCGATCCTCCTCGCCGCCTGCAATGGCGGAGGTGGTGGCGGCGGTGGTGGTGGTGGTGGAGGGGGTGGAGGCGGAGGCGGAGGAGGCAGCGGCGGGAACGCCGGTGTCGGTGGTCCCGGGCCCGTGCCCGTCTGGGGTCAGGGCGGAGTGACCTTCAATCCGACCTTGGCGGCGCAATGGCGCGCTGCGCCCGAGTTCCAAAACGTCAACGCCGACCTTACCCCCGTGGGCCCGCCGCAGGCCCATCCCTACACGCTCGCCAGCGTCCATACCGCTTTTGGCGCCGGCATCTTTGGGGCAGGGCAGTTGATCGCCCTCGTCGACAACGGCCTTCGTGACGACCATCAGGAGTTTTCCGGGAAGTCGATCACCTTCTTCGGTCCCCATGTCTTCGCGGATCACGGGACGCAGGTTGCGTCGATCGCCGCCGGTGGGCTGGGGAATGGCGACGGCGGCATGACCGGCGTCGCGCCGGACGCCAACCTCCATTTCACCGCGTTCAACAGCGGCGTCGCGAACCTCGCCGGCGGCACGCTCGACGCCGCGGGGATGGGCGCGGTGGTGCAGAACAATTCCTGGGGGTACGTCGTCCTTGCCACCGACTTCGCCAGCTTCGCCGGCACCAATCCCGGCGGGCTCGCCGCCGACCTCGCCGGAAGACTTGGTGGAAGCCAGAGCGATTGGCAGAACTACCTGAGCGCGCTCGACACGTTCCAGGAAGGCGGCGTCATCGTCTGGGCGGTCAGCAACGATCTCGCCAGCGTGGACGTGACCGCGGCGCTGCCGTCCTTCCAGTCGACCCTTGGCGAGGCGTGGATCGCGGTCATCAACGGCAATTTCGAGGTCAACTCCGGCGGCACCATCACCGATGCGGAGCTCCTTTCCGCTCCCTGCGGAATGGCGGCCTCGTACTGCATCGCGGCCAACGGTGTCGTCTGGACCGCGACTGCGGTCGGCACCAACACCTATGCCGCCAACTACGGCAGCTCATTCGCGGCGCCGCAGGTGTCCGGCACCGTGGCACTCGTGGCGCAGGCGTTCCCAACCCTGACGCCGGAGGAAATCACCAACCGGATCCTCGTCACCGCCAACAATTTCTGGTTCGCGGCGGAAGGCGTCTCGATCGACGGCGTCGTCGATTTCGGCGGGATCACCCACGGCTATTCGGACGTCTGGGGCCACGGCCTGCTCGACGTCGAGGCGGCCCTCTCTCCGATCGGCATCACGGCGCTCGTCGCCGGCACCAGCCTCGCCACCGGCCAGCGCACGCCGATCGACAGCGCCGGGATCTCCGTTTCGTCCGCGTTCGGCGATGCGCTCGTGCAGGGCCTCTCAGACCGGGATGTGGCCGTCTTCGACCAGTTCAACGGCAATTTCACCGTGGCCGCGGACGCGTTCGTGACCAGCCGCGGCGCCGGCGGCCTCTATCGCACGGCCGACCTCGTCCGCGTCAGTCCGGGCGACTTCGCTCCGGTCGGCGGGGCCGGCGCACTGACGACTTCCGATGTGGTCGCGGCGGCCTATGGCGCCGACGCGCTCGCCTCGACCACCGTGCTCGGCCTGTCGCGGAACGCCAGCTTCGTCACCGGCGGCAGCGGCGGGTGGTCGACCTTCGCCTATCTCGGCGGCCAGCAGGCGACCGAGAACGCGATGGCCGGCTTCGGCGCTTCGCGCAGCTTCGATGCGCTCGGCGGGCGCGTCACCATCGGTGCGAGCCAGAGCCTCGAGCAGGGCGCGGTGCTCGGGCTGGTCGGCAACGAGGCCTTCGACTTCGGCCGCGGCACGGCGATCACCGCCGGCCATCTCGGCTATGAGGGCGCCATCGGGGACCGCTTCGCGGTGTTCGCCAATCTCGAAATCGGTGTCGCCAGCGCCTTCGGCGAGGCCACGGACGACCTCGTCGAGGATATCGGCCCGGTCGCCTTCAACGGCTTCCATGTCGGCGCTAACGTCCGCGGCGTCATTGCCGACGACGACAAGGTCACCGTCTCGGTCAGCCGCCCGCTCCGCGTCCTGGCCGGCGACGTCGACCTTGCCATGCCGGTCGGCCGCACCATCGACGGCGCCGTGACGACCGAGGCCGTCACCGTCGCGCTCGCGCCGGAAGGTCGGCAGCTCGATTTCGGCTTCAACTACGAGATCGGCCTCGGCGCCCTGTCGACGCTCCGCTTCGCCGCGACCTACTCGCTCGACGCCGGCAATGTCGCCGACGCCCGCGGCATAGCCGTCGCGGCCGGCCTCGGAGTGGGCTTCTAGAGCCGAGGCCGCATCCGGAGGGGCAGGATTCGATCCGCGGGCGGCTGATTGCGTGAGCAGACCGGCCTCGACAGGATGCATCTCCTCGCTCGGTCTGCTCCTGTCGCGACCCGCATATGAGAAAAGGCCGCCGCTCCTTCGGGAGCGGCGGCCTTTTGTCGTGTCAGCCCGCAGGATGCCGCCTCCCAAACGAGAGACAGCACTTCATGGTCCTAGATGGGCAGGAGGAAGTCATCGAAGAAGCCGAGCTTGCCGTCATCCGCGTCGCCGTGGTTGAAGCGAATGCCGATATTGGCCCGATACACGGTGGGGTCGCCAGGCAAGAAGACGGCGCCTGCGTTGCCGACCAGCGTGAACGGTCCGTTGCCAAGCTGGTACTCCAGAGCGACACCCGCAACATAGGCGGTGTCGCCGTCGAAGAGCACGCCGACATAGGGCGAGATGACGCCGAGGTTGAGTTCGGCCGCAATGCCCCCGGCAAAGTGGGTTCCGACTCCGCCGCCGGGCCCGTCGAACCCGACGATGCCGTGCAGCGTCACCTTCTCGACGACATCGAACGCAGCCTCGACCGCCCCCGCGTAGCCGAGGATGCCGCCGCCATCGAAGCCGACACCGAGCCAGAAGCCCAGGGCCAGCCGGTCGCTGGGCGTGAATTCAGCCTCGGTGTAGAGGCTGTAGCCCTCATGCACTCCGGCTACGAAATCGGCAGTCAGCTGGACCTTGGCCGTGATCGTATCGGTTTCGTAACGCAGCGTCGGGCCGAAGTAATAATAGGGGGCGCCAAAGCCGCCGCCAGCTCCGAACACGACACCGACGCCGAACGCGCCGAAGGAGCGGAAGAACTCGACCTCGCCCGATGCACCGAAGTCACCGTCGCCGAGATCGACCAGGCCGTCGAAGTCCACTTCGATGCCCCAGCCCGTCGTCGTCTTGTAGGTCATCGAACCGACGAGGTAGGCACCGTAGTCTTGGACGGAGTCGGACGGAACCCAGAAGCCGGCAAACCCGGCCTCGATCTCGAGCGTCAGCGGATCGACCGTATCCTCGGGCGCCGGCACCATGGCCGCCACGACTGGCAGTACGTCCGCGGCCTGAGCCGCGCCGCTGCCGGCAACGAGCGCTACGATCGCGGCGCCGAGCAGATATTTCCGATTCATTGATTCAGCCCCCATTGGTTAACTGAACCGACTAAGCATTGCCGTGGGGTCGGCAGTCCAGAGCATTTTGAGGATGGCGAAGGGCCTCCGTGGGAAATCCACGGGAGTGTTGCTTGCAGACCACGAGCGGTTGCCCGAAGTAACGTCAATTGCCTGCTCTTGCGACACGATCGGCGGCACAAGTCGGCCTGTGACGTCAATGCGGACAGGAGCGCGGCCCGGCGGACCGCAGCTGGCGGCGCGGAGCCGCTCAGGCGACCCGGTTGAACATTTCGCGGCGGTGGAGGATCGTCACGCGGACCTTGTGGGTCCCGGTCTCGCCCGCCGCGACGATCGTCAGCTGCATCAGCCGGCCGGCCGCGGTGCTCAAGGTGATGGGCTCGTTCGCGGCGAGGGCCGAGCGGATCAGGTCGTAGGGGCACTCGATCTTGCCGAGGCCGCGGACCTTGCCGCTTTCGCGCGCAAAGGCGAGGGCGTAGGTCGCGGGCGAATCGCCGCCGACGGTGAATATCCGCCCGTTGCCGCGCATTCGGCCAAGGAGTTCAACGACCACGTCAACCACTCCGCATCGCCTTGTCCTTGCTAACGCATCAGGAGGCGGTGTGGACCATCGCGGGACTCACTTTTCCCGGGTGTGCTGTCCCTGCAACATTTGTTGCGCTCCGGTCACAGACGCGTGACCGCCTGCTCACGCGGCCGGTCCGCCGCGCGGTGACGCGTTTCCGATAGCAGCCATCGCCCGCGGCCGCGCACCCGTTTTCTCCAGCCTCGGGAAGACATCGGGGCGGGCGCGATCGGCAGGTGCTGGTGTCGGTCGATGGCTTCACGGCGCGATGCCCGGTTTATTCTTGGCGATGCAGAAACATCTCAAGACGTTTCTGTCGATCTCGTAGATTGGAATGACTATAATTTTGAATGTCTCAAGGATGCGCGCACAAGGGCGCGAGCGTTATTGACTGTTGCAGGCAATATTGTATCCAGCCGGAGGCCCAGTCCTTTTCAAGCTGCATCGGCGAGCGCGCGTCGGCCGCTCGACCGAGCGACAGGAGTTTTCGACGATGCGGAGTATCCGGAAGACCTTCGCGGCAGCGACCCTCGCCGCCTTAGCGCTCGCGACGACGAGCACCATCGCCGCCGCGCAGGAGGTCAACGTCTATACGAGCCGCGAGCCCGGCCTTGCCCAGCCGCTGTTCGACGCCTTCACCGCCGAGACGGGAATCCGGGTCAACACGATCTTCGTCCAGGACGGGCTCGGCGAACGCGTGCTCGCCGAAGGGCCGGCATCGCCGGCCGACGTGATGATGGTGGTCGACTACGGCCAGCTCGTGAATCTCGTCGATCTCGGCATCACCCAGGCGATCGATTCGCCGGTCCTGAACGAGGCGGTCCCGGCCAATCTCCGCGAAGCCGAAGGGCACTGGTTCGCGCTGTCGATGCGCGCCCGCGTCCTCTACGTGTCGACCGAGCTCGACATCACCGCGATGACCTATGAGGACCTCGCCGACCCGGAATGGGCCGGCCGGATCTGCACCCGCTCGGGCCAGCACCCCTACAACACGTCGCTGTTCGCGGCCTACATCGCCAAGCATGGCGAAGCTGCGACGGAGGAGTATCTCCGGGCGCTCCACGCCAATCTCGCCCGCCCGGCCACCGGCGGCGACCGCGAGGGCGCGCGGGACATCATGGCCGGCATCTGCGACATCGCGATCGGCAATTCCTACTATGTCGGCCTGATGCGCGGCGGCGCCGGCGGCGACGAGCAGCGCCAGTGGGGCAACGCCATCAACGTCGTCCTGCCGACCTTCGAGGACGGCCTCGGCACGCATGTGAACATCTCGGGCGCCGCGATCGCGGCGAACGCGCCGAACCGCGACAACGCGATCGCGCTCCTCGAATTCCTGGTGTCGGAAGAGGCGCAGGAGATCTACGCCCGCGCCAACTACGAATACCCGATCCGCCCCGGCGTCCCGGCCGATCCGATCATCGCCGCGCTGGGCACGCTCGTGGTCGACCCGACCCCGCTCGCCGAACTCGCCGCCCACCGCGAGCAGGCGAGCCGCCTCGTGGACATCGTCGGGTTCGACGAGTAGGGCGCCCCACGACGTTGACGCCTTGCGCGACTGCAAGGAGCAAGCTTCGGAGGGGGTCTGTGACTCCCCGCCGGCTCGGTGCCCGCGGAGGATCAGAGACCCCCCACGGTTTCGCTTCGGCTACGCCTCGCGAAAGCCCGCTCCCCCTCAAGGGGGGAGCTCGGTCCGGTCGCATTCGCAAGGCTGGAGCAAGAACGGCCCGTCACCGGCTCCCGAGCATCGCCCGACCGTGTTCGCAGTCGGCGGCCCCGCTTCCTTGGCGCAGACCGCGGCGACTGGCCTTCTTGTCCGCGTGCGCATCGCCTTGTAAGCGGGACCTCCCATTGAGGGTGGGGAGGGGACATGCCGGATTTCGCCAAGGCGCGCGAGACGATGGTCGACCGCCAGATCATGACGGTCGACGTCACCGACGCCCGTGTGCTGTCGGCGATGCGCGATGTGCCGCGCGAGGTGTTCGCGCCGCGGGGCCTCCAGGCGATCGCCTATAGCGACGCGGACATTCCGCTCAAGACGGCAGCCGGCGCCCCGCGCCGCGCCCTCCTCAACCCGCCGACGCTCGCCCGGCTTGCCCAACTCGCCGCGATCGGCCCCGACGACATCGTCCTCGACGTCGCCTCCGGCACCGGCTACGGCGCCGCCGTGCTTGCCCGCCTCGCGAATTTCGTCGTGGCGCTCGAAGCCGATGCGGACCTTGCCACGGCGGCGACCGCGAACTTGATCGAGCTCGGCATCGGCAACGCCGCCGTCGTGACCGGGCCGTTCGCCGAAGGGTATGGCGCCGAGGCCCCGTACGACGTGATCTTCGTCGAAGGTTCGGTCGAGGCTGTGCCCGACGCCCTGACCCGCCAACTCAAGGAGGGCGGGCGCCTCGTCGCGGTGGTCGGCCAGGGCCTCTCCGGCTCGGCCACGATCTTCACGAGGAGCGGGGACGAAGTGTCGGGCCTGCCTGCCTTCAACGCCGCCGCGCCGCAGCTTCCGGGCTTCGCCGCGCCGCGCTCCTTCGCCTTCTAGGCGACGCAAAGCCGGGCGATGGTCGCCGGCGATGGCCGGATCGCGCATTTCCGTAGTGTCCAACGCGGCATCATCGGCATCGTGGCTTTGACTTGGCCGAGTCCGCGGGCATCTCCTCCCTGAGGCGCCTCCGCATGATTCGCGGCCGCCCACAGAGACGAACCCATGTCGCAGCCCGAGCCCGTCGCCGACCTGTCCCTCGAGGAGATCCTCGCGTCGATCCGCAAGACGATCGGCGAGGATGCGGGGGTTCGCCCGTCGCTGCCCTTGTCGGTCGTCGAAAAAGGCGACGGCGCTTCCGGGCCGAATGAGAGCCAGGGGGGCGCGGCCAAGGCGCCGACGCCGATTGCCGCCCCGGCCGAGCCGGTGCGCCCCATGTTCAGCGGCCCGCCAGCGAGTGCCGCCCCCGCTCCGCAGGGCTCCGCGCAAATCCATCCGCTCCGCGGCGCGATGCCGGCCGCGCCCACCCTCATGCAACCAGCCGGCCCGCGCGCCGCGGCCGAGCCGTCATCGGCGGCCACGGCCGCGATGCGGCTCGCGGAGGACCAGCGCGGTGGACGCGTTGCGGACGAGCCGCCCGACGACCCCCGCGCCACGCCGTCCGTGCCCGGCGAAACGCTCCTCTCCGCCGAGGCCGACGACGCCATCGGCTCCGCCTTCGACCAGCTCACGGATGCCATGACGGCCCAGCCGCCGCGCTCGCTCGAAGACCTCGTCCAGGAGATGATGCGCCCGATGCTGAAGGACTGGCTCGACGACAATCTGCCGAAGCTGGTCGAGCGGGTGGTGCGCGAGGAGATCCAGCGAGTGACGCGCGGACGGCGGTGACGCTCCCGAGCCTCCCCCTTGAGGGGAGGCGGAAGGTTGCGACTGCAAGGAGCAAGCTTCGGAGGGGGTCGCGGCGTTTCGACAGGCAGGGGGCGCGGAGAGTCCCAGACCCCTCACGGTTTCGCATCCGCTCCGCCTCGCGAAACCCGCTCCCCCTCAAGGGGGGAACTCGGCCGAGTGTGACGGCGAGCATGGTACCCACGAGCCAAGGACGTTGGACGCAACCGAACGCGCGCCCGCAATTGACTTCCCGCGCGGGCAGCGACTACGACCAACGCCGTTTCGTTCCGACCGCGGTCCCCGACACCGATGCTAGACAAGACCTATGACGCGGCTGCCATCGAGCCGCGGATCTCAGCGCTTTGGGAGGAGGCCGGGTCCTTCAGGGCGGGCGCCGGCGCGCGCCCTAACGCGAAACACTATTCGATCGCGATCCCGCCGCCGAACGTCACCGGCTCGCTCCATATGGGGCACGCGCTCAACAACACGCTTCAGGACATCCTGATCCGCTGGCACCGCATGCGCGGCTTCGACGTCCTGTGGCAGCCCGGGACCGATCATGCCGGCATCGCGACCCAGATGGTCGTCGAGCGCCAGATGATGGAGCGGCAGGAGCCGAACCGGCGCACGATCGGGCGCGACGCGTTCGTGAAGAAGGTCTGGGACTGGAAGGCGGAGTCGGGCGGCGTCATCGTCAACCAGCTCAAGCGGCTTGGAGCCTCCTGCGACTGGTCGCGCGAGCGCTTCACGATGGACGAAGGCCTGTCGCGCGCGGTGCTGAAGGTGTTCGTCCAGCTCCATCGCGAAGGGCTGATCTACCGCGACAAGCGGCTCGTGAACTGGGACCCGACGTTCCAGACCGCGATCTCCGATCTCGAGGTCGAGGCGGTCGAGACCAAGGGCCATCTCTGGGAGTTCCGCTACCCGATCGAGGGCACGGACCGCACCATCATTGTCGCCACGACGCGTCCCGAGACCATGCTCGGCGACACCGGCGTCGCGGTGAACCCGGAGGACGATCGCTACCGCGACCTCGTCGGGAAATTCGTCATCCTGCCGCTGGTCGGCCGGCGGATCCCGATCGTCGCCGACGAGTATGCCGACCCCGAGGCCGGCACCGGCGCGGTGAAGATCACCCCGGCGCACGACTTCAACGACTTCGAGGTCGGGAGGCGCCATGGCCTGCCGCGCATCAGCGTCATGGACGTCGAGGCGAACATCGCGCTTGCCGGCAACGAGGCGTTCCTCGACGGCGTCCCGACGAGCGCCGAGCTCGACGCGACGGTCGCGGCGCTCCACGGCCTTGAGCGCTTCACGGCGCGGAAGAAGATCGTCGCCATGATGGAGGAGCGGGGGCTCCTCGGCGAGGTCAAGGAGCACGTCCATGCGGTGCCGCATGGCGATCGCTCGGGCGTGCCGATCGAGCCCTTCCTGACCGACCAATGGTATGTCGACGCCAAGACGCTCGCGGCGCCGGCGATCCGCGCCGTCGAGGACGGCCACACGGCGTTCGTCCCGAAGAACTGGGAAAAGACCTATTTCGACTGGATGGAGAACATCCAGCCCTGGTGCATCTCGCGCCAGCTCTGGTGGGGCCACCAGATCCCGGCCTGGTACGGGCCGGACGGCACGGTCTTCGTCGCCGAGAGCGAGGAGGAGGCGCTCGAGGACGCCCGGAAGCACTATCGGAAGGCCGGATGGAGCGAGGATGAGCTCGCGCTCCGCGTCGCCGCGCAGAAGGACGGCGGCCTCAAGGCGTTGCTTAAGCGCGACGAGGACGTCCTCGACACCTGGTTCTCGTCGGCGCTGTGGCCGTTCTCGACCCTCGGCTGGCCGGACAGGACCGACGCGCTCGCGCGTTACTACCCGACCTCGACGCTCGTCACCGGCTTCGACATCATCTTCTTCTGGGTCGCCCGGATGATGATGATGGGGCTGCACTTCACGAAGGAGGTGCCGTTCCCGACCGTCTACATCCACGGCATCGTTCGCGATGAGAAGGGCGCGAAGATGTCGAAGTCGAAGGGGAACGTCGTCGATCCCCTCGCGCTGATCGACGCCTTCGGCGCCGACGCCGTCCGCTTCACGATGGCCGCGCTCGCGACACCGGGCCGCGACGTGAAGCCGGCCAGGGCGCGGATCGAGGGCTACCGCAATTTCGCGACAAAACTCTGGAACGCGTCGCGCTTCGCCGAGATGAATGGCTGCGTGACGGTGCCGGATTTCGATCCGGCGGCGGTGAAGGAGACCGTCAACCGCTGGATCGTCACCGAGGCGAGCCGGACGCTTGCCCAGGTCAACGACGCGATCGCCGGCTACCGCTTCAACGACGCGGCGGCCGCGCTCTACCGCTTCATCTGGAACACCTATTGCGACTGGTATGTCGAGCTGGTGAAGCCGCTCCTCACCGGCGAGGACGGGCCGGCTAAAGATGAGACGCGGGCGACGGTCGCCTTCATCCGCGACTTCGCCTTCAAGGCGCTGCACCCCTTCATGCCCTTCGTCACCGAGGAGCTGTGGGACCGCACCGCGCCGGAGGGCGCCGCGCGGGCGGGCCTCCTCGCCACCACGGCGTGGCCGGAGCTTGCGGAGGAGGATGCGGCCTCTGCCGCGGAGATGAATTTCGTCGTCGACCTCATCACGCAGATCCGTTCGGTGCGGACCGAGATGGGCGTTCCGGCCGCGGCGCAGATCCCGCTCGTCCTCGTCACCTCGTCCGAGGAGGTTTCCGCACGGGTTGCGCGGCACCAGGCGTCCATCGTCCGGCTCGCGCGCCTCTCGGGCATCGAGCGCGCGGATGCTGCGGCGAAAGGCTCGGTGCAGATCGTCGTCGGCGAGGCGACGCTCTGTCTGCCGCTCGCCGGCATCATCGACATCGCCGCCGAACGCACCCGCCTCCAGCGCGAGCTCGACAAGGCGCTGAAGGAGATCGCCCGCTTCGAGGCAAAGCTCGGCAACGACCAGTTCGTCGCCAAGGCCCCGATGGAGGTCATCGAGGAGCAGCGCGAGAAGCTGGAAGAGGCCCGCGCGCTGGAAGCGAAGCTCCGGGCGGCGCTGGAGCGGCTCGCGGGGTAAGGTAGCGAGAGGTGAGTAGTGAGTAGTGGCGTAGTTCTCACCATTCACCATTCACCGCGCTACCGCATCGCCGCATTGGCGGCCCGCCACTCCGCGAGCGCCACAAGCCCACCTTCGGTCCACTCGATCTCCGCGGGCTCGATGGTCTCAACCCCGTCGATCGACCACGCGAGATAGAGCCGCCGCTGCGCCTCGTCGGCCACGACGAGCGCCTGGCTGTAAGGGCAGTTGTGCGGGAAGCACGCCTCGCCGACGAACATGGCGGGCTGCCGCTCGCCGGTGCCCGGGCCGCTCAGCGCGAGGAGCACTTCGTCGCGGACATCGGCCGGCACCAGCATGTCGAACGCGCCGACCATGTCGGCATAGTCGAGAAGGTCGAAGGGATGGCTGACCGCGCCGGCCGCGATCGCGTCCCAGCCGGACTGCTTGCTCGGCGCGAAGGGGAGGGCAGCTTCGGCGACGAAGCCGACGCCGCCGGGATGCCAGCTATATTGCTCCGCCGGGGCGAGCACCGAAGGCGTGCCGCGGAAGAGCACGTCGTTGGCCTCGATCGTCACGGCGAGGGCGGCGCAGGTGTCGATCGGCCCGTCGAACACCGGCGCGCCCCCCGGCGGGAACGAGACGACGAACGGCGCGCCGCCACAGGCATTGCCGCCGGTCGCCGACGTGCCGACGATGACGGGCGTTCCGCCGACGATTCCGATGGCGTCGATGAAGATGAACCCGTTCTCGTGGACCTTGGTCCCGTCGAGCCACAGCTCCTCGGCAAACGCCTCGCCGCGGACCTCGAACGGACGGCCGAACGCCTCGAAGGAGACGGGGTCGGCGAGGGCGGGCAGGGCGCTGGCGACGACGGCCAGGAGGCCGCCCGCGACGACAGTCTTCATCCGGTTCACCGATTGCTCCGTGGCTCAAGGGCCGCGGTGTCTATCACGGCGACGGGGCGAATGCGCGGCGATGCGGGCAATTTTCACGGCGCGGTGCGCCACTCCGCGAGAGCGTCGAGCGCAACTGCCGGCCACTCGGTTTCCGCGGGGAGGAGCGTCTCCGGCCCGTCGCTCCGCCACGCGACGAACACCTCCTGCCCGATGATGTCGGCCACGATCAGCGCGCGGCCGGCGGAGCAATCGGAGGGGAGACACGCGGTCCCGACGTAGAAGTCGCCGCGGTATTCACCGTTGCCCGGGCCTTGCAGGATCGGCACGACCACCTTGGCCGCCATCCCCACGATTGCGTCGACCGTCGCGCGCGTGTCGCCATGCCCGAGAAGATCGGATGGTGCTCCGATCGCATGCCGGTTGGCGGCCATCCATCCCTCCGCCGTGCCGGGGATGAAGACGAGGTCCGCCTCGCGTTCGAAGCCGCCGGTCGGCGTCCAGCTGAAGGTCTGGCCCGGAGCGGTCGCCGACGCCGAGCTGCGGAAGAGGAGCCGGTCGTCGCGGAACAGGGTTTCGAGGCCGACGCAGCTGTCGACCGGCCCTTCCAGAAGGATGTCGCCGTCAGGTGGGAAGAAGATCACCCATGGCGCAACGGGGCAGTCCGTGCGGGTCGCCGAGCGGCCGACGATCACGGGCATCCCCGCAACGATGCCGACCGAGTCGAGGAAGATGCCGTCGCTCTGGTGCACGGCGGTGCCGTCGAGCCGGAGCTCTTCCCCGGCGTCGGTCTGCCGGATCTCGAGGAGATGGCCGAAGGTCGTCAGGTAGATCGGGTCGGCGACGGCAGGAGAGGCGATCAGGGCGGCGATGAAGGCGATGGCGACGGTTGAAATGCGGTGCATGGCGGCGCACTCCATTGGCCTTCGCCAAGCCTACAGCGCGTCATGTCGCAGTGCCATGATCCGCCTCTCTGTTGCCGGGATGACGAGGTTGATGGGTGGGTATGACACTCCAGATCGCCCGCGACCGAATGCGGATGCTGAAACCATGACGAACCTTGCCGACCTCAAGAAGCGCCTGATGGATAATCCGGCGTTCCGCGGGGAGTACGAGAAGGCGGACGCCGAGTTCGCCGTGATCGAAGCGCTCATCCGGGCACGCACCGAGGCCAAGCTCTCGCAGGCGGAAGTCGCGCGCCGGATCGGGACCACCCAGTCGGCGATCGCACGGCTTGAAGGAGGTGGGGTGTGGCCCTCCGTGTCGATGCTCCGGCGCTACGCCGAGGCGACCGGTGCCCGGCTCGAGATCAATCTCGTGCGGCGTTAGCGCGCGAAACGAAAAGGGCGCCGCGATCCGCGGCGCCCTTCGTCATTTCGCTGAGAATGCGGCTTACGCCGAATAGTACATGTCGAATTCGACCGGGTGCGGCGTGTGCTCGAAGCGGATCACTTCCTCCATCTTCAGCTCGATGAAGGAGTCGATCATGTCGTCGCTGAAGACGCCGCCGGCCTTGAGGAAGGCGCGGTCCTTGTCGAGGCTCTGGAGCGCCTCGCGCAATGAGCCGCAGACGGTCGGGATTTTCCGCAGTTCCTTCGGCGGCAGGTCGTAGAGGTTCTTGTCCATCGCCTGGCCGGGATGGATCTTGTTGAGGATGCCGTCGAGGCCGGCCATCAGCATCGCGGCGAAGGCGAGATAGGGGTTCGCGGTCGGGTCCGGGAAGCGGACCTCGACGCGCTTGGCCTTCGGCGAGTTGGTGAAGGGGATGCGGCAGGAGGCCGAGCGGTTGCGCGCGGAATAGGCGAGGAGCACCGGCGCCTCGTAGCCCGGGACCAGGCGCTTGTAGGAGTTGGTCGACGGGTTGGTGAAGCCGTTCAGCGCCTTGGCGTGCTTGATGATGCCGCCGATGTAGAACAAGCACGTCTCCGAGAGGTCGGCATACTGGTTGCCGGCGAACACCGGCTTGCCGCCCTTCCAGATCGACTGGTGGACGTGCATGCCCGAGCCGTTGTCGCCGAAGACCGGCTTCGGCATGAAGGTCGCCGTCTTGCCGTAGAGGCCGGCGACATTGTGGATGCAGTATTTGTAGATCTGCATGTGGTCGGCCATCGTGACCAGCGGGCCGAACTTCAGGCCGAGCTCGTGCTGCGCCGACGCCACCTCATGGTGGTGCTTCTCGACCACCGCGCCCATGCCCTGCATGGTCGACAGCATCTCCGAGCGCATGTCCTGCAGTGAATCCTGCGGCGGGACCGGGAAGTAGCCGCCCTTGGTCCGCATGCGGTGGCCGAGATTGCCGTTCTCGTAGTCGGTGTCCGAATTGGTCGGCAGCTCGACGTCGTCCATCGCGTAGCTCGACGCATAGGGCGTCACCTTGAAGCGGACGTCGTCGAACACGAAGAACTCGGCCTCGGGGCCGAAATAGACCGCGTCGCCGATCTTGGTAGACTTGAGGTAGGCCTCGGCCTTCTTGGCGATGCCGCGCGGGTCGCGCGAGTAGGGCTCCATCGTCGCCGGCTCCAGCACGTCGCAGACGATCGACAGCGTCGGGTCGGCGAAGAACGGGTCGAGCGTCGCCGTCGCCGGGTCCGGCAGGAGGGTCATGTCGGACTCGTTGATCACCTTCCACCCGGCGATCGAGGAACCATCGAACATCGTCCCCTCGGTGAAGATGTCCTCGTCGATCAGGGACTGGTCGAACGTGACGTGCTGCCACTTGCCCCGCGGGTCGGTGAAGCGGAGATCGACGTACTTGATGTTCTCGTCCTTGATACGCTTAAGGACATCCTTGGCGGTCATTGTGCGATCCTCTGAATGAGCGGTTTTGAGCTGCCGTCTTGGCGACTGGAAATTGGCGATTGGTAAGGGGTGCGGGGGTCAGATGGCGTCGGTTCCGGTCTCCCCCGTCCGGATGCGGACCGCGTCTTCGATGTTGGAGACGAAGATCTTGCCGTCGCCGATCCGGCCCGTCTGGGCGGCCTTCCGGATCGCGTCGACGGCGGCGTCGACCATGTCGTCATTGAGGACGACCTCGATCTTCACCTTGGGAAGGAAATCGACGACATACTCGGCGCCGCGATAGAGCTCGGTATGCCCCTTCTGCCGGCCGAAGCCCTTGGCCTCGGTGACGGTGATTCCCTGGAGGCCGACTTCCTGAAGCGCCTCTTTGACCTCGTCGAGCTTGAAGGGCTTAATGATCGCCTCGATTTTCTTCATGTCCTCCGCTTCCCGACAGGTGCCCGTGACGACGAAGGCCGCGCGGCCCGTTCCGCATCGTCGCCAGTCGAATAGCAGAACTCATGCCAGCGGGAGAGTCGCCGCACCGGCCTTGGGGCCGAATGTTTTTTGGGCATGAGGGGACCGGTTTTTGATCAAACCCGCGGCGATGCTGTGTCCAATGCATAGGCAATTGCACATGCAGTGGGCAGACAGAGGTTCAACCCATGCGTGAGCCGTTGGAACTGCTGACGCCGGCCGAGATGGCGGAGGCGGACGCGCGGGCGATTGCCGCCGGCATTCCCGGCATCGTGCTGATGGAGCGGGCAGGGCGCGCGGTGGCCGATGCTGCGCGGCGGCTGTGGCGGGGCGGCTGGATCGCTGTCCTCTGTGGGCCCGGCAACAATGGGGGCGATGGGTTCGTCGCCGCGCGGATACTCCGCAATGCAGGATATCGCGTGACGGTGCTCCTCCATGGCAATCGCGACCTCCTCGAGGGGGACGCGGCGGTGGCGGCGGCGCGGTTCTTGGGGGTCGTCCGTCCGGCCGATCGGTCCTTCTTCCTCGGCCTGACAATGCCGCGGGGCTTCAGCGATCCCGAGCAATGGAAACTGATCGAGCCGCCCGGGCTCATCATCGATGCGCTCTACGGCGCCGGCGTCCGCCTGCCCCTGTCGGCCGAGGCCTCGGCCCTGGTGCGCGGCGTCAACGCCGGGAAGACGACGTTCGGGCCGCGGCCCCGACCCAGTCCTCCGCTCGTCCTTGCGGTTGACCTGCCGAGCGGCGTCGATGGCGCGACCGGCGCCGTCGCGGGCGACGCGATCCGCGCCGACGCAACAGTTACCTTCCATCGCCTGAAGCCCGGGCACCTCCTTCTGCCGGGCCGGACGCTGTGCGGCGCCGTCACGCTCGCAGACATCGGCATCCCCGAGCCGGCCCTTTTCGCGGACAGTCCGTACCGGTCGAACGCGGCGCCGATGGTGCCGGACACCATTCAGGTCGCCAACGACAGCGTCCACGACGGCCGGCCGAAGACCTTCGTGAACCGCCCCGCGCTCTGGCGGCGCGCGTTGCCCGTGCCGACGGCCGAAAGCCACAAATACACCCGCGGCCACGCCGTCGTGGTGTCCGGCCCGGCCTCCGCCACCGGCGCCGCCCGACTCGCCGCTCGCGCCGCGCTCCGCATCGGCGCTGGCCTCGTGACGGTGGCGAGCCCGCCCTCGGCGGTTCTCGTCAATGCCGCCCAGCTCACGTCCGTGATGGTCAAGGCCTTCGACGGCCCGGAGGGCCTCGCGACCCTCCTTGACCAACGGCGCGTCACGGCCGCCGCCATCGGCCCCGGACTCGGCACCGATGAGCGCGCCGCCGCGTTGATCGAAGCGGCCATCGCGTCGCCGGTGGCGCTCGTCCTCGACGCCGACGCGCTGTCCGCCTTCGCCGCCGATCCCCGTCGGCTCGCCGATCTCGTCAGCGCCCGCCGCGCTCCCACGGTCGCGACGCCCCATGACGGCGAGTTCGCGCGCATCCTTCCCGATATCACCGGCTCCCGCCTCGACCGCGCCCGGGCCGCCGCGAAGCGGAGCGGGGCTGTGGTCGTGCTCAAGGGCGCGGACACCGTCGTCGCGTCCCCCAACGGCCGGGCCGCGATCGCCGACAACGCCCCGCCGACCCTCGCGACCGCCGGCTCCGGCGACACGCTCGCGGGGCTCATCGTCGGCCTTCTGGCGCAGGGGATGCCTGCGTTCGAGGCGGCTGCGGCGGCCGTGTTCATCCATGGCGAGGCGGCCCGGGCGTTCGGCCCGGGCCTTATTGCGGAGGATCTGGCGGAGGAAGTTCCAGCGGTCCTCGGCGATTTGGGGATTTAGGCCGAAGCGCGTCGCGGCAGCTTTCTGCGTTCGCGCTCAGAGGGCCGCGACCTGGATCGCGGCGATGCCTTTGAGCCAGGTGCCGAAGAGCTGCGGGACGCTGAGGGGCCAAGGAGGAGTTCGCGGAGCGGCTCACACCGCAACGTTGTCGATCAGCCTTGTCCGCCCGAGCCGTGCTGCCACGAGGAGCCGCAGCCGTTCGCTCTCCTGCTTCTGCGGCGGTTTGAGCGTGTCGGCGTCGCGGAGCTCGAGGTAGTCGATGTCGAAGCCGGCCTTGGCGATGCGCTGGCGGGCGGTCTCGATCGCGACGCCGGCGAGCTCGCCGGCGCCGATCGCCTTCGCCGCGGCGGCAAGGGCGCGGTGGAGCTCGGGTGCGACGTCGCGCTCGGCGGAAGAGAGATACGCGTTGCGCGAGGACATCGCTAGGCCGTCCTCCTCGCGCACGATCGGGTGGCCGACGATCGTCACCGGCAGCGCGAGGTCGCGGACGAGGCGGCGGATGACGAGGAGCTGCTGGTAATCCTTCTCGCCGAAGATGGCGGCGTCAGGGAGGGCGGCGATCAGCAGCTTCGAGACGACCGTGGCGACGCCGGCAAAGAAGTGCGGGCGGAAGTCGGTCTCGAGCCCCTCCGCCGGCCCGCGGACGCCGATCGTCGTGGCGTAGCCGGCCGGGTACATCTCCTCGACGGTGGGCGCGAAGACGATGTCCACGCCGGCCTCGCCGAGTTTCGCGAGGTCGCCCGAGAGATCGCGGGGATAGGCGGCAAAATCCTCGGTCGGCGCGAACTGCGTCGGATTGACGAAGATCGACACCACCACGCGGTCCGCCTCCTGCCGCGCCTGATGGCACAGCTCGAGATGGCCGCGGTGGAGCGCGCCCATGGTCGGCACCATCGCGATCCGCTCGCCATCCTTGCGCCAGGCTGCGATCCGGGCGCGGAGGCCGGCGACGGTCTCGGCGATCAGGGGAAGGCTCACGCTCATGTGTCCGGTTTCCGTGGCGGCAGCTTGCGCGAGGGGCGGGGAATGCCATCTTTAGAAGAGGGAGATGGGTACCTTCGTTAGCACAATGGGTACGGGCGAGAAGCCGGTCGATCAGAGGAAGAGCGTGGCGCGGCCGACCTCGGGCGCGGTGCCCGAACGCTCGGCGCGCTCCGACATCGAGGCCTTCATCGCGCAGGCCCGCGCCGTCACGCCGGGGAAAGGGCCGCGCGGCCGCCTGATCTTCGCGCTCGACGCGACCATGAGCCGGCAGCCGACCTGGGACAAGGCGATGGAGGTCCAGTCGGAGATGTTCCAGGAGGCCGGCAAGGTCGGCGGGCTCGACGTCCAGCTCGTCTATTATCGCGGCTTCCGCGAATGCCGCGCGAGCCGCTGGGTCAGCGACACCAAGGCGCTGACCGGCCTCATGACCGGCATCGACGTCCGCGGCGGCCAGACCCAGATCGGCCGCATCCTCAGCCATGCCAGGGGCGAGACACAGAAGGAGCGCGTCCAGGCGGTCGTCTTCGTCGGCGACGCGATGGAGGAGGACGTCGACAGCCTGTGCGCCAAGGCCGGCGAGCTCGGGCTCCTCCACGTCCCGGTGTTCGTCTTCCAGGAGGGCCGCAATCCGGACGTCGAGCGCACCTTCCGCGAGATCGCGCGGCTGACCGGGGGCGCCTATGCCCGCTTCGACAGCGGTGCCGCGGGCGAGCTCGCGACGCTCCTCCGCGCCGTCGCCGCCTATGCCGCCGGCGGCCGGAAGGCGCTCACGGCGTTGCCCGGCGGCACGCCGCGTCTCCTCCTCGAGCAGCTCCGCTGACGCCCGATGCAATATGTCATCATCGGGATCCTGCTCCTGGTCGTCATGATCGGCCTGATCCAGCTCTATTCCCGCGCCAATCCACGGACGCTGGCGCGCGTCGCGCGCTACGTCATCGGCATCATCCTTCTCGGCGCGGGCATCGGGCTTCTCGTGCTGCGCCAGTTCTTCTTCGGGATCGCGCTTGCCGGCGTCGGCGTCGCGGCGCTGACCCGCGGCCGCATCGGGCCGTTCGACCTCGGCGGCGGGTCGCGGAGCGCCGGCCAGGCGTCGAAGGTGCGGGCGCGCTACGTCGAGGCGACGCTCGACCACGACACCGGCGCGATGACCGCAATGGTGCTCGAAGGCCGGTCCAGCGGCCGCTCGCTCGACGATCTGTCCGCCGCGGAGCTCGAGGAATTGCGGACCGAGGCGTCCGCCGATCCCGACAGCGCGGCGCTAGTCGAGGCTTATCTCGACCGCCGGTTCCCCGGTTGGCGAGAGGACGGAGAGGAAGACGAGGGTCCGGGGCCGGGCCGACCGGCGGATGCGGGCGCCATGACTGACGAGGAGGCCTATGAGATCCTTGGCCTTCCGGCCGGCGCCGACGAAGCCGAAATCCGTGCGGCCCATCGACGCCTGCTGAAGGGCGTCCATCCGGACCAGGGCGGCTCGACCTTCCTTGCGGCCCGTATCAACGAGGCCAAGGACCGGCTTCTCGGAAGACATCGAAGGACCTCCTGACCTTCTCGCGACCGTGGTGCGCTTCGCCGGGCTATTGCTCGGTGGCGAAGCAGTCGAAATTCTCGGCCGTCAGCCTGGCGCAGGCCGCGACCGCCGCAGCGCCGGTGGCGAAGCCGCCGAAGCGCGCGCGGAAATGCTGGTTGGCGCCGACCACCACCGGCTCGGTGTAGGGCGTCGTTCCGGCAAGCGCGTTGGCCTCGAGCTCGAGCGCGCGGGCGAGGACCGCACGTGCCGAGTTCTCCGACGGGAACGCGCCGACCTGGATCAGCCAGCCCGATGGCGGCGCCGCCGGCACATTGCCGGGATCGACGTCGCCCTGGGCGAGGATGGCGATCGCGTCGGCGGCGGTGGCGGCCGCCGGGAGCGCGGCGACCTGAACCGGATCGACGGTGGTGCGCGCCGGGTTGGGACGGGGCAGGGGCGCGAGCGGCCCGCCGGTCGGCGCATAGGCCGCCACCACGAGCGGCGCGGTGCGGGCGCCGGTCGAGGCGCGCGGCATGTAGGTCGCGATCAGCTCGCGCATATGGGCGTCGCGCGAGCCGGCGGTGTTGCCGCCCATGACCACGCCGACGATGTAGCGGTTGTCGCGCTGCACCGAGGTGACGAGGTTGTAGCCCGACGCGTTGGTGTAGCCGGTCTTGATGCCGTTGACGCCGGGATCGCCGAGAAGGTTGTTGTGGTTCGCGATCCGCGTGCCCTGCCAGTTGAAGGAGGGCGTCGAGAAATAGGGGTAGTATTGCGGGAAGCGGTCGTAGAGCGCGCGGCCGAGCGTGGCCATGTCGCGCGCGGTCGTCACCTGCTGCGAATTCGGCAGTCCGTGCGGATTGCGGAAGGTGGTGCGCGTCATGCCGAGGGCGCGCGCGGTGGTGGTCATCCGCTCGGCGAAGGCGCGCTCGCTGCCATTGAGGTTCTCCGCGATCACCATCGCGATGTCGTTCGCCGACCGTGTGATGAGCGCGAGGATCGCATCCTCGACGCGAATGGTTGCGCCGGCCGGAAGGCCGAGCTTGCTCGGCGGCTGCGCGGCCGCATTGGCCGAGACGTTGAGGCGCGTCGTGAGCGAGATCCGCCCGCGCTCGAGATCCTCGAACACGAGGTAGAGGGTCATCATCTTGGTGAGCGACGCCGGATAGCGCTGGAGATCCGCGTTCCGCGAGAACAGCACCTCGCCGGTCTTGGCGTCGATGACGATGGCGGCGTAGTTGTCCTCGGCGGCCTGCGCCGGCGCCACGCTCGAAAGGGCTGCCGCGACCACGAGGGTCGCCGCTGCGAAGATTTGCCTTAGCCGCCGCGCGACCCGTCCGCCAAGCATCCGCCCGTACTCTCCACTCTGCCGGCCTGAGCCGGCGTCAACTCCGTCCCGAAGGGGGGGTCCGGGGTTCAGCCAGCGCCGCTATGCGGACGGCAAGCGAATGGTTCTAAGGGGGCAGGCGCCAGTCTCTCGGCGCGCGCTCTTTCGAATCCGAAAATCCGCGTCCGACCGGGTGGATCGCTGGAGAACCCGCCCATCGAGGCTCGGTCACGCTAGGATGTTCGGCGTTACCAAAGCGTAAATCGGCGGGCCGATGCTTCGGCCGGCGACAAGAGAGCCGGGATCGCGTCAGGCTGGCTCGGCGGCCACCGGAGCGAGGAGCGCGGTGATGGCGGCCATCAATTCGGCTTCGGACCGGAAGCTCCGGGCATCGAGGACACGGAGATCGGGCCGCACCGAGTAGAAGCTCGTGGAGTGGTGGCCGACGACAAGATCGCCGACGATCGCGCCGTCGAGGACGAGGGGCCGGTGGCCGTAGGGATCCGAAGTCTGCATGGCCCAGGCCGCCGCCTTCCCGGACGCCGGCAGCAGTGGCGCATCCAGCGCGGCGAAGGCCTTCAACGGGACGCTGCGGTCCCCGATCGGCAACGGTTCGGCGACAGGTAGTCCACGCACATCTACTTGGTGCCGATCGGCCAATGCTTACTCCTCTCGTTGAGACTTCGGAACTGCGAGACTTATGCAAGCAATTGGAGGGCCATCTACCACGGCGCTCCTGGCGGCCCGTCCGCGACATTCGCGCACGTTCGGATATCCATGTGGTCGGCCGGGGGCAGGGCCAGTCTCGACCGACGAAGAACTGAGCGAAACCGCGGGGACCACGGCACTGGACCATGCGCGGGCTGCAATGCTGCGCTGCACCGGCCTCACGCCGCCGTGACCCCCGGCCCGCGGGTCAGCGCAGATCGTGCTGCGCGATTGTGCGTCGGAAGCTAGCGTTGGCGGCACGCGGAGCCGAAAGCCGGGATCGATCGCCTGCGGAACGGTCAGCCGCCGCTTCAGCGGCGCATCTGCCGCCGCGACGAGCAACGGACGACCCATCGCGCGATGCGGCGTCCTCCGTCAGGCCTGCGCCGGGACCGGCTTCCGCGACGCGAGCGGCCGCCGCTTCGGCCAGTGGTCGCGCGGGGTGCTGGTGTTGATCGCCGTCGCGAGCTTCCGGGCGAAGATCGGCCACGGCTCCCGCCTGACCGGGATCTGCAGCGACTGGCTTGTCATCACGCCCCTCCGTTTCTGGCGATGGTTAACGGCGCGGCGTTTCGCGGGTTCCGTCGGCCGAGCGGGATTCCGTTCGGTGCGCGTGAGGTGACGGGAGAAGGCAAGACGTGCTGGCCCCGCGAGGCGCGCGTCACCCTTTCCCGATCGTTCCGGACCGAACAGTGCTAAGCTCCGCGTCGGCGGCGGTCGTGTCGCCCTAAAAACGCGACCGTCGCCGCCTATATGTCGGGAACGTTCCGACGGGCTGGCCGACGTCGTCTTGCTGTCCGGCCCTTATGGAATGAAATTTGAACTGAGTCCGATTGCGGGGCTGGCGAAATCCCGGCAGGATTCGGTGAGCTTGACGATCGGGATGGAAGCGAGAATGCGGCGAGCCGATGATGACGACGTCCGCGTCGGCGTAACGACCAAGACCAAGCCGAAAATCAAGCGGCCGAGCCTCTATCGGGTCCTGCTGCTGAACGACGACTACACCCCGATGGAGTTCGTCGTTCACGTGCTGGAGCGGTTCTTCAACAAGGCGAAGGAGGACGCGCACAACATCATGATGCATGTCCATCAGCACGGGGTCGGCGAGTGCGGCGTCTACACGTTCGAGGTCGCCGAAACCAAAGTCACGCAAGTCATGGACCTGGCGCGCAAGAACCAGCACCCGCTCCAGTGCGTGATGGAAAAGAAATGAGGACCGTAAGTGCCGTCTTTTTCACGTAGCCTCGAGAAGGCTCTCCACCAGGCGCTGGCCTTCGCCAACGAGCGGCATCAGGAATATGCGACGCTCGAGCACCTCCTCCTCGCCCTCACGGACGACCAGGACGCTGCCGCGGTCATGCGCGCCTGCAATGTCGACATCGATGCCCTCCGGCGCAGCCTGACGGAATACATCGATACCGAACTCGCCAATCTGGTGAACGAGGGCGAGGAGGATTCGAAGCCGACCGCCGGCTTCCAGCGCGTGATCCAGCGCGCGGTGATCCACGTCCAGTCGTCCGGCCGCGAGGAGGTCACCGGCGCCAACGTGCTCGTTGCGATCTTCGCCGAGCGCGAGAGCCACGCCGCGTACTTCCTGCAGGAGCAGGACATGACCCGCTACGACGCGGTCAACTACATCAGCCACGGCATCGCCAAGCGCGCCGGGATGTCGGAGTCGCGCCCGGTGCGCGGCGTCGACGATGATGCGGCGACCGTCGAGGGCAGGGGCGATCCGAAGAAGAAGGCCGACGCCCTCGAGGCTTACTGCGTCAACCTCAACGAGAAGGCGAAGGCCGGCAAGATCGACCCGCTGATCGGCCGCGACGCCGAGCTGCAGCGCACGATCCAGATCCTGTGCCGCCGCCAGAAGAACAACCCGCTCTTCGTCGGCGACCCCGGCGTCGGCAAGACCGCGATCGCCGAAGGGCTCGCCAAGCGCATCATCGAGAAGGACGTGCCCGAAGTCCTCCAGGACGCGACCATCTTCGCGCTCGACATGGGGTCGCTGCTGGCCGGCACGCGCTACCGCGGCGACTTCGAGGAGCGCCTCAAGCAGGTTGTGAAGGAGATCGAGGAGTTCCCCGGCGCGATCATGTTCATCGACGAGATCCACACCGTGATCGGCGCGGGTGCGACCTCGGGCGGCGCCATGGATGCGTCGAACCTCCTTAAGCCGGCCCTCGCCGGCGGGGCGATCCGCTGCATCGGGTCAACGACCTACAAGGAGTACCGGCAGTTCTTCGAGAAGGACCGGGCGCTCGTCCGGCGCTTCCAGAAGATCGACGTCAACGAGCCGTCGGTGCCTGATGCGATCGAGATACTCAAGGGCCTGAAACCCTACTTCGAGGATTTCCACAAGGTCCGCTACACCAACGAGGCCATCAAGGGCGCCGTCGAGCTTGCGGCCCGCTACATCAACGACCGCAAGCTGCCGGACAAGGCGATCGACGTGATCGACGAGTCGGGCGCCTCGCAGATGCTGCTGCCCGAAAGCCGGCGGCGGAAGACGATCGGCCTTCGGGAGATCGAGACAACGATCGCCACGATGGCGCGGATTCCGCCGAAGACGGTGTCGAAGGACGACGCCGAGGTGCTGCACAACCTCGAGACAGTCCTCAAGCGCACTGTCTACGGCCAGGACAAGGCGATCGAGCGCCTCAGCTCGGCGATCAAGCTCGCCCGCGCCGGCCTTCGTGAGCCGGAGAAGCCGATCGGCTCGTACCTGTTCTCGGGCCCGACCGGCGTCGGCAAGACCGAGGTCGCCAAGCAGCTCGCGGCAACCCTCGGCGTGGAGCTCATCCGCTTCGACATGTCGGAGTACATGGAGCGCCACACCGTCTCGCGGCTCATCGGCGCCCCTCCGGGCTATGTCGGCTTCGACCAGGGCGGCCTTCTGACCGACGGCGTCGACCAGCACCCCTATTGCGTCCTTCTCCTGGACGAGATCGAGAAGGCCCATCCGGACCTTTTCAACATCCTCCTCCAGGTCATGGACCACGGGAAGCTGACCGACCACAACGGCAAGCAGGTCGACTTCCGGAACGTCATCCTGATCATGACGACGAACGCCGGCGCCGCCGACATGGCGAAGGCCGCGATCGGCTTCGGCAGCTCGCAGCGCGAGGGCGAGGACCAGGAGGCGATCGAGCGCCTGTTCGCGCCGGAGTTCCGGAACCGCCTCGACGCGATCGTGCCGTTCGGCAGCCTGCCGCCGGAAGTCGTCTACTCGGTGGTGCGGAAGTTCGTCCTCCAGCTCGAGGCCCAGCTTGCCGACCGCGGCGTGATCTTCGATCTCACCGACGAGGCGGTGAAGTGGCTCGCCGACAAGGGCTACGACCAGCGCATGGGCGCGCGCCCGCTCGCCCGCGTGATCCAGGAGCACATCAAGCAGCCGCTCGCGGATGAAGTGCTGTTCGGCAAGCTCAAGGGCGGCGGCACCGTCCGCGTCACCGTCAAGGGCACCGGCCGCGACAGCGAGCTTCAGCTCGACGCGCTCGACGAGGCGCCGGTGCGGCCGAAGCCGGAGCCGATCCCGGTGCCGAAGAAGCCACGGGCGAAGCCGCGCCGGAAGCCGGCCGCCAGAAAGGCGCCACCGCCGAAGCCGGCGGGCGGCCCGGGCGAGGGCCGGCGGACAGGGCTGGTGCCGAAGGTCCCGCTCAAGACGGGGTAGGCCTTCGCCGACGGAGTGTCACGAATTGAGATGCCGGCCTCTGGCCGGCATTTCGTTGTAGCTTGACATCGAAGTGATATCACTTCGATATAGACACGAACGACACCCCTGGAGGCCGATCGATGGATGCCCTCACGCCCGACCGACCCGTGATCGACACGCCGCCGCTCGTGCTGCGCGACCTGACGAAGGTGTTCGCCCGGCCCGCCGTCGACGGGCTCAATCTCGACATCCGGCCCGGCGAGCTCTACGCCCTCCTCGGCCCGAACGGCGCCGGCAAGACCACGACGCTCCGCATGGTGGCGGGGCTCGTGACGCCGACGTCAGGCAGCATCGAGGTCTTTGGCATCGACGCGCTCAAGCACCCGCTGGAGGCCAAGCAGCTCATCGCCTGGCTGCCTGACGAGCCGCTCCTCTATGACAAGCTGACGCCGCTCGAATATCTCGAATTCGTCGCCGCGCTCTGGAACGTGCCGGAGGGCGACGCGGCGCGGGACGCCGAGGAGCTGCTGCGCTGGCTCGACCTCTGGGACAAGCGCGGCGAGCGCTGCGAGACCTTTTCGCGCGGCATGAAGCAGAAGGTCGTGCTCGCCGCGGCGCTCATCCACGACCCCAAGCTGATGATCCTCGATGAGCCACTGACCGGCCTCGACGCCACCGTCGCGCGCCAGGTGAAGGACCTCCTCGAGGAGCGCACCAAGGCCGGCTACGCGGTGATCCTGACCACGCACATCCTCGAGGTCGCCGAGCGGATGGCCGACCGCATCGGCATCATCCAGCACGGCAAGCTCCTCGTCGAAGGCACGCTCGACGAGCTCCGCGCGCTCGCCGGCTCGTCCGACTCGACGCTGGAGGATTTGTTCCTCCGCCTCGTCGCCGAGGAGAAGGCCGCGTGATGTTCCGCCGTGCCTCGATCCCGTGGCTGATCGCCCATGAGCTCCGCGTCGCCTGGCGCTCGATCGGCAGCGGCGGCAGGAAGGGGACCCCGAAGAAGGGCGGCTTCTGGCGCTCGCCGATCACCGGCGTCGCGATCCTCCTCGTCCTCGGCATGGCGATCGGCGTGCCGGCGGCGATGGCGCTCCAGGGTACCGAGATCGTGGCCGCGCCGCTCCTCGTCCTCATCCTCGACGCGGTGCTCTTCCTTCTCTTCACGCTGATCCTGTCGACTGCGCTGGTCGCGACCGTGGACGCCTTCTACCAGCGCGGCGACCTCGACCTTCTCCTGTCCTCGCCCTTGCCGCCGCGGAAGACGCTGACCGTGCGCGCGGTGTCGATCTCGATCACGCCGATGCTGCTGTTCGGCGCGCTGGTGACGCCGTTCGTCATCCCCGCCGCCGTCCTCGGCCACCCGGAGCTGCTCGGCGTCTATCCCGTCATCTTCTCGCTGGCGCTTCTCGGTACCGCGGCCGCGCTGGCGTTGGCGATGGGCCTCTTCGTCGTCATCGGCCCGCGGCGGACGCGCGTTGCCGCGCAGATCCTCGCCGCCGTCATGGGCGGCCTTTTCGTCATCGTCGCCCAGCTCCCCAACATCGTCGGCAACAACGAGGATTTCTGGGGCAATTTCGTCGCCAATCTCCTGCAGGGCGGCGACCTGCCGGCGATCGTCCGCTGGCCGGCCGAGGCGGTGCTCGGGTCGCTATTGCCGCTGGTCGGCATCGTCCTCGTAGCGCTCGTCATCTTCACGCTGACCGCGCGCTGGATCGGCAACCGCTTCGCGACCGATGCTGCGAGCGCGCGGGGCGTCGATGCCCGGTCGTCCCGCCGCGGGCGTACGACCGCGCGGTTCGGCGCATCGGTCTTCCGCTCGACCTTCGCCAAGGAAGCGCGGCTGATCGCGCGCGATCCGGCGCTGATCTCGCAGATCCTCCTTCGTGTCATCTACGTCGCGCCCCTCCTCATCTTCATCTTCGGCAATGGCGAGGAGCTCAACGAGTTGACCGGCGCCCTCGTCGCCGCCTCGATCATCTTCCTTGCCGGCCAGATGGCGGGAAGCATCGCCTGGATCACGATGTCGGCCGAGGATTCGCCGGAGCTCCTCGCCGCGTCGCCGGTGCCGCTCCGCACCTTCCTGATGGCGAAGCTCACGACGACGCTCGCGATTCCCGCGATCATCGTCCTCCCGGCGGCGGTCGCGCTCAGCTTCTTCTCGCCGGTCGCCGGCATTGTCGGCCTCGTCGCCGGCGCGATCGCGGCGACCGTATCCGGCCTCATCAATCTCTGGCTCCTCAAGCCGGTGAAGCGCTCGGAATTCCGGCGGAGCTGGAGCACCTCCTTCGCGCCCTCGATCCTCGAGCTCCTCTCGACCGCCGCCATCACCGGCGCCGTCGTCCTCGCCTTCCTCGGCCTCTGGCTCTGGGCGCTCGCCCCGGTCGCGCTCGCCATCGCGGTGGTGGGGTTCGCCTACCGTTCGGAAGCCGCGGTGCGCGACCGGCTGGTGGGAGCGGAGTAGCGGTGCGGCACGATCCGCTGCCGCCGCCCCCTAGTCGCCCGGCCGACGTCATTCTCAAGCCCACCGTGACGCGATGCTGAGACCTCATGTGCTGACCCCTTGCGTCCAAACGACCTGGGGTCTATCTAAAACCCACTTACGGCGCCCGGAATGATCACCCGGGTAGTCCGCTTCCCCGAAAGGGGAGCTACATGCAGGAGGGGAGCCCGATGGCTCCCCTTTCTGTTTTCAGGCTCCCGCTGGCACAACCGGCAGGAAGCTCAACACCACCTTCAGCATCGCATTGAACTCGTCCTCGGGCAGCCGCGGAATGGCATTCTTCGTCTGCGACAGGCGGCTCACGGCGACACTGGTGATCATGTTGCAGATCGCCCAGGATTCCCGCTCGTCAATCGAGGTCGTGAGCTTGAAGCAGGATGCAGGGTGATAAGGCGCCTCCGTCGACGTCGGGATGATGGTCACCGCACCGGAGAGCACGGCGTTCTTCGACAGGATGATCACCGGTCGCGTCTTCCAGAGCTCGGGCAGCTGGGCGTCCTCGGGAAAGTCGCACCAATAGAGCTGCCGGATTTTGGGAACGGAGCGCAGGCGCGGCGGAACACGGGGCGGCGGGCGATCGGGTCGATTGGTCATGAAATCCTTCGCTCGTGGAAGCGAATGGTAAAACGTCGTTTCACGTGGAACAAAGGGCGCACGATCCTGAAAACCGCCTAGTCCTCTAAGCTAAGCGAGGAGGATCAGGATCGTCACGACCGTCAGGACCATTCGTACGACCAGGAGCCGGAGATTCGGTTCCGTTCGGGACTGTACCTGCGAGTTGTCGTCGGGAGAGGCTCGAATGCCTGGACGGCGTCCGATCGGGCTCGCGCCTAGTCTATCTCGTGCCGGAAGGGCGACTGCGCCGCGAACGCCTCGATGTCATGCTCCGTCTGCGCCCGCTCGCGGCGGAGGAAGCCGGCGACGGCGGCCCGGAACCGCGCGTCCGCGATCCAGTGCGCCGAATAGGTCGGCGCCGGCATGTAGCCGCGGGCCAGCTTGTGCTCGCCCTGCGCCCCGGCCTCGACCCGCGTCAGCCCGTGCGCCAGCGCCCATTCGATGGCCTGGTAGTAGCAGACCTCGAAATGGAGGAACGGGTGCTGCTCGATGCAGCCCCAGTTGCGGCCATAGAGCGTGTCGGAGCCGATGAAGTTGATGGCGCCGGCGATGTAGCGGCCGGCGCGCTTCGCCATCACCAGCAGCGTGCGGTCCGCCATGCGCTCGCCGATCAGCGAGAAGAAATGCCGGGTCAGATAGGGCTGGCCCCATTTGCGGCTGCCGGTGTCCATGTAGAACGCGAAGAACGCGTCCCAGGCGTCCTCGGTGATGTCCCTGCCGGTGAGGCAGTCGATGGTGATGTCGTCGCCGACTGCCTCCCGCCGTTCCTTCCGGATCGCCTTCCGCTTCCGCGAGGCGAGGCTGTCGAGGAAGCCGTCGAAGTCGGCATAGCCGTCGCTGACGAAATGGAACTGCTGGTCGATCCGGGTGAGGTAGCCGGCCTCCTCGAAGGTCGCGGTCTCCGCTTCGGGCAGGAAGGTGACGTGCACCGACGAGAGATGCCTGTGGCGGGCGAATTCGAGTGCGCCCGACGCGAGCCGCAGCCGCCGCTCGTCGGCACCGTCGCCGCCGCCGACGAGGAGGCGCGGGCCGGTCACCGGCGTGAACGGCACCGACGCCTGGAGCTTCGGGTAGTACCGCCCGCCGGCGCGCTGATAGGCATCCGCCCATCCATGGTCGAAGACGTACTCGCCCATCGAGTGGGTCTTGAGATAGGCGGGCAGGGCGCCCGTGATCCGGCTGCCTTCCTCGAGGATGAGGTGATGCGGCTCCCAGCCGGTGCGCGCTGCGGCGCTGCCGGATTCTTCGAGCGACGAGAGGAAGTCGTGGCTGACAAAGGGATTGTACGCGGCGCGGCCGTCGATCGCTGGTGACGTCAGGGGCGCCGAGCAGGGCCAGCCGGGATTGGCGACGGCATCCCAGGCGGTGCGGTCGATGGCGGTGATGCCGGAAGCGGCTCTGATGATCGGGCGGGAAGCCGCGGCGGAGTCGGTTCGCATGGCCAAGAGATAGGGCGGGGACCCTGCCGGGGGCAAACCCCCGGAGAGGCCACTTGCCCCTCATCCCACCCCTTCTCCCCGCTGCGCGGGGCGAGGGAGCTTCGCATCGTGACGTCGCGGTCTGCTGCTGGGCCGCCACCGGATCACCCGACCACGATGATCGCATCCACGAGAACTGCCGCGTTCATCGGCAGCCCCGCCGCCGTCAGCACCGTTCGGCTGTGCCGCCCGCGCTCGCCGAGCACCGCGACCAGCAGCTCCGACGCCCCGTCGAGCACCTTGTGCGGCTCGGCAAAGCCCCCCACCCCGTTCACGAAGCCCGTGACCCGCGCGACGCGCGCGATCCGGTCGAGGCCGCCCAATGCGGCCCTGGCCTGGGCGAGGATGTTGATTGCTGCATAGCGCGCCGCGATCCGGCCGGCCTCGACGTCGAGGTCGGCGCCGAGCTTGCCGACGCTCGGCCCGCTCGGCCCGGTCGGCAGTTGTCCCGAGATGAAGAGCAGCCCGCCGGCCGCCACCGTCGGCACGTAGTTCGCGGCCGGCGCCGCCGGGGCGGGGAGGGTGATGCCGAGCGCGGCGAGCCGGGCTTCGGGGGAGGACGAGTCGTTCATCCCGCGAGACTAGCAGCGCCGCGCCGCCGGAGGCGATGGTGCCGTGCCGGCGGCACGAAAGCCGGGGTCGCGCGTTGACCGCGCGGAGAACCCCCCTTGGCCATTCCGAATTCGACCTACCGCCTCCAGCTCCGGCAAGGGGTGACCTTCGAGACGGCGGTGAACCTTGCCGCCTATCTCTCCGACCTCGGCGCGGACTGGTTCTATCTGTCGCCCGCGATGACCGCGGCGAGCGGTTCGCCGCACGGCTACGACGCAACCAGTTTTGCCGAGATCGATCCCGAGCTCGGCGGTCTCGCCGGCCTCGAGGCGCTGGCGCATCGCGCCCACGCGCTCGGTCGGAAAATCCTCCTCGACTTCGCGCCGAACCACATGAGCGCCTCGATCGGCAATGACTGGTGGCGCGACGTCCTCGAATGGGGTGTGCGGTCCGATTACGCGGCGCATTTCGACATCGACTGGACGGCGCAGAGGCTGATCGTGCCTGTGCTGGGCGAGCCTTATGGCGAAGCGCTCCAAGCCGGGAAGATCGGCATCGGCTTCGGGCGCGAGGGGAGGGCCGTGGGCTTTGCGATGTCCTATTCCGGCGTCCGCCTGCCGCTCGCGCCGGTCAGCTATGGCCGCGTCCTCGAGCGGGTCGACCATCCCCTGGCGCAGGAGCTCGCCCGCGGGTTTGCCGCCTCCGATCCCGGCAGCGTCGCCGCCGCAAAGGCTTCGCTCGCTGCGGCAGTCACCGACGCCGGTTTCCTTCGGCAGGTCGAAGTCGCTGCCACCGCCGTGACCGACGACCGTGCCGCGCTGCACGACCTCCTCGAGGAACAGGTGTGGCGGGTGTCGCACTGGCGGCTGGCGCGGGAAGGGCTGACCTATCGCCGCTTCTTCGAGATCACCGACCTGATCGGCGTCAGCGTCGAGCGTCCCGCCACCTTCGAAGCCGCCCACGCGCTTCTCACGAGCCTCTTCGAGCGCACGCTGATCGACGGCGTCCGCATCGACCACATCGACGGCCTGTCCGACCCGAAGGGCTACCTCGACCGCCTTCGCGCCGTGATCGGAGGCAACGCGGGGCCCGATCCTTACATCGTTGTCGAGAAGATCCTCGCCGCGGAGGAAACGCTCCGCCGCTGGCCGGTTGCCGGCACCACCGGCTACGAGTTCACCGCAGCGGTCGCGCAGCTCTTCGTCGCCCCGGCCGGCGAAGCGGCGCTCACCGAAGCCTACGAGGCGTTCGCAGGGGCAAGCCCCGCGCTCGCGGCGCAGATACGGTCGGCCAAACTGTTCATCCTCGCCCGCAACCTCGCGGGCGAGCTCGACCGGCTTCGCGACCTCGCGGTCCGCGTGGCTGAAGCCGACCCGGCGACGCGCGATTTCGGTCCCGACAGCTTGCGGCGGGCGATCCTCGAGCTGATCGCCGCGATGCCGGTATACCGGACCTACGTCACCGTGGCCGGCCCGTCGCCCGAGGACGAGGCCGTGATCGCGGACGCGGTTGCCGCGGCGAAGGCGACGCGGGCGGTGGAGGATGAGGCGGTGGTCGACTTCCTCGGCCGGCTCCTGCGCCTCGACCTGCCGAGCGCCCAGCTCCAGGCCGCCGCGCTCCAGTTTACGCTCCGCTTCCAGCAGACGTCGGGGCCGGTGATGGCGAAGGCGGTGGAAGACACCGTCTTCTATCGCTTCAACCGGCTGATCGCTCTCAACGAGGTCGGCGGCGATCCGGGCCGGTTCGGGGGATCGCCGGAGGCGTTTCACCGTGCCATGTCCGCGCGGCTGGCGTCGCAGCCCCATGGGCTCAGCGCCACCGCAACGCACGACACCAAGCGCGGCGAGGATTCTCGGGCGCGCCTCTACGCCATCAGCGAGGCGCCGGAGCGGTGGGCCGGGATTGTCCGGCTTTGGCGCGAGCGGACCGGCGGGACCGTCCACGGGTCCGGCGCCGCGGATGGCGCGGCGCGCGGCGCGATCGCAGCCGGGTTCGACGGGAATGTCGAATGGATGCTGCTTCAGGCACTCCTCGGCGCGTGGCCGGCCGACCTCGAAGTCGGCGACGGGGAGGGGGTCGCATCGCTCCGCGAGCGCATCGAGGCGTATCTCATCAAGGCGCTTCGCGAGGCGAAGGTCCGCACGAGCTGGGCATCGCCGGATGCGGAGTACGAGGCCGACGCGCCTGCGGTCGTCCGCGGGGCGTTCGCCGACGCGGCATTCCTCCGGGAGTTCGTGGCAGCGGCACAGCCCTTCTTCCTGGCCGGTGCCGTGAACGGGCTCGCGCAGCTCGCCCTGAAGCTGGTCGCCCCGGGGGTGCCGGACATCTACCAGGGCACCGAGCTCTGGGACCTCAGCCTGGTCGACCCCGACAACCGCCGCCCGGTCGACTTCGACCTCCGCCGCCGCATGCTGCCCGACGTGCTGGCGGCGTCGCCGAAGGCGCTGGTCGCGGACTGGCGCTCGGGGAGGCTGAAGATGCGGCTCCTCCGCGACGGTCTGCACCTCCGCCAGCGCCTGCCGGAACTGTTCCGCGACTGGTCGTATGAGCCGCTGCCGGTCTCTGGAGCGCGGGAGCAGAACGTGGTCGCCTTCGCGCGCCGCCACGGCGATCGCTCCGTGGTGACGGTCGCGCCGCGGCTGGTGATGGGGTTGCTGGAGGGAGCCATGACCCCGCTCGTGCCACCGGAGCGATGGACCGATACGGCCATGGATCTGCCGGCGGGGCGGTATCGGGACATCGTCACCGGCGCGGTCTTCGAAGGCACCGCCTCGCTCCGAGACCTTCTGAGCCGCTTCCCAGTCGCGATCCTCGAGGCAGAGTCACCGGCCACGACCACCTAGCCGGCGGTAGCGAAGGAAAGCTCCCTCGCCCCGTGAAACGGGGAGAGGGGGAGGGGCTGCGGCTTCTCCCCAAACCGCCCGCGAGCGGGAGAGCAGGGACCTTTCGCAGCGCAAGCATTTGCCGAACTGCCGCGGCCCCTCACCACATCCCTCCCCCCCGCTAAAGCGGGGCGAGGGAGGCGTGTGTTGAGCGGCCGGGGGGTCTCGCGCGCGCAGCCTGAGCCGTTGAGGGCCGCGGCGCGTGGGGCCGTCCCGGCCGGCCATGCTGAGACGGAGCCTCCGGCCCCCTCGCGACGCCGTCCCGCATTGCCGCCCCGTCCGGCGCGATGCTATAGCGCGGCCGGCCATTTTCGCCGCAACGCCGTCTCTTCCGAAGGTCCCGAAATGTCCGTCGACACCGCCACCGTCAAGCGCGTCGCCCGCCTTGCCCGCATCGCCGTGACGGACGAAGAGGCTGAGAGCCTGAAGGGGTCGCTCAACGGCATCCTCGCCTTCGTCGAGCAGCTCAACGAGGTTGACGTCGACGGCGTCGAGCCGATGACCTCGGTCCGCCCGATGACCATGAAGAAGCGGAAGGACGAGGTGACGGAGGGCTACATGGCCGACAAGGTGCTCGGCAACGCGCCGGAGACCGAGGACGGCTTCTTCCTGGTGCCGAAGGTCGTGGAGTAGGGATGACCCCGAAGCCTCGGCCCGAGGTGACGATCGCGATCGAGACGGCGCTCCAGGACGACGTCCGCGAGCTGGTGGCGCTCCTCAACGACTACCTGCTGCCGCTGTCGCCGGTGGAGTTCCAGTTCAAGATGACCGTCGAGCAGATGGCCCAGCCGGACACGACGGTCTTCGTCGCCCGCGACGGCTCCGGCCGGGCGGTCGGCATCGGGGTGCTGAAGCTGCTGCCCAGCGCCGGCGAGGCCGAGGTGAAGCGGATGTACACGCGGCTCGAAGTCCGCGGCCAGCGCGTCGGCTCGGCGATCCTTCAGGCGATCGAGGGGCTCGCGCGGGAGAGGGGGCTGCGGAGGCTGCTCCTCGAGACCGGCCATAACCTTGATGACGGCCACCGCCTCTACGAGCGGAGCGGCTTCACCCGGCGCGGCGTCTTCGCCGACTATCCCGACAGCGCGTGGTCGCGCTTCTACGAGAAGTCCATCGCATGAGCATCAACCAGGCCCCGTCGCGGAACGACCTCACCGGCCTCACCATCGCCGAGCTCCGCGACGGCTACGCCCAAAAGACCTTCACCGCGACCGAGGTGACGTGGGCCTATCTCAACGCCATCGAGGCGGCGCGCGAGCTCAACGCCTATGTCGTGACCACGCCGGACAGGGCGATCGCCTCGGCGCGCGCCTCGGACGCGCGGATCGAGTCCGGCGAGCTGCGGCCGCTCGAAGGGATCCCGCTCGGCATCAAGGATCTCTTCTGCACCGAAGGGGTCCACACCCAGGCGGCGAGCCACATCCTCGACGGCTTCAAGCCGTTCTACGAGTCCACCGTCACCTCGCGCCTCTTCGCCGACGGCGCGCTGATGCTCGGCAAGCTCAACATGGACGAGTTCGCGATGGGCTCGTCCAACGAGACCTCCTATTACGGCCCGGTCGTGAACCCGTGGCGCTCGTCGCAGTCGAACGGCAAGCTCGTGCCGGGCGGCTCCTCGGGCGGCTCCTCGGCCGCCGTCGCTGCGCAGCTCTGCGCCGGCGCCACCGCGACCGACACCGGCGGCTCGATCCGCCAGCCCGCCGCCTTCACCGGCACCGTCGGCATCAAGCCGACCTATGGCCGCTGCTCGCGCTGGGGCATCGTCGCCTTCGCCTCGTCGCTCGACCAGGCAGGGCCGATCGCCCGCACCGTCCGCGACAACGCAATCCTGCTCCGCTCGATGGCGGGGCACGATCCGAAGGACACGACGTCCGCCGATCTCCCGGTCCCAGACTACGAGGCGGCGATTGGCAAAAGCATCCGCGGCAAGAAGATCGGCATCCCGCGCGAGTACCGCGTCGACGGCATGCCGGCGGAGATCGAGGCGCTGTGGCAGCGCGGACGCGACTTCCTGAAGGATGCCGGCGCCGAGATCGTCGACATCAGCCTGCCGCACACGAAGTACGCACTGCCCGCCTACTATATCGTGGCGCCCGCGGAGGCCTCGTCCAACCTCGCGCGCTATGACGGCGTCCGCTACGGCCTCCGGGCGCAGGGCAGCGACGTGATCTCGATGTACGAGAATTCGCGCGCGGCCGGCTTCGGCTCCGAGGTGAAGCGGCGCATCCTGACCGGCACCTATGTGCTCTCCGCCGGCTATTACGACGCGTATTACCTCCGGGCGCAGAAGGTGCGGACGCTGATCAAGCGCGACTTCGAGGAGGCGTTCGCCGCTGGCGTCGAGGCGATCCTGACCCCGGCGACGCCCTCGGCGGCATTCGCGGTCGGCGGCATGGCGAACGCGTCGCCGATCGAGATGTATCTCAACGACATCTTCACCGTGACGGCCAACATGGCGGGCCTTCCGGGCATCGCCGTCCCCGCCGGCCTCGACGGCAGCGAGTTGCCGCTGGGCCTTCAACTCATCGGGCGCCCGTTCGAGGAGGAGACCCTGTTCTCCGCCGCGCAGGTGATCGAGGAGGCCGCCGGGCGGTTCACGCCGGCGAAGTGGTGGGGGTAGTCTGCACGGTCGACTTGACTCGAGCAAATTGCCTGAACCTACTGTTCTGTTGAGCTTATCCTGAAATTCCCGAGCCTCCCCCTTGAGGGGAGGCGGAAGGTTGCGACTGCAAGGAGCAAGCTTCGGAGGGCGTCGCGGCCTCACCTCTGGCTCCGCGCATGCCGAGAGGCACAGACCCCCCACGGTTTCGCTGCGCGAAACCCGCTCCCCCTCAAGGGGGGAGCTTGGGTGAGTGCGGCGGGGCAGTTGTGGAATCGCTGGCGCCGCCCTCCCTGCGGGTGTGGCGTCTCTTCGCCAAGGCGGTGGCAACGAGCCGCGACGCCCTGTGCACCAGCTTGGCCTGCGTCCCGGCTGGGCTTGTGCTGGCCCTCCATGATTTGCTTACTGACCTCGATGAAAGACATGGACGGTCGGGACGGGTCGGGACCAGCCCGGCTGTGACAAGGCGAGGGCCAAATGCCTGATACCAACGCGTTTCAAGCCGCCCTTGAGCAACCCGAGCCGCCGCCGGCGTGGTCCCCACCGCTCGTCGCCCTCTGGCATGCCGCGAAGGGCAACTGGGACACCGCGCACGAGATCGTGCAGGCGGAGGAGGGCGATCCCGATGCCGCCTGGGTCCACGCACATCTCCACCGCATCGAGGGCGACCTCGACAATGCGCGCTACTGGTATGGCCAGGCGCGGCGGCCCTACACATCCGTGCCGCTCGATGAGGAGCGTGTGGCGATAGCCGTGGCGCTGCTCGCCACCTGAGGGCCGGCCGCCGCTCCTGCTACAGACATACGTGCCTTGACACAATGCAGTACATCTGATAGGTAGTACCTATTGTTGTAGGTAGGTTGATATGGCCAATCCAGTTTCCACCAAATATGCACCGCTCGCCGAACATCTCAGTGCGCAGTATGGCAACAGCATCCGGATGACCTTTGCCGACATCGAGAGGGTGCTCGGCTTCGCGTTGCCGCCGTCGGCGCGTCGGCACCGGCCATGGTGGTCGAACAACCCGGACAACAGCGCGATGACGCGGGTGTGGCTCGATGCGGGCTTCCGCACCGAGCAAGTCGATATTCCGGGCGAGACATTGGTGTTCGCGCGTGTCGTCGTCGGAGCCGGCGAACCGCAGCGGGAATTTCGCGAACGGCCCCAGGAGGCGATCGTGGCGTCGGTGGAGAGTTTGAAGCGGCACCCGGCCATCGGGGCCATGAAAGGGATGATCACGATCATGCCCGGCGTCGACATCACGGCGCCGGTCGATCCTGACTGGATCGAGCGGCTCGAGCGGGAGGATGCGACGGCGGGCGATCTCGTCGGCGGTCTCGACGATCCGATCCCGGGCCGGGGATGAATCTCCCAATCCTTCTCGACACCTGTGCGCTGATCTTCATGGTCGAGGATCAGCTCGCGGCGAGCGCGGAGCAGGCGCTCGGCGACGCCTATGCCGCCAGTCACCCGGCGCTTGTCTCGCCGGTGTCGGCGTGGGAGATCGGCCAGCTCAGCGCCCGCGGCCGGCTGCGGATCGCAGCCGAACCGCTGAGCTGGTTCCGGCGCGCATCGACACGGCCGGGCGTTGCGATCGCGCGCCTTCCCGAGGAGGTGTTGATCGCCTCGTCCTTCCTCCCGGGGACGCCGCCGCGCGACCCTTGCGACCGCATCATCATCGCCGCCGCGCGGGCGATCGGTGCGGCGATCATGACCCGGGATCGCCTGATCCTCGCCTATGCCGACGAGGGCCATCTCGCGGCCATTCCCTGCTGATCGCGCCGGCGACGCGGCGCTCTCTTGTCCCTCCCGCGCCGCTCGACTAATCCCATCGGCATGAACATCGCCGTCCGCCAAGCCGACACAAAACAGCTTCTCAAGGGTGCCACCGGCGACTGGGAAGTCGTCGTCGGCATGGAGGTGCATGCCCAGGTCACGTCCAACTCGAAGCTGTTTTCCGGCGCCTCGACCGAGTTCGGCGGCGAGCCGAACAGCCATGTCAGCTTCGTCGACGCTGCGATGCCGGGCATGCTGCCGGTCATCAACGAGGAGTGCGTCGCGCAGGCGGTGCGGACCGGCCTCGGCCTCCGCGCGCAGATCAACCTCACGAGCGTCTTCGACCGGAAGAACTACTTCTATCCGGACCTGCCGCAGGGCTACCAGATCTCGCAGTACAAGCAGCCGATCGTCGGCGAGGGCGAGGTGACCGTCGATCTCCTCGACGGCACGTCCTTCGCGGTCGGCATCGAGCGGCTCCATCTCGAGCAGGACGCCGGCAAATCGATCCACGACCAGCATCCGTCCAAGAGCTTCGTCGACCTCAACCGCTCCGGCGTCGCGCTGATGGAGATCGTCTCGCGGCCCGACATCCGCTCGGCCGACGAGGCGCGGGCCTATCTCACAAAGCTCCGCACCATCCTCCGCTATCTCGGCACCTGCGACGGCAACATGGAGGAGGGCTCGCTGCGCGCCGACGTGAACGTGTCAGTGCGCCGCCCCGGCGGCCCCCTCGGCACGCGGTGCGAGATCAAGAACGTCAATTCGATCCGCTTCGTCGGCCAGGCGGTCGAGAAGGAAGCGCGGCGCCAGATCGGGATCATCGAGGATGGCGGCACGATCGAGCAGGAGACGCGGCTGTTCGACCCGGTGAAGGGCGAGACCCGGCCGATGCGCTCGAAGGAAGAAGCGCATGACTATCGCTACTTCCCCGACCCGGACCTGTTGCCGCTGACCTTCACGCAGGGGTGGGTCGATGCGCTGGCCGCCGCGCTGCCGGAGCTTCCGGACGACAAACGCACCCGGTTCATGACCGCCCACGGCCTGTCGGGCTACGACGCCTCGGTGCTCGTCGCCGACAAGGCGTCTGCGGATTTCTTCGAGGCGACGGCGAAGGGCAGGGACGCCAAGGCCGCCGCGAACTGGATCATCAACGAGCTCGCCGGCCGCCTCAACAAGGAAGGCAAGCCTTTCGAGGCCAACCCGCTTTCCGCCGCCCAACTCGGCGGCCTGATCGACCTCATCGGCGACGGCACCATCTCGGGCAAGATCGCGAAGGACGTCTTCGAGATCCTGTGGACCGAGGGCGGCGACGCCAAGGCGATCGTCGAGGCCCGCGGCCTCGTGCAGGTCACCGACACCTCCGCGATCGAAGCCGTGGTCGATCAGGTCATCGCGGCGAACCCGGAGAAAGTCGAGCAGGCGAAGGCGAAGCCGACATTGCTGGGCTGGTTCGTCGGCCAGGTCATGAAGGCGAGTGGTGGCAAGGCCAATCCGGGCGCCGTCAACGAGATCCTGAAGCGGAAGCTCGGGATCGAGTAGGTCGCCACCGTTTCGAACGGACGGCCCCCGACTTCCGCGGGGAAGAGGGCCCAGCACGCCCCTCAAAGCGCAACGGGCGATCGCCGTCGTCGTAACTGCGACGTCCCATCCGCAAGCGCGGCTCGCGACCTGTCCCTGACGCCCGACACGGACGCGGGTGGCATCCCGCGCCTCGCTTTCCGTGGATCACCTCCAGGCCCGTGCCGACACGGCTGATCCGGACGGCGTCTCACCGGCACCTTTGTGCCGGGCAGCACAGCGCAACAACCGGAGCGCCCGTTAGGATCGGGCAATCAGATACATCGCGCCGGATCGCCGGCGACTGTCGTCACTGCGCTTCGTCCCGATCTCTACTCACAGCCCGATCTTTTCCGATCATTGCTTGCCAAGGAGGGGGAAGTCATGCCGCGAAAGACGCCGGTTGCCGACGACGGCGACCATGATTCCGATGGCTGCCTCTGCAGCATTCACTTTCCTGCGGAGCAGGCCCTTGCGGACGATCTGCTGCCGCCGGCTCGCGGCGGGATCGCGGCGGCCAGCGAGGATGACGTCGATGGCTGCGGAATAGCTCCGGGTCGGCGCGTGATGCGCGACGCCGACCTGCCAACCGCCCGAGGAGGGGTAGTCTGATGCCATTCAGCCTCACATGGATGCCTGACGCGCTGCTGGACGCCGGCCTCAAGGTTGCCGAAGTCGACGGCTGGGAGGATCGCGGCCGGGCCGAGATGGGGACGGTCCGCGGCGTCATGTGCCACCACACGGCGGGACCGGCGACCGGCAACATGCCGAGCCTCCGCCTCCTGATCGACGGCACGCCCAGTTTGCCCGGCCCCCTGTCCCAGCTTGGCCTTGGGCGCGACGGCACCGTCTATGTCATTGCCGCCGGACGCTGCAACCACGCCGGCGGCGGCAACTGGCAGGGGATCACCACCGGCAATTCGAGCTTCATCGGTATCGAGGCCGAGAACACCGGAAAGTCGACCGATCCGTGGCCGGAAATCCAGATGGATGCCTACCGGCGCACCGTCGCCGCTCTCCTCAGCCACATTGGGGCCGACCCTTTGATGTGCTGCGGGCACAAGGAATATGCCCTGCCTCAGGGCCGGAAGATCGATCCGACCTTCGACATGGCCGCGTTCCGGCGTGACGTCGGTGCGATCATGGCCGGCACGGCGCCGGGCCCCTCGATCATTCCCAACATCGATTCCGGCAACCGTCCGACCCTCCGCCGCGGCGACCGCGGAGCGCGGGTCGAGGAGGTCCAGCGCGCACTCGGCATCGCCGACGATGGCGTGTTCGGCGGGGCGACCGAAGCGGCGGTCCGTCAGTTCCAGCGCGATCAGGGGCTCGTCGCCGACGGGATCGTCGGGCCACGGACCTGGGCAGCGCTGGACCAGGTGGCGCAGCCGGCTTAGAGCGCGGAGGAGCGGGTCCCCGACCGACGATCGATCGCAAGACCCGCTTCACCCATTTTCGGGACGCCGCGGCGGACGGCGATTCCGCCACGCCCCGGCCAGCCGGACCTACTCCGTCGAGACGATGGTGAACGCGCCCTCCGGCGCCTCGCCGGCGGCGATCGCGTTCACCACGATGTCGATCAGCTGCTGGCCATCCGTCAGGCATGCCAGGAACAACTCCTCGCCATTCTCGACGCAGTGCGGGATCCCCGCCGCGAAGTCGGTGTCGTTCACCACCGTCCGGTAGAGCGCGACGACCCCTTCATCCTCGTTGATGAGCACCACGCCGTAGAGCTGCTGCGGGGTGCCGTCGTCGCCCTCGCTGATCATCTGCAGCAGGAACAGGCCGTCGCCATAGTCGTCGAGGAGGAATCGGATTTCGTCGCCGCCGCCGGTGTCCGCATAGGCATAGGCGTCGCCGTCGCGGACGATCGTGGCGGGAAGGCCTTCGTCGCTGCGGAGGACGAGCGTCGTGAAGGGATAGTCGGCGTTCTCCGGCGTGATGAGCGGCACGGTACTGGTGAAGCAGCCGGCGAGGAGGACGGTCGCGCCCGCGAGAGCGATCAGGATACGAACGCGCATGAGGCTCCCCGCCGCTCCGAAAAGGCGAAGACCCTAGTCGCCGCCTGGGCCTCCTCGCAATCGTGATGGTCCGCGACGCCCCGCCCATCGGACGATCCCTTGCGGCGTCGTGGCGGCGCCGCCACATCACTGTGTCGCTGCCGCAACAGGTTGCCGGTGATCGGCCCCGGATGAACACGGCGTCAACCCATGCGCCGCCATTCAGCCATAAAATAGGGAAAAGAGGGGGCGTTCACCGAGCACAGTAGCTTCCAGAACAGGAGGCTGTTGGGCCGTGCAAAAGGCACGGCGTGGTGAAGCGCTGCCGCTCGGAATTGAGACGAGTAATGGACGCCAAGGTTTTCGATAAGAACTCATTGCCCAGCCGCCATGTCACGGAAGGGCCGGAGCGCGCTCCGCATCGCTCCTACTACTATGCGATGGGCCTTTCCCGTCAGCAGATTCACCAGCCTTTCGTCGGCGTCGCTTCATGCTGGAACGAGGCCGCGCCCTGCAACATTTCGCTGATGCGCCAGGCGCAGGCCGTGAAGCTCGGCGTCGCGGCCGCCAACGGCACCCCGCGCGAGTTCGTCACCATTACCGTCACCGACGGCATCGCCATGGGCCACGAGGGCATGAAGGCCTCGCTGCCGTCCCGCGAAGTCATCGCCGACTCCGTCGAGCTGACGATGCGCGGCCATGGCTATGACGCGCTGGTCGGCCTTGCCGGCTGCGATAAATCGCTGCCGGGCATGATGATGGCGATGGTCCGCCTCAACGTGCCATCCGTCTTCATCTATGGCGGCTCGATCCTCCCCGGCCTCTACCGCGGCAAGGATGTCACCGTCGTCGACGTGTTCGAGGCGGTCGGCCTCCAGTCGGTCGGCAAGATGTCGATCGACGAGCTCGAGGAGCTCGAGCAGGTCGCGTGCCCGTCGTCGGGCGCCTGCGGCGGCCAGTTCACCGCCAACACCATGGCCTGCGTGTCCGAGGCGATCGGCCTTGCGCTGCCCTATTCCTCGGGCGCACCCGCGCCCTACGAGCTGCGCGACCGCTTTTGCGTCGCCGCCGGCGAGAAGGTGATGGAGCTCGTCGCCCGGAACCTCCGGCCGCGCGACATCGTCACCCGGAAGTCGCTCGAGAACGCTGCGACCGTCGTTGCCGCGTCCGGCGGCTCGACCAACGCCGCCCTCCACCTCCCGGCGCTTGCCCACGAGGCGGGCATCAAGTTCGACCTCTTCGATGTGGCGGAAATCTTCAGGCGCACGCCCTACATCGCCGACCTCAAGCCGGGCGGCCGCTATGTCGCCAAGGACATGTATGAGGCTGGCGGCGTGCCGATGCTGATGAAGACGCTGCTCGACCACGGCTTCCTGCACGGCGACTGCATGACGGTCACCGGGCGGACGATGGCCGAGAACCTTGCCGGCGTCGAATGGAACGACGCGCAGGATGTGATGGTGCCCGCCAACAAGCCGCTGAAGCCGACCGGCGGCGTCGTCGGCATGTCCGGCAACCTCGCGCCCGACGGGGCGATCGTGAAGGTCGCCGGCCTCAAGCACGAGACCTTCACCGGCCCGGCGCGCGTCTTCGACAATGAGGAGGCCTGCTTCCAGGCCGTGACCCACCGCCAGTACAAGGAAGGCGAGGTCCTCGTGATACGCTATGTCGGCCCGCGCGGCGGCCCGGGCATGCCGGAGATGCTGTCGACCACGGCCGCGCTCTACGGCCAGGGCATGGGCGAGAAGGTCGCCCTCATCACCGACGGCCGCTTCTCCGGCGGCACGCGCGGCTTCTGCATCGGCCATGTCGGCCCGGAAGCCGCGGTCGGGGGACCGATCGCCCTCCTTCGGGACGGCGACATCATCGAGATCGACGCCGTGAAGGGGACGCTCGACGTCCGCCTCACCGACGACGAGCTCGCGCGGCGCCGGGCGGAGTGGCAGCCGCGCGGCAACAACTACACCACCGGGGCAATCTGGAAGTATGCGCAAGGCGTCGGTCCGGCGAGGAACGGCGCGGTGACGCATCCGGGTGGGGGGGCAGAAAAGATCGCCTATGCGGACGTTTAGGGCGCTTCCCGGCATCGTTCTGCTGGGCGCTTTGAGCATCGTCGCCAGCCCGACGCTGGCGTTCAACCCGACCGCGGAGATCGACACTCCGGCGGATGCCTTCTGGTTTGGCTACAGCGCCTACCAGGCGGGCGACCTGACGACGGCGATGGACGCGATCCAATACGCCGCCGATCATGGCTACACGCGCGCGCTCTGGATGCTCGGCCACATGTACGCCAATGGCGAGGGCGTGAGCCGCGACGACCAGCGCGCGTTCGAGATTTTTGCCAATATCGCGATCGAGCACGGCCAGGAGAATCCGCGCGGCACCGACGCGCCCTACATCGCCGACGCCGTCGTGATGCTGGGCGACTACTATCGCGACGGCCGCGGCATGTCCCGGCCGGACCTCGACCGCGCCCGCCAGTGGTACCTCCACGCCGCCACCTTCTTCGGCGACGACGAGGCCCAGTACCAGCTCGCGATGATGTTCTATGACGGCGACATCGGCCAGGCCGATCCGGTCCAGGCCGTGCGCTGGGCGCGTCTTGCCGCCGAGAACGGCAACGCCGCCGCCCAGGCTCTCCTCGGCCATCTCCTCTTCGAAGGCGAAGGCGTCAGCCGCCAGCCGGTCCTCGGCCTCGCCTATCTCACCATCGCGCTCGAAGCGGTCGGCAGCCAGGACGAGGAACTGCGCCGCATGCACCAGGAGGCATGGCTGGTCGCGACCGAAGCCGAGCGCCGCACCGCGCAGGTGCTTGCGGAAGGCTGGCTCGCAGATGCCAATGGCATCGCGGCGGCCGTCGCTCCCGCCGCGGCGGAGACGACCGATGGGATCCTGCCGGCGGCGGTGCCCGCCGCGATGCCGGAGCCGGCTGCGGCGGGCGTCGGATTGCGCTGACCTCAGGGGTTCGAGGCACGCGCCTCGAACAATGTCGGGTCCGATCCGCTAGTTGGTCGCGAAGCAGTAGAGGAGGCCGGCGCCGCCGGTGCCGACGAGCGCCTCCTGGCCGCAGCCCTGCGAGGGGTGCGAGCTGTTCCAGAAATTGATGCCGGCGGGATTTCCCTGGAGGTCGTGGTGGCCGACCATGGCCTGGCCGTCGCCGTTCAGCGTCCAGTTCCCGCACGTCATGCCCGCGGCGACCGTTCCGTCCGGGTTGGTCCCGGTCAGGATGTCGTGCTGGTTGGGGTCGTCGCCGCGGCCGTTCACGATCGCGCCGAGCTCGTTGAGGGCGGTCTCCTTGTTGATGCCGTTGGTCTCGGCATGGAGCTCGTCGAGGTTGGCGGCGACGGTGACGCCGACCGCGTTCACATAGGGGCCGGGACCGATGCGGTCGCGGGCGTTCACGGCGCCTTCGCCGTCAGTCGACAGATATGCCACCCAGGTCCGGTCGCCGGCGCCGGCCGCCGTCGCCAGCTCCTGGCAATGGGCGTCGGCGCCTTCGAGGCCGCCGAGATTGGCGCCGTCGCCAATACCGACGCTGGTGATGAAGAAGGTCATGGTGGCGGGGTTCACCGCGTTCTGAGCTGGCGCACTGCCGGCAACTAGAGCCGTTGCCGCGGTCGTCGTCAGGACGGCGAGGGCAATCTTCACTCTCATGGGGATGTCCTCTCTCTCGCGCACCCACCCAGCCGGGGGAGTGTGGCATGGTCCCGTTGCGCCGGACACACCCGAACCTACCCGAAGGCAGGCCTTCGGCTGCCCGCCGCCGCGGCTCCGCGGCCGGGTCGACGATCGCGACGTTGGCTCAGAGCTCCATCGCCACCAGCACGGGAACATGATCCGACGGCTTCTCCGCCGTCCGGATCGCCTTGTCGACCGCGACGCTCACGAGGCGGTCGGCGGCCTGCGGGGACAGCAGGAAATGGTCGATGCGGATGCCGTTGTTCTTCTGCCAGGCGCCAGCCTGGTAGTCCCAGAAGGTGTAGACGTCGTTCCGGTTGGTGGTCGCGCGAAGCGCGTCGGTCAGGCCGAGATTGGTGAGCCGGCGAAAGGCCGCCCGCGCCTCGGGCTGGAACAATGCATCCGTGGTCCAGTTCTCCGGGAAGCGGGCGTCCCTTCGCTCGGGAATGACATTGAAGTCGCCGCCGAGGATGAAGGTCTCCTCCGCTTCAAGGTGCTTCCTCGACCACGCCTCGAGGCGCTCCATCCAGCCGAGCTTGTAGGCGAATTTTTCCGTGCCGGGCGGATTGCCGTTCGGCAGGTACAAGGACACCACCCGGATCGCGCCGGACGGAACCGAGATCACCGCCTCGATGAACCGGCAATGCTCGTCCTCCGCGTCGCCCTCGAGGCCCATCGAGATGTCTTCGAGCGGCAGCTTGGAGAGGATCGCGACGCCGTTGAAGCCCTTCTGGCCGTGAAGGGCGAGGTTGTAGCCGAGGTCCTCGAACGGCGCCCGCGGGAACGCCTGGTCCTCGCTCTTGGTCTCCTGAAGGAGCACGACATCCGGTCGCGCCGCCTGAAGCCAGCCAAGCGCGGTATCAAGGCGGGCTTTCACGCCGTTGATGTTCCAGGTTGCGATACGCATCGAATCCTCCGACGGAGCGGAACGATGAACTATCTCTATCTCGCCGGCGCCATCCTTTTCGAGGTCGTCGCCACCAGCCTCCTGCGGTCGTCGGAGGGCATGACGCGGCCCGGCCCCACCATCCTCAGCCTTGCCGGCTATGCGATCGCGTTCTATTTCCTGTCGCTGACGCTGCGGACCGTGCCGGTCGGCGTCGCCTATGCGATCTGGAGCGGCGTCGGCATCGTTCTCATCTCTGTGATCGGCGCGATCGTCTTCCGGCAGGGACTCGATGCCGCAGCCATTTCCGGCATCGCCCTGATCGTTGCTGGCGTTCTCGTGATCTCGCTCCTGTCGAGGACTGCTGGTCATTAGCCGAGTGGTAAACTTATCCTCGCCTCACTAGGTTTCGGCCGGCGGGGCTTCCGCAAGCTTCAAGGCATTGGGAATGCCCATAGACTACGGCTCTCTCTTGCTGGCGGTGGCCATCGCTGCCGCCGGACTGTCGGTGACGCTGTTCGTGAGCTGGCTCTCGTCGCGCGCGGACAGCTTCATGCTCAGTTGGGCCGTGGGCGGGGCGTTCGTCGTCACCGGCAGCATCACCTACGGTCTTTACACCGAGCAGCCCTCGCCGGGGCTCGGCATGATCGCTCTCGGCTCCATCACCGTTGGTCTCGCGGTCGTGCTGGGCGCCGCGTTCCATTTCCGGCACGGCCGCTTGCCGATGCGCTTCACCGTCATCACCGGCGCAGCCGTGCTGGTCGCGGTGCTGCTCCCCTTCGCCCTCGGCTATGATGGCCTCTCGCTCATCGTCGCCAATTTCTTGGCGTTCCTTCTCCTTGCTGCGACGGCTAACGTCTACTGGCTGGCGCGGGCCGAGGCTCCCGCCTCGATTGCGGGCCTTGCGCTGCTCTATGCGATCACCGGAATCAGCTTCGCGCTGTGCGGAGCCGTCCTCGTCGGCCAGGGCCAGCTCCGCATCGGCTATGCGCCGGACAACTGGGCGGAGGATCTCCTCCTGATCGTCGCGATCGTCGGGCTCACCGGCATCGGCGCCCTGTCGCTCGCGCTCAACCAGTCCCGCCTCGCCCGCAGTCATCGCCAGGATGCGCTGACCGATCCGCTCACCGGCCTCGTCAACCGCCGCGCCTTGTTCGATCGGGATTCGGCGAGCGAGATGTCGCCAGGCAGCGCCGTGCTCGTGTTCGACCTCGACCACTTCAAGGCCATCAACGACCATTTCGGCCACGCCGTCGGCGACATCGTCATCCGCCGCTTCGCGGAGGTGATGCGGAAGGGCCTTCGCGCAACCGACAGCGCGGCCCGCCTCGGCGGCGAGGAGTTCGCCGTCGTCCTTCGCAACACGACCGGGGAGCGCGCCTCGGCGCTCGCCGAACGCATCCGCGGCGATTTCGCCGATGCCCCGATCGAAGCAGCAGGCGACCTGATCTCGGCCACCGTCTCCGTCGGTGTCGCCTTCGTGCCCCTTGGCGGCTATAGGTTCGACGCCGCGCTCAGCCTGGCGGACGAGGCGCTCTATGCCGCCAAGCGCAACGGGCGCAATTGTGTCGTCCGGACCGAAGCGGGCCGGGGTGTCAACAAGGAGACGATGAATGCCAATTCGCACCGCTCAAGCCAGCTGGCAAGGTAGTCTGGCCCGCGGCAGCGGACATATGAAGTTCGCCAATTACGACGGCCCCTTCACCTTCGCGTCGCGCTTCGAATCTGGCCCTGGCACGAACCCGGAGGAGTTGATCGGCGCTGCGATCGCAGGCTGCTTCTCGATGGCCCTCTCCGGCGATCTGGGCGGCGCGGGCCATGTCGTGGAAGCCGTCAACACGACCGCCCAGGTGACGGTGGAGCCCAAGGAAGGCGGCGGATTCGTCATCTCCGGCATCCACCTCGATACCGTCGCCAACGTGCCCCAGATTTCCGACGAGGATTTCCAGGCGATCGCCGAAGGGACAAAAACCAACTGTCCCGTCTCGACCGCGCTCCGGGCCGTGCCGATCACGCTGACGGCAAGGCTCGGCTGACGAGGTCGGACCGGATCCGCGGAGCGGGTCACGATTTAAACGCCGGCGCGCCAATGCGCCGGCGTTTCGCGTCTCTTCCGCGGCTATAAGCAAGAAAATGGAGGAGACGAACATGAGACTGACATTTGCTGCCGGAGGCGTTGCCGCCCTGCTGCTGGCGACTGCGCCGGCCTCGGCCGCGACCTGGGTGACGGTGGAGCTCGAGATCGAGGTCGCCGCGACCGCCGATGAGACTTGGGCCGCTGTCGGCGCGGACTATTGCGCGATCGAAGTCTGGCTCGGCATGGGCTGCGTACTCGCGGCCGGGGAGGGCGGCCTCGGCTCGGTCCGCGTCCTCAACGAGCGGATCGAGGAGGTGATCGTGGGGCAGGGCCTCCGCAGCACCACCTACCTCCAGACCGTAGGCTCGATGGCAGTCACGAACTATCACGGCACCCTCTCGGTCGAGCCGGTGACCGAGACGACCTCGCGGATCGTCTACACCCTGATCTGGGACGAAGATGCCCTCGAACCCGACCGCCGCGAACCCAGCCGCACCAATTTCACCGCCGCCTTCCAGGGCGCCCTTGAGACGATGAAGACGCTGGTCGAGGGCGGGTAGCGGTCGGGCCTGCGGCACGGCGCGCTCCCTCGCCCCGCTTCAGCGGAGAGAGGGCTGGGGTGAGGCGCCGCGGCCTATTCGCTGATGCGAGAGCGCGCGGCGCCCCTCATCCGGCCCTGCGGGCCACCCCGGGTCGAGCCCGGGGAAAGGCTCTTCTCCCCGCTTTGCGGGGCGAAGGAAGTCAGACCGCGAAGCTCGTGCCGCAGCCGCAGGACGACACCGCGAGCGGGTTGTTCACCTGGAGGGATTCGCCCATCAAATTCGACACGAAGTCGATCTCCGAGCCCGCCATGTAGGGGAGGGAGATCGGGTCGACGACGACCACGGCGCCACCCTTCCGGATGACGAGGTCGTCGGCCTCGACGCGGTCGACGAAGTCGAACTGGTACTGGAAGCCCGAGCAGCCGCCGCCTTCGACGCCGATGCGCAGCGCGGTTGCGGTCTCGCCTTCGCTGAGGAGCTTTGCGATCCGCGCCGCGGCGCGGTCGGTCAGCTTGACAGGGAGGGCGGTGGAGGTCTCTTCAACCGCGATATTCATGGCTTCCTCGGCCGGTTGACGGCAGTCCGATAGTTAGGAGTGCCCCCTGACCCTGTCAATCAAACGGCGCGCGCCATGACGTCCGCGGGTTCCGGGACGCCGCTGCGTTTCCGCCGGCCGTATGCCGCGGATCCGGCGCAAAGCCGGGGCCGCTGGGTCGACGAGCCGCCGCCGCTTCGCCGCTCGGCCTTCGAGCGCGACCGCGACCGCATCATTCATGCGACAGCTTTCCGGCGCCTCAAGGGCAAGACGCAGGTTTTCCTCGCCGCCGAGGGCGACCATTATCGCACCCGGCTGACCCACACGCTCGAAGTCGCGCAGATCGCGCGGTCGCTCGCCCGCGCGCTCGGCCTCGACGACGACCTCACCGAGGGGATCGCCCTCGCGCACGATCTCGGCCATCCGCCCTTCGGCCATTCCGGCGAACGTGCCCTCGACCGCGCCATGGCTGCGCATGGCGGCTTCGACCACAACATCCAGAGCTTGCGGGTGATCACCTCGCTCGAGCGGCGCTATCCGGAGTTTGACGGCCTCAACCTGACTTTCGAGACGGTCGAGGGGCTGATCAAGCACAACGGCCCGGTCCATGGCGCGCTGTCGCCCACAGTGGCGACGCTGGCCGCCGGGAAGGATCTGCTCCTGCCGGCCCACCCCTCGCTCGAGGCCCAGTGCGCGGCGATCGCCGACGACATCGCGTATGACGCGCACGACATCGACGATGGCCTCCGCGCCGGCCTCCTGACGATCGATGGCCTTCGCAGCGTTCCAGTGGTCGGCGGGATCATCGCGGCGATCGAGACCGGGTATCCCGGGATCGAACGGCCGCGGCTCGTGGCCGAGCTGATCCGGCGGCTCATCACCGAGCTGATCGAGGACGTGCTCGCCGAGACCGAGCGGCGCATCGCCGGGAGCCGGCCGCAGAGCCTTGACGACGTGCGCAATGCCGGCCGTCCGCTCGTGGCCTTCTCGGCCGGCGTCGCCGTCCGCGAGCGCGCGATCAAAGCGCATCTCAACGCCGAGGTCTATCGGAGCGCCGCGGTGATGGACGTGATGGTCGAGGCCGAGCGTGTGGTCGAGGCGCTGTTCGCGCGCTATCGCGAGGATTCGGCCGCACTGCCGGTCGAATGGCGCGCCGCGCCCGACGACGGCGAGGAGCGCCGCCTCCGGCGCATCGCCGACTTCCTCGCGGGGATGACCGACCGCTTCGCCCTCAACGAATACCGTCGCCTGTTTGACCGCCTGCCGGATTTCGGCTAGGGCGCAGGCCGAAAAAGCCAGCATTTCAAAGCACAATGAACGTATTTCAGGTTTTCACGACGCGGGTGATCGCGGCGGTCCACAGGGTCGTTGCTTCCGAGTTCGGCGGGGTGGAGGTCGATGCCTTGCGCATCGTCGTCGAGCCGCCGCGCGAGGCAAGCCATGGCGAGCTCTCCACCAACGCCGCGATGGTGCTGGCGAAGCCGCTCGGCACCAACCCGCGGGCGCTTGCAATGCGCCTTGCCGCGGAGCTCGCGCGCGACCCGGATATCGACAATGCCGCCGTCGCCGGTCCGGGCTTCGTGAACCTCACGCTGAAGCCGGTGTTCTGGCTCGACTTCCTCTCGGAGGTCGTCCGGCTCGGCCCCGATTTCGGGCGGAGCGCCATCGGCAAGGGCGAGCGCGTCAACGTCGAATACGTCTCGGCGAACCCGACCGGGCCGCTCCATGTCGGCCACGTCCGCGGCGCGGTGCTCGGCGACACGATGGCGAACCTCCTCGAGGCGACCGGCTTCGACGTGAGCCGCGAATACTACGTCAACGACGCCGGCGGGCAGGTCGACATCCTCGGGCGCTCGGCGTTCCTCCGCTACCGCGAGGCGCTCGGCGAGACGATCACGATCCCCGAGGGGCTCTATCCCGGCGACTATCTCAAGGGCACCGGCGAAGCGCTCGCGGCGGAGTATGGCCACGACCTCCTGAACTTCCCGGAGGAGCGCTGGCTGCCGATCGTCCGCTCGAAGGCGATCGACGCCATGATCGCGATGATCCGCGAAGACCTCGCCGTGCTGAACATCCGGCACGAGACCTTCTTCTCCGAGCGGTCGCTGATTACGCCCGAGCGCGACCGGGTTGCCGAGGCGATCGAGGCGCTCCGGGCGCGCGACCTCGTCTATGTCGGCCGGCTTCCGCCGCCGAAGGGCGCGCCGGTCGAGGACTGGGAGGATCGCGAGCAGACGCTGTTCCGGTCGACGCAGTTCGGCGACGACATGGACCGGCCGCTGATGAAGTCCGACGGCAGCTACACCTATTTCGCCGGCGACATCGCCTACCACTACGACAAGTTCCTGCGCGGATTCCGCTCGATGATCGACGTCCTCGGCGCGGACCACGGGGGCTATGTCAAGCGGATCAAGGCCGCAGTGACCGGCATGTCCGGCGGCGAGGCGACCCTCGACGTCAAGATCTGCCAGCTCGTGAAGCTCCTGCGGAACGGCGAGCCGGTGAAGATGGGCAAGCGGCTCGGGAATTTCGTGACGCTGCGCGATGTCGTCGACGAAGTCGGCGCCGACCCGGTGCGCTTCATGATGGTCTACCAGAAGAGCGAGGCGCCGCTCGATTTCGACTTCGCGAAGGTCACCGAGCAGTCGCGCGATAACCCCGTCTTCTACGTGCAATATGCTCACGCGCGGACGCGGTCGGTCTTCCGCCAGGCGGCGGAGGGCGGCGAAGATCTCGGCCAGCATTTCCTGACCGACCTAAGGGAGGGGCGGGTCGATGCGGGCTACCTCGCGCGCCTGAAGGACCCCGGCGAGCTGACCCTGCTGCGGCGGCTGGCGGATTATCCTCGCGTCCTCGAAGCGGCGGCGCTCGCCCATGAGCCGCACCGGATCGCGTTCTACCTCTATGACTTGGCGGGCGAGTTTCATGCACAATGGAACCGCGGCAAGGAGGACGCCCAATTACGGTTCGTTAACCACGGTGACCCACATTTGACGCTGGCGCGCCTGGCTCTGATCCACGGCACCGGTTTGGTGTTGTCGTCGGGTCTTGCTATGCTTGGGGTCCACGCGCCCGATGAAATGAGATAGCATTTCTGCGGGTACGCTATGGTTTCGCGTCGCGGGGCTGAAAGGAAGGCCTCCATTAACAAGATGGACAACCGCTATTCGGCACGGCACTCGCTGCGGCCCCTCGGCCACGGCACAGGCCCTGCCGAGCCCGAACCGGCGCCCGTGGACGATCCGCTGGTCGAGCTCGCGCGCATCGTGTCCGGCCGTCCCGCGCACCCGCCCACGCCGCCCCGCCGCCGCTCCTCGTCGCTCGCCAGCGAACCGGGGATGAGCGAGGCCGACCTCGCGCGCGACCTCGAAGCCGAACTTCTCAGCGACCTCCAAGCGACGCTCAATGCCGTCCGCCCCGAGGCGCCGCGGCAGGAGCCGGCGCGCACCTTTGGCGGCACGCGCTACGGCGGCGACCTCTTTCCGCCCGCTGCGCACCAGTCGGAGCCGCCGGCCGATCCCTATTATTTCGACGCGGTCCCCGAGCCCGAGGATTTCTCGCCGCGCCACTACGATCCGGAGAACCTGTTCGCCGAGACGGAGGACGCGGCCGAGCCCGAGCCCGGATACGAGGCCGAGCCGGAGGCGGCGGCCGAGCGGCACTACGATCCCGAGGCGCTGTTCGGCGAGGAGCAGGCCTACGAGCCCGAGCCGGAGCAGGGGCCTGTCACAGGCTTCACGGACCGCCACTACGACCCCGAGCAGCTCTTCGAGCCCGAGCCGTCGCCCGCGCCGGCGCCCTACCGCTATCCCACGCTCTCCGATCCGAGCGTGCCGCAGCCGGCGTCGCCGTCCTTCCGGCCGCGGGCGCTGCCGCGCGCCGTGACCGATCGCGCGCTGGGCTGGATGGAGCCGCGTCCCGGCAACGCCGCCGGTCCGGCCTATAATCCCAATGCGCTCGCCCCCGAGCGGCGCCAGCCGCAGCCGCCGCCCCAGATCGAAGCCTCCGCGTTCCCGCTCCCTGTCCTGCCGGAGGATCCGGAGCCGCTCGACGAGCATCCGTTCGACGCGGTGGCGCGGCAGAGCCTCGATCTCCAGTCGGCGCGTCCGGCGGCCACCTACGAGTGGCCGTTCGAGTTCGATCGTGCTTACGAAACGCCGACACCGCCGAGCGAGCCGGCCTTCGCGCCCTATCGCGGCTACGTGGAGCCGGAACCCGAGCTCGAGCCGGAGCCGCCGGTCCAGCAGCGCCGGGTCGACCCCCGGACCGCGCCGGCCGTCCATGAGCAGATCGAGGAGCCGGTCCACCAGTTCGGCTATGCCGAAGAGGACATCGGCGCCACGCCGCCGCGGCGCGGCCGCTGGGTCATCACTACGATCTCGTTCCTCGTCTTCGTCGCGCTGGCGGCGACCGCCATGATCTTCCTCCGCGGCGGCACGATGGGCACCGGCGGACCGCCGCTCATCACCGCCGACACGAGCCCGGTGCGCGTGATGCCCGAAGCCGCAGCCGCGCCGGCCGGGCCGCCCGAAGGGGCGGTGGTGTTCAATCGCCTCGACGAAGGCGCGGCACCGATCCCGCAGACGATGCTGCCGGCGACGGAGGCGCCCACCGTCGTCGAACCGCCGGTTGCGCCGGCGGACGGGATCACGGAGCTGATCGGCGGGCCGGTTGCGGCCGCTCCGCCCGCCCGGGCCGACGAGCCGCGCTCGGTGCGGACCGTCACGGTCCTTCCCGACGGCACCATCGTCAACAACCAGGTCCTCGGCGCCAACGGCCAGCCGACGGCGCCCGCCAACCAGGGCGCGGACGCCGCTCCTGCGCCGGCACCCGCCGCGCTCAATCCGCCTGCGGGCGACCCCGCCGTCGCCGCACTCCCGGCCCCCGACGCTGCGGCCCCTGCCGGCGCGCCCGCCGCAGTGGAAGCCGCGCCGCTCGCGCCCGCGGAGGCCGCTGCGGTCGCGCCCGCTGCCGCCGAACCAGCGGCCGGCCCGATCGGCGCCGGCCAGCCGATCCCGCCCGGTATCTATGTGCAGCTATCGTCACAGACGACCGAGGCCGCCGCGCTGGCGGACATCCGCGAGTTCGAGGCCCGCCTCGGCAACCTCGTCGACGGCCTCAACGCGGTGGTGCAGACCGGTGTCGTCAACGGCATCGAGCGGTTCCGGTCGCAGTTCGGACCGGTGGCGAGCGAGGGCGCGGCCAACACGCTCTGCGCCAGCATCCGCGCCGCGGGGCTGCAGTGCATCATCGCCCGCAACAACTGATCGGGCCTCGCGGGCGCCATTCGGCACAGCGATAATGCCGCCAACGATTCGCCGGGGGGAGTCCCCGGCGCCGCGACGAGGCACCGGGCGGATGAGCGCCACTTCAGACGCTGCTGAGCGCTGGGACGACGAGGCTCCGCCGCGGGGGCCCGACGATGCGCTGGTGGTGGACGTCGCCGGCTTCGAAGGCCCGCTCGACCTCCTCCTCGAGCTCGCCCGCTCGCAGAAGGTCGACCTGGCCCGGATTTCGGTGCTGGCGCTAGCCGAGCAGTATCTCGCCTTCGTCGACCGGCACCGCGCGCTGCGGCTGGAGCTCGCCGGCGACTATCTCGTGATGGCGGCGTGGCTCGCCTACCTCAAATCGCGGCTGCTGCTGCCTGAGCCGCCGGCCGGCGACGAACCGACCGGCGCGGAGCTTGCCGCGGCGCTCGCGAACCGCCTCCGGCATCTCGAGGCGATGCGGAAGGCTGCGGCGCTCCTGATGGAGCGCGACCGGCTGGGCCGCAACGTCTTCGCCCGCGGCATTCCGGAAATCCGGGTCGAGCGGCGCGGGGAGTATTCCGCTTCCCTCCACGACCTCCTCACCGCCTACGCGAAATTCCGCAAGAAGGCGGTGAAGGTGACCTACCAGCCGCCGAAGCGGGTGGTGTGGTCGCTGGTCGATGCCCGCGAGATCCTGACGCGGCTCATCGGCAACATCGCCGAATGGACGCCGCTCCGCGTCTTCATCTCGCCCTATCTCGAGACCGAGGAGCTGCGGCGCACCGCCATCGCGAGCAGCTTTGGCGCCAGCCTCGAGCTGGTCCGCGAAGGCAAACTCCAGCTCCGCCAGAGCGCGGCCTTCGCGCCGCTCCTGCTGCGATCACCGGCGTCGCTCGAGCGATCGCCCCCACCCGGAACGGAGATCGGTCATGCGTGACCAGAGCGTGGTCCAGCTGTTCCCCCTGAGAGAGGCCCGCGCGCCGCTCGAGGACGACCTCCGCATCGTCGAGGCGCTCCTGTTTGCGGCTGCGGAACCGGTCTCGGAAGACGAGTTGCGGCTGCGCCTGCCGGCTGAGGTGGACGTCGCGGCTATCGTCGCGGAGCTCCAGGCGTTCTACGCGCCGCGCGGCGTGAACCTTGTCCGCGTCGCCGGCAAATGGACCATGCGCACCGCGCCCGACCTCGCGCATCTGATGACGCGGGAGCAGGTCGAGCAGCGAAAACTGTCGCGCGCGGCGCTCGAGACGCTTGCGATCATCGCCTACCACCAGCCGATCACCCGCGCCGAGATCGAGGAGATGCGCGGCGTCTCGCTCGGCAAGGGCACGCTCGACATGCTGATGGAGGTCGGCTGGGTCCGCCTCCGCGGCCGGCGCGAGACGCCGGGCCGGCCGGTCACCTTCGGCACGACCGAACTGTTCCTCGAGCATTTCGGCCTCGACAAGGTCAACGACCTTCCCGGCATCGAGGAGCTGATCGGTACCGGCCTCATCGACCGCAACGCGCTCTCGACGCCCACGAGCGAGGATGCCGACGCGCTGCCGGAGCTCCCCGAGGACGAGGCGGAGCTTGACCTTTCGGCGATCGGCGACGACATGGAGGACGACCGCGACCCCTGAGGCGCGGCATCCCTCGTAGCGGGCCACGGCATTGAGCGTTGTTGAGGAAGTCGAGGGCGCCCGGCGCTGGCGACGGCGCGGCAAGAGCGCGGCGACGATCGCCGCCCGCGTGACCCTCGAAGGCATCACGCACTCCTATGGCGGCGTTCCCTCGATCCGTGGGGTCGACCTCGACATCGAGCCCGGCGCGATCGTCTGCCTTCTCGGCAATTCCGGCTGCGGCAAGACGACACTCCTCCGCCTCACGGCGGGGCTAGAGCGCCCGAGCGGCGGCCGGGTGCTTCTCAACGACCGCGAGGTCGCGGGACCGAACGCCTTCTGGGCGCCGGAGAAGCGCGGCATCGGCCTGATGTTCCAGGACTATGCGCTGTTCCCGCAGATGACGATCCTCGCCAACGTCATGTTCGGCCTCCGCTCGCTGTCCCGCGCCGAGGCCGAGAAGGAGGCGCGGCGCGTCCTCGAACGGGTCGGCCTCGAGCGCTACGCCCTCGACTATCCGCACGCGCTGTCGGGCGGCGAGCAGCAGCGGGTGGCGCTGGCGCGGGCGATCGCGCCGCGCCCGTCGGTGCTCCTCATGGACGAGCCGTTCTCCGGCCTCGACAAGCGGCTCCGCGAAAGCGTGCGCGAGGAAACGCTGGCCATTCTGCGGGATACCCGCGTAACGACGATCCTCGTGACCCACGATCCGGAAGAGGCGATGCAGGTCGGCGATCAAATTGTCCTGATGCGCCATGGCCGCGTGGTTCAGGCCGGGCCGGCGGAGCGACTCTATCACGCTCCGGTCGATCTCCTGGCGGCCCGCTTCTTCTGCAACATGAACGAGGTCGAGGGGCTGGTGGATTCGGGCTCGATCGTCACGCCCCTCGGCCGCTTCGCGGCCGACGGGATTCCGCATGGCACAGCGGCGGTCGCGGCGATCCGGCCGCAGGGCGTCGGCATCGTGGTGGCGGGGGAAGGCGTGCCCGCGCGCGTGGCAGAGCGTCACTTCCTCGGCGAGGTCGAGCAGCTCGAAATCGACGTCGCCGGCCTCGACCTTCCGGTCATTGCCCGGATAAGGGGCAGGGCTTTGCCGGGCATTGGCGAAGAAGTAGGCATCAGGGTCGACCCCGCTGACGTACTCGTGTTTGCCAAGCCGGCCGAATAGACCTACATTTTTCTGACAGAAAGCAGCGGTACGGGTCTTGCTGCGTCACCCTTTCGACTGGGTACGATGCAGGATCGACCGTTCGTGGAGATGAACAAGATGGAAAGCGCGAAGAGGGCCGGTTTCGCCGCCCATCGGGACGTTGGAGTTGGCCTCATGGGTATGACGAGCATCTGGCACTGGCTGATCCTCGGCGCGATCGTCCTCATCCTCTTTGGCCGCGGCAAGATTTCCGAGGTCATGGGCGACGTGGCGAAGGGCGTGAAGAGCTTCAAGCGCGGCCTTGCCGAGGACGAGACGCCGGCAGCTACCCCGCGGGCGATCGACCGCACGGGCGCCGAAGCCGTCGCCACCGCCCCGGTCCGTGACGATCAGCGCGTCTAGGCCTCTACGGCGCTCCGGCGCCGACCTGAAATAATTTGCGCCGATGTTCGACCTGAACTTCACCGAGCTTCTGGTCGTCGGCCTGGTGGCGATTGTCGTCGTCGGGCCGAAGGAGCTGCCGCAGCTGATGCGGACCGTCGGCAATTGGGTCGGCAAGGTGAAGCGCATGGGCCGCGACTTCCAGCGCCAGCTCAACGACGCGGTCCGCGACGAGGAATTGGCGGCGCTGCAGAAGCAGGTCGCCGACCTGTCGCGCACCACCGACGCCGACATCCGCCGCGGCCTGAACCCGCCAGACCGGCACGCGCCGGTCAACGCCGCCGGGATGCCGCGGTCCCGCGCCGCAGCCCTCGAACGCGCGGCGATGCAACCCGCGGCTCTGCCGGCGCCCGTCGCCGAGCCCCTGGGCGAGCCGGTGGATGTGCCGGACGTTGACGTCCCCGCCGAGCCGCTGGCCGCAAACGGGGCGAAGCCGTGAACGTCCGCACGACCGAAGAGGAAGCCGAGCTCGAATCGAGCCGGGCGCCGATCCTCACGCACCTGGTCGAGTTGCGGACACGTCTGATCCGGGCGCTGCTCGTCGTCCTCGGCGCGTTCATCGTCTGCTTTTTCCTGTCGGAGCAGATCTACCAGATCCTGGTGAAGCCCTATGAATGGGCCGGCGGCGAGGGGCGCGAGATCCGCCTCATCTACACCGCGCCGCAGGAATTCCTGCTGACGCGCATCAAGCTCGCCTTCTTCGGCGCGCTCTTCATCGCCTTCCCCGCGATCGCCTACCAGATCTATCGTTTCGCGGCGCCCGGCCTCTACAAGAACGAGCGCCAGGCCTTCGTGCCGTTCCTCGGCGCGACCTTCATCCTCTTCATTCTTTCGACCGCCGTCGTCTATTTCCTCGTGATGCCGCTCGCGATGCGCTTCTTCATCGGCATGGAGATGCCGGCGTCGGCCTCCGGCAACGTCGCGATCGAGATGCTGCCGCGAGTGAGCGACTATCTCGGCCTGATCATGGCTCTGATCTTCGCCTTCGGCATCTGCTTCCAGCTCCCGGTGCTGCTGACCCTCCTCGGCCGCGCCGGCATCGTCACCAGCGACACCCTCCGCAAGAAGCGCCGCTGGGCGATCGTCGGCGTCTTCGCCGTCGCCGCCGTCCTGACCCCGCCCGACGTCATCAGCCAGATCGGCCTCGCCGTGCCGACGCTGCTGCTCTACGAGGCGTCGATCTTCGCCGTCCGCGCGGTGGAGAAGCGGCGTGCGGCCCGGGAGGCGGAGGAAGCCGCCGCATCAACGCCGGCTGCGAGCGGGTAGGGCGGCTATCCTATCGGCCGAGTCCCGCCGAACTGCCGCGCCCCCCTCCGAAGCTTGCTCCTTCCAGTCGCGACTTTCCTGGGCGGTGGATTGAGCCAAGGCGTTGCCATACGGCACACGACGCCACAATCGCCATCCTGACACCCGCCGGCAACTTCGCGTATAAGACCGCGCTTCGCATCCCATCCGCTCCGGACGACCATGCTCGACATCAAATGGATTCGCGAGAACCCTGAGGCTTTGGACCGTGCGCTGACGAACCGGGGCGCGGGGCCGGAGGCGGCGCGGCTGATTGCGCTGGACGAGCACCGGCGGTCGCATATCGCGAAAGTGCAGGCGGCACAGGAACGGCGCAACGCCGCCTCCAAGGAGATCGGCAAGGCGAAGGCTGCGAAGGACGAGGCGACGGCCGCCCGACTGATGGCCGAGGTGGCGGAGATCAAGGCGTTCCTCGCCGGCGCCGAGGCCGAGGAGCGCCGGCTCGATGCCGACCTTCGGGACGCGCTGTCGGTCATCCCCAACACGCCGCTCGACGACGTCCCGGTCGGCCCCGACGAGCACGCCAATGTCGAGCGCAGCATCGAGGGCGTCAAGCGCGCCTACGCCTTCACGCCGCGCGAGCATTTCGAGATCGGCGAGCAGCTTCGCCTGATGGATTTCGAGGCCGCCGCGCGGATGTCGGGCTCGCGCTTCGTGGTCCTGAAGGGCCAACTCGCGCGGCTCGAACGCGCGCTCGGCCAGTTCATGCTCGACCTCCACACCGGCACGCATGGCTACACCGAAGTGCAGCCGCCGCTCCTGGTGAAGGACGATGCGCTGTTCGGGACGGCGCAATTGCCGAAATTCGCCGAGGACCTCTTCGCGGCCCCCGGCCCGGCCCGCACCGGCCTTTCGATCTACGACATCGAGGATGCGCTCCGGGCGATCCGCAACCGCGACGAAACCGGCGACGGCCAGGAGGAGGGCGGCGTCTCCATCGCGCTCGAGGAGCTGATGCGGCTCTATGAGGTGCAGAAGCTGTGGCTGATCCCGACCGCGGAGGTCTCGCTCGCGAACCTCGTCCGCGAGCAGATCCTGTCCGAGGACGAGTTGCCGCTCCGCGTCACCGCCCTCACGCCCTGCTTCCGCTCGGAGGCCGGCGCCTCGGGCCGCGACACCCGCGGCATGCTGCGCCAGCACCAGTTCAACAAGGTCGAGCTGATCTCGATCACGACGCCGGAACAGTCGGCGGCGGAGCACGAGCGCATGCTGTCCTGCGCCGAGGAGGTGCTGAAGCGCCTCGACCTCCACTACCGCGTCATGACGCTGTCGACGGGCGATATGGGCTTTGCCGCGCAGAGGACCTATGACATCGAGGTCTGGCTGCCGGGGCAGAACACCTATCGCGAGATCTCGTCCTGCTCGGTCTGCGGTGACTTCCAGGCGCGGCGCATGGACGCGCGCTACCGCCCGAGGGAAGGCAA